>NZ_JAVHWK010000158.1:0-2735 GCF_032159775.1 Mycobacterium sp.
GCGGCGTATCGCCGCTGACGCCGGATCACGTCAACCCCGAACGGCCGTGGCCGGCGTTGGACGAACTCGCCGCAGTCACCGCAGAGGCGGGTTACGACCTCGTGCAGCGGTTGACCGCCCAGCCGCCTTATGTTCAGGCCGGCGCCGCGTGGATCGATCCGCGCGTGCAGGGTCATGTCGCCGCCCTGGCCGATCCCGACACCGGGTATGCGAAAGACGTCAACCCGGTTGGTCGCCCGTGGCAGGAACCCGACGAAGCGTCCGAGTCGCTGGGCCGCATCGATCTGCATGAGGCGATCGATTCCGAGGGCCGGCTGACCACCACCCGCAGCGATCTGGACTCCGCCTTCGGTGATTGGGAGTCCATCCGCGAGAAGGTGGGGGAGTTGGCGGCCCGCGTCCCCGAGCGGCTCGACACCGACGTCGCCGCAGCCCTCCGGTCGGCCGAGCGCGACCCAGCCAACTGCACCGACGACGAGTATCTTGCGCTGGCCACCGCTGACGGGCCGGCGTTGGAAGCCGTTGCTGCGCTGGCAGATTCGCTGCGCCGCGACACGGTCGGCGAGGACGTCACATTCGTCGTGAACCGCAACATCAACTTCACCAACATCTGCTACACCGGCTGCCGGTTCTGCGCGTTCGCCCAACGCAAAGGCGACGCCGACGCCTACTCGCTGTCCTCGTCAGAGGTGGCCGACCGCGCCTGGGAGGCCCATGTCGCGGGTGCGACAGAGGTCTGCATGCAGGGCGGTATCGACCCCGAGCTGCCGGTCACGGGCTACGCCGACCTGGTGCGCGCGGTGAAGCACAGGGTGCCGTCGATGCACGTGCACGCGTTCTCGCCGATGGAAATCTCCAACGGCGTCACCAAGAGCGGTCTGTCCATCCGCGAGTGGTTGATCAGCCTGCGTGAAGCCGGACTCGACACCATCCCCGGCACCGCCGCCGAGATCCTCGACGACGAGGTCCGGTGGGTCTTGACGAAGGGCAAGTTGCCCACGTCGATGTGGATCGAGGTCGTCACCACTGCCCACGAAGTCGGTCTGCGGTCGAGTTCGACGATGATGTACGGCCATGTCGACACGCCTAAGCACTGGGTCGGGCATCTGCGCGTACTGCGCGACATTCAGGACGGGACCGGCGGTTTCACGGAATTCGTCCCGCTGCCGTTCGTGCATCAGTCCTCGCCGCTGTATCTGGCGGGCGGCGCGCGCCCTGGCCCGACGCATCGCGACAACCGCGCAGTGCATGCGCTGGCCCGAATCATGCTGCACGGCAGAATCTCTCATATCCAGACAAGCTGGGTGAAGCTCGGCGTGGAGCGCACACAGGTGATGCTCAACGGCGGCGCCAACGACCTCGGCGGCACGTTGATGGAGGAGACCATCTCCCGAATGGCCGGCTCGGAATTCGGCTCGGCCAAGTCCGTCGAGGAGCTGACGGCGATCGCCGAGGGTATCGGCCGACCCGCCCGTCAGCGCTCCACGACGTACGCGCCGATCGCCGCCTGACCGAATCGCGGCTGGCCGACGGGAATCTGTGCGCGACGGTGAACCAGGTGTCAGGCTCGCAACGTATAACGGAAGTGAATTGACGCCATCCCCAGCACAGGAGCGCCTTGACGACGTTATTCGGCCTACCGGCCCATGCCCTGCTCAACCACACGATCGTGGTGCTCGCACCGCTGCTCGCCGGTCTCGAAATAATCTGCGGCCTCTGGCCAGCCGCGCGGCGCCGACTCGTATGGCTGAACCTCGCGCTTGCTGTGGGGGTCATGGTGCTGACGCCGCTGACCGTGTCTGCCGGTGAGTGGCTCTACAACCAGTCGCCCGCACACTCCGCAATCCTGGAAACGCACGAGCAACGCGCCGAATGGGCGATCTACTTCGCGATCGGACTGCTGGTGGTCGCCGTCGTTCAGGCGGTTCAGCACCGGATCGAGTCAAGATCGTCGGAGCCCAAGCGGGTTTTCGCGGTGATCGCAGCCGTGCTCGCGATCGTGGTTGGCGGGTGGGCAACCGTCGGCGTCGTGCTCATCGGCGACGCGGGCGCACGAGCAGTCTGGGGCGGTGGGGAATAGAAGCGGACTAGGGTCCGCTTACTCCTGTGGGTGTCGGAGAGGCCGACGCCAAACCTCGAGGAGACTCACATGACCGCTGCCACCGTGACCACCCAGCCGAAGGCGGGCACTTGGGCAATAGACGCGATTCACTCATCCATCGCGTTCTCCGTGCGCCACTTGCTGGTGAGCAAGGTGCGAGGGCATTTCAACACGTTCTCCGGTGCGGTCGTTGTCGGCGAGGACGGCAGCCCTTCCGTGACTGCCGAGATCGCAATCGACTCCATCGACACCAGCAACGAGCAGCGCGACGCCCACTTGAAGTCCGCCGAGTACTTCGATACCGAGAACTATCCGACGGCGACGTTCGCTTCGACCGCTGTACGTCAGAGCGGAGACAAGTACGTCCTCGACGGCGAATTCACACTCAAGGGCATCACCAAGCCGGTCAGCCTTGACCTCGAGTTCAACGGGACCAACCCCGGCATGGGCCATGGCGAGGTTGCCGGCTTCACCGCATCGGTCGTGCTCAACCGCAAGGACTTCGGTATCGACATCGACATGCCGCTGGAGTCCGGCGGCGCCGTCGTGGGCGACAAGGTCGCCATCACCCTCGAGATCGAAGCGCTCAAGCAGGCCTGACCCGCGGTGCCGCGAGCTGGGAGGTACCCCAGCT
>NZ_JAVHWK010000186.1:0-5724 GCF_032159775.1 Mycobacterium sp.
AGCAATTCGGCGTTGAGGTCGACGCCCTTGCCGTGCCAAGGCAGCGCTTCGACGGCTCCAGTCACGGAATTGCGCCGCAGGTGGAGGTGGTCCGCGCCGGCCACGGTGCTTGCGGGAACCGCCGAGCCGTCTGCTCGCAACACGATCGTGTCGGCTGCAACATGCAGTCCGGTTTCGACCACGCAGTCGTCACCGAGCGAGATCTCCAACTCGGCGTTCGCCCCGACAAGGCACCTCTTGCCGATTGTGATCACGGCGCTTCCTGTGCCGCCTCCGACATCGGAGCCGTCGCCGATGACGCAACCAGCGGTGATCTGGCCTTCGATGATTGCTCCGCCCAAAGTGCCTGCGTCGTAGTCGACGAAGCCCTCCGCCATCACCGTGGTCCCCGGCGCGAGGTGCGCGCCGAGCTGCACACGCGCACCGTCGGCAATCCGCACGCCGGACGGGATCACGTAGTCGACCATCCGCGGGAGCTTGCCGACCCCGTGCACCGTGAATGGCCCGAACGCACGCAATCGTCGATGCAGACTGGAGAAATCGTCGGCCGGTACTGGGCCGTGGTTCGTCCACACCACATCGGCGAGCAGATCTTCGACACCGTCGAAGTTGGCATGGTGAGGTCGAATCATGCGGTGCGACAACAGGTGTAGCCGCAGGTAAGCGTCGTAGGCATCACGAGGTGGCAGCGACAGATCTGCGATCGTGGTACGAACGCCTGTCACGTTGACCTCGCAGACCGAGTTCGTCCCGATCAGCGGCCGTAGCCGATCGGGGACGGTGCCGGCCTCCAGCCACTCGACGCCGCTGTCCGAGAACTGACCGAGTTCCGGTTCCGGATACCAGACATCCAGCACGACGCCACTCTGGCTGAGAGATGCCAGGCCGATTCCTGCCGCTCCTTGAGAGAGCACCGCCTCCCCCGGTACACGAGGTACCGGGTTCGGCGGTGCTTCGGTGTCAATCGTCATGGCACTACTTGAGATTCATTTCCTCGTACACCTTCCAGACCTCCATCGGGTCCGGGTTCTCGTTGTCATCGCCGCGGCCGTAGAACAGTCGGTCGTCCTCTTCGACAGGGATGCCCCAGAACTTGTACTTGAACTTGACGCCACGTTCGATGGTCACCCAGCGCACCAGGCGCGCCAGCGGGAACATGCCGTCGTGAGCGAAGCCCGGTCGAGGCCGGCCAGCTCGTCCTACCTCGGTGATGCGGGCGATACCGCGGAACGCCAGCTCGTCGGCGAGTTCCATCGCACGCTCCGGCGGATGGATGGCGATCGTCTGAGTGTGCTTGTCGGTGAACGGCAACGCCTCGTTCAGATTCTTCACCGGATGGACGAACATGGTGCGACTCAATGGATGCGACGCGATACGGCAGGGCCCATCGGTGACGATGATGGTCCAGTCCGTGCCGCCGCCCTCCGGTGTGATGACCTCCCAGCCACGGAACGCGGACTCCCGCCGAGTGCGCGCGACCGCGGCTTTCTCGTCGGTTGTCACAGGCGACTTCGGCATCCGCTTCAGGTTGATGTCCAACCATCTGCCCAGCGCCGCGACATAATCCGACGTGTCGGCCTCACAGAAGGTCTCCTGCGGGCTGAAGCAGGCCACCTGGTCGTAGATGCTGATGTCGTAGGAGGCTTTCATCGCGACGTAGTCGAGATCTTCGGAGTCCTTGCCGACCAGGTGCAGGCTGCGCTTCGGTCCGAATTCGACGAACTCGGTCCCGTAGCGGATCCGGCGCTTGATGGGCTCGATCGATGTCTCGTGGCCCCAAGCGCACACCACATCCGACATGTCCAGGATCTCGTCTTCGATCGTCGAGCCCGGTTCCCAGTAGGCGACGGTCAACGACTTCGTGATCGGGTGATCAGGCGCGTTGGCGATGAAACTGAGCGCGAACAACAGGCTGGTGACTGCGTCCCGCTTGGGCAGCTTGGCGATGGTCATGTTCTTCGTCATCACGCTGCGAACGATCGAGAAGAGCCCGGCCATCGGGATGTTGCCGACCATGATGTGGGTGACTTTGCCGCGCGGCTCAGCGTGCAAGTACACAGTCTTGCGCGGCAACCACTCGTCGAGCAGGTACGGATCACCGATCTCGCTCTCGAGCATGTCGTAGACCTTGATGCGACGCAGCGCGGTGGACAGTAGTCCGAGGTCGTAGTAGATGCTCGGACCGACGTATCCGGCGGTCTCTTTGATCGTCTCGGTCACCAGCTGGCGGAACTCGTAGTCTTCGTCAATCCACTTCTTGCACAGGTCGTTCAAGAAGATCGCGACATCGTCGATAGACAATGCGGCGATGTCGCGGTTGTCGGCCTCCCGGATCCGCGCGACATCGGCGGCGTCCAGCCGCGGGATGCGAACCTCCATGTCGTCGCCGTAGCTCAAGGAGATGGTGTTCTCGGAGGTCGGCAGTTTGACTTCCCCGCAGACCACGATCGGCAACTCCAGGATCTTTTTCGACCCTTCGTCACGGATCGTGAAACCCTCCTGGGTGACGGTCCGTTCGAGTTGATCTGTCATTGGTTTACCTCTCCATCTAGTGATTTCTCTTGTCGGTGTTTTTCAACTACGTCGTTGAACGAAGGCGAAATGACTTGGTCTAGAGCCATTTCGACGCCTGTGAGTTCCCGCGCTACAGCCGCCGTTGCCACTGAGAACGCGGTCCTTGCGGCGACGGGGTTGTACTCGAGCTTGTGGGTCGCCTCGGGCAGGATGAAGACCTGGCGCGGCGCAGTGTCGGAGTCCTCATCGAAGACCGACTCGACCTCCTCCAAGTTCGTCCACTTGTCGTCTTCGGCGTACACATGGGTGATGGGGAAACGGCATTGCGACACATCGAGTTTCGTCGACTCGAGTGAGTGCAAATTGTGTTCGATCGCGTCCATGACGATCTGGCCGCCGACGTGATATCCGAGCACCTCTCGGGCATGCGGTTCGCGGCCCGACAGGCCTTCGGCGACGACGTCCTCGCCGACCACACAGTTCAGTGTGTCCTGCAAATTCACCACACCCACCAACGACACCAGTGTGGCGATGTCGGACCTTCCCTGCAGCGCACGGAACGCGATCCTCGCGCCCATGCTGACGCTGATGACGCCGACCGGACCTGTCACGCCCCAACCCGCCAGTGATCCCATGACCGCACGGAGGTCATCGGCAGCGGTGGACAACTTGTAGTCGTAGACATCCCCCTCGCTGGCGCCCACGTGGTCCGTGTAGTCGAAACGCAGAGAGCGAAACCCGTTGAGTGTCAGGAAGAGTGACAACGGGCCGAAGTGGCGCATCGACAGCGCGTAACTGGGAGCGACGACGACCAGAGGTGCGTCCTGGCCGCCCGAGTCCGGCCCTTCCAGCAGACAACGAATCGAGCGGCCAGCCGAGTTCTGCGTCTCGAACATCGTGCCCAATTGAAAGGTGGTCATGACAGGTCCTCCTCTGCAACTTCCGTCTCGGCATCCATGGCGCGCGCGCAGCCACGGTCATCGGCTGCGGTCACTCGCCGCGTGAAACTCATCGTCGGTCCCGCGCGGCCGCAATCACACCGCCCGGGGTCGACCGCACCGAAATCGTCGGAGATGACGAAGCCGGGGTAACCAGTCGGCAACGCGTCCCAGTAGGCGAGCACCCCCATCTCGCCTGCCGGCACCGGCTCCTGGGTATCCGAGTCGAGGGCCTTGACGACGAGCCATGGCGGAATGTGCTTGTGCGCAGCCTCGCACTCGAAGATCACCGTGTTGAGTTCGACCATGTTGTAGGCATCCCGAACGCCGACACCGTCGAGTCCGAGTTGTCTTGTGCACCAGGCCCGGAACTCGGTGCTGTCGACCGATTCATCGGTGTGCGTCTTCCAGCCACCTCCGGTGACCAGCAGACCGCGGCGCGCGCCCAGATCCAAGGTGATGCCTTGATCGGCCAGGTATTGCAGCAGGTACACGACGAAGATGGGCGGCCCGACGATGATCGGCTGGATCTCCTCGTCCAACGCCATCAGGTCGTCGACCACCTTGCGCGGGTCGAAGACGCCGTCGACGACGTAGTGGTTGGCCGGTCGCAGCAGGCTGATCAGACTCATGACGTAGGGGAACCAGACGTCGCCTGCCGCGTCGGTGTCGGGGCCCAGGTTGAACACCTGGGCCCGCACCCGCAGATCAAGCAGCTGCTCGGCGGACAGCCTGATGGAGCCGACGAATCGTTCCATGCTGGTGTTGTCGCGACTGACCCTGCTGATGACGCCCTGCGTGCCGCTGCTGCGACACACCTTGGCGACGGCGTCGTCGGCCACGCTGCGGATGGCCCGCTCTTTGAACATCGACGCCGGGATCACGGGGATCCGGACGATGTCCTCCGGCATCGTCAGGGTGTCCGGGCTAACTCCCTCGAGCTTGCAGTACCGCTGATACGAGACACAGTTGGTGTAGTGGTAACGGAATGCTTCGGCGAAGACCAGGGACTGGAACATCTGAGTTCTCGCCTCGTCCCAGCGATACGGATCGTCCTCGCCGTAGAGGATGGTCTCGACGGGCGCCTGGGCCCCGATGTATGCGCGTTTCCGTCGCGGCCGCGACGGAAACGGAGCGATAACCGTGTCGGTTTCTTCTACAAATGTCACACTCGGCTCCCCTGTTAGCTGAGTTAACTTAAACTTGCAGCACGGAAGAACACCCACTAGGGCGCACTCACAACTGACGCCGATGTCAAACCGGTATCTGCACCGTACAGCTACCTCCTCGGCTTTACAGGGGAATCGACACGCCAAAAAAAGATTTTTCGCGGCACTTTCTATATCCCCCGATTGGAATTTGCTGTGTAGGGACAGCACTTATCACAGGCACTTCTCGGTTTGATCACGCCGGTGCTCAGAATTCGCTGAGAATTCGCGGTGACGTTCTTACTGTTCCAACACTGTTGCGGGCGTCTCAACGACCTCGAAATCGGTCGGCGCAGGGTTCTCCCGGTGGCGCCGCGCGAACCGGGGAATCCACCAGTTCACCGGACCCATCAGTGTGACCAGAGCGGGCACGAGAAGCATCCGCACGATCGTCGCGTCGAGGATGATGGCGAACGCCATACCGACTCCAGCAATCTTCATCAGGGCAACCTGCGACAGGCCCGCCGCCCCGGTGACGATGACGAGAAGGGAGGCTGCCGCGGTGATCACGCGTCCCGTGGATGCCAAACCTTCTCGCACGGACTCAACCGTGTTCGCCCCCGTTTCGTGCGTCTCGACCATCCGGGCCACGAGGAACACTTCATAGTCGGTCGACAGGCCGAAAATCACCGCGATGACCATGACGATCGCCGCGGCCGGCAGCGGACGCGGCTCGACACCAAGAAGGCCGGCGCCGTGACCGTCGACGAAAATCCAGGTGAGCACCCCCAGGGTGGCAGTCAGGCTGAGGGCAGCCATGACCACCGCTTTGATCGGCAGCACAACGGACCGGAACGCGATCAGCATCAGCACCAGGGTGGCGATGATCATGATCGAGAGCATGAAGGGAAGACCGTCGAGGACAGCGGTGTTGCTGTCGGCACGTACCGCGTTCTCTCCACCGATGAGAACGGACGTCTTCGGTGGCGGCGGGATGGCGCGCAATGCGGCGATCGAGTCTCGCGCCTCGTTCGAGAAGTCGTCGCTTGAGAGCACCGCATGAAGGATCGTCATGTCGTCGCCGGAGGCCAGCGGGTCTACGCGCGTGACACCCTCCGCCGACT
>NZ_JAVHWK010000207.1:0-34285 GCF_032159775.1 Mycobacterium sp.
AGTTGTCCAGGCTTCTCTAGACGACCTTGTGGACGACCGCCGTAGCGCCGTCGATGTGCATGACGGTCACGTGGTCGCCCTGTTCGTAGACATCGTCGTCGTTGAAGGGCCGCGCCGTCCAGACTTCACCGTCGAGTTTCACTTGCCCTTCATGACGTCCGACGCGGTCGAGCACCAGCGCACTCTTGCCTTCCAGGGCCTTGGCCGGCTCCAGCAGACCTGTACCCGACATGAAGTGGCGGCGTAGGGCCGGGCGGACCAACACCAGCAGCAGCACCGATACCACCGCGAAGACCGCGCCGTGCACCCACAGATCGTCGAAGACAAGGCTCGACCCGGCTGCCGCCAGTGCACCGCCGCCGAGCATCAGCAGGAACAGGTCGCCGGTGAGCGCCTCGGCCCCGGCAAGGGCCAGCGCGGCGATTAGCCAGATCAGCGCAACAGGCATGCTGAAAGCCTAGCGCGTGATCCGCCCGACGAGCGGCGAACTATTACACTGCGAGCATCATGTGGTGCCCTAGTGTCTCGCTGTCGGTGTGGGCCAATGCCTGGCTCGCGGGCGCCGCTGCGCCCGATGACGTCCTCGATGCGTTATCTCAATGGGCGCCAAGGCATTCGGTGACCGCCTATGATGCCGTTGCGGCCGGTACGACCGGTCTGCCCTGGCCGGATGTGAACCATTTCGGGACCATGTCGCTGCTGCAGACCCTGCGTACCGCGGCGGGCGTTCCCGTCGGCGCACCCGCCATCTCAGTGGTGCTGCCGGTGCCGGGCGACGTCCGCGGCCTGCCTCCGGGGACCCAATTCCAGCGCGACGCGGTCACCGTCGGCGAGGCGATCATCATCAACGGCGGACCCACGTCACCGGCGGTCGGCCTGGTCCCCGACTTCGAGTACGACGACTCCGACGGCTACGACGAATCCGAGGAAGCCGAGGTGGCCGGTCTCAGCTGGACGGTGTACTCGCTGCCACAGGTGCCGATCGCCGAGCACGTCGACCTCGGCGACGCCGAATTCGCGCTGCGTTCGGCGGTTCGATCGGCAGCCGACGCGCTCGGAGCCCTGCGCGCCGAAGCGGGCGGCCTCGACGTGGCCGACCCGCGCAAGCTCGTCGAGCAGGTGATGGAGTCTTCAGGTCAGCACCGGGCGCCCGACCACGCGCCGTCGCGCGCGCTGCGGGTGCTGGAGAACGCCGCGCACATTGACGCAATCGTCACGGTCAGTTCGGGTTTGATGCCGATCGGCCTGCAGAGCTCATCGGAGGCGCAGATCGCGAACGAGGCGCTGCGTCCCTTGTCCGCGGTCGTGCGCTCGGCCCGGCTGGCGGCGATCAGCGCCATCCTGGCGTCTGCCTGGCGCTAAGTCTTCCCGCACTCGGGCGTGCACAGCGCCCCATTGATCGAAAACCCCTGCAGCGGAGGCACTTGCACGTCTTGGGCGCTCACGAAACGGGACGGGTCGCGGCCATCGCGAAGCTCGTCGATCAGATCGACGGCCAGCCGAGCGAACCGCCGGTCGGCATTGGGGGTGGCAGCCCTGGCGAACGCGACGCCCCGGTCGGCCGCCAGTGCGCGCAATTCGTTGTCCAGATCCCACACCACCTCTATGTGATCGGCGACGAAGCCGATCGGACAGACGACGACGGCCCTGGTGCCCGCGTCGGCGAGGCCCGACAGATGGTCGGCCGCATCGGGTTCCAGCCACGGCACCTGAGGCGGCCCTGACCGCGACTGCCACACCTGGTCGTAATCGGCGAATCCCGCCTCTGTCGCGACGAGCCGGGATGCATAGGCAACCTGGCGGGCGTAAAGATCTGTGCCACATCGGGACCGGGCCGCCAGCGGAATGGAGTGCGCGGTGAAGATAAGCCGGGCTTCGTCGCGGAGCTCTGGGGGCAGGGTCAGCACCGCGTCGCCAATCGCATCGGCGAACATCTGGACAAACAGCGGATGGTCGAAGTACTGGCGAAGTTTCACGAGTTCGGGCGCGCGGTCACCGGCCGCCGAGCGACCGCGGGCGAGGTCCTCGTTGTACTGCGTGCAACTGGAGTACCCACCCCAGGCTGACGTGGTGAACACCGCCGCACGTTGAATACCGTTGTTGCGCATGGCAACAACCGCATCCTCGATGTACGGGTCCCAGTTGCGGTTGCCGAAGTACACCGGCAGATCACGCCCGCGATCGGCCAGTTCGGACTCCAACTGGGCGATCAGCGCGCGGTTGATGCCGTTGATCGGCGAGACACCACCGAAATGCAGATAGTGCTCGGCGACCGCGGCGAGCCGCTCCCTGGGGATGCCCCTGCCGCGAGTGACGTTCTCCAGGAACGGCATCACATGCTCGGGCGCCTCCGGGCCACCGAAGGACAGCAGCAGGACGCCGTCGAAATCCATCTAGAGCAACTGAGTGTGGGCGCCGCCGTCGGCGTAGACGACGGTGCCGGTGGTGGCGGGCAACCAGTCCGACAGCAGGGCGCACACGGTCTTGGCTACCGGCGTGGGATCCTTCATGTCCCAGCCGACGGGTGCCCGCTGGTCCCAGCCCTCCTCGAGAAGGCGGATCTGATCGCCGGCATCGGCACCGAGTGCGCCACCCACGATCGCGCTCATGGCCAGTGTACGAATCGGCCCGGCGGCAACGAGATTCGACCGCACACCCATAGGGCCGGCCTCCCGGGCCACGAATCGGTTCACCGATTCCAACGCGCTCTTGGCGACCGTCATCCAGTTGTAGGCGGGCATGGCGCGAGTCGGGTCGAAGTCCATACCGACGATCGAGCCTCCCCGGTTCAGAACCGGCAGCGTGGCCTTGGCCAACGACGCGTACGAGTACGCCGAGATGTGAATGCCCTTGGCGACGTCCTCGTACGACGCATCGAAGAACGGGCTGATGCCCATCCCCGTCTGCGGCATGAAGCCGATGGAGTGCACGACGCCATCGAGCTTGTTGCCCTCGCCGATCACCTCGGTGACGCGATCGGCCAATGAGTCCAAGTGCTCCTGATTCTGAACATCGAGCTCGAGCAACGGCGCCTTCTCCGGCAGCCGGTCGGCGATGCGCTGAATCAGCTTCATCCGGTCGAAACCGGTGAGCACCAGCTGGGCACCGGACTCCTGCGCAACCTTGGCGATGTGGAACGCGATCGATGAGTCGGTGATGATCCCCGTGACCAGGATGCGTTTGCCTTCGAGCAGTCCAGCCATATCCGCTTCTTCTCCTTTGTGGGCTAGCTGTAGAGGATATGGTCGGCGCCTGGAAGCCTGTGCGAAGGGGTGGCAGCGGCGCGGTCGAAACCGCCGGTCACCCGTCCAACGTGAAGGTCAGCTGCGACCACCACTCGTTTGTTACCAGCTCACTGTGGGAAGCATCACCGGCCAGCACCTCGGTCGGCTTGATCACCCGGTGATGTTTGGTTGAGAGGGCATCTATGAGCTTCTGCCAGGGAATGGTGTCCTTCCAGAGCTCGACGAGCCCCCACGGAACCATGGTGTCTCCGGGCTTGAGCCACTGTTCCTCGATGAAGCGCATCGGCGTCGCGTTATGGGATCCGTGGTGGCCCATCTTGTAGAAGTCAGCGTCACGGATCAGCTTCATCGCGTCTGGATTGCTGCGAACGTGCTCCCACGCACCGTATTGGGCATCGCCGGGGAATAGCAGCCGTAGCCCACCGACCTCGAGCACGAAGAACAGGCTGGTGTTGTTGACTGACTGCTCCAGGACCGAGGCGGCCGCCAGTAGCCCCACGTCGTTGGACAGCGTGGTCAACCTGAGGTTGGACTTGGCCTTCTGCAGATGGTCGGGCACCTGCGTCTTGTCGGCAATGACGTACGTGCGGTTGAACAGCGGCCAGATGTCCTTATCGTCCTCGGGGTTCTTGGCCGCAGGCGCAGGAGTGTCCACATCGTCGGGATCGGCAGCGTCAACGACATCGTCCAGGTTCAGCGTCAACCATCCTGCCGTCTTCGGCGGGTCCATCTTCCTCAGAATCGCCGGGTCTCGAGGAGGACCGAAGACGTGCGCCACCACCCCGCACCGCCGCGCTTTGACGTTGTTCTTGAGTGGGTCTTTGTCGGGAAGGAAACGCACGTCGTGCCCTGGCTTGGCGAAGGTCGTGCCGTTGCGACCCAGCAGGCGGTCGGTAGCCCTTGCGTTGCCGCGTGAGTTGTCCGCCATCGCCTTCGCCAGCTCGAGTGTGTGCTTCGCCTCGGTCTGATTGGCGGCCAACCGCTGTATCCGATCGTCGATCAACCCCGCGAGCTTCTGCGCGGTTCGCGTCTGCGCTTCGCGTAGGCCAATGGCGTCGGGGTCGTCATCGTTCTCGACGAACGGCACCCAGACCTCGTCAACCTGGACGTCGGCCCACCGATCATCGGCAAACCCGACGATGTGGTCGCGATGATGATGTGTGCCGACCACGACGTCGAGTTGTGCTTTCCCGCCGCAGTCCTCGGCGAGATCGTCGACGATCTTCTTCACCGATTCCGCTACCGGCCGCGCCTGTCCGTGCGCGTGCACACCGCAGTCGACGAGCATCCGCCACGTCGCGTCGCCCCGCCGAACCGTGACCCGGAACGCGTCTCCGAAACCCATGTTGTACATGCGTATTTCGACGTGATCGGCGGCCATCACCATCCCCCTTGACCGTCCGTGTGCAGATTGGCGAAGGTCAACCGGTGTACGGCGGGCTCGTCGGTCCAAGCCGCGAGCGGATCTCCGTCGGATACCTCACCCATGAAGGTCCGCATCTTCTCCAGGCGGTCCCTCCCGTACTCGTCGACATAGTGCGATGTTGCGTCGGCTGCCGGGTCTATCAGCGGAAGAGGTTTGGAGATGATGTGCTGGACTTCGCCGTCCACTCGGGCGATTAGCGTGGTGCCGGCAAGCAGAGGGGTGCGCGCATCCGGCGGGAGGTGCGGCTGCTCGATCTCCTCCAGGTCGTCGCGGCGCTGGGTGAACTGGACGACGATCTCCGGGCGGGGTTGGCAGTCGTCCGCTTGCCGATAGGTGACGTGAACGCTCTCTAGATGGGTCGGCTTGCTGGGTTCAAGGCCGATCGCCACCGCATGCCGTTTGGCCCAGACGCTCAGCGCGCTGAACACCCGCTCCGGCTTATCCCCCGGCGTGCTGGCCGGGTCGAGGTTCATGGATGCCTCGAGCACCAGTTCCTCAAGCGGCACAGCTGGATCGCCGTCGCACAGAGACAGCGGCCCGTCAGGTTTGGGCCAGATCAATGCGGCATCAGTGAGGGAGATCGCCCGGGTCGGGTAGATTCCGCGGCGCCGCAGCGCTTCGATGAGGTTGCCCCGCAACCCGAGCCGGTCGGTCGGGTACAGCGAGCGGTCGGAGGTGACGATGGCCTGCACGACGTCGCCGAAGGTGACGTCGACGGGTGGCAAGTAGTCGAATGCGCGAACCACCATGCCCAAGAACCGATCTGCGGTCGTGATGGCTTCGTCAGCGACTCGGCCCACCAGGTCGGGATGCAACCGCCCGCTGGAGAGTCCGGCTGCGCCACTGGTGGCCAGTCGTAGCAGGTCGGCGACTGCAGCGCGATACCGGTCGAGGTACGCGTCGAACACTGCACCGACGAAACACGCACCGCGTTCATGAGGTTCGGTGGCGGAGTGGTAGCGGTCGGGTGTGCGCAGCACTCCCGCAGGGATGTTGGGATCGATCGCCCGGCGCAACGCCTCGCCCCGTCCGGTGGACTGCCCGAACTCCGACGCCAGGTCGAAGAGGGCGGCACCGTGTTGGATGCTGCCCGACGTCGATGCGATCGCATCCACGACGACATCCTCGTATGCGAAATGCTGGAAGAGCGCAATCAGGTCGGCGAAGGCTTCATGCCACGCGAATACGTCTGGGTTGGTGGCCACGGAGAAGTGCCTCCGCAGCCGGTGCACGAGCGCGTGGGTGACCTCGTGGGCGATGATGTCCGACGACAAGCAGGTGAAGATCATCTGGCCCGGCAGATTGGCACCCGGATCCGTCAGATCGGCACGGTAGTAACCGAACAGCACCGCCTTGCGGGTCGGGTCGAAATAGGCGTTGCGGCCCTCGAACGCGTGCGGAACGAGACTCAGCTTCTCGTCGCCACGCCAGCGGAATCGCCTGCCGAGGTATCGCTCGAACCGCTCGATGACGCTCGACGCGACCGCGTAGACGATCTGCTGATGTGAGCGCGGGTCACCCTCCGCCGGCTGCAGGCCGTCCTGAGCCAGAACATACGGCTCGTCCAGATCGACCGTGGCATACCAGCTTTTGCGCACCGGATCGAAGTCGACGACGCGCAGCAGTTCCCCCTCGGGACCCTCTTTGAGGCCGAGTTCGTAGGGCACACTGAGCGTGAGGAACTGTCCCGACAGCCGGGTGGACATCGGGTCGAATGCGTAGGTGCGCAGGCGTCGTCGGCGCGGCCGTTCGACAGCGGGCCCGGACTTCGGGGCGCTCGACGGAGTCATGTCAGCGGCTCGTTCGGATACGGCAACGGGGTGGCGCCGTCGAGGTCGGCCTCCTTGGCCACGTGGCTGCGCAGGCCGGCGTCGCACACGATGTAGCCCCAATTGATCAGGCGTTCTTGCTCTCCCCTGCTCATTGCGGACAACCGGGTTGCCAAGTCCGCCAGCCCGGTCGTCTTGACATGGTCGGCGGGCAGCACCGAGACAGGAAAATCAGCTATGTCACTTCGGATTCCGATGAACATCCCTGACTTGTCGGCGCGGAAGGATTCGATGACCTGGCGCTTGCGCAGAGAGCGCACCTGATTGTCGACGAGACTGAGCACTCGCGCGGTCTGTCGCAGCCAGTCCGAGCCCGGGTCCGGGTCTTCGTCGACGTGACCTCCTGCGTCGCTGACCAATATGGTCTTGTACCGCTTCCACGCGGTTTCCAGGCCCATGTTGTCGTATACGCCGCCGTCGGTGAGTTTGATCTCGTCGCGAAAGCCCGGCTTGTCGCCGAGGTCGTTGCCGTCGTCGTCCGTCCACGTCTGGCGGCGGAGGTCCATTACGCATGGCGACAGGACGGGCGGAAACGCCGAGGAGGCCGCCACCGCGACGGCCAGTTCGATCTTCGGATCGAGGATCCGCCCGACGCGGTAGTCGCCCATGTAGGGCTTGCTGAACCTGAAGGCCACCCCGGATTCGAGGTTGGTGGCATTGAACACGAAGCGCGGTTCATCGGGCAGGTCCTGCAACGTGGTGTCATCGAAAAGGTGCTCGCGATACGCGTTGGCCGCCCGGTCGGAGATCGATCCGGGCAGCACCGACCCCCAGAACACTGCGCCGAGGTCGATGGTCGTGCTTGCCATCTGACGCACGGGTTGCACAACGACCTCCTCGAAGTTGGTGGCGACACCGTTGATGAATGTCAGCGTTCCCCACCTACGGGCCAGCACTCCGGCTGTGATGGAGCCGCCGGACACCGAGGAGAAGCGTTTGATCTTCGACAGCAGCTTCGTTTCGTTGAGCCGCCACAGCACGCCGAGGTGGAAGACCATCGCCCGGTATCCCCCACCCGAAAGACACAGCGCGACTCCGTCTTCGAGGCGTGTTTCCGCATCGCCCGGCGTCGGGTGAACTGGCGTTCGCAGATCGGGTGCTTGGCCGTCAGTCATCAGCGGCCCACGCCATCCGACCAGACTCCGGGCCAGTTGCCCGTGATGGGCTTCGGATATCCGGACTCGACCCGGTCGGCGGCGATGTCATATCGCACATATCGGTCACCGGAGAAAAAGTAGGCCGTTCCGTCGTTCCACACGACTGCTTCGTCGATGCCCGAGGCGAATTCGTCCGGCATACCGGGCCAGTTGCCTGCAATGGCGGCGGGGAATCCGGGGTCGGCCATATTGCGGGCAATGTCGTAACGCAGGTATTGATCGCCGGAGAAGAAGTACGCCTTTCCATTCGGCCAGACCACCACGGCGTCGATGTTTTCGGTGAACACGCCCGGCCACTTCGACGAGATCGTCTTGGGATAACCAGGGTCGACCCGCTCGGCGGGCAGATCGAAGCGGACGAATTGAGAACCCTTGAAGAAGTAGGCCTTTCCGTTGGTCCACACCACCCCGGCATCCACACCCTCGCTGAAGGAGGCCGGGAATCCGGTCCAATGCCCGGCGATATCGGCGGGGAATCCGGGATCGCTCTTGTCCGACGCCACGTCATAGCTGACATACGTCTTGCCCTTGAAGAGATAGACCTTGCCATTCGGCCAAACGGCAGACGGCGAGACCGGTCCCGGATAGAGCTTCGCGGCGAACGCGGCGTCCAGATTGTCGATGTCCTTGCCGCCGGGCACCGCGATGCCGTCCTTCATGATGCTGCCCGGGAGGTCGTAGCACATGATCGAGTTCACGTCGGTGGCCGCGGTCGCCTTCAGCGCGGAGGCTGCGAACGGCGTCAACACCTGAGCGATGACCTCCTCACGAGACCAGCCCTGCGTTCGCATGAACAGCGCTATCGCCTTCTCGCGATCGATCCGGTCGATGATCTCCTTGCGCATGTGCTCGTGCGGGAAGCCGAGAGTGTGTCCGGTTTCGTGCCTGACGACACGGTGGAACTCCGAGTCGGCCGTATTCATGGTGAAGCTGTCGAGGTTCATCGTCGGCTCATCGTCCGGGATGGACAGCACATCGGTGCCCAGATACGACCAGTAGCCGTCGTCGCGGGTGCGCGCGATCCGAACCTGCGGATCGGTGTTGGTCTCGGCGAACTGGACGTTCGCCCACGAGCCCCAGGCGTTCATGTGCGAGATGATGCGGCGCCGCAACTCGGCCGACGCGTTGTCGAGAAAGCCGACAGTGAGCCGAACGCCTGCCGGACCCCAGTATTTCTGGGTCATCACCGCAAGGCTTTCCGGTGTCGGCGTGAACCCGTGAGGTAGCGATGAGGTGTTGGGCGCGTTGGCCGGATTCAGCTCGACGGCCTTTGACGCCGACTCGACGACTTTGTCAGGCGGTACCTGCTTGATGGTGCAACTGATGTGTGCCATTGCCGTTCCTCACATCCGCATGGGTCGATGAATCGACGCTATGCCAGTGAGGACGGCAGGTAACGAGTGTTGGACTACGCAATCCTGCGAAGGTGACTACTCAGTGGCCCATACCCATGCCGCCGTCGACCGGGATCACCGCACCGGAGATGTAACTCGCGTCCTCGGACGCAAGGAAGCTCACCACCCCTGCCACCTCTGCGGCGGTGCCAACCCGCTTCGCCGGGACGAACTCCAGCGCGCCTTTCTGGATCCGCTCGTCCAGCGCGCGGGTCATGTCGGTGTCGATGTAGCCAGGCGCCACCACGTTCGCGGTGACCCCGGCCTTGGTCAGCTCCCTGGAGATCGAGCGGGCCATTCCGATCAGTCCTGCCTTGGAAGCCGCGTAGTTGGCCTGGTTGCCGACGCCCCATGTGCCGGAAACCGAACCGACGAAAATCATCCGGCCGAACCGCTTGCGCTGCATGCTGCGCGATGCGCGCTGAGCCACCCGGAACGCCCCGGTGAGGTTCGCGTCGATGACCTTCTCGAACTTCTCCACCGTCATCCGCATGAGGAACGCGTCCGCTGCTACGCCGGCATTGGCCACCAACACCTCGACCGGACCGTGGTGTTCCTCGATCGCGGTGAACGCACGGTCGACGGCGTCGGTGTCGGTGATGTCGCACTCGACGCCGAACAACCCGTCGGGCACCCCCGACCCACGATGCGTGGCTGCCACCTTGTGACCGTCTGCGGCGAGCCGCTGCGCGATGGCCAGGCCTATACCACGGTTTCCGCCGGTGACCAGCACCGAACGGGAGACGAAAGGAGGACGGCCGCCAATCGCTCGGCCGACAGTCTCGCCCTCGGTGGTGTCAGTCATGCGGCCAACTTAACGTGTGTCGACCATGTCTAAGAAATCGCTTTAGTTCGGCAGTCGCCGGTTGATCAGCAGGGCGGCCACCGCAGCCAACGCCAGCACCAGAGCCCCGAGCCGCAGCCAACCGGTGCCGGCATCGCCCTTCTGGGTCTCGTAGCCGATCTGCTCCTGAAGGTTGGTGAAGACCTCTTTGAGTTGCTCGAGGTTCGACGCAGTGTAGCTCTCCCCCTTCGACAGCTGGGCGATCTTCTTCAGCATCTCGTCGTCGACGGGAACGGGCGTCTGCTGGCCGTTCATGTCGACAGTGCCGTAGGGGGTGCCGAACGACACCGTCGATATCGGCACGCCCTGGTCCTTCGCGGTGCGGGCGGCGGTGTACGCGCCCTTCGGGTTGTCCGGATTGGACGGCACGGTCTCTTTGCCGTCGGACATCAGCACAACGTGGGCGGGGGGCGGTGTGTCACCCCCACCGATCACCGCGCCGACGGTGGAGATGGCCTGCAACGCGGTGAAGATGGCCTCGCCGGTCGCGGTTCGATCGGCCACCTGGAGCTTGTCGATCGCGTTCTTGGTTGCGTCACGATTGGTGGTCGGCGACACCAACACGGTGGCGGCCCCCGCGTAGGAGATCAACCCGAGGTTGATGCCCGGCGTCATCTGGTCGACGAACTGTTTTGCGGCTTCCTGGGTGGCTTCCAGCCGGCTGGGTGCCACGTCGGTGGCCCGCATCGACTGCGACACGTCGATGACCAACATGACCACGGCACGGTTGCGGGGAATGCGAACATCGCGGGTGGGCCCTGCCATCGCGATCGTCAGCATCACGAGCGACAACATCAGCAGAATCGTCGCCAGGTGTCGCCACCGCGACGGTCGTCTCGGCGAGACACTTTCCAGCAACTCGGTGTTGGCGAACCGCAGCAACCGCTTGCGCCTTGCCGCCTGCATGGCGATGTAGAGCCCCACCAGTCCCGCCACGACGAAGAGGAACAGGAAGTACCAGGCGTGTTCGAAGCCCGTCAGCGTCATTGGTCCGAGCACTGGTAACGTCATGCGCTGCTTGCCATTTCCGTTGCTAGTTGGGTAGCCGGCGGTTGAGCAGCATGGCTGCCAGCGCCGCGAGGGCCAGAATCAGGGCGCCGAGCCGCAGCCATCCCGCGCTGGCATCACCCTTGATCGTCTCGTAACCGATCTGCTGCTGAAGGTTCGAGTACACCTCGCGCAGCTGATCCAGGCTGGATGCCGTGTAGGCCTCGCCGCCGGACAAATCGGCAATCTTGCGCAGCATGTCGTCGTCGACGGGCACCGGTTGGCGCTGATCGTTGATCTCGACATATCCGTACGGGGTACCGAACGAGATGGTGGAGATCGGCACACCCTGGTCCTTCGCGGTGCGCGCGGCGGTGAACGCGCCCTTCGGGTTGTCCGGGTTCGATGGCACCGTCTCCTTGCCGTCGGAGAACAACACGACGCGCGCAGGAGGCGGTTCGTCGCCACCACCGAGCACGGCGCCGACGGTGGCGATGGCCTGCAGAGCGGTGAAGATACCTTCGCCGGTCGCCGTGCGGTCGGCCAACTGCAGCTTGTCGATCGCGTTCTTGGTCGCCTCGCGGTTGGTGGTCGGCGAGACCAGCACGGTGGCGGTGCCCGCGTAGGCGATCAGGCCGAGGTTGATACCGGGGGTCAGCTCGTCGGCGAACTGCTTGGAGGCCTCCTGCGCGGCCGCCAGCCGATTCGGCGACACATCGGTTGCGCGCATGGACTGCGACACATCGATCACCAGCATGACCACGGCGCGGTTACGCGGGATGCGGACGTCGTTCGTCGGCCCCGCCATCGCGACGGTGAGCAGCAACAGCGATGCCACCAACAGGATGGCGGGCAGATGCCGCCAGCGGGTAGGCCGTTTCGGCGCAACGCTTTCCAGCAGTTCCATGTTCGCAAAGCGCAGCATCCGCCGCTGACGGGCGAACTGAACGAGGACGTACAGCGCCACAATCGCGAGCACAACGAGAAGAAACAGGAGGAACCAAGCGTGTTCGAAGCCGGATAGCGACATCGGTCCGAGCAACGGTAATGTCATGTGGCAGTTGTCATTTCGTTGGCCTATGCCCTGTGCGTTCTGCTCTTCGCGCAAGCGCTCATCGGCCGGCCATCGCCCCTCGGCGCCGGTTGGCGACAAACCGGACCACGTCGGCGATCCAGTCCCGGTCGGTGCGCAGTGTCAGCAGCGGCGCATCACAGCGGCGCAGGGTCCGCGCCACCTCGACGTGGTGGGCCTCCGCTGCCTTCTCGAAGTCGGAGCGCAGTTCTTCGTCGATCGTGAATTCGCGCGTGACGCCTGATTCAGTGTCCTGCAGGATGACGTCGCCGACCGGTGGCAGTTCAACGTCGCGAGGGTCCAGCACCTCGATGCCGAGGACCTCATGCCGCCCCGCGATCGCCCGTAGTGGCCGCATCCAGTTGATCGGGCCGAGGAAGTCGCTGATGATCACCGCCATGCCGCGGCGCCGCTCCGGCCTGCGCAACGCGTCGATGGCGGCGGCGAGGTCACCGCGGACACCCGTAGGCGCCTTCGGCATGGTCGCAATGGTGCGCAGCATCTCCTGCTCGTGCATCCGGCCCGACAGCGCAGGAACACGCCGCACCGAGTCGCCGTTGGCGATAATGGCGCCGATCCGGTTGCCGCCGCCGCTGTTGAGAAAGGTGATGGCCGCGGCCGCGGCCACCGCCAGGTCACGCTTCTCGCATCCGGTGGTGCCGAAGTCGAGGCTGGCCGACATGTCCACCACCAGCCAGGTTTCCAGCTCGCGGTCGGCGATCATCTGGCGAACGTGCGGATGCGTCGTTCGCGCGGTGACCGACCAATCCATCCGGCGCACATCATCGCCGGGCTGGTACAGGCGCGACTCGCCCGGCTCGGAACCCGGACCGGGCAGCAGACCCAGGTGGTCTCCATGCAGCACGCCGTCGAGTTTGCGACGCACCGTCAGCTCGAGCTTGCGCAGCGCCGCCGTCAGCGCGGGATCACGGATCTCCCCGCGCTTCAGTGACGGCAGGTCGACCTGGCGTCGTGAGCTGGTCACCGACCGCTAGCCGCGGCTGCCGCGGCGGGCACGACGGGGGGCACCGAATGTCCCTGCTGCGGAATGGCATTCACCTGCGGGAGGGCAACGGTCTGCATGATCCGGTTGATCACCGTTTCCGCGGAGATCTCGTCGGCCAGCGCGTCGTAGGTGAGCACCAGGCGGTGCCGCAGCACGTCGGGGATGACCTCCACAACGTCCTGCGGGATGACGTAGTCGCGTCCGCGCACCAGGGCCAGCGCACGGGACGCCGCGATGATGCCGAGCGACGCACGCGGCGACGCACCGTAGGCGATCCACGCCTTGGCGTCGGGCATGCCGAACTTGTCCGGCGTGCGGGTCGCGGTGACGATGCGCACGACGTAGTCGACCAGCGCATGGTGCACGAACGTATTGGCAGCCACATCCTGCAGGCGCAGCAGATCGCCGGGCGCGAGGACCTGCTTGGGTTCGGGAGGTTTGACACCCATCCGGTAGACGATCTCGCGCTCTTCTTCTGGCGTCGGGTAGTCGATGTTCAGCTTGAACAGGAAGCGGTCCCGCTGCGCCTCGGGCAGCGCGTAGACACCCTCCTGCTCGATCGGGTTCTGCGTCGCCATCACCAGGAACGGAGCGGGCAGCGGGAAGGTCTTGCCGCCGATCGAGATCTTGCGCTCGGCCATGACCTCCAGCAGCGCGGACTGCACCTTGGCAGGGGCACGGTTGATCTCGTCGGCGAGCAGGAAGTTCACCACGACGGGACCGAGCTCGATATCGAACTCCTCCTTGCCCTGGCGGTAGATCCGGGTGCCGACGATGTCGGTGGGCACCAGGTCGGGGGTGAACTGGATGCGGGCGAATGTGCCGCCGACCACCTTGGCGAAAGTCTCGACCGCGAGGGTCTTGGCAACGCCCGGCACGCCCTCGAGCAGTACGTGCCCCTTGGCGAGCAGGCCGACCAGCATGCGCTCGACCAGCAGGTCCTGGCCCACGATGATGCGCTTGACCTCGAAGATGGCGCGCTCCAAGGTGTGCACCTCGGACTGCAGGCCCCCGGAATTGGCCGGCGGCGGCGAGCCTGCCTGGGTATTAGGGGGGTAACCCTGCGTCGGGCCTTGCGGCCCACCTGCTGACGTCATCGACGATCCTCTTACGTTGGTCTCGGTTAAAGACGCAGGTCGTGCGCCGCGGGCGGGTGCCCGCCGTCAACTATTCCAGGCACCACGGATTCCGTCGACGTTGCCCGGCAGTGTTCAGGGTCCGCTCAGCCCACGCTCAGGATTCGATCATGCGGGCGAGATACGGCTGCAGGCCGGACGTCCGTAGCGGGCTCACCGTCACTTTGCCTGCGCTGCCGGAGGCCTCGAGCATCTTGCCGCCGCCCAGGAAGATCGCGACGTGCTGGCTGCCACCGGGGCCCCAGAACAGAAGGTCGCCACGCTTGGCCTGCGCCTGCGGAATTTTGCGGCCGGTGTTGTACTGATCCCCGGAGTACTTGGGAATCAGCACGCCGACGCCGGCGAACGCGTACCGGGTGAAACCGGAGCAGTCGTAACCGACGATGTCTGCGCCGGAGTCCACGCCCGTGCTGGGCCCGCTGGGCGTGCCGCCTCCCCATGAATACGGCACGCCCATCTGCGAGGCCCCTCGGCGAATCACATACTCGATCGCCTGCGGTCCGCGAACCCGACCCACACCGACGCTTCCGGTGCTGGCACCACCACTGCTCCCGCCGAGACCGATGCCCTGCAGGAACTTCTGACCAAGGCTCTGGGTCGTCTGCATCGCCATCTGGGTGGCCTCGAATGAAGCGTTGGCGATCGCGACAGGGTCACCGGGGGCGCCCGCACTGAGCAGCTTGGGCAGCGTCGGGTCCCACTGGCCGTCATCGGGTGCGGCCGTCGCCGGGACGGCCGACCCGATCAGCAGAGCCAGCGCCGTAAGCAACGGCAGGGCAAGCTTGGCAAGACGGAAAGCGTTGTGGCGCATAACTATCAACAGAATCTTTCGCATCAGTATTCGATGTACCGGATGACGTAGGGGGTCATGCCGCTGGTCCGCACCGGCGAAATGTGAACATCTGAGCCGGTATACGGTGCCTCGAGCATCTGACCGTTGCCGAGGTACAGCGTCACGTGCTGGCTGCCGCCCGGTCCGTAGAAGATGACGTCGCCGCGCCGCATCTGCGATGACGGGATCTTGCGACCCAACTCGTATTGCGAACCCGAGTAATGCGGCAGCTTGATGCCGACGCCGGCGAACGCGTACAGGATCAACCCAGAGCAATCGAATCCCACTGTGTTGGAACCCGAATCAATGCCGGTGCTCGGGCCTGCCGCATTGCCGCCACCCCATGAGTACGGCACACCCATCTGGGAGCCGGCGCGCTTGATGACGTACTCGGAGGCCTGCCTACCGTAGACGCGCGGAATGGCGCCATTGGTATAGCCGCTCGGTGTCGGCAGAATTCCCATCTTGCGCAGAAAATTTCGACCCATGTCGGCGGTGTACTGCGCCGAGGTGGACGACATGCCGAGCACGGAGTTGATGATGGCGATCGGATCACCGCTGACAAAAGCGCTCGGGATCGCAGGGAGCGTCGGATCCCAGAGGCTCTGGTCCCAGTTCGCCGCAGCAGGGGCAGCCGGCCCTGCTACGCGGTCCCAGTCCGCGGACGGGTTCGCCAGCGGTGCAGCGGGTTTCGACTGTCCCGTTGTCGAAGTCGACCACGTTCGGGCCTCGGCCAGCTTCGCCTGGGCGGCGGAGCGCTGCGCAGTCAGCTGGGCGAGCTGGCCCTGCTGGTCGGCGAACGTCTGCTGAGCCGACTTCAGCGTAGAAACGGCCGCATCCTGGCTGGACTGCGCATCCACCGTGGCCTGGTCGGCCTTCTGCTTGGCCAGCCGTGCCGCGGACTCCTTGTTGACCTGTTCGGTACGGGCCCGCTGCAGGTCCGACATCACCTGCTGGGAGCTTGCGGCGAGCGCCTGTCCCGCTGAAGCCGTGTCGATGATGTCTGCGGGATCGGCCGCGGTCAGATAGGAACTCGAGGGACCGTTGACATACGTCGACGCCGCGAAGGTGTCGAACCGCTGTTGCGCCGACTTGATCGCCGCGCCCGCATCGTCGACCGCGTGTCGGCTGGCGTCCACTTCGTCCTGCGCCGCGACGGCGTTGTCACGAGCGTTCTGGACATCGACGATGGCCTTGTTGACGCTCTCCTGCTTGGCCTGCACGGCAGCGCCGAGATCCTGCAACTGCTGGTTCACGTTCGCGATGGCGGCGACCAGCGAACCGATGGAATCGGGACTACCCGGCTGGGCGGCCGCCAGCCCGCCCGGGGTGTACAACGCGATCGCCAACAGGATGCCGAGGGACGCGAAGGCGCGAGGGGTGCGTCTCATTCGACTCAAATCTCCTCGCAGAAGTCACACAAACAACTACTACACCACTGGGTACTTCTGCACCGTACGTCACATCTGACACTAAAGAAACTCTAGTCACAAATTACATATCTGTAATTAGAGAGGTGTGACCGAATGGTGATATTCGAATTCGAGCAGTGGTTCTGCCAGGAGTTATTGCACCGTTTGCGACTCGATATCGGCGGCCTGACGCCTGCTTCGGACCTGCAGTAATCGCGTCGCGACGGCAGCGCCCAATACCAATACGACGAGCACCACGGAGAATGCCGTCCAGGGGAAATGGCTTGTCGTCAACTCGCTGACGAAATTCTTCGACGACGCAACCGGGTCGCCGTTCTTGGCGATATCTTGACCGGCCTCGAGCGTCACTCGATCGAATGTCGGGCTGTAGGTGCCGGCCCATGTCGGGCTCATCGCGAGAACAGTCGAGCCGGGGTACTCCTCCCCGACCTCGGTCGCGATATCCCGCAGCGGCGTGTCGATCGGCGGGTTGGTCGCGATCACCACGATCTTGAGGTCGATGCCATGCTCGCGGGCGTCGGCGACCACCTGTCGCAATTCGGGTACGACCTTCGCATCGGCGGGCGGCACGCTCACACCGTCGTCGCGCACGTCCGCGAGCACCTGGTTCATATCGACGTCGGGTGGGATATACGACGGAAGGAACGGGATCATGTCCGGGCCGGCCACAGGTGAACCGTACGCGATACCGGTTCAAAACAGTGGCAGCACGCACCCGCAAGGACAAGGATGGAGCCCGCCAGGCTTGCTTTATAGGACAAGCGTACTGTTAGAATGAACGAGCCGCTGACCAGCCCGTCGCGGCGATTACACAGCCGGGAGTTGATGTGAGCAGCAAGGATTCGTTTGGAGCCCGCGACACCCTCAAGGTCGGGGACAAGAGCTACGAGATATACCGCCTGGACGCCGTGTCGGGTACCGAAAAGCTCCCCTACAGCCTCAAGGTGCTCGCCGAGAACCTGCTTCGCACCGAGGACGGTGCCAACATCACCAAGGACCACATCGAGGCGATCGCGAACTGGGACCCGAGCGCCGATCCAAGCGTCGAGATCCAATTCACCCCGGCCCGCGTGATCATGCAGGACTTCACCGGCGTGCCCTGCATCGTCGACTTGGCCACCATGCGGGAGGCCGTCGGCGATCTCGGCGGGGACGCCGACAAGGTCAATCCGCTTGCACCCGCCGATCTGGTGATCGACCACTCGGTGATCGCCGACCTGTTCGGCACCGCCGACGCATTCGAGCGCAACGTCGAGATCGAGTACGAGCGCAACGGCGAGCGCTACCAGTTCCTCCGCTGGGGTCAGGGCGCATTCGACGACTTCAAGGTGGTGCCCCCGGGAACCGGCATCGTGCACCAGGTCAACATCGAATACCTGGCCCGGGTGGTCTGGGAGCGCGACGGTGTCGCATACCCGGACACGTGTGTGGGCACCGACAGCCACACCACGATGGAGAACGGCCTCGGCGTACTCGGCTGGGGCGTCGGCGGTATCGAGGCCGAGGCGGCGATGCTGGGCCAACCGGTGTCGATGCTCATCCCCCGGGTGGTCGGTTTCAAGCTCACCGGTGAGCGCCCCGCGGGCGTCACCGCCACCGACGTCGTGCTGACCGTCACCGAGATGCTGCGCAAGCACGGCGTGGTCGGCAAATTCGTCGAGTTCTACGGCGAGGGCGTCGCCGAGGTGCCACTGGCCAACCGCGCGACGCTGGGCAACATGAGCCCCGAGTTCGGTTCCACCGCAGCAATTTTCCCGATTGACGACGTCACAATCGACTATCTGAGGCTGACCGGCCGCAGCAAGGAGCAGCTGGAGTTGGTCGAGGCGTACGCCAAAGAGCAGGGCATGTGGCACGACCCGAAACGTGAGCCGAAGTACTCCGAGTACATCGAGCTGGACCTGGGCGACGTCGTGGCGTCCATCGCCGGGCCGAAGCGTCCCCAGGACCGCATCTCGCTGACCGATGCGAAGACGGCCTTCCGCAAGGACATTCACAATTACGTCGAGGAGAACCTGCCTGCCGAGCACACCAAGCTGGACGAGGCCGTCGAAGAATCCTTCCCGGCCAGCGACCCCGCGGTGCTCTCTTTCGAAGACAACGACACCCCGGTGCCCTCGGCTGCAGTGAACTCGAACGGCCGGCCGAGCAATCCGGTCGACGTCGCATGCGAGGGCCGCGGCGAGTTCATCCTCGACCACGGCGCGGTGGTGATCGCGGCGATCACGTCGTGCACCAACACATCCAATCCCGAGGTCATGATCGGCGCTGCGCTGCTCGCCAAGAACGCCGTCGAGAAGGGCTTGACGTCCAAGCCGTGGGTGAAGACCACGATGGCGCCGGGTTCGCAGGTGGTCACCGACTACTACGAAAAGGCCGCGCTCTGGCCGTATCTGGAGAAGCTCGGCTTCTATCTGGTCGGTTACGGCTGCACAACCTGCATCGGCAACTCCGGCCCACTGCCGGACGAGATCAGCAAGGCGATCAACGAGTGCGACTTGTCCGTCGCCGCGGTGCTCTCGGGTAATCGCAACTTCGAGGGTCGGATCAATCCCGATGTGAAGATGAACTACCTCGCATCGCCTCCCCTGGTGATTGCCTACGCTTTGGCGGGCACGATGGACTTCGACTTCGAGTCGGAGCCTTTGGGCACGGACGAAGCCGGCAACGACGTCTTCCTGAAGGACATCTGGCCGTCCCAGAAGGACATCTCCGACACGATCGCATCGGCGATCAACACCGAGATGTTCACGAAGAACTACGGCGATGTCTTCAAGGGTGACGAACGCTGGCGCAACCTGCCGACGCCCAGCGGCAACACCTTCGAGTGGAACGCCGACTCGACCTACGTGCGCAAGCCTCCGTACTTCGACGGGATGCCCGCCGAGCCGCAGCCGGTGACCGACATCAGCGGCGCCAGAGTGCTTGCGCTGCTGGGTGATTCGGTCACCACCGACCACATCTCCCCGGCGGGCAACATCAAGCCGGGCACACCCGCCGCGCAGTACCTGGACGAGCACGGCGTGGACAAGGCCAATTACAACTCCTACGGGTCACGACGCGGAAACCACGAGGTGATGATCCGGGGCACGTTCGCCAACATCCGCCTGCGCAATCAGCTGCTCGACGATGTCTCAGGCGGCTACACGCGAGATTTCACCAACGGCGGCGAGCAGGCGTTCATCTACGACGCCGCGCAGAACTACGCGGCGGCCGAAACCCCGCTGGTCGTGCTGGGCGGCAAGGAGTACGGTTCGGGCTCTTCGCGCGACTGGGCGGCCAAGGGCACCAGCCTTCTGGGCGTGCGTGCGGTCATCACCGAGTCGTTCGAGCGCATCCACCGCTCCAACCTGATCGGCATGGGTGTCATCCCGCTGCAGTTCCCCGAGGGTGAGTCCGCGGCCTCGCTGAAGCTGGACGGCTCCGAGACCTTCGACATCACCGGCATCGAGGCACTCAACGACGGCAAGACGCCGAAGACGGTGCATGTGAAGGCCGCCAAGGAGGACGGAAACGCCGTTGAGTTCGACGCCGTCGTGCGCATCGACACGCCCGGTGAAGCCGACTACTACCGCAACGGCGGCATCCTGCGGTACGTACTCCGCAACATGCTGAAGTCGTAGGGCGAGAAGTTGCCGCGGGTAACCGACGACCACCTGGCGGCGCGTCGCCGTCAGATTCTTGACGGTGCCCGCCGGTGCTTTGCCGAGTACGGCTATGACAGGGCGACGGTGCGTAGGCTCGAGCACACCATCGGACTATCCCGCGGCGCGATCTTCCACCACTTCAAGGACAAGGACACCCTGTTCTTCGAACTGGCCCACGAGGATGCCGAGCGGATGGCCGACGTCGCGTCGCGCGAAGGCCTCGTTCAGGTCATGCGAGACATGCTTGCCGCGCCCGAACAGTTCGACTGGTTGGCCACCCGCCTCGAAATTGCACGCAAGCTTCGAAACGATCCGGCGTTCAACAAGGGATGGTCCGACCGATCGGCTGAACTGTCCACCGCGACCACCGAGCGGCTGCGCAGACAAAAGCAGGCCGGCCGACTGCGCGACGACGTGCCCAGCGACGTACTGCACATGTACCTGGATCTGGTGCTCGACGGGCTGGTTGCGCGACTGGCGTCCGGAGACGATCCCGAAAAGCTCAGCGCCGTACTCGACCTCGTCGAATCGTCGGTGCGACAGCCCTAGCTGGCGCGCCGCGTGCGGTGGTTGGGGCCGCCGCGACTGCGCATCGTGGTGCCGGATTCACGCAACATGCTGTGTATCGAGCCGTACGATCGGCCCGTTTTGGCGACCAGTGTGCGAATGCTCGCGCCCCCCTCGTAGGCGTTTCGCAGTTCCTGTAGCAACTGATCCCGCGACTTGTTCAGTTTCTTCATCGACACCTCCCCGCTGTGATGCCCCGACGAATACCCAGCGCAGGAGAGCCGAAACCAACCGCGTCAATTATCGGCAAACGACGCTGGCGAATGTCGGCTCAGGCCAACTCGATGAGGTCGGCGTAGTCCGCCGACCAGAAGTCCTCGGTGCCGTCGGGAAGAAGCACGACCCGCTGCGGGTCCAGTGCCTCGGCGGCGCCGGGGTCGTGGGTCACCAGCACCACCGCTCCTTGGTAGCTGCGCAGTGCGTCCAGCACCTGCTCGCGTGACGCCGGATCGAGATTGTTCGTCGGTTCGTCGAGCAGAAGCACATTTGCCGTGGAGGCGACGAGACCCGCGAGAGCAAGACGGGTCTTCTCGCCTCCGGACAACGTGCCCGCAGGCTGATCGAGTTGCGGCCCGCTGAACATGAAAGCGCCGAGCAGACCGCGTAGCTCCTGCTCGCCCGTGTCGGGAGCCGCATGGCGGATGTTCTCCCACACCGTCGCGAGATCGTCGAGGGTGTCGTGCTCCTGCGCGAAGTAGCCGATCTTGAGGCCGTGGCCGGGCTCGAGCCCACCGGTGTCGGGTGTCTCGACTCCGGCCAGCAGGCGAAGCAGCGTGGTCTTGCCCGCGCCGTTGAGGCCGAGCACCACCACCCGCGAACCACGGTCGATGGCCAGATCGACGCCGGCGAACACCTCGAGCGAGCCGTACATCTTCGTCAGGTCCTTGGCCACCAGGGGGGTGCGGCCGCACGACGCCGGGCTGGGGAACTTGATCCGGGCCACCTTGTCGGCGACGCGCTCTTCGTCCAGTGCCGCCATCATGCGGTCAGCCCTACGCAACATATTCTGCGCCGCAACGGCTTTGGTCGCCTTTGCGCCCATCTTGGCCGCCTGGGTACGCAGAGCGGTCGCCTTGCGCTCGGCGTTGGCACGTTCGCGGCGACGGCGCTGTTCGTCTGTGGCGCGCGCATCGAGATACTTCTGCCACGACATGTTGTAGACGTCGACCTCGCCGCGCACGGCGTCGAGGAACCAGACCCGGTTGACCACGTCTGCGAGCAGCTCGACGTTGTGGCTGATCACTACCAACCCGCCGGGGTGCGTCCGGAGGAAGTCGCGTAACCAGCCAAGCGAGTCGGCGTCGAGGTGGTTGGTGGGCTCGTCGAGCAGCAGCGTCGTCGACGAACCCGCCCCGCTGTCGGATGCGGCGAACAAAATGCGGGACAGTTCGACGCGGCGGCGCTGCCCGCCCGACAGGGTGCGCAACGGCTGGGTGAGTACGCGTTCAGGTAGACCGAGGCTCGCGCAGATGCGTGCTGCCTCGCTCTCGGCGCCGTACCCGCCGAGGGCGGCGAACCGCTCTTCGAGCTGGCCGTAGCGGCGCACGGCACGATCGCGGGTGGCGTCGTCGGCGACCTCGGCCATCAACGCCTGCTGTTTCTCCAGGTCGGCCAACAGGGTGTCGAGGCCGCGGGCCGATAACACCCGATCGCGGGCCAGGGTGTCGAGGTTGCCTTCTCTTGGATCCTGCGGCAGATAACCGATTTCGCCGGTCCGGGTGATGTTGCCCGCGTATGGCTCACCTTCGCCCGCCAGGATCCGCATGGTGGTGGTCTTGCCCGCACCGTTTCGGCCCACGAGTCCGATGCGATCGCCGGGCTGCACCCGAAGGGCCGTCCCGTCGGTCGACAGCAGCGTGCGCGCGCCTGCGCGGACCTCGAGGTCCGTTGCCGTGATCACGCTGCTCTCCTCATCACTGTTACTTGTCGTCGGTGAAGACCGCGGCCCGGTTCTCCGCGCGCGCGGCGACCGCTTCTTCGAAATTGGCGGTGAGTAAGCGAACGAAGAGTTGGCCAAGGCCCTCGGCCTGCATGTGTCCCTCCAGGCTAGCGGCGTCCAGTCCAGTCCACAGTGTGCGCTTGGTCAACTCGATTCCGGGCCGGGAGAACGCCGCAATCCGCTCGGCCATCTCATAACAGGTGTCGAGCAGCTGGTCATCGGGCACGGCACGGGAAACCAGGCCGATCCGTTCGGCCTCCTGCGCGTCGACGTCGCGGCCGGTCAACATCAGCTCGAAGGCCCGCGAGGTGCCGATCGCCCTCGGAAGCAGATAGCTCAGGCCGAGCTCGCTCGCAGTCAGCCCGTTGTTGATCCCAGCGGCCCGGAAATAGGCCCCGGCGCCCGCGACCCGGATGTCGGCAGCCAGCGCCAGGCACAGTCCCCCGCCGATCGCGGCCCCGTTCACCGCCGCGATGACGGGCTGATGCATCTTGCGCAGGGAAAGGATGACGTCGTCGAGCACCTCCATGGAGCGCAAGGCGAACGTCGGCCGGGTCAACCCGCCGATGTGGGGGACGGAGCCTGCGGATTTGTGGTCGGCGCCCGAGGAGAACCCCCGACCCGCCCCGGTGAGCACGACCGCCCGCACGGAGTTGTCGTAGGTCAGCTCTTCGAGAACGGCCTTGAGCGGAACCATGACGTCGAACGCCATCGAGTTCATCCGCTCGGGGCGATTGAGGGTCACCAACGCCACATCCGGGCGCGGGCGATCGATGAGGACGAAGTCAGGATGCTCGGTCACGCACTGCACGCTATCGCGTGCAGCGCATCAAGCCTGTTCGCCGTTGCTTTGTGCGGCGATGGCGGCGTCCACATCGAGGTCCTTGACCTGCTGTATCAGGTCCTCGAGGGCAGCCGGCGGTAATGCGCCGGCCTGGTTGAACACCAGCTTGCCCTTCTTGAACGCCATCAGGGTCGGGATCGATCGAATGTCGGCGGCGGCGGCGAGTTGCTGCTCGGCTTCGGTGTCGACCTTCGCGTACACCACATCGGGGTGCTTGTCGGCCGACGCCGAAAAGGTCGGCGCGAACGCCTTACATGGCCCGCACCACGACGCCCAGAAATCCACCAGCACGATCTCGTTGTCCTTGATGGTGTCGTTGAACTCAGCAGCTGTGATGTCTCGGGTAGTCACGTTTCTCCTAACGCCGGCGTAAAGCTGTCTGTTCCCACTATGTGATCACGGGTAACCCACGCGCGACTTCTCGAACCAGTGATCGGTCAGAGATCGAGGACGACTCCATTGCCCGGTTCGGCGACGCAGATCAGCACCGTCCCGTGCGGCGGCTGCTCCAGCGGCGGTTGGGTGTAGACCGTCGAGCCCGCGATCACCTGGGTGACACATGTGTGGCAGACACCGCTTCGGCACGAGAATCGTGTTGGCACATCGCAGGCCTCCGCGAACTCCAGGATGCTGGTGTACTGCGGGGACCAGTTGACCGTGAGCCCGCTGCGCGAGAATGACACGGTTGGTCCGGCGCCTGCGGGCCCAGTGGGCGGATGCGGCCGCGCCGTCGACTTCTCGACGATTCCGGGGTTGATCGGCGGCAGGGCGCCGAACAACTCGCTGTAGATGTGGGCCGGATCGAGCCCGGCGTCGGTCAGCGCGACGCGCATGTCGGCCATGAACGGGTCAGGCCCGCACATGTAAACGGCCGCGTCGCCCGGAAGCCCGAGCGCTGCGACGGTCCGGCTGTCGAGCCGACCGGAAGAGCTTGTGTAGAACACCTGCTCGTGCGCGTTGGACAGCGCAGCGATCAAATCGCTGACCTCGTGACCGAACGCTCGGGTGTGGGCGTCCCGCGTGGTGTGCACCCACCACACCTCGCGCGTACTCGCGCCCTCGGCCAACGCGTGCAACATCGCCAGCACCGGGGTGACACCGACGCCTGCCGACAGCAGGACAACCGGCGAGCCGGAATCCGTCAGGTAGAAGTCACCGCGCGGCGCCGCGACATCGACAACAGAGCCGTCGCGAATGTTGTCGTGCAGCCACCGACTGACGGCACCGCGGTCCTCGCGCTTGACACTGATTCGATAGTCGGTGCCGTAGCTCGACAGTGAGTAGCTGCGCAACGGCGCCGGGTCGCCGGCATCGGGCAGTCGCAGCGTCAGATACTGGCCCGGTAGCGGAACCGGCAGCCGGGTGCCGTCGTCGGCTTCGAACCGTATCGACATGATCGACGGGCTTTCATGGTGCACACCCGCGACGCGTAATCGCCGGAATCCGTTCCACCCCGGTTCGACCCCGATGGCTGGTTCCGTTGCGGCCGACGCATTTTGACCAGCGGCCAGCAGGTCGTTGAAGGACTGCTGCCATCCGGGGCTCAGCGCCGGCACGTCGACGGCCTCGCGCAGCATGTCCGAATCGCGGTCGGGTAGATACAGCAGCGCGTCGATGTCGGCGACGGTCAGTTCGTGCCGTCCTTGGCGCGTCCGAACAATGGCGTCCCCTGCCTGAACACTCCCCTCCGTGATGACACGGAAGTAGAAGCCGGGGCGATGATGGGCCACAAGGAGATTCGGCATATCAGGCTCTCCGATTCGCATGCCGACCCGGAAACAGGTGACCCGCGGTTGGGTCACCTCGAACTCCGCGTCCCCGATGGCGTAGCGGTCGCCGATGCACACCTCGTCGTCGCCAAGCCCGGTGATCGTGAAATTCTCGCCGAAATTGCCCGGGGCCAAGTCGCTGCGCCCGAAGAACTGGCTCCAGTAGTCATACGACTCGGTCTGATAAACCATCACGGCGCGTTGCTCGCCGCCGTGGCCGCCGAGGTCGCCCTGGCCGTCGCCGTCGATGTTCAGCCTGCGCACCATCACCGGACCGGTGACGGGGTTCTTGTAGATGCCGGTGTGCACGGTCTTCCCGTGCCATGCCACATCAGTTGGCATTCCGACGTTGACGGAGACCAGCTTCGCGGCGACGCCGTCAGATGAGTTGAGCACAATCGATCTTCCCTCATTAACCAGCGCGGCGAAATGTTTTGCCGACATCGCCGGCCGTCGAGGGCACGGAATGTAGAATCGTCAAGGGGTATGGGAAGTGTATTGCAACGACTTTTGTTGTGCGCGAATGTAGTTCGTCATATCGCCCGCTCATGGGTGCGGCGGTAGTGTCGACGGGCCTTCATCCGGTTGCCACAAATTGCCATCGAGCACCACCGTGCAGTGTTGGGCTTGCTTCGGTCTATCAGAAACAATCGGCATTCCGGGTTGGCGCATGGCCGAAGCCGCCCGGGACTGGAGACCCGAAGGGCGTCCCAGGCGAGCACCGCGCGTACCGCTCCCCCCTCGCCCCGGTCGAAAGTCAAACGCCAGTCCACGCCACCCCGGCTCACCGTCGCGCGAAGGGCGACGGATCCGAGGAAGCGCTGCAGCGCCGACGGGGTCTGTTCGCCGCGGACCACCGCCTGCAGTGCCGACCGAGCGTCGAGGAGCGCGGCCAATTCGGCATTGGTCGACGCCACGCCGTGCGCGCGCATCCAGGCGCGGGCCACCTTCGGCCGCGCGAGGGCGTCGCGCGGCTCGCCGTCCACCACCGGTGTGGTGTTGAGCAGCTCGAGTAGGAACTCCTCGTCGCCGGGAGCGACTGCTGCGAGATCCATGGCTAACCCCCAAATCAATATTGACAGGTTACAGGGTCGAGCGTGCCGCGTGACACCACCACGGATCGGGACAAGCTTGCGGTGCGACTCTGGATCAGTTCGACCCGTCCGAAGCCCTCGCGGCAGCCGTGTCGGCGTTGGCCAATAGTTGCCGTTGCCACTTAGGCCACCAGAACACCTCGATAACCAGCAGCACGAGGTAGACGGCCGAGACGATGGCGTTGCCCCAAGACCCGAGGGCGGCGTCCCACACCGCCATGGCTACCGCAACGACGAGGACCAGCCAGACAAGCCACCGCAGCAGCTTGAACTCTTCAGCGGCCTTGTGGAGACCGTCGCGGTAGCCCGTCAGTGCCGGCATAAGCGCCGGGTCGGCAATGCGATCGCCCCTTCGCGCGGCACGCGCGACCCGCTCGCGGTCCGGCCCGCTCAACTGCTTGGCGATGGGCCAGTGACGCGCCATCCGCCTCGACATCCACAGGCCGTAGAACACGCAGAACATCACGAAGACGATCAACCCGGTCACTACAAAGCCTGAGTCGAGCCACGCCAGAGCGCCGAAGAAAGTCCCGGCGGCAACACCCAGAATCGCACCGCGAAAAAACGGGCCGTACCGCCAGACGATCGCGGGCACCGTCACCATGAACCAATTTTGGCGGGTTGGGCAGATTCGAAGGCGCAACACGCCAAAATGACGCACATGTCGTCGGACACGCACGTCCCCACCATCACCAAACAGGGCCGCAGCGGGCGGATTCTGCCTTTCGACATGTCCGGAGTGGTTCGCACCGGCGACGGTGTCTTGCGATACACGACGTTGGCGCCGTCGCTGGTGGACATGTTCCGTGAGTCGGTCGATCGGCACCCGGACCGTGAGTGCGTCGTCGTTCTCGACGGAGAGCGGACCACCTACCGGCAGTTGTGGGACCGCTGCGCCCGTGTCGCTGGAGGCCTGCGGGCAATGGGCGTACAGCCCGGCGACCGTGTCGCGAACCGACACGCGAACGGACTCGAGTGGTGCCTCGGCTTCTGGGGGACGCTGATGGCAGGGGCGGTGGTCGTGCCGGTCAACACCCGATTCTCGGACAGCGAGGTGTCCTACGTTGTCACCGACGCCGGTGCCGACGTCGTTTTGCAACCGGATTCCGCCTTGCCCGACGGCGAACCGTATGTCACAGCCCAGGCCGGGCACGAAACCCTTGCCGCCCTGATGTACACCAGCGGCACGACGGGATTCCCGAAGGGCGCGATGGTCACCCACGAGAACTTTCTGTCCAACATCGAGACGTGCGTTCGAGCCCTGCGGACTCCCCCGACATTGCAGATCCGCAACCTGATCTCGGTCCCGCTGTTCCACGCCACTGGTTGCAACAGCCAATTCCTCCCGACGATCTACCTCGGCGGCACCGCGGTGATCATGCCTGCGTTCGATGTACAAGCCTTTCTGCGGGCCACCGCCGAGGAGCACATCAACGTGCTGACCTCCGTCCCCGCGGTCTTCTGGCTGGCGATGAACCAGCCGAACTTCGCCGACTTCGACATGAGCGACATCGGGTGGGTCACCTACGGCGGCGCACCGACAGCACCCGGCGTCGTCGCGCGGCTGCGCACTTCTTTTCCGAATGCGCGGCTGGCCAACGGGTTCGGCCTCACCGAGACGTCGTCGGTGTCGACAGTCCTGCCCGATGAGTGCGCGCAATCGCGGCCGGAGACCGTCGGCCTTGCCGCCCCGCCCGTCGAAGTCGATCTCCTCGATCCCGACCCCGCGACTGGCGTGGGTGAACTGCTCATCCGAGGCCAGAACGTCGTGGCGGGCTACTGGAACAATCCGGAGAAGACCGCGGAGACTTTCGTCGACGGCTGGTTGCACACCGGGGATCTTGCTCGCATCGACGATGACGGCTTTGTTCAGATCGTCGACCGGTTGAAGGACATGATCTGCCGCGGCGGCGAGAACGTGTACTGCGTGGAGGTCGAGAACGTACTCGCGCAGCACCCGGGCATCTATGAGGCCGCCGTCCTCGGCGTGCCCGACGAGATGATGGGCGAGAAAGTCGGCGCGGTCGTGGTGCCGCTACCGGGAACCGAGCCCGACCCCCATGAGATTCGCGCGTTCGTCAAGGAGCGCATCGCGGACTACAACGCGCCGCAGTACGTCTGTGTGCGAAGCGAGCCGCTGCCGCGCAACCCGGCGGGCAAGGTACTGAAACCCGCTCTGCGAAACGACGTTCAGTGGAGCTCCGAGCTCCGCTAGACGGTGAAGCCCAATGCGCGCAGCTGCTCGCGGCCGTCCTCGGTGATTTTGTCGGGGCCCCACGGCGGGTTCCACACCCAGTTGATCTTGATCTCGTTGACCAGGCCCGCACCCACCAGCGCGGTGCGTGACTGGTCCTCGATCACGTCGGTCAGCGGGCACGCCGCCGACGTCAACGTCATGTCGATCAGCGCGACCTTGCCGGATTCGCCCTCCTCGACGTTGAAGCCGTAGACCAGGCCGAGGTCGACGACGTTGATGCCGAGCTCGGGGTCGACGACGTCGCGCATCGCCTCCTCGAGATCGGCGAGGAACTCCTCGTTAGGCACTGCGGTCTCGCTCATCAAGTGTCTCCTCACTGGCTTGCGCCACTGCGTCTTTGAAGGCCATCCAACCCAGCAGCGCACACTTGATCCGCGCCGGATACTTGGCCACCCCGGCGAAGGCGATACCGTCGCCGAGTACACGTTCGTCGCCCGCCACGTTGCCGCGGGACGAAATCATCTCGTTGAATGCCGCTACGGTCTTCAACGCATCACCGACGTTCTTGCCGATCACCAGGTCGGCGAGAACCGACGTCGCGGCCTGGCTGATCGAGCAGCCCTGACCGTCATAGGACACATCGGCGACGTGTTCCCCGTCCTCGGAGAGCGCAACCCGCAGCGTCACTTCGTCGCCGCACGTCGGATTGACATGACGGACTTCGGCTCCGAACGGCACGCGCAGCCCGCGATGATGCGGATGCTTGTAATGGTCCAGGATCACCTCCTGGTACATCTGCTCCATCCTCACGGCGAAACTCAGTCCCTGCCGAAGAACCGGATGGCGCGCTGCACGCCGGCCACCAGCCGGTCCACCTCGTCGACCGTGTTGTACACGGCGAACGATGCTCGCGCGGTGGCGGCGATACCGAACTTGCGATGCAGTGGCCACGCGCAGTGATGACCCACCCGCACGGCAACGCCTTCGTCGTCGAGGATCTGGCCGACGTCGTGGGCGTGGATACCGTCGACGACGAAGCTGACCGGCGAACCACGGCCGACCAGGGACGTCGGCCCGACGATGCGGACCCCGGGCACGGTGGCCAGCCCCTCTAACGCGGCGGCGACGAGTTCAGCTTCATGTGCCTCCACGGCATGCATTCCGATCGCGCCGAGATAGCGGGCGGCCGCGGCCAGCCCGACCACCTGAGACGTCATCGGGGTGCCCGCCTCGAACCGCTGCGGCGCGGGCGCGAAGGTGGTCTCCTCCATGGTGACCGTCTCGATCATCGAGCCGCCGGTGATGAACGGCGGCATCGCGTCCAACAGCTCCTGACGGCCGTAGAGAACCCCGATGCCGTTGGGCCCCAACATCTTGTGGCCGGAGAACGCGGCGTAGTCGACACCGAGTGCGTGCAGGTCGACCGGCTGGTGCGGCACTGACTGGCAGGCGTCGAGCATCGTCAGCGCGCCGACCGCCTGCGCCCGCTCCACCAGCTGGGCGACTGGCGCGATCGCACCGGTGACATTCGAATGGTGGCTGAAGGCAACCACTTTGACGGTGCGGTCCAGCTCGAGCGAGTCGATGTCGATACGGCCTTCGGGGCTAACTGAGTACCACTTGATCGTCGCGCCGGTGCGACGGGCCAGTTCCTGCCACGGCACCAGGTTGGCGTGGTGCTCCAACTCGGTGGTGACGATGACGTCACCGGGACCGACCGCATGCTCGAACCGGCTGTCCCCCAACGCGTAGGCGACCAGGTTGATGCCTTCTGTCGCGTTTTTGGTGAACACCAGCTCACCTGCATCGGCGCCGATGAACGCGGCGATGTCGGCGCGACCCTGCTCGTAGGCGTCGGTGGACTCCTCCATCAACTGGTGGGCGCCGCGGTGTACGGCGCCGTTGGACGTGACGAGGAATTCGCGTTCGGCGTCGAGGGCCTGCAGCGGACGCTGCGACGTGGCTCCGGAGTCGAGGTAGGCCAACTGGTTCCCGCCGCGCATCACCCGGCTGAGGATCGGAAAGTCCGCCCGGATCTTGGTGAGATCCAAGGTCTGAGCCGACGTCGTCATGTCAGGCTCCAACCGCCTGAGCGAAACGTTCGTAGCCATTCGCGTCCAGCTCATCGGCCAACTCGGGGCCGCCCGACTCGACGATGCGGCCGCCGACGAACACATGCACGAACTGCGGCTGGATGTAGCGCAGGATGCGGGTGTAGTGAGTGATCAACAGCAGTCCGCCGTGCGCCTCCTCGGCGTAACGGTTGACGCCTTCGCTGACCACGCGCAGCGCATCGACGTCCAGGCCCGAGTCGGTTTCGTCCAGGATCGCGATCTTCGGCTTGAGCACTTCGAGTTGCAGGATCTCGTGACGCTTCTTCTCACCGCCCGAAAAGCCTTCGTTGACACTGCGCTCGGAGAACGACGGATCGATGTCGAGGCCCTCCATCGCGCCCTTGACCTCTTTGATCCAGTGCCGCAGCTTCGGCGCCTCGCCACGCACGGCCGTCGCGGCGGTACGCAGGAAGTTCGACATCGATACGCCGGGCACCTCGATCGGGTACTGCATGGCGAGGAACAGGCCGGCACGGGCGCGCTCGTCGATGCTCATCGCGAGTACGTCCTCGCCATCGAGCGTGATCGAGCCCGATGTCACCGTGTACTTGGGATGGCCTGCAACCGCATACGACAGCGTCGACTTTCCTGACCCGTTCGGACCCATCAGTGCGTGCGTCTCTCCGGACTTCACGGTTAGCGTGACGCCCTTCAGGATCGGGATGTCGGTCCCGTCCTCCTTGGACACAACGCTGACGTGCAGATCCTTGATTTCCAGTGTGGTCATGAGGTGGCTGTCCTTGATTCCGTTATCTCTAGTTCGTGTTCGATGGCGTCTGTCAGGCGTTCACGCACCGCCGTCACGGCGATCTTCTGAATCAGTTCGCCGAAGAAACCTCGGACGACGAGGCGACGGGCCTGATCCTCCGAAATGCCGCGGGCCTGCAGATAGAACAGTTGCTCGTCGTCGAAACGTCCAGTGGCGCTGGCGTGCCCGGCGCCTGCGATCTCACCGGTCTCGATCTCGAGATTCGGCACCGAGTCGGCGCGGGCGCCATCGGTGAGAACCAGATTGCGGTTCGTCTCGAAGGTCTCGGTGCCGGTGGCCGCCGCCCGGATCAGCACGTCGCCCACCCACACGGTGTGCGCATCGGGCCTGTCCGAGTCCGGATCTCCCTGCAGCGCACCCTTGTAGGTGACATGCGAGCGACAGTTCGGCTGGGCGTGGTCGACCAGCAGCCGCGACTCGAAGTGCTGCCCGTCATCGGCGAAGTACAGCCCGAGCAACTCGGCGTCTCCGCCGGGAGCGTCGAATCGGGTGCGGGCGGTGAGCCGCACGACGTCACCACCGAGGGTCACCGCGACGTGCCGCAGCACCGCATCCTTGCCAAGCACCGCGTGGTGGCTGCTGACATGCACCGCATCGTCGGCCCAGTCGGCGATCGACACCACGGTCAGCCGCGCGGCGTCCGCCACGACGAACTCGATGTTGTCGGCGTAGGTTCCGCTGCCGCTCTGATCGATGACGACGACCGCCTCGCTCAGCTCGCCGACACGCACCTGCAAATGCCCGTAAGCCGTCGCACCCTCACCGGGTCCGGTGATGACGATCTCGACCGGCTTGGATACCTGGGTGTCCTTGCCGACGGTCACGACCGTCGCGTTGTTGAACGATGAGAACGCCTGGGCGGCAACGCGGTCGGCGGGAACACCGCCTTCGCCGAGCCGCTTGTCGCCGCGGCGCGCAGTTTCCACCGTCACGCCCGGGCGTTCGGTCACGTCGATCCGGGCGCTGCCGGTCGCGGCCGCCGAACCGTCGTGCAGGCCTCGTAAGCGCTTCAGAGGTGTGAACCGCCAGATCTCATCACGCCCGTGCGGCACCTCGAAGGCGTCGACATCGAATGACGTGAAGATCTCGCCCTTGGTCCTGCCCTCCAGAGTCGCTGTCAGATCCTGCGCCACTATCCGACCGCGCCTTCCATCTGCAGCTCGATCAGACGGTTCAGCTCCAACGCGTACTCCATCGGGAGCTCCTTGGCGATCGGCTCGACGAAGCCGCGAACGACCATCGCCATCGCTTCGTCCTCGGTCATGCCGCGGCTCATCAGATAGAAGAGCTGGTCCGCGCTGACCTTCGACACAGTGGCCTCGTGACCCATCGTGACGTCGTCCTCGCGGATATCGACGTAGGGATAGGTGTCGCTGCGGCTGATCGTATCGACAAGCAGCGCATCGCATTTCACGCTTGAGCGCGATCCATGTGCGCCCTTGTTGATCTGAACGAGGCCACGGTAGGACGCCCGCCCGCCGCCACGGGCAACAGACTTCGACACGATGTTCGACGACGTGTTGGGTGCCAGATGGAGCATCTTGGCGCCGGTGTCCTGGTGCTGACCCTCGCCGGCGAATGCCACCGAAAGCACCTCGCCCTTGGCGTGCTCGCCGGTCATCCACACCGCCGGGTACTTCATCGTCACCTTAGAGCCGATGTTGCCGTCGACCCACTCCATCGTGGCGCCGGCCTCCGCGCGCGCACGCTTGGTGACCAGGTTGTAGACGTTGTTCGACCAGTTCTGGATGGTCGTGTAACGGCAACGGCCACCGGGCTTCACAATGATCTCGACGACCGCGGAGTGCAGCGAATCGCTCTTGTAGATCGGCGCGGTACAGCCCTCGACGTAGTGCACGTAGGCGTCCTCGTCGACGATGATCAGCGTCCGCTCGAACTGGCCCATGTTCTCGGTGTTGATCCGGAAGTAGGCCTGCAGCGGGATCTCGACGTTGACGCCCGGCGGCACGTAGATGAACGAGCCACCCGACCAGACCGCGGAGTTGAGCGAGGCGAACTTGTTGTCGCCGACCGGGATGACCGACCCGAAGTACTCCTGGAAGATCTCCGGGTGCTCACGCAGGCCGGTGTCGGTGTCCAGGAAGAGCACGCCCTGCTGCTCCAGGTCCTCGCGGATCTGGTGGTAGACGACCTCGGACTCGTACTGGGCGGCGACGCCGGAGACCAGGCGCTGCTTCTCCGCCTCGGGGATGCCCAGCTTGTCGTAGGTGTTCTTGATGTCCGCGGGCAGCTCGTCCCAGCTGGTCGCCTGCTTCTCGGTGGAGCGGACGAAGTACTTGATGTTGTCGAAGTCGATGCCGGACAGGTCGGCACCCCAGGACGGCATCGGCTTGCGGTCGAAGAGCTTCAGGCCCTTCAGCCGCAGGTCCAGCATCCACTCGGGCTCGCTCTTCAGCGCCGAGATGCCCCGCACCACGTCGGTGCTGAGGCCGCGCTTGGCGGCGGCACCGGCAGCATCACTGTCGGACCAGCCGAACTTATACGTGCCGAGACCATCGAGCTCGGGGTGAGCGGTTTGCGTCATCTTGCAGTCCTCGCAGATTCGCCATCGGATACAGGGGAAACTGGCCCTCGGCCAGGGATATGCGTGGTGCATACGCCATCACCGTGAGCGATGGTGGCGAGTCGTTGGACGTGCTTGCCGAGTAGCCGGGAGAAGACCTCGGTCTCGGCCTCGCACAATTGGGGGAACTGCTCTGCCACGTGCGCGACCGGGCAGTGATGCTGGCATAACTGGGCACCGGTACCGGCTTCCAGGGTCGAGGCCGCGAACCCGTCCACGGTCAGCGCCTGGGCGAGCACCTCCGCCTTCTTACTGTCCGGGGCCGCGTCCAGTAGCGCCCGGTACCGCTCCTCCACCTCGGCGACGCGGCGCCGGGCGAAGTCCGCGACCGCCTGCTCCCCGCCGGCCTCGGCGATGAACCGCAGCGCCGTGGTCGCCAGGTCGTCGTACGCCTGGTGGA
>NZ_JAVHWK010000210.1:0-10466 GCF_032159775.1 Mycobacterium sp.
GTCAACGCACCGCTGGCCGTGTGGGCCAGCAAGCGGGTGGCGATGGGCGTCGACGAGGGCGTTATCGCCGGCGACGAGCCCGGCTGGGGCAGGACCATGCGCGAGATCGGGACGTTGATCCGCTCGGAGGACGCCAGGGAAGGACCGCTGGCGTTCGCCGAGAAGCGCCAACCTGTCTGGAAGGCGAAGTAGGCGCGTCGAACGGAGTTATCCGGCGGGCGCCTCGGCACCGGGGACCACCTCGGCGTTCGGCAGCGCCGACGTCGTGGTCGTCGTGGTGGTCGTTGTCGACGACGAGCCGCTCACGGTCGGGGTCAGCGGCTCGGGCGGATTCGCGGGATCCAGCACCGTGTCGATGATGTAGATGCGCGCGTTCTCGGCCTGAATGCCACCGCAGATCACCTTGGCGGTGCCGTTGACCTTGATGTCGCCGTTCTTGCCCTCGGTCTTGATGTCGGCGCCCTCCTGAGTGGGGCGCTGCCCGTGCACGTCTTCGGGGCCCAGCAGGCCGAGGAACACATGGTAATAGTCCAGCTTGGTCAGCGCGGCCGGATCGGTCTTGAGGGCCTCGAGCTGGCTGGGCTCGAGCGCGGCGAATGCGTCGTTGGTCGGCGCGAACACCACATACGGGCCGTTGTCCAGCACCGAGGTGATGTTGACGGCCGGGTTCAACCCGCCGGACACCGCCGAGTTGAAGGTGCTGATGTCAGGGATGCTGGCCAGCGCCTTGCCGACCGGCTCGTCGTTCAGCGCCTTCCAGTTGGGCACTGCGGCCTTGAACGGATCGCAGTTGCCCTGCGGGTCGGGGATCTCCACAGCGGGCTGCGGCGTTTCCGGGTCGGCGTACGCGTTGATTGCAAGCGGTATCGATGCCGCGATCGCGACGATCGCCGCCGCCGCGCCCGTTGCCTTGCTGGTGCGAGTCTTCACTATCGGCTCCTCAGCTCGTCAGTCGTTACGCATGTTAGGTGCACTGAGCAGTCATTGCCAAAGTCAGGATCACCAAAAAGTCATGTCGCGGGGGTGCTGACCTGCGCTTTGCGAACATTCCCACACAGCGCCGCGGCGATGATACAAAGGCCTGCGGCGAGGTAGAACGCAAGGTCGTAATCGCCCTGCAAATCGCGAAGTTTGCCGGCTCCGGCGGCGGCGACCGCGGCGCCGAGTTGGTGCGACGCGAAGACCCAACCGAACACCACTGGCGTACTCGCGCCGAAGTAATTGCGGCACAGCACGATCGTCGGCGGGACGGTGGCCACCCAGTCCAGGCCGTAGAAGATGACGAACACCCAGGTGCTGGGTTCGGCATGCGGGGAGAGCAGCGACGGCAGCAACAGCAGAGACACGCCGCGGCCGGTGTAGTAGACGACCAGCAGCAGTCGCGGGTCGACGCGGTCGGTGAGCCAGCCGGAGAACACCGTGCCGGCGACGTCGAGGATGCCGATGGTGGCCAGCAGACCCGCCGCCACGGTCGTCGGCATGCCGTGGTCGTTGGCCGCGGGAATGAAGTGCGTCCCGATCAGGCCGTTGGTCGTCATGCCGCAGATCGCGAAGCTGGCGGCCAAAAGCCAGAACGCGGGCACCTTCGCGCCGAGCAGCAGCCCGTCGAACGCGGTGCGGAAACTCGAGGCGGGCACCGCGGCGGGCTCGGCCGCTTCGGTGGCGCCGTAGGCGGTCAAGCCCTTGTCCTGCGGGTAGTTGCGCATGAACACCAGGACCACAGGGACAACGGCGAGGGCCGCCGCGGCGACGATGAGGGACGCCCAGCGCCACCCGTGGTGCTCGGTGACCTGCGCGACCACCGGCAGGAAGATCAGCTGACCCGTCGCGCTCGCCGCGGTGAGCACGCCGGTGACAAGACCGCGTCGCGCTTCGAACCACCGGGTGGCCACCGTCGCGACGAAGCCCATCGAGATCGAGCCGGTGCCGACACCCACCAGAACGCCCCACAACAGCACCAGCTGCCAACTGGTGGTCATGAAGACGCTGAGTGCCGATCCGGTTGCGATGAGCGTCAACGCGACCGAGAGAACGGGCCGCACGCCGAACCGATCCATCAAGGCGGCCGCGAACGGTGCCGTCAGGCCGAACAGCGTCATGTTGACCGACATCGCCAGCCCCACCACGCCATGTGACCAGCCGAACTCGTGGTGTAGCGGCGTCATCATCACCCCGGGGACCGAGCGGAACCCCGCGGCGCCGAGGATCGCGACGAAGCTCACGGCGGCCACCACCCAGGCCCAGTGGATCCGGCTGAGGTGCGTGCGTTTGTCAGCGGCGGCGAGCGTCACCAGAACACTGTGTCCGACGGGCCGCCCCACGGATAGTGGCAAGAATGACAACAGTCATTAAAAACATGCCAAACTGGACCCATGCACCGTGTTGCCGTCCTGCTCCTGCCACCCGTGGTCGGCTTCGACGCCACGATCGCGCCGACCTTGTTCTCGAGTGCCACCGATGCCGACGGCAATGCGCTCTACGAGGTGGCCACCTGCGGGCTGACCGATGGCCCGGTCGCTGCGACGTCGGGATTCGACATCGTGCCCGGCGCGGGGGTCGACGCGCTTGCCGTTGCCGACACCGTCGTCATCCCCGGAACGCGGTACCCGTCCGCCCGCATCGACGGCCTGCTCTCGGCAGAGGTTTCCGCCGCGTTGGCACTGATCCGGCCCGGCACCCGGCTGGTGTCGATCTGCACCGGCGCGTTCGTTCTCGCCGCGGCCGGTCTGCTCGACGGCCGGCCCGCGACCACCCACTGGAAGTTCGCCGACGCGATGCGGCGCATGCATCCCGAGGTGCTTGTCGACGAGAACGTCTTGTTTGTCGATGACGGAGACATCCTGACGTCCGCCGGACTCGCCGCCGGGATCGACTTGTGCCTGCACATCATTCGACGTGACCACGGCGCACAGGTGGCCAACGCCGTCGCCAGGTACTGCGTGGTGCCGCCGTGGCGGGAAGGTGGTCAGGCGCAGTTCATCGAACGCCACGTGCCAATGCAGGACCACCATTCGACCGCGACGACGCGCGAGTGGGCGCTGGAACATCTCGATGGCGAATTGACGGTGCAGCGGCTGGCCCGGCACGCGAAGATGAGCGCCCGCACCTTCAACCGGCGGTTCCAAGAGGAGACCGGAGAGTCGCCGGGTGCCTGGATCAGGAGCAGGCGCGTCGACCGCGCCCGCGAGCTACTCGAGTCCCGCGATCTGCCGATCGACGAAATCGCCAGGCTTTCTGGCCTTGGCACCGGCGGCAATCTGCGACATCACCTGCGCCGCGGCATGGGCATGTCCCCGTCGAGCTATCGCAAGGTGTACCAAGGGGTGTAACTCGTGCCGTGGGTCGGCGCCGGGGTTGATGTCGCCGCCGGCGCGGCTCCAAGTGCCTACGATGGCGCGCATGGCTGAGCCGCTGATCGTGTCCATTCGCGGACGTGCGCCCGAAATGCACGCCGAGAGCTGGGTCGCGCCGAATGCGAGCCTGATCGGCCAGGTCAGCCTCGCCGCCAGGGCCAGCGTCTGGTACGGCGCGACGCTGCGTGCCGAGGCGGAACCCATCGAGATCGGGTTCGGCACCAACATCCAGGACGGCGTGACCATCCATGTCGACCCGGAGTTCCCCGTCAAGATCGGCGCAGGTGTCAGCGTCGGCCACAACGCCGTGCTGCACGGCTGCGAGGTCGAAGACGACGTCCTCATCGGCATGGGCGCCGTCATCCTCAACGGCGCATGCATCGGCAAGGGCTCCTTGATCGCCGCCTCCGCGCTGGTGCTCGGTGGCGCCGTGGTGCCGCCGCGATCGCTCGTCACCGGTGTGCCTGGCGCTGTTCGGCGCGAACTCAGCGACGCCGAGATCGCCAACAACCGCTACAACGCCGAGGCTTACCAGCGGTTGATCGATCTGCACCGCACTGCGACCGGCTGACCGTTCCGGTTCCCTTCGGCCGTGCGCGGGTAAGAACGTACGGTGAAAGCAATGCGAATACTGGTCACCGGGGCCACCGGCTACGTCGGCTCCCGGCTCGTCACCGAATTACTGTCCCAGGGCCACGATGTCGTCGCCACGTCTCGCAACGTCGATCGGCTGGCCGATTTCGGCTGGAGCGGTGACGTGACGGCCGTCGCAATGGACGCACACGATCCGGTGTCGGCCCGGGCGGCGTTCGCCGAAGCGAAGCCGGTCGACGTCGTCTACTACCTGGTGCACGGCATCGGTCAGCCCGACTTTCGTGACGCCGACAACGCGGCCGCGACCAATGTCGCCGAGGCCGCCAAGGAGGTCGGCGTTGGCCGCGTCGTCTACCTCGGCGGTTTCGTGCCGGAGGAAGGCGATCTGTCCGAGCACTTGACCAGCCGGGCCGAGGTCGCGGAAGCGTTGACCATTGACGGTGGACCCGAGGTGGTCTGGCTGGGCGCCGCGATGATCATCGGCGCGGGTTCCACCTCATTCGAGATGCTGCGCTACGTCGGCGACCGCTTCGTGGTGATTCCCTCGACGGAGTGGATGAACAACCCGATGGACCCGATCTCCATCGCCGACGTTCTCTACTACCTGACGATCGCCGCCGACGCAGACCGGGTGCCCGCGGGTGCCTACGACATCTCCGGTCCGGAAACCACCACCTACCGCGACCTGTTGGCCGCATATGGCCGCGCGACGGGACAGCGGCGGGTTAGTGTGCCGATCCGTGGAGTGGATACCGGCTTGGCATCGATGCTGACCGCCGCCGTGCTGCCGGTGCCCGGTGGACTTGCCGCCGATTTGGTTGAGTCACTTGATCATCCGATGCGCGCCTCTGATGGCCTGCGCGAGCTGGTGGACGACCCGCCGGGTGGTCTCCTTGGCATCGACGATGCGATCAAACGGTCGTTGCCGAATGGCCGCGCGTTTCCTGTCAACGAACTTGCCGACCCTCATCATCTCGCTGACACCGACCCGGTGTGGGCCGGCGGGGACACCCTGCGCATCCGCCGGCTGGCGAGATCGGTCACGCCGCCGATCGCCCGACCGCTCCTCGGGCTCATCAACGAACTCCCCGGACCCGTCGCCGCAGCGTTGCGGACGGGCCTGGACACCCTGATCAACCTCACACCGAAGGCACACTTGGGATGACAGAACCGACTACGACCGAGTCCCCCGCGACGCATCCTCCGTTTCTCCAGGAGGTGAGGGACAACTTCACCAGAGTCGCTGTCCCCGTTCACGAGCCGCCCGCAGTCGTGCGGCGACGTCGCATCGCGGTTGCGATCATCGTGGTGATCGGCGCGACGCTGCTCGGCTATTCACTGGGCCGCGATCCCGGCGACAGCTCGTTCTACGGACTCACGCTGGCGCTGGCGGGAGTATGGGCGTTCGGTGCGCTGCTTGCGCGTCCGATACATCTCGGACACGTGCGTTTCTTCGGCCGCAACCAACGCCCGGTCATCAGCGGCACGGTCATCGGTCTGGCGCTCGGCGGCGTGTTCATCCTGGGCGGGCTGATCGCCCGTGAGGTTCCCGCGCTGCGGGACTACACCGCCGCGGTACTCGAGTTCGCGACACAGGGCAGCCTGCCGCTGATCGTGTTCATCACCGTCATCAACGGACTGGCAGAGGAGATCTTCTTCCGTGGCGCGCTGTACTCGGCGCTCGAAAAGCACCATCCGGCACTCATTTCCACGATCGTATACACCCTGGCCATCGGTGTCTCGACGCTCAACCCGATGCTCACCTTCGCCGCGATTATTCTCGGAGCGGTATGCGCCTTCGAGCGCCGAGCCACCGGCGGAGTGCTCGCACCGATCCTCACCCACATGGTGTGGGGCCTGATCATGGTGGTCGTACTGCCGCCGGTGTTCGGCGTCTAACGCAACGGGTACGCCAGTTCGTCGCTTCGCATCCGAGCGGCGAACATCGCGACGGCGGCGAACGCCACCGGTGCGAGACCAGCCACCAGGAAGATCGTCTCCATCGAGACGACCTTCGAAAGCGGGCCGACGATCGCGAACGACACCGGCATGAATGCCAGCGAGACGAAGAAGTCCAGGCTCGACACCCGACCGAGCATCTCCGTCGGCACCCGCCGCTGCAGCAGCGTGCCCCAGATGACCATGCCCGCACCGTCGGTGACGCCGATGACGAACGTTGCCAGGGCCATCAGCGGGAACGACGATGTGAAGCCGACGATCACCAGCGGCACGGAGCCGATGCTCCACATCGCCATCATCACCGACAGGTAGCGACGAGGCAGGCGTCTGGATGACACCCCGAGCGCGCCGAGCGCGCTGCCCATCCCGAAGAACGCCAGGATGAAGCCGTACGTCTTGGCGCCGTCGTGGAACCGGTCCTTGGCGATGAACGGAAGCAGCACCTCGATCGGCCCCAACACCACCAGCACGAACATGCTCGCAAACAGCAGCGTCCACAGCAGCCACGCCGTACGCAGCATGAAGCTGAAGCCGTCGTGCAGATCACGCAGCACGTGCGGTCGCTCGCGATCAGGCTCTGCGACAAGCGTTTTCGGCGTCAGCCGGGTGGCAATCAGCAACACGAGACCAATCGTGAACAACACCGCGACGGTGGTGGCGCCCAACGCAGGGAACGACAGGCCGACCACGATACCGGCGACCGCAGGGCCGACAGCGCGCTGAAAAACCGGGCGCACAACGCCTTCGACGCCGTTGGCCGCCAGAAGTTGGTCGGCGGGCAGAATTCTCGGCAGGATCGCGCTGTACGCGGGAAAGAAGAACGCAGCCGCGGCGCCCATCGCCGCTGAGGCCACCGCGAGATGCCAGACCTGCAGCGAACCGGCCAGGCCCAGGACCGCGATGGCCGACGACGCGATCACGTTGACGGACTCGGTGCCAATGATGATCGTGCGCTGTTTGATCCGGTCCGCCGTGATCCCGCCCACCAGAACGAAGGCGACGAACGCCGCGCCCCAGCACGTCGTCACGATCGACAATGACACGGGGTTGTTGTCGAGCTCGATCACCTGAAGGGCCAACACCACCGCGAACATGCCGTCGGCGAAGATCGACAGCGACACAGCGGTGATCAGCAGGCGGTACTCGCGTGACCGGAACGGTGCGAGCACCCGCCATCGGCCGGCGTCGGCTACCGGCTTCTCGATGTCGATTTGCGTGCTCATGACGTCGATCGTGGCGGACCGACCGTGGCCGCGTCCACCGAATTTCGCGCTGGCCTTGTCGTTTACGAGTCGGTGAAGCTGGCCGCGCGTCGTTCCTGGAAGGCTTTGATGCCCTCGCGGTAGTCGGTGCCCCGCAGCAGCGCAGCCTGTCCGGTGTGTTCGCGCTCGAGTGCGCCTTCGAGTTCGGTCAGCGTCGTCGCGTTGATGGCGTCCTTGGTCTTCGCCAACGCAATCACCGGTCCGCGCACCAGCGTCGCGATCACCTTGTCCACTTGCGCGGCGAGCTCGTCGGCCGGGTAAACAGCGGTCACCAGGCCCGCCTGGAATGCCTCGTCGGCGTGGATCTTGTCCGCGAGCAGTGCCATCCGCATCGCCCGGATCCGGCCGACGGCCGCAGCGACGAGTGCCGAAGCGCCGCCGTCGGGCATCAGGCCGATTTTGGTGAAGGCGAGCATGAAATAGCCCTTGTCCGAGGCGATTACGATGTCGCAAGCCAACGCGAGCGATGCGCCGACTCCTGCGGCGGGCCCCTGTACCACCGAGACCACAGGGCGCGGACACGCGACGATCGAGCGGACCGCGCGATTCGCCGCGTCCAGCACCGTCAACCCGCCGGCCTTCTTCGACTGGTCGTCCGCGCTGATCCCCGCGCCCGAACTGAACCCACGGCCCGCACCGGCCAGTCGGACGACCTTGACCTGTGGGTCGACGGCCGCCTTGTCCAGCGCGTCCGCGACGCCGTTGAGCATCGTCGCGGTCAACGAGTTGAGGCTGTCCGGCCGGTTCAGCGTCAGCGACAGCACGCCGTCGCCGAGACTCACCCCCAGGCCGTCGACGCTCACATACGATCCGGTGCCGGCGTCGATGGAAGTCATGGTTGAACCTTAGATTCGGGCGCGGACGAGAGGAGCACGAGGTCCTATCGAGCCGACGAATGGTCCACTTGGTTATACAAGTAAGCTATGTCGCGGTCAACTACGGGAGGCGGGTTCTCAATGGCGGGACCACTGCAGGGATTGCGAATCGTCGAACTGGCCGGCATCGGCCCCGGGCCGCACGCGGCGATGATCCTCGCCGACCTCGGCGCCGACGTCGTACGCGTCGAGCGCCCGGGCGGCACCGGGGGAGTGCCGAAGGGCAGCCACGAAGCGTTGAACCGCAACCGGCGTGCGGTCGCGGCCAACCTGAAATCCGACGAGGGTCGCGACCAGGTGCTGGCGATGATCGCCAAGGCCGACGTTCTGATCGAGGGCTACCGGCCAGGTGTCACTGAGCGGCTGGGCCTAGGCCCCGACGACTGCGCCAAGGTCAACGAACGGCTGGTGTACGCACGGATGACCGGTTGGGGACAAACCGGTCCGCGCAGCCAGCAGGCCGGTCACGACATCAACTACATCTCGCTCAACGGCCTGCTGCACTCCATCGGTCACAAGGACGGTCGTCCGGTGCCGCCGCTCAACCTGACCGGCGACTTCGGCGGCGGCTCGATGTTCCTGATCGTCGGCATCCTCGCTGCATTGTGGGAGCGGCAGACATCAGGCAAGGGTCAGGTGGTGGACGCGGCGATGGTCGACGGCTCCAACATCCTGATGGCGATGATGTGGGGGATGCGGGCGGGCGGACTCTGGTCTGACGAACGCGGCACCAACATGCTCGACAGCGGGGCGCCGTACTACGACACCTACGAGTGCGCCGACGGTCGCTACATGTCGATCGGTTCGATCGAACCGCAGTTCTACGCGGAGTTGCTCAAGGGTCTCGGCCTCGATGGCGAGGATCTGCCTGCCCAGCAGGACGTCAGCCGATGGCCGGAACTGCGCGCCCGCTTCGCCGAGGTGTTCGCCTCGGCCGACCGCGATCACTGGGCCAAGGTGTTCGCCGACGGCGACGCGTGCGCCACGCCCGTCCTCTCCTTCGCCGAGGTGCTGAACGAACCGCACAACACCGAACGCGACACGTTCTATCACGACGGCGACGTGCTGCTGCCGTCACCCGCGCCGAGGTTCTCCCGCAGTGCGCCGCCCACCCCGAAGCCGCTCGGCGAGCCGGGCACGGACATCGAATCCGTTCTACGCGACTGGAAATAGGTACGAACTTCTTCGCCGAGCTGGGCCCACACGTAAGTAGGGGAGCGCAAAAGTGCCGCGACACGCCGCACTAACGGGACATTTGCGTCTGCTCGCCCGAGCAACAGCGACCCGCTCGCTTCAAATGAAAGGAACGCATTAAGTGGAGATCAAAGACGCCGTAGCCGTCGTCACCGGAGGTGCCTCCGGCCTCGGCCTCGCGACCACCAAGCGCCTGCTGGACAGGGGCGCATCGGTGGTCGTCATCGACCTCAGGGGTGGCGACGCAGTGGCCGAACTCGGCGGCCGCGCCCAGTTCGTCGAGACCAACGTGACCGATCCCGACGCGGTCACCGCGGCGCTGGACGCCGCCGAGAAGATGGGTCCGCTGCGCATCAACGTCAATTGCGCGGGCATCGGCAATGCGATCAAGACGCTGGGCAAGGACGGCCCGTTCCCCCTCGACGGGTTCAAGAAGGTCATCGAGGTCAACCTGATCGGCACCTTCAACGTGCTGCGGCTTGCCGCTGAGCGCATCGCCAAGACCGAACCGATCAACGGCGAGCGTGGCGTCATCGTCAACACCGCGTCCGTCGCGGCATTCGAGGGCCAGGTCGGCCAGGCCGCGTACTCGGCATCCAAGGGCGGCGTCGTCGGCATGACCCTGCCGATCGCCCGCGACCTGTCCCGCGATCTGATCCGCGTCGTCACCATCGCGCCTGGTCTGTTCAAGACCCCGCTACTTGGCTCGCTCCCGGAGGAGGCGCAGGCCTCACTCGGTAAGCAGGTGCCCCACCCCGCCCGTCTGGGTGACCCCGACGAGTACGGCGCGCTTGCCGTGCACATCGTGGAGAACCCGATGCTCAACGGCGAGGTAATCCGGCTGGACGGTGCGATCAGGATGGCGCCGCGATGACGATCAGGACGAAGTTCACCGAGACATTCGGGGTCGAGCACCCCGTGGTGCAGGGTGGTATGCAGTGGGTCGGCCGCGCCGAACTCGTTGCAGCGGTGGCGAACTCCGGTGCGCTGGGTTTCATCACCGCGCTGACGCAGCCGACGCCCGCCGATCTGGCCCGCGAGATCGCCAACTGTCGCGATCTGACCGACAAGCCGTTCGGCGTGAACCTGACGATCCTGCCGACCATCAACCCGCCGCCGTATGACGAGTACCGGCAGGTGATCGTCGACGCGGGCATCAAGATCGTCGAAACCGCGGGCTCGAACCCAGCGCCGCACCTGCCGATGTTCCATGACAACGGCATCAAGGT
>NZ_JAVHWK010000214.1:0-51952 GCF_032159775.1 Mycobacterium sp.
CGGCGGCAATTCCTTGATGCGGTCGTAAGCTGCGACATGGCCTTGTTCGTCGCCGCGATGGGTCTGTTTACCGCGCGGAATAGCGCGAACTTCCCCGCGCAACAAGACTGGCAGCTGAGTGTCGTCAAACCCCGACTGTTCGAGTGTGGCGTCAGCGTTCGAACGACGACTGTCGTCAAAACTGTCGTCAAAACGATTCTGTGGGGCTCGAAGCCCGTCGCGAAGTTGGCAAAACGCCAAGTCGAATGGGTGGAGCTAAGGGGACTCGAACCCCTGACCCCCACACTGCCAGTGTGGTGCGCTACCAGCTGCGCCATAGCCCCGTGTTGTTGTGCCCATCGAAGCTACACCACCTGCAGGAAGCCTTCAAAACCACTGGTCACGGCAGTTCACCGCCGGCCTCTGGACCGAACGCGCGCATGGGTGTCGGGCGAACGGGCGGCAGGCCGCGCGTTTCCGGCGCGAACACCCACCCGATCGCCGCCGCCAGCAGGATGGCGCCACTGACCGTGAACGCCATGGCGAACGAGCCGTGCTCGGCCACCTGGCCGACGGCCAGTGATCCGACGATCGACCCAAAATCGGCCATCATCTGGAATGTCGCGACGGCGGTGCCGCCGCGCGATTTGTTGCCGACGATGTCCGCCACCGCGGCCTGCTGGGGAGAGACGAAGACGCCGGTCGCCGCGCCCGTCACCAGGGCCGCCGCCAGGAACACCGGCAGCGACGACGTGTACCCGACAAGAACTGTCGAGCCCGCCGACACCGTCAGCCCGGCGATGAGCAGCTTGCGCCGCCCGACCCGGTCGGACAGGTACCCACTCGGGATCACAGCCAAGATGTTGCCGATCGCGAACGTCGCCAGCGCCAATCCTGCGAAGCCCGGTCCGTAACCCAACCCTTCGACGACGAACAGCGGCACCAGCGCGATGCGTAACCCGAAAGCCGCCCACCCGGTGGCGAAGTTGGAGAACAGTGCGGCGCGATAAGCCCTGTGCCGCAACACTGTTCGCACCGAAACAGTGGGTTCGGTCGTCGCTTCCGGTAACGCGATTGCGGAATGGCGCAGGCTGATGAAGACCACTGCTGCGGCCACCAGCAGTGCTGCGCCGTAGATCACAAAGGGAGCCGCCAATCCCAAACCCGCGGTCAGGCTGCCCAGCACCGGTCCACCGACGGACCCGATCAGGAATCCCGACGAGAACATGCCCGCGACGCGGCCTCGCGCGTCCGGCGGTGAGATCCGGATCATCAGGCCCAGCGATGACACCGTGAACATCGCCGACCCCAGGCCACCCAATGAGCGGAAAACCAGCAGCTGCCAATACGTTTGCGCAAAGGCACAGGCGCCGGTGGACAACGCAACGATGACCAGACCGCTGACGTAGATGCGCCTCTCGCCCACCCGTTGCACCAGCAATCCGGCGGGCGGCGCGGCGACCAGGCGCATGAGCGCGAACGCGGTGATGACGAACGTCGCGGCGCTGATGCTGACACCGAAGTGACGTGCGTACTGCGGAAGAACCGGGGCGACCACGCCGTAGCCGAGTGCGACGACGACGTTGGCCGCGATCAGCAGCCAGACTTCGCGTGGCAGCGGCTCCTTGGATTCGGTTGTCTCAGTGCGACAGTCGCTCTCCGAACTCACGCGATGACCTTGTTCACCACTTCACGTGCCGCTTCCTGCACCTCGGCCAGATGATCGGGTCCCTTGAACGACTCGGCGTAGATCTTGTAGACGTCTTCGGTGCCCGACGGCCGCGCGGCGAACCACGCGTTCTCCGTCGTCACCTTCAACCCGCCGAGCGGTGCGCCATTGCCGGGCGCGGTCGTCAGCTTGGCGGTGATCTCCTCACCGGCGAGTTCGGTGGCCGTCACCTGCTCTGGGGACAGCTTCGCCAGCCGCGCCTTCTGTTCACGGTCGGCAGGCGCGTCGACACGCGCATACGTTGACACGCCGTACTTTTCGGCCAGCGCTACGTAGCGTTGCGACGGTGAATCGCCCGTGACGGCGAGAATCTCCGATGCCAGCAGCGCCAGGATGATGCCGTCCTTGTCGGTGGTCCACGTCAACCCGTCGCGCCGCAGGAACGACGCCCCAGCACTCTCCTCGCCACCGAAACCGATGGTGCCGCTGATCAATCCGTCGACGAACCACTTGAATCCGACCGGCACCTCGAGCAGCTTGCGGCCCAGGCCGGCGACGACCCGGTCGATGATCGACGAGCTGACCGCGGTCTTGCCGACAGCCGTCGACGCGGGCCACTCCGGGCGGTTGGTGCAAAGATATTCGATCGCCACGGCCAGATAGTGATTCGGATTGAGCAGTCCGCCGTCGGGGGTGACGATCCCGTGCCGGTCGGAGTCGGCGTCGTTGCCGGTCCCGATCTGGTAGGACTCGCGGTTGGCGATCAGCGAGGCCATCGCGTTGGGTGAGCTGCAGTCCATCCGGATCTTGCCGTCGGTGTCCAGCGTCATGAATCGCCACGTGGCGTCGACAAGCGGGTTGACCACCGTCAACTCGAGGTTGTGCCGTTCAGCGATCGCGCCCCAGTAGTCGACGCTCGCCCCGCCCAACGGGTCGGCGCCGATGCGGATCTTCTCCGCACTGATCGCGTGCATGTCCACGACGTTCGGCAGGTCGGCGATGTAGGCGTCCATGTAGTCGTGACGCTGCGCCGACTGCACAGCACGGGCCAGCGGCACCCGCTTCACCGCCGTGAGCCCGTCGCGCAGGATCTCGTTGGCTCGCTTGGCGATCACGCCTGTGGCATCGGTGTCGGCGGGGCCGCCGTTGGGCGGGTTGTATTTGAATCCGCCGTCGCGCGGCGGGTTGTGCGACGGGGTGACGACGATGCCGTCGGCCAGGTCGCTGTCGCGGCCCCGGTTGAACGACAGGATCGCGTGGCTGACAGCGGGGGTCGGCGTGTAGCGGTCGGCCGAGTCGATCATCGCCACGATGTCGTTGGCCGCCAGCACCTCGAGCGCCGAAACCCACGCCGGTTCCGACAGCGCGTGGGTGTCACGGCCGATGAACAGCGGGCCCGACGTACCCTGCGCCTTCCGGTACTCCGCGATCGCCTGGGTGGTGGCCAGGATGTGCGCCTCGTTGAACGCGGCGTCCAGGCTCGAACCACGATGTCCTGACGTACCGAAGGCCACCTGTTGGTCGATGTTGTCCGGGTCGGGTTCGACGGTGTAGTACGCGGTGACCACCTGGGCCACGTCGATCAGGTCTTCGGGTTGCGCCGGCTTGCCGGCGCGGGGATTGGCGGCCATGCTCTCGATTCTGCTCCTCTGTAATTCGTGCCGTACGGGGGTCCGGAAGCTTGACGGCGTTACTTTGGCTTGTGTTCAGTTTCGACGGACGTGAGTTGGCCGCCGTTTTCGCCGGCGGAGCGATCGGCACGCTCACACGGGCGGGGCTCGAGACGTTAGCCGCGCCCGAACCCGGGCGCTGGCCCTGGCCCACGTTCATCGTCAACATCGTGGGCGCATTCCTGTTGGGCTATTTCGTCACCCGGCTGCTGGAGCGTTTGCCGACCTCAAGCTATCGACGCCCGCTCCTTGGCACCGGCCTGTGCGGCGGCCTGACGACCTTCTCCACCATGCAGGTGGAGACCGTCAAGATGCTCGAGCACCACCACTACGGTCTCGCCGTCGGCTACACCGTCGCGAGCATCACGGCCGGCCTGCTCGCGGTTTTCGTCGCGACCGCGTTGACCCGACGTGTCAGGGTGCGCCGATGACAGTCGCCGCCGTCTGGATCGGCGTGATGCTGCTCGGCGGGGCCGGCGCGGTGGCTCGATTCCAGCTCGACCGTGCGGTGTCCAAGCGGATCGGCAAGCCGTTTCCGTTCGGCACCCTCGCGGTCAACCTCAGTGGGGCGATGCTGCTCGGCTTCTTCGCCGGGCTCGCGCTCAGCCCGCATGTGGCGCTGATGGCCGGTACCGGCTTCGTCGGCTCGTACACGACCTTCTCGACATGGATGCTGGAAACGCAGCGCCTTGCAGAGGAGCGCCAGGTCGTTGCGGCGTACGCCAACATCGCGGTCAGCGTGGTGCTCGGGCTTGCCGCTGCGTGGCTGGGTCAGTGGATCGGAGCCGCTCTGTGACCGACCACCTCAAGCTCACCTCGTACTTCGCCGAACGCCTGAGGCACGGCGATCGCTTCCTGTCCGACGCCCTGCTCGACCTCTACAGCGAGCATGCGGTCGCCACCAGCGTCGTGCTGCGCGGCATCGCGAGCTACGGCCCGCACCACGAATTGCGAAGCGACCAGTCCCTGAGCCTGTCGGAGGATTCACCGATCGCGATCGCGGCGGTGGATTCGACTGACAAGATGGCCGGGCTCGCCGAGCAGGTAGCCGCACTGATGTCCCGCGGCCTCGTCACCCTCGAGCGCGCACACCTCGGCGGTTACGGTTCGACACCCGATGCGGCAAAGCTCACCGTCTACGTCGGCCGCCAGGATCGCGCCGACGGACGGCCCGCGTATCGCGCAGTGTGCGAGGTGTTGCATCGACTCGGATTCGCAGGCGCGTCGGTGTTCCTCGGTGTCGACGGCACGGTCCGTGGCCAACGCAGACGGGCCCGCTTCGTCAGCCGCAACATCGGGGTGCCGGTGATGATCATCGCGGTCGGCACCGGCGGCCAGGTGACCGACGCACTGCCCGAACTTGAAACCCTTTTGCGAGAACCGCTTTTCACGGTCGAACGGGCACAGCTGTGCAAACGTGACGGCGAGCTCCTCGCCCGTCCGCCTGCGCTGCCTGCGACCGACGAACAAGGTCGGCCGCTGTGGCAGAAGCTGATGGTCTACACGTCCGAGGCGGCACTGCACAACGGTGTGCCGGTTCACCGGGCCATCGTCCGACGACTGTTCGACTCACGATCGGCCCGCGGCGCGACGGCGCTGCGGGGCATCTGGGGATTCCACGGCGACCACACACCGCACGGAGACAGCTGGCTCCAACTCGCCCGCCGGGTGCCGGTGACCACCGTCGTCGTCGACGCCCCCGACCGCATCTCGGCGACCTTCGAGATCATCGACGAGCTCACCCGCCAGCACGGCTTGGTGACCAGCGAGCTCGTTCCGGCCATGGTGTCGATCGACGACGGTAAGCGCGTCGGAGGCGTGGCGCTGGCCGATTTCCCGTACTGACCCACGTTTCGTGCGGTTCCGATTCGGAAAACCGTGATGGCATGCACGAGCTGCTCGAACGCGAAGACAAATGGGAGGTCGACGACCGATTCGAGGTGCCTCGGCTGAACGACCTGGTCGACGGCGGCGATGTCGATGCCAGCACCGTGCAGCTGGAAAGCGCGTATTACGACACCGCCGATCGCGACCTTCAATCTCACGGGATCGTCCTCCGTCGACGCGATGGCGACGACGACACCGGTTGGCAGCTCAAGGTGCCGGCGGTCGACGGCCGTATCGAGATTCGGACCTCGCTGGCCGATGAGCCGCCCACCGAGCTCGAGGAATTGCTGATCGGACTGCGGCTTGGCAAGCCGCTCGTCAACGTCGCGACGCTGCGCACCGAACGCACCCGCTACCGCCTTCGCGAACGCGGACACGATCGCGTGTACGCGGAACTGGCCGATGACCTTGTCCGCGCCTCTGTTGACCACCGCTTGCTTGCCTGGCGAGAGATCGAGGTCGAGTACGAACGCGAGGGCCGGATGCTCTCGCGACGGCTGGCCAAACGGCTCAGCAAGGCGGGGGCGCGCCCGTCGCGGTACCGGTCGAAGCTCGAGCACGCTCTGGGCGCAGTTGACACACCGAACGCCCACCGGGACGCGCCGTCAGCGTTTGCCGAATATGTGACCGCGCAGATCGATGCCATCTTCGACGGCGACATAGCGCTGCGACGTGGACAGGACCCGATTCACGACACCCGGGTGGCAATCCGCCGGTTGCGCAGCACAATTCGGGTTTTCGGCAAGTTACTGGACCGGACGGCCGCCGAGCACGTCGACGAGGAGCTCAAGTGGTTCGCCGGCCTGCTCGGCGAAGTTCGCGACCGACAGGTGCAACGGCGCCGCTTCGGGAAGGTCCTCGCCGACTGGCCGCCCGAACTCGTGCTCGGACCCGTGGCCAACCGCATCAACTCCGAGCTGCAATCAGAGCAACTGCGGGCGCGCAAGGAAGTAACAGAGGCCATGGCGTCGCCGAGGTATCTCGACATCCTGGTGATATTGCAGCAGTGGCGAACTCAGGTGCCTGCTACGACGGAGCCGTCGGCCGACAGGCTGCACAAGCGGGCGATAAAGGCCGAACGCAAGGCGGACCGACGGCTTGCCGCCGCGGTGGATGTCGGCGACGGCGCGCTTCTGCACCGCGCCCGCAAGGCGGCAAAACGGGCGCGCTACGCGGCCGAACTGCGGCGGCCTATCGACGGGTCGGCTGCCGTCAAGAAAGTCGAGAAGCATTTCAAGCGGATCCAGCGCGTACTTGGCGAGCACCAGGACAGCGTCGTCGCATCGGATGCGTTGCGCCGCTTTGCACTGACCGCCGGAACAACGCCCGGCGAGAACGGGTTCACCTATGGGCTGTTGTATGCCCGGGAAAAGCAGATAGCCGACGCCGCCCGGAAACAGGCCGGCGATCTCCTGCGCTAGAAGCGTTTCGCCATCCAGCGGTCAGCGAGCGTGCCCACCCAGTCGGCGGCGCCGCGCGCGTCGTCTGGCGGCCCCTCGACGAGCACCAGCTCATCGATTCCCAGGGCTGCCAGCGACGCCGCGGCGGGCGGGCGCAGGTCGCGAAGCGCGACAGCCAACCGAAGCTCGGCGGGATCGCGACCCTGCTCGCGACACAGCCCGTGGAGGAACTCGACGCGTTCGGCCACCGAGTCGACGCTGTCGAGGTTGAACCCGTACCAGCCGTCGCCCCAGGCCGCCACCCGGCGCAGGGCCGCGTCGCTGTTGCCGCCGAGCACGATCGGAATGCGGCGGTCGTGCACCGGTTTCGGGTTGACCCGCACAGCGTCGAAGTTGACGAACTCGCCGCCGAACGACGCCACGTCGTGGCGCCACAGTGTGCGGATCGCGTCGACGTACTCCTTGGTGCGCGCGCCCCGTCGCTCGAACGGGACGCCGAGCGCGTCGAACTCCTCGCGCGACCAACCGATGCCGATGCCGAGCGTCAGCCTGCCCCCGCTCAGCGTGTCCAGCGTCGCGGCCTGCTTGGCCACCAGCACCGGGTTGTGCTCGGGCAGCAGCAGCACGCCGGTGGCGATCCGGATGGTCGAGGTCGCGGCCGCCGCGAAACTCAACCCGATCATCGGGTCGATCCAGTCGGCCTCGGCGGGAACGGCGATGCGGCCGTCGTCCGAGTACGGATAGCGGGACGCCGACTCGTCCACCATCACGACGTGTTCGCCCGACCACAGCGTCGCGAACCCGGCCCGTTCAGCGGCTGATGCGACCGCGTCGATGATGGCGCGGTCGGCGCCGCTGCCGATGCCGAGCGCATGCAATCCCAGCCGCATTGAGGGATGGTCTCACGCGCTCAGCATGACGATGCCCGCGATGAGCAATGCCGTCACTTTGACGAGTTCCAGCCCGACGTAGACCCAATGGGCGTGCGAACGCGGCCCCTCACCACCAGCGAGGACCGCATCCGACCTGCTGGCGAGCCGCGGGCGCACCAGCAGCACCTGCGCAAGTAGCGCGACCACCGCGACGGCGGCCGCCACCACTGCCCCGACGGCGGGCGCGTCGACGACGAACGCCACCGCCACGAGGCCGGCGAGCAGGAGTTCACAGCCGTTGAGGGTCCGAAATACCAACCGGCCGATGCCGAGACCGATCGGCAGGGTGACACCGGGAGCACGGAATTTCAGCGGCGTTTCGATGAACGAGATCGCCACCACCATGCCCAGCCAGACGAAGTCCGCCGCGACCGCGACGGCCGATGCCGCACTCACGGCCGCAGCCTACGTGAGCGTGCAATCCTGAAGGCATGGACACCGATCGGGTCGCAGAACTTCAGCGGTGGGAGGACGCGGGCGCCGTCTGGTCGATCCTCGCCCGGAAAGAGGATCGGGTGACTGTCGCCTTGTTGCGGTGCGACGGCGGTGAAGAGGTGGACCGGTTCACGTCGGACGACCCGCGGTTGCTTGATTACATCGGTGAGCGATTCAGCAGCACGGAAGGATAGAGCGCAGACGTGGACAGCGTGGAGGTGGGCAGGCTGACGTTTGCTCCGGTCGCCGAGGCGATGAACCTGGTCGGCGATCCGGTCCGCCGCCACATCGACCGAGCGGGCAGTGACGGGCTGTGGGTCAGCGAAATCGACCCCGACCTCGCCGACACCGCGGCCTTCTGCGAGCACTACGACATCGGGCTGGATATTTCGGCCAACTGCGTCGTCGTGGAGGCCAAGCGCGCCGATCGCGTGTGGTACGCGGCGTGCATGGTGCTGGCGACCACCCGGGCCGATGTCAACGGCATCGTGCGTAAACACCTCGACGCGCGCAAGATTTCGTTCGCCGCCATGGACACCGCAGTCTCGCTGACCGGAATGGAGTACGGCGGTATCACCCCGGTCGGACTACCGGCGGACTGGCCGATTCTGGTCGATCAGAATGTCGCCGAGCGCGAGCACGCCATCATTGGCAGCGGCGTTCGAGGCTCCAAGCTCCTCGCAGCGCCCGACGTCCTCTCCGCGCTCCCCTGCGCCGAGGTCCTCGCCATCGTCAAGACCACTTAGCTGGCCGTCAACACCAGGGCGGCCTCGTTGTAGGGATGCAGGCGGAACATCGTCCGCCCCCGCGTCACGAGCGGTTCGGCTTCCGCCTTGCTGACGATGCGCGCATCCACGACTGGAATAGTTCGCCCGGCCTTGTGGACCATAAGCGGACCACCGGCCAAAGCATTTTGTACCCAATGAGATTCGAGGCCGTAGCCGATGGGGACGACGAACCCGTCGGCGGTTTCGAAGATGTTCAGCGGAGTCCGATAAGTCTTGCCCGACTTCCGGCCGACGTGCTCCAGCGTCCCGTTCAACGGTGCCCATCCGCCGAACCGGACCGCGAGCGGATTGGTGATACGGCGATTGAACTTCGCCACCGCGCGTGGCACCCGCATGGCCAACCTCCCCTCTACTGCGCGCCGAGGATCGACGCGCCCGGCTAACCGATATTGTCCGTCATCTCGCGAAACGCGCTCACTAGTTGCGACAACTGTTCGGTGGCTTCTGCGAGATCATCGGGAAGCGACCCGCTGAAGCGGATGTCAGTGGCCCCCGCGGCAACCTGCTTGGACACCGGGGCGACGCACGCGTCGATGTCCAGCGTCCCGTCAACGCCCTTCTTCAACGCGGCGCTGCCCTGCACCTCGAGATTGGTCGGATCGCCTCCGACGTCGGCGATGGCCTGTTTCATCGCTGGGACGGATTCCTCGAGGTTGACGATATCGGTGCCCCACGGAATCCACCGGGTGCCGAATCTGCTCAAACGACGAGCCACCCTCTTGTTCACCGTGCCACTGATCCAGACGGGGATACCGCCGGGCTGCACCGGCTTTGGCATCTGATGGATACCGTCGAAAGCAAGCTCGGGCGAGTCGTATGCCGCGCGCTGCTGCGTCCAGAGCAGTTGGCAGACCTCCAACGTGTGGTCGAGCAGGCGTCCGCGCTGCTCGAACGACAGGCCGACGGCTTCGTACTCCTCGCGCTGCCAGCCGACACCGACACCCAGGTCGACACGGCCGCCGGACAGCACATCCATCGTCGCCAACTGCTTGGCCAAAACGGCCGGACGTCGCAACGCTGCGAGAAGTATTGCGTTGCCTACCCTGATGCGGGTAGTGGTGGCGGCCACCGCGGTCAGGAAGACAAGGGGCTCAAGCCAATTGCCATCCGGCCCTGTCGGCTGCCTGCCACCTGCCATTCCGCCGATCGCAGGGTCCCCGTAGGCATCGAGGTTCTCGCCGAACACCAAGTGATCCGCGACGACGACGCGGTCGACGCCGACGGCATCCATCGCGCGCGCCAAGTCGAGCGTTGCATTCCAGTCATGGTCGGGGTCGTCGGTATAAGTGGTTAGGTAAAGCGAGATCTGAGGCTTACGCGTCATTGCTTGCCGGTCTCGTCGTCGTCGGGGTTATGCGGGACATGCCACGAAGTATCCACGGGGTGCGTTTCGCTACCAAGAACAGCTCCACATGGCTGGCGAAGGGCCCGGCCCAGACCAGTTCGACGGGCCCGTCGCCGAACACCTGATAGGCCAGGCTGAGGTCGCCGCAGGGCGCGTACGACGTTTCGGGCACGTCGTTGAGCCTAATTGACACACCTATGCGACAGTTCGGGAGATGACAGGAAGCGTTGCCGTGATCGGCGCAGGCCCCGGCGGCCTCGTCGCGGCCCGTTGGCTGCTGTCGCAGGGGTTCGAACCGACGATCTTCGAGCAGAGCCAGACGCTCGGCGGGCAGTGGACCGGGCGCGATGGCATCAGCGGTATCTGGCCGACCATGCACACCAACACCAGCCGAATACTCACGTCGTTCAGCGACCTGGAGCACGACAACGACCTAACGTTCCCGTCGAATCGCGACATCCTCGCGTACCTGCACCGCTATGCCGAGACGTTCGGCATCACCACACGCATCCGGTTCGGCACCCGAGTCGACCTTCTCAGCCGCGGCGACGGCGGCTGGCTGGTCGAGCATTCCGGTACAACCGAGTTGTTCGAACGGGTCGTGGTCGCCAGCGGCAGGTTTCAAACGCCCTGCATCCCAATGGTTCTCGGGCTCGAAAGTTTCGACGGGTCGGCCGGATCGATGTCGACGTTTGAGTACCGGGACCCAGATCCATACCTGGGAAGGCGCGTTCTCGTCGCGGGCGGTGCCATCAGCGCCCTCGAGATCGCCTCCGAACTGGCTCAACTCGGTGCAACCGTCGTGGTCACCCAGCGGCGACAGCGCTACGTCCTGCCGAAGTTCGCCGCGGGTGTTCCCTCCGACTGCCGGATCTTCACGCGGTACGGAACGTTGGCGAACGAGGTTCTTTCGCCCGCCGAGATCGACCGGCAGCTCAAAGAAATCGTGGTCGAGGCCGGTGGCAGTCCCGAGCAATACGGTGCGCCCGCACCCGACCCGTCGCTGTTCGCGGCGGGCGTCACCCTGGCCCAGCAGTACCTGCCGCTGGTCGCGGAGGGCCGAATCACGGTGCGACCGTGGTTGCAATCGGTCGACGGCAAGACGGCGACGTTCGCCGATGGATCGGCCGCAGACTTCGACGGGATCCTGTTCGGCACCGGGTTCGAACTCGACCTGCCGTTTCTGAGTGACGAGATCAGGACGGTCATCGACGTCGATGCCGTCCATCTGGATGCCGACCGCTACACCTTCCACCCGGATCTTCCTGGTTTGGCGTTCGTCGGAATGTGGGACCAATCGGGCGGGTACTTCGTGCCCCTGGAGCTTCAGGCCCGTTGGGTGGCCTACACCTGGGGCGGCGTGGTCCCTCGGCGCAGCGAGACCGAGCTTCGGTCGGCGGTCGAGGCATACCGCGCACGCCGCGGAACGTCTCAGAAGAGCCGGATGAACCTGGTGGCGTTGTCGTTCGCCAGGGCTGCGGGGGTCGAACCGAATCCAGACGCGTGGCCGGACCTGCGTCGCGCCTTGCTTTTCGGCCCGCTCTCGCCGAGTTGCTTTCGGCTGCAGGGCCCCGATGCGCTGCCCGACGCGCCGGTCCGGTTCACCCGCGATGCGGCGGCATTCGGTGCGATCACGTCCAACGAACTGACCGAAAGGGAGCAGCGGTACTGGTCGCTCGTCGCTGCGGCGCAAGCTACGCGTTGAGCGCTCTCTCGCCGATCACCTTGCGCGCCCGCAGGTCATCGATTTCGGTGTCGGTCAAGCCGAGGCCGCGCAGCACCTCGTCGTTGTGTTGCCCGAGCGTCGGCGGCGGGAACCGGTGGTGGTCGACCGGTCCCGGCGCGATGCGGAAGGGCCAGCCCGGATACCGGTGGGCTCCGGTGATCGGGTGCTCGAGGCTCTGGTAGTAGTTCCGCGCTTCGAGCACAGGCACGTCGTACATTCCCTCGGCGGTCAACACCTGCTCAGCCGAGACACCCTGCGTGTCAAGGACATCGATCACGTCCGATGGCGCCAGCCTGCTCGTCCAGGCGGCGACGGCTTCGTCGAAGGCATCGTGGTCAAGCCCTACGTCGTCGCAGACTGAGATCGCCACCCACGCGCCGTCGATGGCCGTCGGGTACACCCCCTGTAGGTAACCACGCTGCCGGTTACCGTCACGCGGCGTAACCACACCGTTCATCGAGTACTCGATCACGGGCTCGGCCGCGAGGCAGGCCGTGACCTCGATCTGCGCGATTTCGATGAGTTGACCTTCACCGGTAAGGCGACGGTGCTCGAGCGCGGCGAGCAGCGCCACCCCGGCGTGCACTCCGACGATCGGGTCGGCGGGCCCCTGCAGGACGCAGGGCGGACCGTCGGCGTACCCGGTGACGGCTGCCATCCCCGATGTCTGCTCGAAGTTGAACGCCCAGCCGACGTAGTCGCGCCACGGTCCTTGTAATCCGAACCCCGGCATCCGCACCTGGATCACGTCGGGTTTCAGCGCGACGAGCGATTCGTAGTCGAGTCCGAACTGCTCGACGACCCTGGGCGAGAAGTTCTCGACCACGACGTCCGCGTCGCGGACGAGCCTGCGAGCAATATCGCGCCCGGCGTCGGAGGCGAGATCGAGTGTGATGTCGCGCTTGTTCAGGTTGGTCGCCTGCCACAGTCCGCTGCGCTCGTACCACAGGTCGCCCTCATGGGCGTATGCCCCTGAGTAGCGGAACCCGTCTGGCCGCTGGATCGATTCGACCTTGGTGATGTCGGCGCCGAACGCTCCGAGGTAGCAGGTGAGGTAGGCACCTGCCCAGAATGTCGACAGGTCGAGGACTTTCACATCGCCGAACGGCAGGTCGCGGCCGGCACCGGCCGTCGACCGTCGCGTCGCACCCGTTGCGGTGGTTTGGCCGAGGCGGGGTGCGGCCCGAACCGGCAGGACGGGCGTCTTCGACAGCCGGAACGGCGCACCCGGTCGGCGGAACGACCAGCCATCACCACCCGCGTCGGTGAAGAACCCGCGGTCGCGGTATTGCGGGCAATCCAACACGGTCGCACCGTCGTTGACGGGAGTAGCCGGAATCCGCAGCGCCTGGCTGAGTTCCACGATTTCGTCGACTGTTCGCTCCAAAAGCCACGGCTGGGCCTTCTCGTAGAACTCGGCACGCTCGGGACCGCCCAGCATGACCGCGATCTGATGCTCGCCGTACTCGGCAAGCCCGAGCATCGCGCACACGTCGAGCCAGTGCTGTCCCGTCAGACAGTTGATGCCGAGCCAGCCGTCTGCAGCCCGCACCACCCCCATCACCGGTCCTGCCTTCGTGTTGGGAGGCAAGCCGAGAACGCGCATCTTCTCGGCAAGCAACATGGGGTAAGGAAGCGTCGACAACAACGACTCCATCACCGATACGTCGACTTCGACGACATGGCTTGCGTTGGGCGACAGCGTTCTCAGCGCTGTGAGTGCGCTCAACGCGGCGTAACCTCCTGCGACGTACTCGGCGATCCTTGCCCCGGCCTGCACTGGGGGGCGGTCGGGATCGCGCAGGTTCACCCAGCCAGAGGCGGCCTGTACGGTCAGCGGGGTCACCGGCCGGTCGCGTAGCGGTCCGTGCTGCCCGAACGGGGAGATTCGCACGACGACAAGGCCGGGTCGCAGCGCTTGCAGCGCGGAGACATCAAGCCCGAAGCCGTCGAGTGCACCCGGCGGCATTCCATCGCAAAGCAGGTCAGCCGATGCGATGAGGGAATGAGATGCCGAACCGTTGACTGCGAGATCTATTGTCGCCCCGAGCTTCCCGGCGTTGAGGTACTCAAACATCCCGGACTTTTCGGGGTCATGGACACCGCCGGGAAACGGCCCCCAGTCACGAAGCGCGTCGCCGGTCGGCGGCTCGATCTTGATGACCTCTGCGCCGAGGTCGGCGAGCAGCTTGGTGCAGTACGGCCCGGCAATTTCACCCGCGATCTCGACGACCCTAAGCCCCGCGAGCGCACCTTTCATACCGGTATCCCGATGGCCTTCGGTTCCATGTATCGGTGCAACCCCGGCAGGCCGCCGCCCTCGCGGCCGAGGCCGCTCTGTTTGAACCCGCCGAACGGCGCATCGCCGGGGATGCAGCCGTTCACCGCGATCTGCCCCGTGCGGACACGCCGGGCTACGGCAACCGCGCGGTCCACGTCGGCGCCCCACACCGCGCCGGAGAGCCCGTATTGAGAGTTGTTGGCGATGTCGACGGCATGGTCGTCGTCGTCGTAGCGAAGGACCGTGAGCACAGGGCCGAACACCTCCTCCTGAGCGATTCGGGAGTCGGCGTCGACGTCGGTCAGGATCGTGGGTTCGAAGTAGAAGCCAGAACCCAGATCGGAGGGACGCCCCCCGCCTACCGCCAGCGCTGCGCCGTCATCGAGCGCTGCCGCGACGAGCGCCTCCACGCGGTCGCGCTGGTCTGAGCTGATGAGCGGACCCATCTGCACCTCGGGGTCCCGCGGATCGCCGACGCGGACGTGCTGCGCCGCGTCGACGAGTCGTCCGACGACTTCATCGTGAAGCCGCGACGGCAGAAGCAGCCGGCTCTGCAGGATGCACGCCTGCCCGGCATGCAGTGAGCAGCCGTCGAACAGGATCCGTTGCAGCAGTTCGTCGGTCAGGTCGACATCATCGAGCAGGATGGCTGCCGACTTACCACCGCACTCGAGCAGGATCCGTTTCATCGTCGCCCCCGCCCCCGACATCACCGCCCTGCCGACGGCCGAGCTTCCGGTGAAGCTGACCATGTCGATTCGCGGATCGGTGGTGAGGCGCTTGCTTGTGTCGACCCCGCTGGGGGTAACCACGTTGACCACCCCCGGCGGAATGTCTGTGTGCCGGTCGATGATTCGAGCCAACGCAAGGCCGGCGAGCGGTGTCAGCGGCGACGGCTTGAGGACGACGGTGTTACCCGCAGCCAGTGCATTGGACACCTTCATCACGTTCAAGCTGTGGGGGAAATTCCACGGCGTGAGCACCGAAACGACGCCGAGTGGTTCGTGGCGAAGCACTGTGGTCCCCGCCGCCCCGTACGCGTGGATCGGTTCGTCGGCCAACTGAGTGGCCAACTCACCCGCGCGCAGAGCCATGAACGCAGGCCCGTCGACCTGAATCAGCCGCTCGTTGGCGGTGGCGCCCCACTCGACCTGAGACAGAGCGAAGAAATCGTCGGCGTGCTCGAGTAGCGCCTCACCTAACTGCGTCAGGCAGCGGGCGCGATCGTCGGGTGTGACGGTGCCCCACGGCCCTTCGTCGAAGGCTTTGCGCGCGGCCCCGATCGCGGCATCGACGTCGTGGATGTCGGCTTCGGGGGCCCGGGCGATCGTTTCCTCGGTGGCAGGTGACACGTCGTCGTAGCGACCGCTGCGTGGCTCGACCCAGTCCCCTCCGATGTAAAGCGGGTAGTCGTCAACCAGTCGAAGCGGATCGGACATAGGGCTCCTCACCGAGCTCAGTGGGTCAACACATGGTGTACACCTGTCCGACCGGCACCGTCAATCATGCGTATTGACAGCAATATCACCGGGGGGTAGACACATAGCATCAGACACTTTACGAATAAGTGTCCGACAACGATGTCGGGAAGGCCTGACTTGCCCACCACGTTCCCCCTGCATTCCCCGGACTTCTTCATCGGCGACCCGTACCCCGCCTACAAGGAGCTGCGGGCCACCGCACCCGTCTGTTGGAACGACGTCACCGAATTCTGGGCGCTGCTCAAGTACGAGGACATCCGGTTTGTGTCGACCAATCCGAACCTGTTCTCCTCCACCAAGGGCATCACCATCCCAGACCCGGTGATGCCCAATCCGGTGCAGGAGGGCAACCTGATCTTCACGGACCCGCCGCGGCACCGTCAGATGCGCAAGCTGATCAACACCGGATTCACCCGACGGCAGGTGGCGATCCTGGAACCAAAGGTGCGCGAGATCGTCCACGGAATCCTCGGCGACGTCACGTCAGGCTCCACCCATGAGTTCGCCGAGACGCTTGCCGCGCCGCTGCCGACCCGGATGATCGCCGAACTGCTCGGAGCGCCGCCCGACGACTGGGAACGGTTCCGGCGCTGGTCGGATGCGTGTACGGGGAACGCGGATCCAGAGATCGAAATGGATGCGCTTGTCGCCGTCGGGGAGCTGTTCGGATACTTCCAGCAGCTCATCGCCGCCCGTCGCGCCGAGCCGAAAAACGACATGTTGTCGGTGCTGACCACCGCCGAGGTCGATGGCGCGACGCTGACCGATGAAGATCTGCTGAACTTCGCCTTCCTGCTTCTCGTCGCCGGTAACGAGACCACTCGTAACCTGATCGCGCTCGGCACGTTAGCCCTCATCGACCATCCGGACCAGTGCAGGCAGCTCGTCGAGGATCCGTCGCTGATCCCGGTGGCGGTCGAGGAGATGCTGCGCTGGACCACTCCTGTGACGCACATGGCACGGACCGCGACGGCAGACGTCGAGATTCGCGGGCAGCTCATACGCGCGGGCGACGTGGTCGTCATGCTCTACGGCTCCGCCAACCGCGACGAAGACATTTTCGGGTCCGACGCCGAGGACTTCAACATCGCTCGACATCCCAACCCGCACATAGCGTTCGGCTGCGGCGAGCATTCGTGTATCGGGGCCCAGCTGGCCAGGTTGGAGGCTCGGGTCTTCTTCGAGGTTCTACTAGGGCGCTATCCCGATCTCCAGCTTGTCGGCGATGTCGATCGAATGCGGGCCACCATGGTGCCAGGCGTCAAGCGGATGCCCGTGCGACTCGGATCGGGAGGCTGAGCCGTGCATTTGGACTTCACTCCCGAGCAGAAGCAGTTGCGAAAAGAGATCAGGTCCTCACTGGAAGCGGTGATGACACCCGACCGCATCGCCGCCGTCGCAGGCCGGATGGAAGGCGGCGACGCCGTCAAGGAATGCGTTCGAGCGCTCGGCGCCGCCAACCTGCTTGCGGTCGGCTGGCCCAAAGAGTATGGCGGAAGGGGGTTTACCGCGCTCGAACAGTTCATCTTCTTCGAAGAGGCACAGCGGCTGAACACCCCCATTCCGCTGGTCACCCTCAACACAGTCGGGCCGACGCTCGCAGCGTGCGGCACTGACGAGCAGAAGCGCGAGTTTCTGCCCTCGATACTGAACGGCACCGTCGAGTTCGCGATCGGCTACTCCGAACCGTCGGCGGGAAGCGATCTTGCCTCGCTGCGCACCACGGCGGTGCGCGACGGCGACTATTACGTCATCAACGGCCAGAAGATGTTCACCAGCGGCGCGGCGTACGCGGACTATGTGTGGCTGGCGGCACGCACCGATGCAGGAGTCAAGAAGCACAAAGGCATCTCGATCTTCATCGTGCCGACGTCGTCGCCGGGCTTCTCATGGAAGCCGCTGCACACCATGCCGGGGGTCTCAACGTTCTACACCTTCTACGACGACGTCCGAGTGCCCGCGACGGCAATCGTCGGCGGCGTGAACGAAGGCTGGCGGCTGATCACCACGCAGCTGAACTTCGAACGTGCGGCGCTGGGCAACATGGGCGCGTTGGAGCCGCTGTTCGAGAAGACGTTGACGTGGGCGCAGACCACCGAACTCGACGGCGGCCACGTCATCGACCAGCCGTGGGTGCAGCAGGCGCTGGCCCGAGTGGAGGCGCAGGTCGCCGCCTACAAGATCATGAACCTGCGGGTGAACGCCGCGATGACCAAAGGCGAGCTCGGCATGGCTGAGGCTTCAGCGGTGAAGGTCTTCGGTACCGAGCTGACCCAACAGGTCGCGCGTGAGCTGCTCGAGGTGCTCGATCGGGGTGGCATCCGGAAGGGCGAAGAGGCACCGTTGCGCGGCGCTCTGGAGTCGGCCTACCGGATCGCGGTCATCAACACCTTCGGCGGGGGCGCCAACGAACTTCAGCGCGACATCATCGCGATGGCAGGTCTCTTCATGCCACGCGCGCCGCGCGACCTGCGCGCAAATCAGAACGGAGATGCCAAATGACAGGCACAGACACCGAATTCCGCAAGAAGCTCGATGCACTCATCGGACGGCCGACCGGCGGATCGGGTAAACCGACTGTCGCGCCGGACCCGGTGAACCAACCGATGATTCGGCACTGGGCGCATGCGCTCGCCGATATGAACCCGGTCTATCTCGACCCGGAGTTCGCCGAGAAGTCTCGGTTCGGTGGCATCGTCTCTCCGCCGGTGATGTTGCAAGCCTGGACGATGCCGGCACCCAAGATCGAAGGGATCGCCGAGCGTGGCGGGGTTCCGATCGAAATGGGCCGCAATCCCGCCTCGTTCATCGAAGAGGCCGGCTACACCGGCATCGTGGCCACCAACTCCGAGTTCGAGATCGAGCGCTACCCGCGCCTCGGCGACGAGATCTCCGTGACGCAGGAGTTCGAGAGCATCTCCGGCGAGAAGAAGACCTCGCTGGGCACCGGATATTTCGTCACCTGGTTGTCGACCTATACCGACCAGGAGGGCGACGTTCTGGGCAGGCAACGGTTCCGGGTGTTCCGTTTCAAGGCGAACAGCGCCCCCGCCGGAACGGCTGAGTGACTGATGGCAACCAGACTGGCGCCGACAATCAGCCCGGACAGCGAGTTCTTCTGGAACGGGTGCCGCGAAAACAAGCTGCTGATTCAGCGATGCGCGGGGTGTCAGCAGCTACGCCAGCCGGCGCGGCCGATGTGCCCGACGTGTAACTCGCTCGACTGGGACACAAAAGAATCAACCGGTCGCGGCACCGTGTACAGCTACGTGATGCCGCAACACCCGCCCATGCCGCTGATGGAGTATCCATACATCGTCGTGCTTGTCGAGCTCGACGAAGGAGTGCGGTTGGTGTCCAATCTGCGCGAAATCGCCCCTGCCGACGTCGAAGTCGGCATGCCCGTCGAGGTCTTCTACGAGACTTTCGACACCATTGACGGCAAAGACGTCGTGCTGCACCAGTTCCGGCCGGCTGGATAGACCGCCGGCATGGACTTCACCTTCACCGAAGACCAGGAGACGATTGGCAAGGTCGCCCGTCAGCTCTTGGAGCACCGCGCCACCCCCGAACACCTCACCGAGCTCGAGGGCGGCGACGTGCGCCACGACGCCGGGCTGTGGCGTGAACTGGCGGAAGCCGACCTACTGGGAATCTCGCTGCCCGAGAACGTGGGCGGCAGTGGCCGCGGCTTCGTCGAGTTGGCATTGCTTCTCACCGAGGTGGGTTGGAGCGTGGCGCCAGTGCCCGCCTACGCCACCCTGCTTCTCGGCGCCGACACCGTCGCCCGCTACGGCGATGACGCGCAGCATGAGCGGTACCTTCCCGCCGTCATCGACGGCTCATGCCTACTGACAGCGGGATTGGCGGAGCCCGGTCGTTCCGACCCGACACGTCCGGCGACGACGGCCCGGCGCGACGGCGACGGCTGGCGTCTCGACGGTGCGAAAGAACTGGTACCCGCGGCGCAGCTGGCCCGCGCCGTCATCATCCCGGCCTCGCTCGACGACGGCGACGTCGGCGTCTTCCTCGTCGAAGCCGACTCCGACGGTGTCGAGATTGCGCCAGCTGCGACGACCAACGGCGAACCGCACGCCGATGTCACCCTGGAGGGAGCGCGCGCAACGGGTCGGCTTGCCGGTGACGGCCAAGAGATACTCGAATCGCTTTATGCGCGTGCGCTTGTCGGGTTGTGCGCTATCCAATTGGGGGTGACCGAGCGTGCGCTCCGGCTGGCCGCGTCCTACACCACCGAACGCGAACAGTTCGGCAGGCCGATCGGCAGCTTCCAGGCCGTCCAACAACGGATGGCCGACGCCTTCATCGACGTCGAGGCCATCCGGTGGACCATGTGGCAGGCCGCCTGGCTGCTCGAACAGGGTGGGCCGCCGGGGCGGCAGGCCGCTATCGCGAAATTCTGGGCGGCCGAGGCGGGTGCGCGCGTCGCGGCGACGGCCCAGCAGGTGCATGGGGGCATCGGCATCGACACCACCTATCCCCTGTTCCGCTACTTCCTGTGGGCCAAGCACAACGAGTTGGCTCTGGGCTCGGCATCGGCGCAACTGGCGCGCCTCGGCGCCACATATGTAGGAGGACACCTGTGAGCACCACGTCGTTCCGCACCACCACGCTGGCCTGGCGCGACATCAAGGCCGGCGACGAGGTGACGCCGCTCGAGATACCCGTGACGGCAACGGTCATCGTCGCCGGAGCCATCGCGTCGCGCGACTTCATGCCGGTGCATCATGATCCGGAATTCGCGAAGAAGCAGGGCTCGCCGAACATGTTCATGAACATCCTCACCACCAACGGGCTGTGCGTGCGGTTCCTGACCGACTGGGCCGGCCCGGAGGCGATGGTGAAGCGGCTGGCGATCCGGCTGGGTGTACCCGCCTTCCCCAACGATCCCCTGCGATTCACCGGCACCGTCACCGGCACCACCGAGGCCGCCGACGGCGAGGGGCTAATCGACGTCGAGTTCGCGGGCAGCAACAGCCTTGGCGACCATGTTTCGGGGACGGCGACCATCAGCCTACTCGAGCAATGAGCATGTCGGGAATGACCGCCATCGCGGGCATCGGCCAGACCGAATTCTCCAAGGAGTCCGGCCGCAGTGAGCTCCAACTCGCCTGCGAGGCGGTGAAAGCCGCGATCGACGACGCCGGGCTGAGGCCGAGCGACATCGACGGCATGGTCACCTTCACCATGGATTCGAGCGACGAGATCGAGATCGCTCGGAACGTCGGCATCGGCGACCTGACGTTCTTCAGCCGCGTGCATCACGGCGGCGGGGCCGCGGCAGGCACGGTGGTGCAGGCGGCGATGGCGGTGGCGACGGGCACGGCCGACGCCGTGGTGTGCTACCGCGCATTCAACGAGCGGTCCGGGTTTCGGTTCGGCGGGTCCGGCGCGCGGCCGACCGGCGAAACCCCGCTGTTCATGGCGAATTACGCACCATTCGGACTGTTGACGCCTGCGGCATGGGTGGCGCTGCACGCGCAGCGGTACATGTCGACCTACGGCGTCACCAACGAGGATTTCGGCAGGATCTCCGTCGTCGACCGCGCGCACGCGGCCCGCAATCCCGACGCCTGGTTCTACGAGCGTCCGATCACGCTCGAGGCCCATCAGAAGTCGCGGTGGGTGATCGAACCCGTGTTGCGCCTGCTCGACTGCTGCCAGGAGAGCGACGGCGGCGTCGCCATCGTCGTCACCAGCACCGAGCGCGCGCGAGATCTCCCCCAGCCCCCGGCCGTCATCACCGCCGCGGTCCAGGGTGCCGCCGCCGAGGGCGAGATGATGACGAGCTACTACCGCGACGACATCACGGGTCTGCCTGAAATGGGTGTGGTCGCCGAAAAGCTCTGGCGCGACTCGGGCCTGACGCCCACCGATATTCAAACCGCGTTCCTCTATGACCACTTCACCCCGTTCGTGTTTGCACAGTTGGAGGAACTGGGCTTCTGCGGCCGCGGCGAGGCCAAGGACTTCGCGACGATCGAAAGGCTCTCCCTCGGCGGCGAATTGCCGATCAACACCAACGGCGGTCTGCTCGGCGAGGCGTACATCCACGGCATGAACGGAATCACCGAAGGGGTTCGGCAGGTGCGAGGCACCTCCTACAACCAGGTCGAGAACGTCGAGCATGTGCTGGTCACGTCCGGAACTGGCGTGCCGACAAGCGCTTTGATCCTCGCGACGGACTGACGACACCGCCATGACTTCGGCATCGACCACGACCGATACGCGCGAGCTCATCATCGAGTCCGCGTTCGACTGCTTCCGGCGGCACGGCTTGGACAAGACGACTGTCGTCGACATCGCACGGGCCGCAGACGTCTCGCGCAGCACGGTGTACGAGTACTTCCGTGACAAGGCACAGATCGTCGAGGCCTGCGCCGAGGGCGCTTCGCAGAAGTTCTACCGTGAGATGGCCTCTGCGATGCGCAAAGGCGAGACGCTGGAGGACCAATTGGTTCTCGCGGCAGTGTTCGTGACGAGGGCCCGACGGGTCATCGAGCCGGAAGACTACTTCGACGAGGACGAGGTGAGCCTGCTGCTCACCAAGAACGCCGCCGTGCTGTTACGTGAGTGCACGGATTTTCTTGCCCCCTATCTCGTCGCGGCGAGGCTCACCGGCGAGGTTCGAAAGGATCTGGACGCGATTGCCGCAGGCGAGTGGTATGCGCGGATGTTGTTCTCACTGTTCAGCACGCCGTCGGCGTCGTTGGATATGGACGACGCCCGCGTCGTCGCCGACTTCGTGCGCGCGCATGTCGTGCGGGGGTTCGGCCCGGACCGGCCGGCCCGCACGCGCTGACAGTTCTTCCGCCGAGCAGACGCAAAAGTACCCCTAAACGCCTGGCTGAGGGTGCTTTTGCGTCTGCTCGGCAGCGAAAGAACGCACATCGGTGATGGCGACGACGAGTAGGGCCAGAAGTATCGCTGCGGCGATACCAGAACCGACGTACCAGGCGGTGCCGTCACCGCAGCGGCCGATGAGCTCGCAGCGACCGCGAGCCACCACACCGATCAGCACCACCTTGAGTGCTATCACGATGGCCGTGAGGGCCACCGCTGTGCGTAACCGCATACATCCACGCTAACCGCCTGGGCGATGCAGTTCGGCCAGCGCGTGGACCTGCTCGAGGTAATGCTCCAGCGAGTGGTGGACGAACCGCGCAGACACGATCGTCGTCCCTGCGGCCTCCATCGCCGCCAACGTGTCCACCGTCGCTGAAGGCTCACCCACCGGATCGAGCGGTTGGTCGGCGGGCAGCACCACTTCGAATCCGGCCGGAATCTCCCGCGCGCCCAGCCACTCTGCCGCAGTGTCGAGAGGAATGCCGAACGGGCACCACCCGTCGGCGAGGGTGAGCGCGCGGCGCAGAGATCGCCGTGTCCGGCCGCCGATCCAGATCGGCATGCGGTCCTGCAGAGCACACGGGTCGACGGTGAGGCCGCCGAACGAGTAGTACTTCCCGGCATACACCGGCTCGTTGCTCGACAGTCCCGCGCGCAGTGCCCGCAACGCATCGTCGGCGCGATCGCCGCGGTCGTCGAACGGTGCGCCGAGGAGGTCGAACTCCTCCCTGAGCGTGCCCACCCCGACGCCAAGGACGACCCGGCCACCACTGACGTGATCGAGTGTGCCGTACCGCTTCACGATCGCGAGCGGATGGTGATACCCGAGCACCAGCGTCATGGTCGCCATCCGGATCTGTTCGGTTCGCGCCGAGATGTAGCCGAACGTGGCGAGCGGGTCCCAGTAGCGCGAACCTCGTCTGCCCGCCTCGGTGGCGGGGATCCCGATGTGCTCGCTGCACGTGAGATGGTGGTAGCCAAGATGATCCGCAGTCTGGGCGACGCGTCCGACTTCCTCGATCGATGCGTCCCGCTCCCAGGTCAGCGGCGCCCCGGCGACGTTCGTGACGACCGGGGTGGCGATAGCGAGTTTCAATTCAGGGGCTCTTCGCCGGCAAGGATGGTGCGGTGCATCAGGCGGCCGCTGTCGGCGGGATATTCCAGCACCCGGTGCATGGTGCCGGTGTTGTCCCAGATCAGCAGGTCGCCGGGCTGCCAATGGTGGCGATAGACGTACTGCGGCTGGGTGGCCCAATCGCGGAGGCGGGCGAGCAACGCGCGACTTTCCTCGACCGGTAGCCCGATCACATAGTCCGCTGTGGCGCCGAGCAGCAACGACTTTCGCCCCGATCGGTGCGTCCACACCATCGGGCACGCCTTCGTCGGTGATTTCTGCCAGAACGTGATCTCGTCATAGCTCATCTCGGGTCGGACGTAGTACTGCGACCGCTCCGCGCTGTGCACGACACGCAGTTCGGCGATGTAGCCCTTGTCGGCTTGCGGCAGGTCGTCGTAGGCGGCGTAGGTGTTGCAGAATTCGGTTTCGCCGCCGGTGTCGGAAAGCTCGACGGCCCGCAACAGCGTCGCGAGGTTCGGATAGGGCTGCAGTGAGCCGTCGAAGTGCCAGAACATCGAGCCCTTCAGGTATTCGGCCCGCTGGTTGACATTCTTGTCGAGGGAGATCTTGTAGATGCCGCCCTGCCCCTCGTTCGCGGGTATCGCGCCGAGCGTCTCCGCGATCGCGACCTGTTGCTCGTCGCCGATTTCCAGACCACGGAAGAAGACGACGCCGCGCTGTTCCAACGTCGACCGGATGCTGGCGGCCTCCCGGCCGCTGAGCAAGGTGTCGAGATCGGTTCTGATCTCACTGCCGATCCTCGGCTCGAGATCGAGGACGTCCAGCTGTGCAGAGGTCAGTCCCATGATGTCAACTCACCCTCGTGAGAATCGTGCTGGCCGAATGCTTTACGCGCGGCTGCTTCCACAGCTCGACCGCAAGCGAGACGGTGATCAGCGAGTACAGCAGGTTTCGTAGGTTCGCGACGTCGTCGGGAAGGGTTTCGGAGTAGTCGAACTTGTCGATGTAGTCGACGGCCTCCTCGGCGAAAGGAAACACCTCGTCGTAGAACCCCTTGATCTCCTCCATGGAACTGTTGACGCGCTTCACATAGCGCTCATGACCGTCCTCGATGGCCCACTCCGCAACGAGGTGGTCAAGTTGCGAGAACTCGGGCGGCAGAGTGGCACTCACCGTCCTGCCTCCCCGGCCTGGACGTAGTCGGCCACCGTCTTGTGGAGATGGCGGAGCAGGATCTCTTCGTCGTTCATCGTGAAATGCGTCAGGGCACCGCTGTTCAGCATCGCTTGCAATCCCTCCGAAGGGCTGGCGTCCTCGAGGATGATGTCGTTGAGGAAAGTCATCGTCAGCTCCTGGCCCAATCGCTCCTTATGGGTGGTGGGCGGCTGGTAATACGCCTCTGTTTCGAAGATGTGCGAGTGCGGTCCGGTTGGCCAGTGCGTGTGCACGGTGAAACCGGAGGCGCCGAAGATCAGCACGAAGTTGGGGAAGAACTGATATGAGTCGAAGCCGTACTTCTCCGACCGCGTGGGATTGATTCCCGGCGGCATCGGCCCCTTCTCGATCCGCTTGTTCCACGGCCCGGCCGCGCTGGCCTCGAAGACGCACTCGATGGGCTTGGAGTAGGGCGTCTTCTGCGACGGCTCACCGGAGAACGAGAACATCCGATGCGGGCCGTTGAGCTGATATGCCAGTGCATCGGTGAACGGGTTGGGTTGGTCGAACGCCTCCCTGGCCTCCGCGGTCAGCGCGCCGAACGACGAGGCGTGCAGGTAGGGCCCGTGGTAGCTCTCCGCGAAGCCGTCCAAGAAGATCTTCCAGTTGCACTGCAGTTCGGCCTTGAATCGATATACCTGGTGCGGCCCGTCGAACGGATAACCCTCGATGTCCTGCGCCAACTCGCCGAGGAACGACCGCACCGGCTCGGTGTTGTGCGGGTTCAGGTTGACGAAGATGAACCCTTCCCAGACCTCGCAGTGGATGGCAGGCACCCGGCAGCTCTCGGCGTCGAAGTCGAGCAGCAGATCCTTGCGGGTCGCGGAATGCAGTGAACCGTCCAGCTTGTAGCGCCAGCCGTGGAAGCGGCAGTACAGCAGGGGCGCGCGGCCCTGCACCTCCTCGAACGGATCGTCCTCCCAGAGCATCTTGTTGCCGCGGTGCGGGCAGATGTTGTGAAGAGCGCGGATCACGCCGTCCTTGCCCCGCACGATGATGATCGAGGTGTTGAGGAACCTCAGCTCGCGAGTGAAATAGCTGCCGGACCTCGGAACACGCTCCACCCGCCCCATGTAGAGCCAGGTCTTCTTGAAGACGTGTTCGCGCTCTTTTTCGTAGAAATCCTCGGAAACGCAGTCCTCGAGCGAGACCGGGCCGCGGCCGAGTTCCGGATAGGCGTCGGTCCAGTGTCCGCTAGCCGGTTTGGTCACCAAACTCTTGTGACTCATAAGGCCCACCTCCCGGCCGAACGTAACAGCTGGTGAATTGCTCGAAACAGATGCAGAACCTCAACACCCTGTTGCATATTTGGAACACACCATGGAACAGAACCTGCCCTTCGACGTGGACGCCCTGCTGGTGTTCGGCAAGGTGGTGGAGAACCGCAGCCTCTCCAAGGCGGCCGCGTTGCTCGGCATGCCCAAGTCGACGGTCAGCCGAAAGCTGACGAAGCTGGAATCCGACCTCGGCATCAAGCTGCTGCGCAAGAACACACACCAGCTGACCGTGACCGACCTCGGTGAGCAGATCTACGCGCACGCCGCGAACATTTCGACCGAGGCCAACGGCGTTCGGGCGCTTGTCGAGGGCGCCAGACAAGAGCCACAGGGTGAGCTGAAGGTCGCGATACCGGTCTTCGTCGGCATCGACTACGCGTCCAGGGTCGGCGCGACCTTCTTGCAGCGCCATCCCAACTCCCGCCTCGACATCCGGCTGGTCGACACCATCGTCGACCCGATCAAGGATGGATTCGACGTGGTTTTCGGCACCGGGCCGCTGCAGGATTCGACGCTCATCGCCCGCAAGGTCTTCGATTTGCAGCTTTTTCTATGCGCGTCACCGGACTTCGTGCAGAACCTGGACGAGCCGCTCACCGTTCCGACGCAGCTGAACACGCTGCCCTTCATCGACTTCGGCTTTGCAGGCCCACGCAGGCTGACGATCTCGAAGAACAAGCGGCACCACGAGCTGACGCCAATGGTCCGCGCTCGTGCCAACAACTTTCAGGTGTGCAAGCAGTACATCCTGCAGGGTCTGGGCATCGGCGCCATGCCCACCCAGATCATCTGCACAGCCGAACTGCGCGACGGCAGCCTGGTTTCGGTGCTGCCCGACTGGAATCTGGAACCGCTCGAGGTGCACATGATCTACCCCTTCGAGCTGTCGTACTCCACCCTCATCAGCGCGTTCTACGACGCGGCACGCGAAATCATCGTCGAGAACACCGCCCGCGCATAGTTCCCCTGCGATTTCGGAGGATCGTCAGGCCCGTCATGATCTCCCACGCAATGATCGAGTACACCGCACCGCGTTCCACCAGGCCGACGGGCAGAAGCCGAGATCCGTTCGCGCCGTCGATGATCAGCGCGACAAGGCATGCCAGCCCGACGACGCCGATGACGACACTCACCAGCCGATAGCGGCGTGATGCACCGAGGCGGCGACTGCCGAACCCGGCGATGATCGCCGCGACGTTTCCGCCGACGATCGCCATCCCGGCGCCGACTACGTGCCAATGGGCGTGGCCGCTCGAGTCCACCGCACCGCTACGGAATGTGGCGACCACGATGTTTCCCACCGCGTTCGCCGCCGCCGCAAGGAGAAAAGCCCGACCTGCCCATCCCCCCGTCGAGCAGGTGCGCGTCAGGACGACTGCCCCCGCGAGGAAAAGCACACCGTGGGTTGCGAACGCGCCGACGTTCATGACGGCGGAGACGCCGAGATCGCTGATGTAGTCGGCGGTGTAGCTGTATCCGGGCAATCGCGCGGCGGCGAGCGCCTCACAGATCAGGTAGACAGCTGCGCCGACCAGCCAGAGCACTGCGGCCGCACGCGCGCCTAGCTGACCCACGATCCCTTTCGCATCACGCTGTGCACGGCAAATTCGGTGTCGAGCACCACAAGATCGGCGCTGGCCCCCGGCTTCAGCTCTGCGGGTGGAAAACCAAGCGCCCGTGCCGGATTGATCGAAGACTGACTAACGGCGGCCATCACCGCGTCGTCGCGTGGGAGTCCGCCATTGTGCACAGCGAATCGGAATTGGTGGTCCATCGTTGCGGTGCTGCCCGCGATGGTCTGCGTATCGGCGACCCGCGCCACCCCGCCGACGACATCAACGGCCAGCGGCCCAAGCCAGTACCGACCGTCGGACATGCCCGCCGCCGCCATCGAGTCGGTCACCAACGACACCCGGTCTACTCCGACGCTGCGGGCAATATGTCGATAGAGGGCCGGATCGACGTGGACGCCGTCGGAGATCACTTCGACTGTCACCCTTGGGTCTTCGATCAACGCGATGACCGGACCCGGCTCACGGGCGTTGATCGGGCGCATCGCGTTGAACAGGTGTGTGCCGACCGTCGCGCCCGCATCGATCGCGGCCCGCGTCTGCTCATACGTGGCCTCGGTGTGGCCGATCGCGGCAGCCACCCCAGCGTCGACGATCTGTCGTATCGCCGCAATGGCGCCGTCGCGTTCCGGTGCGATGGTGACCATGCGGATGGTGCCGCCGCCCGCTTCGAGAACACGGTCGATCTCGGCCGGGTCGGGGTCCCGCATCAGGGACGGCTGGTGCGCGCCGCACCGCTGCGTGGAAAGCCAGGGCCCTTCCAGGTGGATGCCGTCGATAAAACCGGCGCGAACGTCTCGCGCCAACGCGGCGACCTGGCGCAGAAGATCTTCGGGGCCTGCGGTGACCAGCGAGGCGACGAGTGTGGTGGTGCCGTGCCTGCGGTGAAACGCGGCAGCCGTGGCCGTCTCGCCGCGTTCGGCAGACGAGAAGTTCGCCCCTCCCCCGCCATGCAGATGGGTGTCGACGAAGCCCGGCACCACCGCCACCGCGCCGAGTTCGCGGTCCGCGCCGCGTACACGGCCTGTGCCCAATGCGGATACAGTGCCTTCGGAAACCTCAATCCACCCGGGGCGCACCAGTTCTCGGCCGGTCAGCAGGGTGTCGGCGGTCATCAGCATGACGGCGACTCAGATGCCCTGCCAATTCGGCTTCGAGCGGTAGGTCTCGCGGTAGTAGTCCACCAGCTGGAGCCGACGGGCGGCCGCGTCGTCGAGCAGCACCGTGACATGCGGGTGGTGCTGCAGGATGGTCGCGGGCCATAGGGCGCTCACCGCGCCCTCGACGAGATGGTGCACGGCTTCGGCCTTGTTCCGGCCGGTGGCCACCAGGATCACGTGTCGGGCGGCCATGATCGTCGCCAGACCCTGCGTCAGGCAGTGGGTGGGCACGGCGTCGATGTCACCGTCGAAGAAACGGGCGTTGTCGATCCGGGTCTGCCGGGTCAGCGTCTTGATCCGGGTGCGCGAAGCCAGCGATGAGCCCGGCTCGTTGAAGCCGATGTGCCCGTCGGTGCCGATGCCGAGGATCTGCAGATCGACACCGCCCGCCGCCTCGATCGCCTTCTCGTACGACGCGCACGCGGCTGGGATGTCGGAGGCAAGGCCGTCGGGTCCCTCGACGGCTCCGGGGGCGAAGTCCACGCGCGACACGAATACCTTCTCGATGACGGTCCGATACCGCTCGGGATGGTCTGCGGGCAGGCCGACATACTCGTCGAGGGTGAACCCGCGTGCCTGCCGGAACGAGATCGCGCCCGCGTCGCACCGGTCGGCGAGTTCGTCGTAGATCGCCAACGGCGACGAGCCGGTGGCCAGCCCGAGGACCGCGGCCGGCTTCCGGTTCAGAAGGGACGCGATGGCGTCCGCTGCGGCGCCGCCAATCTCCTTAGCGTCAGCCAGAACGATTACTTCCATCTACGTCGTCGCCGTGAAAAGTTCTGCGCCGGAAGCGATATCGGCCCTCTGCGCAACGGTGTCGACCGGGGCGATATTGCCGGGTTCCCGCTCGTCCATGACGACAACGGGGACAATCGGATTGAGCCCCTTGGCTTCGATGGCCGGGACGTCGTAGGTGATGATCAGCTGGCCCGCAGAGACGTCGTCGCCCTGGGTGGCGTGCGTGGTGAAGCCCTCGCCCTTCAGCGCGACGGTATCCAGACCGAGGTGGACCAGAACGCCGACGTTGTCCGGGGTCATGACGATGTACGCGTGCGGCATCAGTTTCAGGAGCTTGCCGCTGACCGGAGCGAGAGCCTCGACCAACTCGCGCGGCGGGTCGACCGCTGCCCCGTAGCCCACCATGCCCTGGGAGAACACCGGGTCGGGTACGTCCTCGAGCCGAACTGCGCGCCCCGCCACGGGCGTCAGGACCACTGTCTTGCTCACCCACCAAACAATACGAGTGTGGGTGCAACACGGTCTCAACTTCGCGGGTTCTCGTCTAAGCTACCGCTGGCGCTTCGACGGCAGTGACGTTTGCGGCAGAGAGGGTGACCGACGATGAGCGACGCGGCGAAACCTGAAGCGATCCAGCAAAAGTCGGGGTTGCGGATTCCGGGGTTCGGGCAGTTGCAGCGGCTCGGTAAGAGCCTGATGCTGCCGATTGCGGTGTTGCCCGCGGCGGGCATCCTGCTACGGCTGGGTCAGGACGACCTGTTGGGCAAGATCAAGGCACCGGTAATCGGGCCTTTCTTCCAGGCAATGAGCGCGGCAGGCGGCGCGATCTTCGACAATCTTCCGCTGCTTTTCGCCGTGGGCGTCGCGATCGGATTCGCCAGGAAGGCCGACGGTTCTACCGCGCTCGCGGCCGTGGTGGGCTACCTGGTGGTGCAGGCGGTCTTCAAGACCATGTCGCCGATCGTGCTCGCCGGCGAGGTCGACAAGAACGGCGACCAGGCGCTGATCAACTACAGCGTGCTCGCCGGAATCTTCGTCGGCCTGCTCACCGCGTGGCTGTTCGACCGATATCACACCATTCAGCTGCCGTCGTACCTCGGATTCTTCGGAGGCAGGCGGTTCGTCCCGATTGTGGTGTCGGTGGCGTGCCTGTTCCTCGGGTTCGCGATGAGCTACTTCTATCCGATCTTCGATGCCGGTCTGACCGGCCTCGGCAAGTTCATCGGCGGGTCGGGTGCGCTTGGGGCGTTCGTCTACGGGTTCGCGAACCGGATGCTGATCCCGCTCGGGCTGCACCACATCCCGAACTCCTATATCTGGTTCCTCTACGGCGACTACCAACCCCCGGAGGGCGGAAAGGTTGTCACCGGGGAACTCACCCGGTTCTACGCGGGCGACACATCCGCCGGCCTTCTGACGTCCGGGTTCTACCCGATCCTGATGTTCGGCCTGCCCGCTGCGGCGCTGGCGATGATCCACGTGGCCAACAAGAAGCAACGGACGGTCGCGGTCGGCATCCTGTCGGCGGCGGCGTTGACGGCGTTCCTGACCGGCATCACCGAGCCGCTGGAATTCGCATTCATGTTCGTCGCGTTCCCGCTGTACGTGATCCACGCGCTGCTGACGGGTCTGTCCCTGGCAATCGCCTACCTGCTCGACATCCACCTGGGATTCTCGTTCTCCGCCGGGCTGATCGACCTCATCCTGTGGGGCGGCGCACCGGCGGCCAAGAACATCTGGTTGCTCATCGGCATGGGCGTCGTGTTCTTCTTCGTCTACTACTTCCTGTTCCGGTTCGCGATCACGAGGTGGAACATGCGGACTCCGGGTCGGGAGCCGGAAGATGAGTTCCAGGCGGAGGAGGAAGCCAACCTCGGCGAGGGTGATGCCTTCGCGACGACGGTGACGGCCGCCGGATCCGGCACGGCCACCGCCACCATGACCGCGCCCGTCGCCGCCGACAGCAAGGCCGAGCAGGTGATCTCGGCATTCGGCGGGCGGGACAACCTGGTGAACGTCGATGCCTGCATCACGCGGCTTCGCGTCGAGGTGAACGACAAGGGCCAAGTCGACCAGCCGCGGCTGAAGAGCCTGGGCGCCGCAGGCGTCATCGAGGTCGGCAACAGCGTTCAGGCGGTCTTCGGCACCGACGCAGAGGCGCTGAAGAACGACATCAACGACATTCTCTAGAACGCTTGGCCAAGGCCTGAGCAGAGGTCAGAGAACCGCGAAGAGCTCCAGCTGGATATTATCCGGATCGCGGAACACCACTGTCGCAAAAGGAAACGGCTCGTTTCCGGTCCGGATGCCGGAGTGCTCGATGGCCAGCTCGTCGAGCCACCGGCTCCACGCCTCCAGCTCGTCGCGACCGGAGACGTTGAAGCCCACGTGGTCCAGCCCGGTCTGAGCCTCGTCGAACGGCACACCGTTGTTGCCGGTGTTGGTGTGCAGTCCGATCGCCAAACCCGAGCGTGGCTCGAGGAGCAACACGCCGTAGCCGGTGTCCTCCCGTTCGTAATGAGGGAACGTCATCGGCACGCGCTGCGCGCGAAACACCCGCTGATACCAGGCAGCGCTGGATTCGATGTCGCGGACGGTTACGGAGAAATGATGGATCCCAGTAATCGCTGGGGCCGGTCCCTCGGTCACGTGCAAGATGGTGCCATGACCAACGACTCATCGGCCGCAATCCGGCAAGAGCGCCGCGACTGGATGATCAAACACCGAGACATATATCTGCAATCGGGTGGCACAAAGGGCCACGTCGAGGATCTGTCCGACGTCGGCGGCCACAATTTCACGACGCACTGCCTGATCAAGGTGCGGGGACGCAAATCCGGGACGACACGCATCGTTCCGCTGATCTACGGCGACATCGGCGGAGAAATCGTCATCGTCGCCTCGAAGGGCGGGGCCGACCGGCATCCGGACTGGTACCTGAACCTTCGCGCCGACGAACACGTCGACGTCCAGATCGCCACCCAGGCCTTCCGAGCGACCTGGCGTGAGCCTGAAGACGTTGAGCGGCATAAGGTCTGGGACTTCATGGCCGGCGTCTACCCGCCGTACATCACCTATCAGAGGTCGACCGCGCGGCACATCCCGGTGATCATGATGACGCCCGTCAAAACCATAGACGTGTTCGGAATGTCCGACCTGCAGTCATAGTGGACGGGACGATTTCCCGCCACCAGGAAGCCGGTGTAGGACGTGAAGAACCGGCCGTCGGTGTCGGCGGCTCGCAACTCACCCATCCAGCGGTCGGCGTCGGCACGGCTGATGGTCCCGGCGTGAACCAGGCCCTCGGCCGTCGCGAAGAAACTGAAGACACGGTCGGCGACGCCGAGGTCGCTCGAGACGAGAGTCTTCGGATGCGTCACGATGCCGTCGAGCCCGGCGTCGAGGAACAGCGGCACCAGCCGGCGGCCGATCCAACCCGACGGAATGCGATCGCACCACGTGTGGAGAATCGCGCGTGTCAGCGCCCGATCCATGGAGTTGATCGTCAGTGTCTCCCAGTCGTTGTCGAACGCGACCAGCACGCCACCGGGACGAAGCACCCGGACCATCTCGCGGATCGCTGCCGCGGGATCAGCGATGTGCTGCAGAACCCGGTCTATCCTACAGCCGTCGAAAGTCGCGTCCTCGTAAGGTAACTGAGTCGCATCGGCGTTCTCGAAAGACAGTCCTGCGATATCGCCGTGGCGCTGACGTGCCGCATCGACCATCGCTTGACTGCCGTCGACGGCGACCACCGATCCACCCGGCGCGACGCGCTTCGCCAGCGTCGCGGCGTCGTCCCCGAGCCCGCATCCGACCTCGAGAAGCCTGCTGCCCGGTCCCGCCGCCAGCAGGTCATAGCTTTCGCGTTTGCACTCGGCGAAGAACGGGAGTGAGTCGATCAGTGTCAGGCAGTTGGCGAACATTCCCCTAGCTTCGCTGTGGGCCCACGAAATCCGAAGCGGCATCGACGCTCTGGAATCCCGAAGCGAGGTCGTCGGCCATCACTGCTACTGCGAGCTTGCTGCTAGTTGCACCCGCCGGCATTGACCCACCGGCCGTTGTAGCTGACACAACCCGTGACGTTCGGTGGCGGCGGCGGGTCGTAAGGCATCGGAGCGTAGTACGCCGGGGGCGGAACATAAGGTGCCACCGCGTCGGCGACATTGGCGCACCCACTCACCGATACCCGGCGGCCCACGCTGGCGCAGACGTCTGCGTTGGCGACTCCGGGTTGGTGGATCACGATGATCGTGCCCGGGATTGCTGCAAATGCCAGGCAGGTGGCCGCCGTGGCTGTACGTGTCATCGTCCAAAGGCTCATGGTCTGATCCTCACCCGCCCGCCAGGCCCGGTGCAGGGGCGTCACATCGAGTCCTCAGGTCAAGAGGGGCAGCATGACCTCGGCGACATCCTCCGGCGCGACACCGGACAGGTCCGGAGGTGAGGATTCCAGGCGCGACACTGCCCCGAACAACCCGTCCTTACTGCCGAAACAGTGCATCACCGACGCCGGGCCCGCCGTTCTCGCCCGACCCGATGGCTACATCGCCTGGGCCGGCGCCTCTTCGGACAGCGGCGCGATGAACAGTGTGCTGAGCCGGTGGACCGGCCTCAGCCGTCGACCGCCATGTGCATCGCCGCGCGGTAGCTGAACAACAATGACGCACCGATCGGGTTACCGCCACCTGGGTACGTCGTGCCCGACACGGCGGCCATCGTGTTCCCAGCCGCGTAGAGGCCCGAAATGGGCCGATCGTCGCCGTCGAGGACACGCGCATCCGTATCGGTACGCAGCCCGCCCTTGGTGCCAAGATCCGATATCCCGAACGCCGCAGCGCGAAAGGGCGGGGTGTCGATCGGCACGAGCGGAGACGCACCGCCGGTGAACGCCCTGTCGAACGACTCTCGGCCCCGGCCGAAGTCCTCGTCATCGTCACGCGCGGTCAGTTCATTGAATCGGCGCACCGTGTTGACGAGAGTGTCTGACGGGACACCTATCTGGCGCGCCAGTTCGGCCAGCGAGTCCGCTTCCCGCCACAGCCCTGCGGACACATATTCAGCCGTCGGCGAGAACGACACGTTGGTCGCCATCACCGGCGGCTGCTCTCCGCCCCGGCTGTCGTAGACCATCCAGTAGCGCGGCCCGACAAGGCCCTCGCGCATAGCCCGAATGATCTCGCGGCCCGCTCTGTCGTAGGCGGCGGACTCGTTGACGAACCGGCGTCCGGCCGCGTCGACGAATATCCCACCCGTGAAACACAGCGCGAAGGCGGCCCGGCCGTCGGGGTGGACCAAGCCCGGCGACCACCACGCCTGGTCCATCAGGTCGGTGCTCGCGCCGACGGCGATCGCCGCGCGGTGCGCGAGGCCGACGTTGCCCGGCGAGCCCATGGTGTCCAATGCCGTTCCCGGCACACCGAATTCGGCCCGCATGGTGTCGTTCTGCTCGAACCCACCTGCGGCGAGCAGCACCCCTCGTCGCGTCCGGATCACCCTTCTCGCGCCAGCGGTCTCGACCACGGCACCGGCGACGCGGCCATCGTCGACGATCAACTCGACAAGGCTTGTATTCAAATGCGCTGCGACCGCTGGATTGTCGGCCATCGCCCAGAGGAAGCGGCCGATCACAGCCCGGCCGCCGGTGAGCAGATCGGGCCGCGGCGCCCCGAGGCGTTCATGGTCCAGCGGTCCACGAACCAGCCCCTGGAAGCGGCCGAGGCGGTTGTCGGGCACCGCCTTCGAGACGATGTGCCGCATCCCGTCGTTGCGGGCACCGACCGCCGAGCTGTAGTAATCGGGCCACGGCAGGACCTTGAACCCGAAGTGCTCGTCGCTCTCGAGGTATTCGATCAGCGCCGCACCGCCGCGAACGTAGGTCTCCTGCAATTCGGCTGGAGTGCGGTCCCCGACGACGCTGCGGTAGTACCGCAACGCCTCCTCGATGGTGTCGTCGACTCCCGCGCGGACGAGCACGGGATTGCACGGGTACCACATTCCGCCCCCGCCGGAGTAGGCGAATGTCCCACCGAACTGATCGGTCGCCTCGACGAGGGCGACCGAGAGTCCTTCGCGCGCAGCGGTATAGGCGCCCGCGATGCCGCCTCCGGATCCGGCGACGAGTACGTCGACCGTCTCATCGGGCGCGTTCACAGGTTCCTCGACCGGTTGACGAAGCGATCCTCACGCGGCGAGAACAGCCAGCCGCCAGCGGCTTTCGTGCCGCCGTCGGCAGGGATGTTATGCCCGGTGACGAATGCGGACTGATCGGAAGCCAGGAACAGCGCGACCCGCGCCTGGTCCTCGGGCCAGCCCACGCGTCCGGCGGGAGCCCAGGACGCCCAGAGGTCGTCGACATCCTCGTACCCGGTCAGGTAGTCGACCTGTGGTGTCTGCGCGAGGTCGGTGCCGATGCCGTTGGCGCGGATACCGTGTCGTCCAAGGTCCACGGCCAGGCACGTGGTGAAATGCGCCGCGGCCGCCTTCATCGCGCCGTACACGGGGTCCTTGGGATAGCCGCGCATGCCCTCGACCGAATGCACGGTGACGATGCTGCCGCGGCCCGCATCGATCATCGACGACACAAACGCCTTCGTGACGAGGAAGACGTGTCGCAAGTTGATGTCGTACATCTGCTGCCACGACTCCGGCGTGGACTCGCAGAAGGGCAACAGCGGTCGGTAGTCACCGACATTGTTCACCAGCACGTCGACCCGCCCGTGTTCGGTGAGAACTGCATCGGCCAGCTTGGCGACATCGTCGTCGAGGGTGACGTCGACAACGTGAGTCCTGATGCGTCCGCCCGCGTCCGTCACCTCCTCGCGGATCCGGTCGGCGCGCTCCCGATCGATTTCTGCCACCTCGACCGCAGCGCCGTGCTGGGCGAAAAGGCGGACGATCCCCGCGCCGATGCCGTCGCCTCCACCGGTGACAACGGCCACCTTGCCGTCGAGCAACCGATTCCAGTCATTGATGCGTGGGACACCGTCCGGCGTGCCGGACAGTCTCACCTGGTCGTCACCGGTCATAGCGCCGGACCCTACGCGGCGTGCGGAAGAATCGCGTTCAGCATGACCGATGACGACGGCATCCCCGCCACCTCCCGACGACGGCACATCCTGCGGCTCGCTGTCTTCGCGGCGTTCCTGCTCGGACTGTTTTATCTGGTGGCGGTCGCGCGGTTGGTCGACGTGGACGACGTGCGGCGCACGGTGGCGGCCACCGGTCCCGCCGCGCCGCTGACGTATGTCGTGGTGTCGGCGGCGCTCGGCTCAATCTTCGTGCCCGGACCGCTTCTGGCTGCGGGCAGCGGTGTGTTGTTCGGGCCCGTACTCGGATTGTTCGTCACAGTGGGTGCAACAGTTGGCACCGCCATCATCACCGGCCTGATCGGCAGACGGGCCGGCCGGTACAGCGCACGAGAGCTCCTTGGGCCCCACCGCGCCGACCGGCTGGATCAGCTGATTAAGCGGCGCGGACTGTGGGCGGTCGTCGGCCAACGATTCATCCCCGGCGTCTCGGACGCGCTCGCTTCATATGCGTTCGGAGCGTTCGGCGTACCGCTGTGGCAGATGGCCGCCGGCGCGTTCATCGGATCGGTGCCGCGGGCGTTCGTCTACACCGCGCTGGGTGCCTCGATCGGGGACCTGTCATCGCCACTGGCCTATGTGGCCATCGCCATCTGGTGTGTGACGGCGGTCGCCGGGGCGTTCGCCACCCATCGCGGCTACCGGCATTGGCGTGGGCGTCATCGGGACGCGGCCGATGCACCGGGTACTGTCCCACCAACGAAGGATGGCCTAACACCCGAGACCGAAGGGCAGTGACAATGGCTGATCAACCGACGGACGCCTCCGGACTGCGCCTCCTCGTGGTCGGCGCCTCCTCAGGTATCGGCCACGCGGTCGCCGAAAGCGCCGCCGAGCTCGGCGCGAAGGTGGCGGTGGCAGCGCGGCGGATGGATCTGCTGACCAAGCTGGCTGACACTGTCGGCGGCACCGCATTCGAACTGGACGTCGAGGACCCGCAAGCGATCAACAAGGTCGTCGGCGATGCCGCCGCGACGCTGGGCGGCCTCGACGCCGTGGTGTTCACCAGCACGGTGGTGCCCTTCGCGCAGATCGAGGACACCGACGTCACCACCTGGGTCCATGCCTTCTCGGTCAACGCGGTCGGCGCCAACAACGTGCTGCGGGCCGCGCTTCCCCACCTTTCGGAGAACGGCGTGGTGCTGATCGCGTCGAGTCACGATGTCGGCCGACCCCGCGCAGGCGTCTCCGCCTACAGCGCAAGCAAGGCCGCGCTGGACGAAATCCTGCACTCGTGGCGCAGTGAGCACCCGGAACTGTCCATTCTGCGCGTCGGGATCGGTCCGACCGCAGATACCGAGATTCTGCGGGGCGCGGACCGGGACCTTTTGTCGCTGCTCTTCCGGTCGTGGGTGGAACACGGCCAGCTGCCCGCGCAGATGTCCACGTTGTCCGACGTCGCCAACACGCTGGTGTCGCTGGTCATCACCGCCCATGCGAATCCGAGTGTGGTGCCCGAAATAGTCCAGTTGTCGCCGCGCATCAGATCAACAACCTGAGTTTAGTTCCCTACACTCAGGCATAGACTGGGCCGATGACCGGCACCGAGATTCCGTTCCACGGCGTGCGTATGCGATACGACAGTGCGAAGAGTTTCGACGATGTCGTCGCGGCCCTGCTCGACGATGTCGGCGACAAGCCGGTGCCGATCGACGACTTCGCGGGGCGGTTCGCCACCTGGGAAGCCTATGAGCGAGAAGTGCAATCGCACGTCGGCTCAAGCGGATTCATGTTGTTCGCCACGCTAGATCACGGCGCGTGGATCAAGAAGGCGGGCATCGAACGGAATCTGCTGCGGGTGGTGATCGGAAACCCGCTGATCGCGATCACGATGCTGCGCCACGATGTGACCGCAGGCCTGTTCGCGCCTGTCGAACTCCTGATCGCCGAGGAGCAACCCGACCGAAGCTCCCTGACGTATGTCGTGCCGTCGTCGCTGATGGTGGTGGAGGAGAACGAGCCGCTGCGCGCGGCCGCCGTAGCGCTGGACGCGAAGCTCGCGGCGCTCGCGGCGAAAGTGACCTCCGCCTAGTCTCCCTGCGGGCCCGCGGACTCCACCGAGGCCACGTCGGTGAGGCCACTGATCTTCAGCACCGGAATCAGGAGCGGATTGGCCATCAGGTGAATGTCGTTGGCGTGCGCGAACAGCACATTGATGCCGCCACTGTCCAGGTATTCCACGCCGCTGAGGTCGACGGTCACAGTCGCGCTATCACGCTGCCCGCACGCCTCGTCGAGGGCCGCGGCGAACGCGTCGATATTGGTCAGGTCGATCTCGCCGGCGGCGATCACCACCGACGCGCCGTCCTCGCGCCGGTCGGCGGTGATGGTCAACCGCGTGGCCATCACGCGATCCTTGCGTGCATCTGCACCGTCGTGCCGCTGGCGAGGGGCTTGATCGTCACGTCCTGCATCAGAGCACGCATCAGAGAAATGCCGCGTCCCCGATGCGCAGCCTTGACCGGCTGCTTCCACGACCCGGCATCGATCACCGTCACCTGCAGCCGGTCGGCAAGTGCCGTCGCGCGCAGGCTGATGGTGCCTTCGGTGAGATGCCGGTGGCCGTGCTCAATGGCATTGGCAAGGGCTTCGCCCGCCGCGATCAACACCGCCAGCGTCTGATCTTCGTCCACGCCGGCCCGGCCGAGCCAGTCCTTCAGAGCGGCGCGGGTATCGGCGAGGTAGCTTGCCTCGGCGGGGAATTCGACGTCGAGCGGGACGGGTTGGCGATAGAGCAGGAGCGCGACATCGTCTTGATAGCCGCCGCTGGGCGCCAGCCGCGACATGACCTCCCTTGCCAGATCGTCGAGGCCGGTGTCGCGCTTCTCCTGCACGAGATCCGCGGCGCGCGCGATACCGGCGTCGAGGGCTTCCCGACGGCGTTCCACCAGGCCGTCGGTGTACAGCAGCAAGGTCGACCGAGGCGGCAGTGTCTCGCGGTGTTCGGGCCGAGACGGGTCGAAGGACAGCCCGAGCGGTGTGGCGCGGGCGCCGTCGAGCAGGCGTGTGGTGCCGTCGCCGTGCACCATGATCGGTGGCGGATGCCCGGCGCTGGAGTACACCAGCTCGCCGGTGTCTGGATTCAGCACCGCGCAGAAGGCCGTGGTGCAGCGCGCACCGGGAAGCCGGGCGGCGAAGTGGTCCAGCGCAGTCAGCGCGGCACCCGGATTTGGCTTCTCCAAAAGCAATGCGCGACAAGCGCTTCGCAATTGACCCATGATGGTCGCCGCGGCCAGGCCGTGGCCGACGCAGTCGCCGACGATCAACGCGATTCGCCCGTCATCCAGATCCACGATGTCGTACCAGTCACCGCCGATCTGAAGCGGACGAGTGGCGGGCTGGTAGCGCACCGCGAATCCGCTCGGCAGCTGGGCCGGCCCGAGGATCGCGTTCTGCAACGCCAAGGCCGTTTCCCGTTGCTGGTCGAGTTGATGGACCCGCTGCAGACCCTGTTCCAGCCGCCCGCCAAGCACCGTAAGAAGCGTCTTGTCCTCTGCGGTGAACGGCCGCCGCTCGACAAGCTCGATGTGCACCACCAGCACACCCCGCGGGTGCTGCAATGCGATCGCCGCGGTGCCCGGCCGCGTGGTGTCGGGGATCAGCAGCGCGCCTTCCCCCATCGTCCTGATCATCTGCTTGGTGTCCGGCGGCAGGTCGGCCCAGCTGGCCGGCTCACCCACCCAGATGATCTGGGGTGCAACGAGATCGGAGATCTCGCTCACCCAGGTGGCGGCCAGGACGCGGCGCGCTTGCCACAGCCCGCAAAATTCAGCGGCCGCCGCTCGGACAGCGTCGTCGAGCGTGTCGGCCTGCGAGAGCTGTTGGTTGAGTGAGGCAAGCGCACTCTCGCGCTGCACCGTGTAGTGCTCGGCGGTGACATCGCGGAATGTGCCTACCGTGACCCGGTGGCCGGTCTCGGGATCCTCGGCTCGATTGAACGTCACGGTCACCCACAGGCGATGGCCGTCACGGTGATTCACCGGAATGGTGAAGCTGCCGTGTGCTTCGTCCAGCAGTTCGGCGAAGGCCTCCTTCACCTGCCGACGAGATTCGGGATCGGTGTCGGCGGACGGCCACCACGGGAAAACCGGTTCGTAGGGCAGGCCCTCCGGGCCGTAGCCCATGATGTCGGTGAACGAGGCGTTGATCTCGATGATCGCACCCTGCTCGTTGCAGATGAAGAACGCTTCCTGCAGCGAGTCGACAAGGGCCGTGCGCCAGCGGGCATGGTGATTGCGCAGCCTGGCCAACTCGATGTTGGCCCGGACCCGGGCCAAGAGTTCGGCGGCCGCGAACGGTTTGACGAGATAGTCGTCGGCGCCGGCCTGCAGCCCCTCTATCGATGCCTCCTGTCCGGCGCGGGCCGACAACAGCACCACGGGCACAGCGGCGGTGCGCGGATCGGCTCGCAGCGCCGCCACCAACTCCAGTCCGTCCAACCGGGGCATCATCACGTCGCTGACCACCAGGTCGGGCACGAAGGCGCGAATCGACTCGAGGGCCTGTTGACCATCGGTCACCGACTCGACGCTGTAGCCGGCGCCGCGCAGCAGACGAGCCAGGTATCGACGCATGTCGGTGTTGTCGTCTGCGACGAGAACGCACGCGGGTGCGTCGCCTCCGGGCGTCGGCAGTTTCGCGTTGTCGGAGGTCAGCGCGGACTCGGCGATCTCGGTCGGAACGATTTCGTCGTCGCCGGGAATCCAGCGCAACGCCTCCTGCACAAACGGCTCCGCCACTTCCGAAGCCGCGCGGGTCCCGCCGGTCGAAGCCACCGCGTCTGCGGCAAGGTGTGCCGAGCCGAACGGCAACCGGACCGAGAACGTGGTCCCGGCACCCTCCACGCTCTCTGCTGTGATTGTTCCGCCGTGCAGGCTCACCAATTCCTGCACCAAGGCCAGTCCGATTCCGCTGCCCTCGTTGGAGCGCGCGCGGACCGACTCGATGCGGTGGAACCGCTCGAAGAGCCGGGGCATCTCCTCGGCGGCCACACCGATCCCGGTGTCGGAGATGGTGACGACCGCATCGCTGCCTTCACGGCCCACTCGAACCGAGATCGATCCGTCGAAGGTGAACTTCAGCGCATTCGACAGCAGGTTGAGGACCACCTTCTCCCACATGTCGCGATCGACGTAGACGAGTTCGTTCAGCGGTGGGCAGTCGACGGTGAATTCCAGTCCGGCGCGATCAACAGCAGACCGGAAGACGCTGGCCAGCTCGGCCGTTACCGCCGCTAGGTCCACCGGCTCGTAGCGGGCCCGCGCACGTCCGGCCTCGATGCGTGAGAAATCCAGCAGCGTGTTCACCAGCTTGCTGAGGCGTAATCCGTTGCGCCAGACGATGTCCAGGTCCTCGCGCATTTCAGCGTCGAAGGCGTCGGCCCGGCCGCGCAGCTCGGCAACGGGGTCGAGAATCAACGTCAGCGGGGTGCGAAACTCGTGGCTGATGTTGGAGAAGAACGCGGTCTTGGCGCGGTCGAGTTCGGAGAGTTCTTCGGCACGCCTTTGTTGGGCCCGGTAGCTCCTAGCGCTGCCAAGCCCGGCTGCGATGTGCGCCGCGGCCAGTCTGACGAAGCCGGTGTTCTTCTCGTTCACCGGGCGATACCTGTTCAGCGCAGCGACCAGGAACCCACGGGATGTGCCGCCCTGCTCCATCAGCGGCACCACGAGCGCCTTCATCGGTGGTTCGGGCCAGTCCCCGGTCGGCAGATCCGTAAACGCAGCACCGTCGAGTTCGAGCAGCACCGACTCGCCGCTCGCGGCCGCCTGCACCGGCCAGACGGCGCCACCGTCAGCGGGCAATACCGCAGGGGCAGCCGGGTGGCCCGCGGCGATTCCGCTCATCCCCGCCAGGCGGGCGTCTCCGGTGTCATCGAAGAGATAGGTCAATGCGAAGGGAAGATCGCGCAGGTTCTGGCCGAGTTGGCGGTGGGCAAACGTCAAGCTTTCTTCCTCGGTGCGGATCACGCTGGGATCTGACCCCAGATGTCGCAGCGTCGCCATCCGTCGCTCACCGATGATCTGGTGCGTGTCCTCGCTGACCACGCACAGCATGCCGACGACCTGTCCCCCGTCGTCGCGCAGAGGACTGTAGGAGAACGTGTGATAGGTCTCCTCGGGGTACCCGGAGCGCTCCAGAAAAAGCAGCAGGCCCTCATCCCACGTCGCTTGTTCCGTCGACAGCACCCGGTCGATTCGCGGAGCGATGTCATCCCAGATCTCCGACCACACCTCGTTGGCCGGACGCCCCAGCGCCCACGGGTATTTGCGGCCGAGCGTGTCACGGCGGTATGCCGCATTGCAGAAGAACGTCAGCTCCGGGCCCCATGCCATCCACATCGGGAATCGAGAGGACAGCAGAATGCTCACCGCGGTCTGAAGGCTCTGCGGCCAGCCCGCCGGCGGTCCGAGCGGTGTGGCCGCCCAGTCCACTTGGGCGAGGTCACGACCGACATCGGCGTCAGCGCCGAACACCGCGGTGGGTAGACCGCGGTCAGCGTCTTCGATCATCGCGCCCCGTCGGAGCTGCGGAGCGCGTCTGTCACGGTCTGGTAGGGCCGCAGAAGGTTGTCGAGCTTGGTGACCGAGATCGGCATGATCACTTCGGCGTTGCTCGCCACCACACGCACGGACACGCCGTCCGAGCGACCTCGCTCAAAGCAACCGAGGACGGCGTTCAGCCCCGCGCTTCCGAAGTAGGTCACCTCTCCGAGTTCGAGTACGAGCACCCGGCTCGGATGGTCCGACGCGGCTTCCAGCGCGGCGTCGAGATGGGTGACGAGGGTGTCGACTGTGCCGGAGTCGATCTCGCCGCCCGCGGAGACGATGACGGCCACGTCGCGAACATCCTGCTTGACTTCCAACAACGGCACCTGCCGCTCACCTCCTGGATTCACATTAAGCCAAAAGGCGCGTTCCAGTGGAAACCTGCAGGTTTATCTCGACCGAGCTAAGAAAGTCGAAAGACTAACCGTCGCGAGTAGTTCCAACGCGGTCGTGCACGGTCAGCAGCAAATGATCGAACTCCCGCCTCAAGTTGTCCGGCTCATAGCGCAGGCTGTCGAGTTCGGCGACGACCTGGGCGGCGAGCGCCCGTAATTTCGTGTTCGTCTGCTGGGAACGCCACAGCAGGATCTCGAACGCCGCCTCGGCATTGATGCGGTAGACGAGCATCAGCGCGCCTTTCGCCTGTTCGATGGCCGCCCGCGCCTCGAACAGTTCCGGCAGGGAGTCGTCGAGTGCCTGCCTGCGAGCCTGGTGGAACGTGTCCGTCAGGTCGATGTAGTAGCCCTCGCTGCCAACAAGAGCACCGCTGTCGTCGAGCATCCGGTCGGCAAGCACGATGACCGTGTGCTCGCGGCCCCCGGTGTCGATGAAGCGGTGGCGGCTGGAGAACGAACCGCCGAAATGCAACAGATGGTCGAGTTGGTCCTGGACGTGCTGTCGGTCGTCGGGATGTTTGTGCGAGAGAAGCAGTTCTGTGGTGGGCACGACGGAACCGGGCTCGTAGCCGTGCATCCGCGCCACCTCGTCGGACCACTCCCATCGTTGACCGACGAACCAGAAGCGGAAGCTGCCAACGTTCAGGTTCTGAATCGCGGCTGCGGACAACTCGGCCTCGGGACCGCGGGCCGAATCCGGCTTCGTCATGGGTGTGATTGTTCCATCAAGACGGTTGCCGCGAGCGTCCTTTGACGCGGTGCGCCAGATGCATGATCGCGACGACGACGGCTCCGACCACAAGACCGATCACCGCCGAGGCCGCCGTGTTGACCAGCCAGGCCAGCACACCGCCGACGCCTCCGACGTGATGGACGGCTTCTTCCCAGTGGTGAACAACGGCGTACGGGGCATGCCAGCCGAGCTCGTCGGTCCCGACCAGCAAGATGTGGCCGCCGACCCAGAGCATCGCCGCCGTACCGATCGTCGACAGCGCCGACAGCAGCTTGGGCATCCCGGCCACCAGCCCGCGGCCGACGCGCTGTGCGAACGTCGATGAGCGCTGAGTCAGGCGCAGGCCGGCATCGTCCATCTTGACGATGCCTGCAACGACGCCGTAGACCACCGCGGTGATCACCAACGCGACAATGACCAAGATGATCAGCCGCGGCAGAAACGATTGGTCTGTCACCTCGTTGAGGGCGATCACCATGATCTCGGCCGACAGGATGAAGTCAGTCCGGATGGCACCGGTCACCATGTACTTCTCGGCGTCTTCGCCCTTCTCGGCGACCGGAGCGGCGTGGGCGTCGTGGCCGCTGATGCGGCCCCACACTTTCTCGGCGCCCTCATAGCAGAGGTAGGTCGCGCCGAGCATCAGGATCGGGGTCAGCACCCACGGCACGAACTGGCTGAGCAGCAACGCCGCGGGGAGTATGAACAACAGCTTGTTGCGCAACGATCCGATGGCGATGCGCTTGATGATCGGCAGTTCACGCTCTGCGGCGATGCCGTGCACGTACTGCGGGGTCACCGCGGTGTCGTCGATCACCACCCCGGCGGCCTTGGCCGTCGCGCGTCCTGCCGCCGCCCCGATGTCGTCGACGGAGGCGGCCGCCATCCGCGCGATCGCGGCAACGTCGTCAAGGAGCCCGAACAGGCCGGCGCTCATCGCGTCTCCGTCATTGCGGGCCAGGTTACCGCGAAGGGCTCACCTGGCGTGGGTGGCGAAGAACTGTGCGCTGACGTCCGACGCCCCGCCAAACCACCCGTGTCCGCCTCCGTCGACTCCGACGAACACCACCTCGGTGCCGTTGGCGCAGCCCGTCGACGTGAAGCGGTGCACCCCCGGGGTAGGGACGTCCTCGACCGGAGCCGACGGGCAGTGGTCCAGGTCCCGCCACCGCCCGACCATCGCCTGCGGCGCCACGATGTCGCTGGGGCCACCGCGTCCGACCATGCCGCCACCGTTGTAGGGCACCACCGGGTCCGCCATTCCGTGGGTTGCGATGACGGATACCGGGCGGGAAGGAGCACACGTCACTGCCGAGCCCAGGGACCCGGCGACCGGTGCGATGGCGGCGACGACATCGGCGCGCTGGCACGCGAGCCGCGTTGCCATGAATGCCCCCGCCGACAATCCCGTCGCGAACACCTTGCCCGGATCGATCTTCAGGTCCGCGGTGAGCCGGTCGGCGAGCGAAACCAGGAAACCCACGTCGTCGATGCCTTGGCGGTCGGGTAACGATGCGCCGCGACCGTCGGCCCAACTGAGATCGATGCCGTCCGGGTACACCACCGCGAACCCATGCTGGTCGGCGACGGCGTTGTAGTTCGTCAGCGAAGCCTGCTCGGCCCCGGTCATTCCGGCGCCGTGCATATTGATGACCAGGCCGGTCGGACGGTCGACCCCGGCCGGGGCGTGCACCACGTAAGTGCGATCGAGACCACCGGACGCAAGCGTGCCCGCGGTATCCATGCCGAGGCTGACCGGTGCCCGAACGACGCCCAGGATGCCGCAGCACGCCAGCACGGCGGCGACTGCCATCACACGACCGAGGCGCAGGTGTGCAACCTCACAGTTGGCCGCCACCGAACGCGGCATAAGGCTCCCCCCACCCGGGAATCAATCGCTGAACACATCCCCCATTCCTATGTACTCCGAGGAGAAGCAGATGTCGAAGTACCTCTATGCCGTCGGCGCGTTCAGTTTCCGTCGGCGCTGGCTGGTGCTCGGCGCCTGGATGGCGGTGCTGATCGGTGTTGCGCTTGCGGGCCTCGGTCTGGGCGGCGAGCCGAAGGACGACTTCTCCATTCCCGACACCGAGTCGCAGCGGGCCGTCGAGCAGCTTGCGCAGAAGCTGCCCGCGTTCAGTGGTGCGCAGACGCAGATCACCTTCGCGGCAGCGGATGGGGCGAGGCTGACCGATCCTGCCCTCGCGGCCGCCGTCGATCGGTCGATCGCCAACGTCGGGTCCATTCCGCAGATCGCGCTCGCGGCCGGTCCAACGCAAACCCGACTAACCTCCCCCGACGGTCGAGTCGGCCTCGGCACGCTGCAGTGGAAGGCCCAGCCCGGCGAGGTCGACGAGACGGCGTTGCAGGCCGTGCAGGAGGCCATGCAGCCGGCGCAGACGGCCGGGGTGACGGTCGACTATTCGGGCAGCGTGTTCCCCGGGTACAAGGTCAGCGTCCCCGAACTACCGGAGATCATCGGGATCATCGCCGCCTTCGTGATCTTGCTGGTCACCTTCGGCGCTGTGGTCGCTGCCGGGCTGCCGATCATCACCGCCTGTATCGGCGTCGGCATCGGCGCCCTGGGCATTTTCGCCGTCGCGGCACTGGTCGACATGCCCTCTGCCGCTTTGTCTCTCGCGCTGATGCTCGGTTTGTCCTGTGGCATCGACTATGCGCTGTTCATCTTGAACCGGTACCGGAACAATCTGCTTCTGTTGCGGCCGAAGGAGGAGGCTGCAGGCCTGGCGGTCGGTACTGCGGGCGGCGCGGTGGTCTTCGCCGCCCTCACGGTGATCATCGCTCTGTGCGGGCTGTCCATCGTCGGCATCCCGTTCCTGACCTACATGGGACTGGCGGCCGCGGTGTCGGTCCTGATCGCGTTGTTGATCGCGGTGACCCTGCTTCCGGCGTTGCTCGGCATCGCGGGCGGCCGCGTCGCGAAGTTCATCCCCACACCGTTCGATCGAGCGAAGGAGACTGCGCAGGTGGCGGCCTTCACGCCGCACCGGACATTGGGCGCCCGGTGGGGACGCTTCGTGGTGAGCATGCGGAAACCCCTGTTGATCGCGGGTGTGGCCGCGCTGCTCCTTCTCGGCCTGCCCGCCTTCGGATTGCACCTCGGGTTGCCGAGCGGCGCTTCGCAGCCGGAGTCGAACACATCGCGCAGGGCATACGACACCACGTCGCAGCACCTGGGTGCCGGCTTCAACGGCCCGCTTCTCGTGGTCACCGACCTGACCAAGGCCAACGACCCGAACGCTGCCGCCGATATCGCAGCGCGTCTTGCGCAGGAGCCGGGAGTGGTGACCGCCGCGCTCGCGGCGAGCCAGAACGGCGCAGCAGTCATTCAGGTGATCCCGACGACGGGCCCGAACGACACGGCCACCGCCGATCTGGTGAACCGCATCCGCGGCGACCGCACCGCCATCGAAGGCAACACCGGTGCGACGATCCTCGTCGGTGGCACGACCGCGTCCAACATCGACACTTCCGACAAGCTGGCCGCGGCGCTACCGGTATTCCTGATCGTGGTGGTGGGACTGGCCTTCGTGCTGCTCACGGTCGCCTTCCGAGCCGCGCTGGTGCCGATCACCTCAATCGTCGGCTTCCTGCTGTCGGTGTTCGCCGCCCTGGGCGTGCAGGTCGCCATCTTCCAATGGGGTTGGGGCGCAGATCTTTTGGGAGTGACACCCGGTGAGACGATCAGCTTCCTGCCGATTATCGTGCTGGCGATCATCTTCGGGCTTTCCAGTGACTACCAGGTTTTCGTCGTCTCACGGATGAAGGAGGAGCTCACCAAGTCCGGCGACGCGCTCGACGCGGTGCGCAGTGGTGTCGGGCTGTCCGCGCGAGTCGTCACCGCCGCCGCGCTGATCATGTTCGGCGTCTTCGTGGCATTCCTCGCCGGTGGCGATCCCATCATCAAATCGGTCGGTCTGACACTTGCCGTCGGCGTGTTCCTCGACGCATTCGTCGTTCGGCTGACGCTCATCCCGGCCATCATGAGTGTGCTGGGCAGCAGGGTCTGGGCGCACTCGAAGTGGTTCGACAAGTACGTGCCCGACGTCGATATCGAAGGCACCAAACTGGAAGCCTCAGAGGATCAGCTGGCGGCATCGAGGTAGCGAACGACGTCGTCGGCGACCGGAGAGGCCTGCAACCGGAAGGATCGCAGCGGGCCGATGAGGGGCTCCTCGTAGCCGGCGAACCACAGTCCTGCTGCCGCACTCGGCAAGCCGTTCACGACCGGTCGCCCCACATCGTCGAGGAGGCCGAGATGGCCCACCAGCGACTGCAGGCCGGTGTGGTACCCGGTCGCGGCGATGACGGCTTCGGGTCCGATCACGGTACCGTCGGTCAACACGACGCCGGCCGCGTCGAACGAATCCACGGCGGCGACGATCTCGATGCGCCCATCCTCGACGTGCCTCACCAGTTCATCGGCCAACGTCGGGATGCGGCCGTCTTCCAGCAGTGCCGAGTAGATGCCTTGGCGCGGCATGGGAAGACCGGCGCTGCTGAGGTCGCCGAACCACAGCCGCTGCATCACCTTGGCGGCGTTGTCCAGTACCGGCACCGGTAATCGGCTGAACAGCGCGGAGAACGCGTCCACGGGCACGCCTGCCGCTGAGCGCGGCACCAGGTGCGGTGGTCTGCGGACAGCCATTCTGACCCGCCGTGCGACTCCGTCGCTCAGCTGCAGAGCGATGTCCGTTGCGGAGTTACCCGAGCCGACCACCAGCACGTCGCGTTCCGCGAAGGGCCACGCGTTGCGGTAGCACGCCGAATGCAGAAACTCTCCGCCGAAGCTCTCCCTGCCGGGCCATGACGGCAGCATGGGGGTGTGGTAGTTGCCGGTCGCGACGATCACCGCCGCTGCGGTCAACTCCTGCCCGTCGGTGACGACGCGCCAGTGATCGCCGTCGCGGTCCACCCGCTTGACAGTGACACCCAGGGCCAACCGCAAGCCTTGGCGTCGCACGTAATCGTCGAAGTAGCCCACCATGTCGTCGCGCTTGGGCCATCGGCCGTAGCGGCGCGGAATACGTTGTCCCGGTAGATGAGACCAAAATCCGCAGGTGTTCAGCCGGAACCCGTCGTAACGGTTGCGCCATGCCGACACAGGCGCATCGGCTCGATCGACGACGAGCGCGTCGATTCCTTGAGCGTCTTTGAGTTGACGGGCGATGGCCAGTCCGCATGGCCCCGCGCCGACGACGACGACCCGTTCCTCTGCTGCCATCTACGGCGGGCGTCTGGTCGCTCCGGTGATGGCGATGCGCGTCAGACCGCGGCGGCGGGACGGCTCACTGCCTGACGGGCCCGCACGTCGTCGAGGAAGCGGGTCACCTCCACCGCGCAGCGCCGCGCGTGCGAGGTGTCGACGAGATCGAAGGCGTGGCCCGCGCGCGAAATCTCGGAATAGACAACGGGATTGCGCGACGTGGCCTCGAGGGCCTGACGGAAATGGCGCGCTTCCCGCACCGGGATGATGGTGTCCTGATCGCCGTGGATGAGGAAGAACGGCGGCGCGTCTTCGTGGATGCGCGCTATCGGCGATGCCGCGGCGAAGACGTCCGGATGGCGAGACTGCCTACGCCCCACCACGACCCGTTCCAGGAAACCCTGAAAATTCCTGCGGGTAGCCGTCGACCGGTCCTCCCAGTCATAGCGACCGTAGATGCTGACGACCGCGTCGACCGAGGTGTCGGCGTCGTCGGCGAGCTCACCTCGGAACCTCTGATCCCCAGGTGTCAGGCCAGCGAGCGAGGCCAGGTGGCCGCCCGCCGAGCAGCCCGCGATTGCCACGAATTCGGGATCTCCGCCGTATTGCCCGACGTTGGCCCGCGCCCAGGCAATGGCCGCATTGACATCGGCGATGTGGCGGGGCCACCGGTGCACCGGTGACACCCGATAGTCCATCGTCAAGCACACCCAGCCTTGCTTGACCAGGTGGGACAACAACGTGTGACCCTGCAGGACGCGGGTGCCCTGCACCCAGGCTCCGCCCGGCACGAACAACAGCACCGGCGCGCCTGGCGGCAGGTCGGGCCTGCGCCAGACGTCGAGAAGCTGGGCCGGATGATCGCCGTACTGAACCGCCCTGCTGTGCAGGCAGCGTCGCCGCTGCCCACTGGCCCGCACGAACGGAGGGATGCGGCTGCCTGCCGTCGCCACCGGAGCCACCTCCGGTGCGGTGTCATGCTTCGGCAGACCCCAACCGGTGCGGCGGGTGACGGCGGCTCGCATCGCCGCGGGCGCGTAGTGACCGCCGTAGAGCGCCATCGCGGTCAGGCCGGCAAACGGTTCGAGGTGCTTACCAATCACGGGAAGCGACGAATACAGCCTGGCAGAGGCCAGCAGGACATCAGTCGGATGAATCGGCATCGACTTTCCTTCGCAAAGGGAACATTTCCGCCGACTGGCTGCAGCGCATTTGATTTACCCCGCGATCGCCGGGCCGAAACCTGATTGCCGGCCGCCGGTAGCCGCCGGTAGCCGCCGAGCCTGCTGAGAGATCGCGGTTCACCCCATTTCACGATCTATGTGCAGTCTCGGGCCTTACGCGGTTCGGACGCGCCGCGCGAAGCGCCAAACGCACTCAGCAGCGCAGTTTCTCGGGGGCCACCAGCGCCAATTTCGGCAGGTCCGGCGAAATCACACCCCATCGAAGGAACGCAACCGCGTCGTCGACCGAGTCCGATACCGGCAGATGCCTACCGACGTCGATGACTGCGAGAAGCCGAAGGAGCATCGGGCAGGGCACGAGAGCCCACGCGGCACCGTCTCGCCGGCATTGCAGGTAGAAGTCGACCAACACTCGAACACCGTGAGTGCCAACGAAATCGAGCCCACGCATGTCCACGACGAATCGGTCGTTCCTGGTGGCGAACCCGCGCAGAACCGTTGCCATGAAGTCGCTGTTCGATGTGTCGATGGCGCCGCTGACTTTGATGACGGTCGTCGGCTTTTGGGACTCGACGGAAACAGAAATGCCGCGACTATCGAAGTTCGCGCGCGCAGGGGGCTGCTCCAAAACACTGTCGGTGGTCATTGTTCTCCTTGCCTGCTTGGTCGTGCAGGCTGTGAACTCAACCGTTTCCCTGACGCTAACTACGCTTTCAGACAACGCGGCGCTGCGCAACACGGGGCGCGCCCGGCGAAGTCTTGACGCAAAGCTGTTCGTTTCCTGTACCGAAATGCAGTGTGCATCTTCGCAGATTGGCTCACCACTAGCCTTCGACCGCGCTCACGGGCGCGGAGCGAACACCGGCACGAAGACGTCGTCGCCGTCGACATGTTCGAAACGCACCTCGACCGGAAGTCCGATATAAACCGAATCCGGTGCGCAGTCAACGATATTCGTCGCAATCCGTAGGTCGGTTTGCTCGTCCAGCGTGACGATCGCGATCACGTAGGGAACCGGCACGGCTGGGTTGAACGGTTGGTAATTGACCGTGTACGTGAAGACCGTCCCCCGGCCCGAAACCGGCCGGGCAACGAGGGCTCCGCCGCAGTCGGGACACTCCCCGGCGGGCGGTGCAGTCCACCGCTCGCAGTGCGCGCACCAAGAGATCAGCAGCCGACCGCCGCCACCCCCGGTCCAGAACGCCCGGTTGTGTTCGTTGAGCGCGGGCAACATCCGGGCCGGAATTTCAGGTGGGGCCTCGTCTGCCATAACGAGCAAAGTAC
>NZ_JAVHWK010000215.1:0-8035 GCF_032159775.1 Mycobacterium sp.
GCCACCAGCGACGCGCCGGCCGAAACCCATCGGCGGGTGAAGACGAAGCCGCCACCCGGTACGGCCAAGCCGAGCCCCACCGCCCTGGCACGTGGCGAGCGGCGCAGAATCGTCGGCAAGAGCGCCAGCGCCTGCACCCCGATGAATGCCCACCTGGTCCGTCGTTGCCGCGTCCGCGACACCGGACCGATGCCTAACGGGCGCAACGGAATCAGTGGGGACAGCGGATGGTTCGCGACCCTCGCTGTCGAGCCCTGTGCGGTCTGCTCGGTGTTGGTGGTCATTACACCCGTCCATTCGCGATGTCTGATTGGAAGCTACTTTTGCTTGCGCAGTCTTCGACGTACTGACTGACGCTCGAGCACGATCATCGCCCGCATACCGCGTTGTTTGACTCCGGTGTAGGGCGCGGCGAGCGCTGCCGACAACGAGAATCGCGACGGAGCTTTCATCACTCCGCGGGCATGGCTGAAAGTCTCGAAGCCGGAGCGCCCGTGGTAGTAACCCATCCCGCTTTCCCCGACACCACCGAACGGCATGCCTGCCACGGTGTAGTGCAGGGTCACGTCGTTGATAGTCACCCCGCCCGAGTAGGTGCGCGCCAGAAAGCGTTGCCGCGCTTCGTCATCAGGGCCGAAATAATAAGCCGCGAGCGGCTTCGGGCCGGCATTGATGTGTTCGATCGCGTCATCGATGTTCGCATAGGTCGCGATCGGAAGAACCGGACCGAAGATCTCCTCAGCCATGATGCGCATGTCCTTCGTCGGGCCGAGCACCAGGGTGGGAGCGATCTTGTGCGTGCCTTGACGGGAGAAGTCTTCTGAAGCAGGGTTGATCTCTATGATCTGCGCGCCCTTGGCGCGAGCATCCTCGATAAGCCCGTGGATCCGATCGAAATGACGTTCGTTGACGATCGAGGTGTAGTCGTCGTTGTCCAGAATCCGTGGAAACATCTGTCCCACACTGGCCCTGACGTGTTCGACGAGAGCGCATTGCTTCTCTTCTGGAATCAGTACGTAGTCCGGCGAAAGGCAGAGCTGTCCTGCGTTCATCGTCTTGCCGACCATGATTCGGTCGGCCGCCGCCTTCAGATCGGCGTTCGGGGAGATCACGACCGGGGATTTGCCACCGAGCTCGAGCGTCACCGGAACGAGGTTGTCGGCGGCCGCGCGCTGCACGTGTCGGCCCGTCCCCGGCGACCCGGTCAGCAGGAGGTGGTCGAACGGTAGCGCCCCGAACTCTGCGCCGACGTCGGGCCCTCCGGTGAAGGCCCGTAATTCGGCGTCGTCGAATCGTTTTGCGATTTCGACACGCATCAGCTCGGAGGTCTCGGGGACGAACTCCGAGAGCTTCACCATGACGGCGTTACCCGCTGCGAACGCCTGGGTAACGGGGTCGAAGGTCAGGCCCACCGGGAAGTTCCAGGGGCTGATCACGCCGACGACGCCCAGCGGCTGCCAGTCGACCCACGCTCGGGCCCCGGCGAGCCGCATCGCACCCGTGCCGTAACGGGTGGGCTTCATCCAGCCGCGCACGTTTTTGCGGGTGTGTTTGATCGCGGGCAATGGACCTACCACATCGGACAGCATGGACTGTGCGCGAGACCGGTGGCCGTAGTCACTGACCAGGGCATCGACGAGGGCATCGGCGTTGGACACGATGAGGTCGATGACGCGGTCGATGCGATCGATCCGGGTGGCCGCCGAGGGCGGTCCGGCCGCCAGAAAGGCGCGGCGCTGCTCGTCAAGCACCGTGCGCATGTCGGTCGGGACGACCACGCGACCGTTGGTGCGAAGCGCAGCGGACTTCGACGTCATGTTGGTCCTCAGTCCTTGTTCATCAGGTGCACGAGCCGCCACATCAGGGCCGGCGAGAGTCGGCGAAGCAGCCATGTGGGACGTGCCTCACCGGGCACCAGCACCGTGGTTCCCCGCTCGAGACCCTTCTCGATGCGATCGAGGATGTCCTCGGGTTCGGCGGCGCGGCCAGAGGTGACGGCATCCACCAGAGCCTTCGGGCCGCCCTCGACGGCCTGATCGAGCAGCGGCGTTTTCACCGCCGACGGTGCCGCGAGGATCATGCGCAGTCTGGTGTGCCGGTGTTCGTGAATGAGGATCTCGCCGTAGGTGTTCACCGCCGACTTGCTCGCGCAGTATGCGGAGAAATTGGTCGACGCCGAGTACCCCGTGATCGAACCGAACAAGACGACGTCGCCTCGGTTTCGCGACACCATCCCCGGCAGCACGGCCTTTGTGACATGAACCGTGCCGAAGTAATTGATCTTCATCGGTGCCAGCAGACGCTCCACCGGTGTGTCGAGGATGCGACCCGCAGGCATGATTCCGGCCGCGTGCACCAGCCGGTCGATCGGACCGTGCGTAGCCTCCACCGTCGTCACCACGTGATTGACGGCGTCCATGTCGGTGACGTCGCACGGATAGGGGAAGATCTTGTCCCCGCCCTGCCGCTGAGTTTCCTTCATTCCGGTCTCGTCGACATCGGCGATCGCGACTGTCGCTCCCTGGTCGGCGAGCCGTACCGCGGCTATGCGGCCCATTCCGCTACCGCCGCCTGTCACCAGCGCAACCCGTCCCGTGAAGCTCATCGATTCCTCCGCTGTCGCCCGGTGTACCGCTCTCCGACTGAGAGACGCCAGCATGACCCCTGGCGCAACGTATCTAACCTAGTTTACTTTATAGGAGTTACCCGCCACAGGACCAGAGGCACGTGCGCGACGGGGTGGGGTGAGGGCGGGTACCCACTGCAGACCTGGTGACGGCGCACCGTGAGAAGGCGACAAGGATGTCTGACCCAGCTGGATTTGGCCTGCATACCGCTGATGATCTGCCGTTGCACGGCCTGCGAGTGGTCGATCTGACGGATGGCGTGGCGGCCTCGTCGACACGGCTGCTGGCCGAGCTGGGCGCAGACGTCGTGCTGGTTGAGCCGCCTGAGGGCGTCGCCTCGCGGCGTTCATATCCCCAGCACGACGGCATCGGGTTGAGTTTCCTCACCGCGCACGCCAACAAGTCGGGCGTGGCGCTGGATCTGACCACCGATGCGGGTCGAGCCCACCTGCTGGCTCTCGTGGATGCAGCCGACATCGTCGTCGAATCGCTGCCTGTCGGCCGACTGGCCGACCTCGGCGTCCCGCCCGCCCTGATGCGGGAGCGCAACCCGGCGTTGGTGGTGGTCTCCATCACCGACTTCGGGCAGAGCGGCCCGTACCGCGACTGGCGTGCGACCGAGGCGGTGCACGCTGCGATGTCATCGGTGCTGACGCGGTCCGGCGCTCCGGACCGCGAGCCCCTTTTGCCACCGGGCGACTTCGCCACCGAAGCCGGCGCGGTCCAAGCGGCCTTCGCTGCACTCATCGCTTACTACCACGCGCTGGGGACAGGCAACGGCGACTATGTTGACTGCTCGTTGCACGACATGGCGGTGCAGGGGATCGACCCCGGCTTCGGGATGGCAGGCACCGCTACGATGGGCCGCCCGCTGTCCGAGCTCGAGCCCGGGCGACCCGACGCGCGAATGCTCTACCCGATCTTCCCGTGCGCCGACGGCCACGTTCGGCTGTGCATGCTCGCGCCGAAACATTGGCGGGCGATGTTCGCTTGGCTCGGCGAACCCGAGGAGTTCGCGGACCCGTCGTTCGAGGAACTCATCACCCGCTTCATGTCCTGGGACAAACTCCGGGAAGTCATCGCTGAGCTGTTCGCGGACGAGACACGCGACCACATAGTCGGTCGAGGAATCGAGCTCGGTATCCCCATTGCGAGCGTGAACACACCCGCCGAGGCCGCGACGAGTGATCACGCCACAACGCGTCGGTCCTTCGTCGATGCCGAAGTCGCGCCAGGCCTCAACGGACGGATGGCCAACGGCTACCTGGAGTTCGATGGCGGGCGTGCTGGATTCCGTTTTCGCGCACCGACTCTGGGCGAGCACACCCGTGACGTGCTCGGCGGTGTAGTCGTTGACGTCACGCCCGCGCCGCGGGGTACGAATCCGGCTGCACCGCCCGTCCGTCCGCTGGAAGGACTGCGCGTCCTCGACCTCGGGGTGATCGTCGTGGGCGCCGAGACGGGCCGCCTGCTCGCCGATCAGGGGGCCGAGGTCATCAAGGTCGAAAACCGGGCGTTCATGGACGGAGCGCGCCAGGCCGACACCCCAGAGCGGGTCAGCCACGCCTTCTCGGTAGGGAACCGGAACAAGCTGAGCCTGGGCCTGAATCTCCGCGAGTCGCGCGGTATCGAACTGATGCGTGAGCTGATCGCCAAATCCGATGTCATCTTGACGAACTTCAAACCCGGCACCATGGATTCGCTGGGACTCGATGACGACACACTGCGCGCGTTGAACCCCGGGATCATCGTGGTCGAAAGCAGTGCGTTCGGTAGCAGCGGACCGTGGAGCAAGCGAATGGGATACGGACCGCTGGTTCGCGCAGCGGTCGGGCTGACGACGCTGTGGCGCCATCCGGACGCCCCCGAGGGGTTCGGCGACGACATGACCGTCTACCCCGATCACGCGGCGGCACGCGTTGCCGTTGCCGCGATCATGGCCGCATTGATCGCCCGCCGACATAGCGGCAAGGGGTCCAAAGTCACCGTCGCACAGATGGAAACCGTCTTCGCCCAGTTGGCAACGGGCTATCTGCACGAATCTCTTGAGCCCGGGACGATGGTCGCGCGCGGCAACACCGGCCAGTTCGATGCCCCCTCAGGGGTGTACCGCTGCCGCGGCGAGGACGCCTACTGCGCGGTTGCCGTCGACGGCGACATCGATTGGCTCAATCTTGCCAAGGCCATCGGCCGCGACGATCTCGCCGACCGTCCCGACCTCAACACGGCTGACGGCCGGGTAGCACACCGCGAAGAGGTCGATCGAGCCCTCCAGGAATGGGCTGCGCCGCTCGAACCGCGCGACGCCGCAGCGCGGTTGCAATCCGCCGGCATCGCAGCCGGTGCCGCCGTACATGTCAAGGATCTGCTCGACGATCCGCAGCTGGCGCATCGGCACGCATTCGGGAAACAGCCGCAGCCCGGTTGGGACGAAGACCTGACGGTGGAAACCGGCATCGCACTGTTCGACGCGATCGCAGCGCCGATGTTGAACCCGGCACCCGTCATGGCACAGGACACCCGATCGGTCTGCCGGACGGTGCTGGAACTCAGCGACGCTGAAATCGACCAGCTCGCCGGTGATGGCATCCTTGCGCTGCCTACGGAAACGACGACGTGACGGCCGCCATCGATCCTCGAACTCCGGTTGTCGTCGGTGTCGGCCAGTACAGCGAGCGCATCGACGACCCGGATTACCGCGCACTGTCGGCCGTCGAGCTGGCGGCTGCGGCGTCGCGTGCCGCGCTGGAGGACTGCGGTGCCGACGTGGCCGTTGTCGCTCGTCGGATCGACACCGTCGCCGGCGTGCGTCAGTTCGAGATCTCGACTCCGCGCGCGAGCGCGCCTCTGGGCAAATCCACGAACTACCCCCGATCGGTCGCCCACCGACTCGGCGCGGACCCCGCCGACGCCATCCTCGAGGTCGCGGGCGGGCAGGGCCCTCAACACCTCGTCAACGAGATGACGGGCGCCATCGCCGTCGGCGAACGCAGCGTCGCACTGCTTTTCGGGTCCGAGGCGATCTCCACTGTGCGTCACTTGATGTCGGCCGACGAGCGACCGGACTTCTCCGAAGCCGTCGACGGGCAGTTGAACGATCGCGGGTACGGCCTGGAAGGCATGGGCGGCAAAGACTATTGGATTCACGGTCTGCTCGACGCGCCCTCTCAGTATGGGTTGCTCGAGAATGCCCGCCGCTCGCGGATAGGACTGACCCGCGATCAGTACCGCCAACAGATGGCTGAGCTGTTCGAGCCCTTCACCCGCGTCGCCGCGACCAATCCTTTCGCCGCCTCGCCGGTCGAGCGCAGTGCCGCCGAACTGGCCGCGATCACCACCTCCAATCGGATGATCTCCGACCCGTATCCGCGCTTGCTGGTGGCGCGCGACCAGGTGAACCAGGGCGCCGCCGTGCTGGTCATGTCAGTTGGTGCGGCGGTGGAACTCGGCGTGCCGCAGGATCGTTGGGTGTTCCTGCACGCTCACACCGATCTGCGCGAACGCAATCTGCTCGACCGCCCGGATCTGAGCCGAGCTCCGTCGGCCGTCGCAGCCACGCTCGGGGCCCTTGAGGTCGCCGCCGTCGACGTCGACCAAATCGCTACGTTCGACCTCTACAGCTGCTTCCCCATCGCGGTATCCAACGTCTGCGAGGGCATCGGCCTGTCGACGGAAGATTCGCGGGGCTTGACCTTGACCGGAGGGCTCCCCTATTTCGGCGGTGCGGGCAACAACTATTCGATGCACGCCATCGCCGAGACGGTGCGCGCGATGCGCGAGCGCCCGGGCTCGCACGGATTGGTGGGCGCCAACGGCGGCACGTTGTCGAAGTATTCGGTCGGCATCTACTCGACGACGCCTCGCGCCTGGACAGCCGATCGCAGTAGCGCACTCCAGTCCGACCTGGATGCCCGACCTGTCGCCGCGTTCACACACGCTCCCGAAGGAAATGGGCGCATCGAGACGTACACGGTGCGGCACACGAAATCGGCTCCGGTCGGAATCATCGTCGGTCGTCTGCACTCAAACGACACGCGATTTCTGGCGAACCCAACCGACGGTGACGACGAACTCACCGATCTTCTTCTGCGTGGTGAACCCGTTGGCGCTCAGATCCTGGTGCGGCCTCACGAGTCCGGCAACAAGGCGTCGCTGAGCAGTGCTCGGCTACAGAAGGCCGCAGGGGGAAGCCGATGAGAGTCCTCGTCACGGGCGCAACAGGGCCGTTCGGCAGAGCCGTCTCTCGGCGTCTGCTCACCGCCGGACACGACGTGACCGCCATGGCCCGCAACAGACCGCAGAAACTTGTCGACGGCGTCGAGTTCACGGCGGGAGACGTCCGCGATTCGCGCGCGGTGAGCAACGCGTTGTCTGGATGTGACGCAGTGGTCCACTTGGCGTGGGTGGTCGCTCCGCTGAAAACCGAGGCCGAGACAAAGGAGATCAATCTCGGCGGAACGCGAAACATATTGGACGCCATGGCTGCGACTGGCTGCCAGCGTTTGGTGTTCTCCTCATCGGTACTCGCCTACGGAGCTGTGCCGGGACATCCGGAGATGCTGACCGAGGACGACGAGCGCCGACCGCCGCCGAACCACTTCTACGCCGCGCACAAGAAGGCGGCCGAGGACATGATCGCCGGCAGCGGCGTCGACGCCGTGCTGGTCCGTGCCGGCATCATCGCCGGACGCGACGTCGACAACACCATCTTTCGGTTCTTCTCCAGTCCGGCACTGCCGGTTCCCGACCCGGACCGGCGCCAACAGTTCGTCCACACCGAGGACGTCGCGCGGTTCACCGCTGATGCGGTGTCGCATTCGCGGTCCGGCGCGGTGAACATCACCGGCGCAGGCAGTCTCACGATGCGGGAGATCGCAGACGTCATTGGTCGCCCGCTTATCAGAGTGCCCGAACGGGCGCTTGCCGCAGCCGTCGGCGGCGCCTGGAAGCTGGGACTCAGCGAGTTGGCGCCCGGCGAGATCGGGGGTCTGCTGTACATGCCGATCGTCGACACCACCCGACTCCGCGAGGAGTGGGGGTTCTCCTGCGCATGGTCGAGTCGCGATGCCCTCGAGGACATGGCTCGCGCCTCCCACGGCGTCGTGACCCTGGGCAAGAGAACGTTCACACTTCCGTGGCGGGTACCACCTGATTCGCCGAGCCACGCCGGCCCCGTCCGCGCTGTGTTCCTGCGCCGCACCTATGCAGACGAAGTGGACCGGGTGGCGCGTGACATCGCCCGGCTCACCTCGGATGTCGACAGCGTCGGCGAGAAACCCCGAGACGTTGCGCGCCGCCGACTGATCACCGATGTGGCCGCTCACGCCGCGCTACTGGCCCGCATCGGTGAGCACACCGACATGCCCAGACAGGTGGTCGAACGAGCAGTTCACGCCAGTCGGGCTGCA
>NZ_JAVHWK010000008.1:0-19821 GCF_032159775.1 Mycobacterium sp.
GACAATTCCCCACGACAGATGGGACAGGATGCGCGGGCGTCCCGGATCCTACCCAGTACGGCTGTCCGCCCGGCGATTTTGAATGCATGTTCAATTCCGTGGCTCCGCGCTGAGGTGTGATCCGCGAGGCACTGATTAACGGTCCTGGTCCGGTCGCCTCGGGCTCCATCCACCGGCCACACCGCAAACGCGGCGTCATGATTCCCCCTGTTTAGGTATCCCCCACGAAACGGTTGCGGAAACGCGAATAGCGAAGGGACGGTTGACGTCCGGCAGACGCATGACCGAGATCCTCGACGAACAGATTCACACCGCCGTCATGCTCAAGCCGGATCTCGTCACCATCTACACGGGCATGAACAACCTGCTCCTGCTGCGCAACGATGTCGACGCCATGATGGCCAAGTACGCCGAGTGCCTCGAGACGCTGCGGCAGACCGGCGCCGTCGTACTCGCCTTCACTGCAGCCGATCTCGGCACCGTGCCGCTCTTCCGGCGGCTGCGCGGTCGCGCGGCGGTCTACAACGAACTGCTGCGCGGCATGGCTGATGACCTCGGGCTGACCCTGGTGGACTTCTGGCGCTACACCGAGTTCCGCGACACGCTACTATGGGACGGCGATCGCATCCACCTGTCGCCGTTGGGACACGAGCGATTCGCCGCCAAAGTCCTTGCCGCGCTCGCTGTTACCCACGACCTCACCACCAGGTCGGCGGCCCTGTTGCAGTCGGTGTCGCCGGTGCGCGACCTTCGCGCCAACCTCCGATGGACCGCGGCGTTCGCAGCGCCATATGTCGCCAAGCGAGTGCGGCTGGCCAAGCGTGGTGCGGGCGCGGATCCCAAGCTGACAACGCTGACGAAGGTTCTCTAACCCCGTCGCTGACGGGCGATCTCGGCCAGCACCACGCCTGCGGCGACCGAGGCGTTGAGCGACTCCGTCGGGCCCGCCATCGGGATGGACACCACCGTGTCGCAGTTTTCCCGCACCAGCCGAGACAGGCCCTTGCCCTCCGAGCCGACCACCAGAACCATCGGATCGGTTCCGTCGAGATCGTCGAGCGTGGTGTCACCGTCCGCGTCGAGTCCGATCACCCCAAGGCCCGCGTCGTGCCAACTCTTCAGTGTCCGATTGAGATTCGTGGCTCTGGCCACCGGCAGCCTGGCCGCCGCACCGGCACTTGTGCGCCAGGCGACTGCGGTGACGGACGCCGATCTCCGCTGAGGGATCAGCACGCCGTGCCCGCCGAAGCCCGCAACCGAACGCACGATCGCGCCGAGGTTGCGTGGATCGGAGATGTTGTCCAGCGCGACCAGTAGAGCGGGCTTGCTGTCTTTGGTGGCGGTGGCGAGCAGGTCGTCGGGGTGGGCGTATTGGTACGGCGGGACCTGCAGCGCGACGCCCTGGTTCAGCCCGTTAGCACTGATGCGGTCCAGATCAGCGCGTGGCACCTCGAGGATCGAGATCCCGGCATCCGCTGCGCGTCTGACCGATTCGGTCAACCGCTCGTCGGCGTCAGTGCCAAGCGCCACGTAGAGCGCGGTCGCAGGCACACCTGCGCGCAGGCACTCCAGCACCGGGTTGCGGCCGAGCACCACCTCGGTGTCGTCGGTCCGCTTCTGCTGACGGCGTTGCTGTTGGTTCTTCGCGGCTCGCTTGGCGGCCTTGGCGGCGGGATGGTTGGGCCGTTGGTGCGCCGGAGGTGTGGCGCCGCGCGCTTCAAGACCGCGACGGCGTACACCGCCCGATCCGACCTGCGGGCCCTTCTTGGTACCTGCTTTGCGGACCGCGCCTCTGCGTTGGGAGTTGCCTGCCATTACTTCGAGTACCCGTCCAGAAGCGTCCACTGCGGTCCGTCGGCGGTGTCGGTCACCTCGACACCAGCCTTCTTCAGCCGATCCCTGATCGCGTCGGCCTCAGCCCAGTCCCTGCGCTCGCGTGCGTCGACCCGACGCTGAATCTCAGCGTGCACCAACACATCGACGGCGGCCAGCGCGGCCGACGTCTCGTCGCGGGACTCCCACCGCTCGTTGAGCGGGTCACAGCCGAGGATGTCCATCATCGTCCGGATCGAGGAGGCGCGCGCCATCGCGGTGTCGTGGTCACCAGCCTCCAGCGCCCGGTTGCCTTCCGCGCGTGCGGCATGCACCTCGGCGAGCGCGATGGGCACAGAAAGGTCGTCGTCGAGTGCGGCGGCGAACGCGGCCGTCCATTCGCCCGGCTCGACGGCGCCGACCCGGTTTCGCACCCGATGCAGGAAGTCCTCCAGGCCTGTGTACGCCTTCGCCGCGTCCTGCAGCGCGTTCTCGGAGAACTCCAGCATCGACCGGTAGTGCGCACTGCCGAGGTAGTACCGCAGCTCGGCGGCCCGAACCCGTTGCAGCACAGCGGGTATGGCCAACACATTACCGAGCGACTTGCTCATCTTCTCGCCGCCCATGGTCACCCAGCCGTTGTGCAACCAGAAGCGGGCGAACCGGTCACCGACGGCCTCGGCCTGGGCGATCTCGTTTTCGTGGTGCGGAAAGATCAGATCCATTCCGCCGGCGTGAATGTCGAATTCGGGGCCGAGATAGGCCTCGCACATTGCGACGCATTCGGTATGCCAGCCGGGCCTGCCCCTGCCCCACGGCGTTGGCCAGGACGGCTCACCGGGCTTCTCGCCCTTCCACAGAGTGAAGTCGCGTTGGTCGCGCTTTCCCGTCGCGACCCCCTCACCCTGATGCACGTCGTCGATCTTGTGACCCGACAACTTCCCGTAATCGGGCAGGCTCGAGACGTCGAAGTAGACGTCACCGTCGGCCGCATACGCGTGTTTGTCGCCGATCAGCCGGTCGATCAGCTCGACGATCTGGGTGATGTGTCCGGTCGCACGCGGCTCAGCCGACGGCGGCAGCACGCCGAGCGCGTCGTATGCCGCCGAGAACGCCCGCTCGAATGTGGCCGCCCATTCCCACCACGGCCTGCCCGCGTCGGCGGCCTTGTTGAGGATCTTGTCGTCGATGTCGGTGATGTTGCGAATGAACGCGACGTCGAGACCTTTGGCCATCAGCCAGCGGCGCAGCACGTCGAAGGCGACGCCGCTGCGGACGTGACCGATGTGCGGCAGGCCTTGAACCGTTGCGCCGCAGAGGTAGACCGAGACGTGGCCTTCGCGCACCGGCACGAAGTCACGGACGGCGCCCGTCATCGTGTCGTATAGCCGCAGGTCGGTCACGACGGGCCAGCTTACCGGCCTAATCGGCGTCAACCACCAAAGCGGTCGCGATGGCGGCCAATCCTTCGCCGCGACCCGTCAGCCCGAGGCCGTCGGTCGTCGTCGCCGACACCGATACGGGGGCATCCAAGAGCTCCGAGAGCACCTGCTGCGCCTCTGCCCGCCGCGGGCCCACCTTGGGCCGGTTGCCGATCACCTGGACCGCCGCGTTTCCCACCCGGTAGCCCTCGGCACGCACAAGGCTGTGCACGTGGCGCAGCATGTCGGCGCCGCTGACACCGGCCCAGCGTGGGTCGTCGGTGCCGAACACCTCGCCGATGTCGCCGAGGCCTGCGGCGCTGAGCAACGCGTCGCACAGCGCGTGGGCCGCGACATCGCCGTCCGAGTGCCCGGCACAGCCGTCTGCGCCCTCGAAAAGCAGTCCGAGAAGCCGGCACGGCCTGCCGGCCTGGACCGGGTGCACGTCGGTGCCGATGCCGACTCTCGGCATGCTCATATGGCCTGTCCCAGCAGCGCGTGGGCGAGTAGTAGATCCGTCTGTGTGGTGATTTTGAAGGCCAGCGGGTCGCCCTCGACCACCTGCACCGGTGTGCCGGTGGTCTCGACCATCGAGGCGTCGTCGGTGAAGCCGCCTGCGGCCGCCCGGTCGTAGGCACGGCGTAGCACTTCGGTCTGGAATCCCTGTGGGGTCTGAACGGCGCGCAGCCCCGCCCGTTCGGGCGTGCCGAGCACGACGCCATTCGCGTCGATGGCCTTGATCGTGTCGCTGACAGGGAGGCCGGGCACCACGGCGGGGTGACCGTCGTGCAGCGCCTGCACCACCCGAACGATCAACGAAGGCGGCGTCAGCGCCCGTGCCGCGTCGTGGATGAGGACGAATTCCGCGTCGCCGACCGCCTCCAGCGCCAGCCTGACGGACTCCGTGCGATCGGATCCGCCCGCCACAATGGTCGCGGCTCCGCCGAAGACCAGTTTGGCCTGGTCGGTGCGGTTGGGTGGCACGGCGACCACCACGCTGTCGACCACACCGGAATTACGCAGACCGTCGAGGGCATGCTCCAACATCGGGCGACCGCCCAAATTGACGAATGCCTTCGGCGCGCCTGCTGCCAACCGTTCCCCTGACCCTGCGGCCGGGACAACGGCAACCGTGCTCATGCGTCAGGACGCGGCGGCGAGAACCTCGTCGAGAATGATCTCGGCCTTGGCGTCATCGGTGTTCTCGGCGAGCGCCAGCTCGCCGACCAGGATCTGCCGGGCCTTGGCCAGCATCCGCTTCTCGCCTGCGGACAGGCCGCGCTCCTGATCGCGGCGCCACAGGTCGCGAACGACCTCGGCGACCTTATTCACGTCGCCGGAGGCCAGCTTCTCGAGGTTGGCCTTGTAGCGGCGCGACCAGTTGGTCGGCTCTTCGGTGTGCGGGGCGCGAAGCACCTGAAACACCTTGTCGAGGCCCTCCTGCCCGACCACATCGCGCACGCCCACGTACTCGGCGTTATCGGCTGGGACTCGCACTGTGAGGTCTCCCTGGGCGACCTTCAAGACGAGATATTCTTTTTGCTCGCCTTTGATGGTCCGGGTTTCGATCGCCTCGATCAATGCAGCACCGTGATGTGGATAGACAACGGTGTCTCCGACCTTGAAAATCATCTGTTTCGAGCCCCTTTCGATACTCCATGCTAACACGGCGCGCAGACACGTGCCGCACAACGGTGCAGGTCAGGGGCCCCGCAGGTGAAGAGTAGGGGTTGACACGATGACGAATACGTGCATGGCAACCGCTGGTCAGCGACCACGCCGCGCCCCCGCTCACGTGCCTGTGGATGATTCGCGGCAAACCCCTTCTGGTGGCCCCGACACCTCCGCTACCGCCGCCAACCACCACCTACTACTGTGCATAGTGGAACAGGTCGGCCGAGCAGGAGGCTTCTGGGTGAACCGCTTAAAATCGCGCAGCTCTGCCGTCACCGTGGCCCTCGGGGCGTGCGGGCTGGCCGTCGCCGCCACCCTGGTCGGCTGCAGCGCCGGACAGGTCTCGCAGACCGCGACCCAGCAGGCGGCGGTGGACGGCACCGCCGCCACCGCAGGCAACATCACGCTCCGCAACGTCCACCTGCGCGCCGCGCAGACGTCCGACTACGTGAAGCCGGGCAGCGACGTGGAGCTGATTTTCGTGGCGGCCAACGAATCGCCCGACACCTCCGACAAGCTGACCTCGATCACGTCCGATTCCGGCACGGTGACGCTGACCGGCGACACGTCCCTGCCCGCCGCGGATGTTCTTGTGGTCGGCGAGCCCGACGGGCAGACCTCCGCACTCGAGCAGGCCGAGACCGCCGACGCCGCGACGGCCAAGGTCGACATCAGCAAGCCCATCACCAACGGCCTGACCTACAACTTCACCTTCACATTCGAGAAGGCAGGCGACATCACCGTCCCGGTTCCGATCTCGGCGGGTGAGGCACCGCGTCGCGACGAGGCAGCCGACGCGTCCCACCAAGAGGGTGGCGACACGGGCGGTCAACACTAAGGAACTGTCGGCCCGGGCGGATACCGTCACACCGTGGCCAAGGCGCGTTCGCAGTACCGCTGTTCGGAGTGCCACCACGTCACCGCGAAATGGGTCGGACGTTGCCCGGACTGCGGCACCTGGGGGACCGTCGACGAAGTAGCTGTGCTCGCCGCCGTCAACGGATCGGCGACCAGGCGAGCGGTTGTCCCGACGACGCCGGCCGTGCCGATCAACTCCATCGATGCCGGCGCCACCCGGCACCATCAAACCGGCGTCAGCGAGCTCGACCGCGTCCTCGGCGGCGGCATCGTGCCCGGCTCGGTGATGCTTCTGGCCGGCGATCCGGGCGTCGGCAAGTCGACCCTGCTGCTCGAGGTGGCCCACCGCTGGGCAGAAAGCGGCCAGCGGGCGCTGTATCTGTCGGGCGAGGAGTCCGCGGGCCAGATCCGGATGCGGGCCGAACGGATGGGCTGCGATCACGACGAGGTGTACCTGGCCGCGGAATCCGATCTACAGACCGCGCTCGGACACATCGACGAGGTCAAACCGACCTTGGTGGTGGTCGATTCGGTGCAGACCATGTCGACGACCGAGGCCGACGGTGTCACCGGCGGCGTCACCCAGGTACGCGCCGTCACGACGGCGCTGACGATGACCGCCAAGACCACCGGGATCGCGATCATCCTCGTCGGCCACGTCACGAAGGACGGTGCGATCGCCGGGCCGCGGTCGCTGGAACACCTCGTCGACGTCGTACTGCACTTCGAAGGCGACAAGTCGTCGGCGCTTCGCATGGTGCGAGGTGTCAAGAACCGGTTCGGCGCGGCCGACGAGGTCGGCTGTTTCATGTTGCACGACAACGGAATCGAGTGTGTTGCCGATCCGTCCGGGCTCTTCCTCGATCAGCGTCCCGCACCCGTTTCCGGCACCGCGGTCACGGTGTCGCTCGACGGCAAGCGCCCGCTCATCGGAGAGGTGCAGGCCCTGATCGCGGCGCCGACCACGTCGTCGCCCCGCCGTGCGGTCAGCGGCATCGACTCGGCGCGGGCCGCGATGATCGCGGCCGTGCTGGAGAAGCGCGCCCATCTGAAGGTCGCACAGTGCGACATCTATCTCTCCACGGTCGGCGGGATGCGGCTCACCGACCCGTCGTCGGACCTAGCGGTTGCCCTGGCGATCGCGTCGGCTTACGCCGACCTTCCCCTTCCGACCACGGCCATCGCGATCGGCGAAGTAGGGCTGGCAGGCGACCTGCGCCGGGTGAGCGGCATGGAGCGCAGGCTGGCGGAGGCGGCCCGGCTCGGATTCACGTGTGCGGTAGTTCCGCCCGGAGTGAAAACGGTGCCGATAGGCTTACGGGCGATAGCGGCCGACAACATCACCGCTGCCATGAAGGTGCTGACGGAGATATCGGTGAAAGCCGGCCGCTCCGAGGAGGGGCCATGGTCGTGAAGTCCAGCCGCCGAAACGTGGTGCAGCTGGTCCGTCCCACCTTGCGAGAGACGATCGGTCGGCTCGCTCCAGGGACCGCGTTGCGCGACGGCCTCGAGCGGATCCTGCGTGGCCGGACCGGCGCGCTGATCGTTCTCGGTTACGACGACAGCGTCGAGTCCATCTGCGACGGCGGCTTCTCGCTGGACGTCGCATACGCGCCGACCCGGCTCCGTGAGCTGTCCAAGATGGACGGCGCCGTGGTGCTGTCCAGCGACGGCAACCGCATCCTGCGGGCCAACGTTCAGCTCGTTCCCGACCCGTCGATTCCCACCGATGAGTCAGGCACCCGGCACAGGTCGGCGGAGCGCACAGCGGTCCAGACCGGATATCCCGTTGTATCGGTGAGCCATTCGATGAGCATCGTGACCGTCTACGTGGCCGGCGAGCGACACGTGGTGCCCGACTCGGCGACCATCCTGTCGCGCGCCAACCAGACCATCGACACTTTGGAACGGTACAAATCGCGTCTCGACGAGGTGAGCAGACAGCTGTCGACGGCCGAGATCGAGGACTTCGTCACGCTGCGTGACGTGATGACGGTCGCGCAGCGGCTGGAGATGGTTCGCCGGATCAGCCTCGAAATCGATTCCGACGTCGTCGAACTCGGCACTGACGGTCGGCAGCTGAAGCTCCAGCTGGAGGAGTTGGTCGGCGACAACGACAACGCCCGCGAGCTGATTGTGCGCGACTACCACGCCAACCCCGACCCGCCGACCGCGGCGCAGGTGACCGCGACGCTCGAGGAACTCGACGGGCTCTCCGACACCGAGTTGCTCGACTTCACCACGCTGGCAAGGGTTTTCGGTTACCCGTCAACGGCGGAGGCGCAGGATTCCGCAATGAGCTCGCGCGGGTACCGGGCGATGGCAGGCATTCCCCGCCTGCAGTTCGCCCACGTCGACCTACTGGTCCGGTCGTTCGGATCGCTGCAGGGGCTGCTGGCCGCAAGCGCGAACGATTTGCAGTCCGTCGAGGGCATCGGGTCAATGTGGGCGCGTCACATCCGTGAGGGCTTGTCGCAGCTGGCGGAGTCGACGATCGCCGACCGGTTGGCCTAGCCGGCAGGCGCGGGCGCCTGCTCTGGGGCAGGACCGCCCTCAACGGGTGCCGGGGCCTCGGCCTGCGGTGCGGGCTGGGCGAGGATGAAGGGCATCGTCGCGGACCGCAGATTGCCCAGCTGAACAATCAGGTTGTACGTGCCGGGCCCGATCGGCTGGCGAGGCAGCGGACAGCCCGGCGCCGAGCCCATGCCCGTCCAGGTCACCTCGGTGGTCACCTGCTCGCCCGGATTGAACGTCTTGACCAGGGTCTCGTTCGACGGTGCGCAGTCCAGGTTCGACCAGAGCCGGGTGTTGTCGAGGCCGTAGACGTAGGCAGCCAGCACGGCAGCGCCGACGTCACGCTTGCAGGCCACCAGGCCGATGTTCGTGACGACCATGGTGAACTTCGGCTGGTCGCCGACCACGTATTCCGGCTGGCTGGTGATGCCCTTGACCGCCAGCGTGGAGTCCGGGCAGTCGTCGCCCTCCTGCAGCACCGGTGGCGGGGCCACGGCAGCGGTCGGCGTCGCCGTCGGGGCCGGTGTACTCGCGGCGGGCGGCACGACCGGCGTCTTGACCTGCGGGTTCTCCCCGGGCAGCGGTGTCGGCGCGGCGGCTTGCGAGGGTGACGACTTGTCGGCGTTCTTCGCGTCGGTGCCGGTGTTCATCACGACCACCACCACCACCGCGGCGACGACCCCGATGACAAGGACCGCGATACCGATCGCAAGTGCCCTGCGGCGCCAGTAGATCTGGGTGGGTAACGGGCCATGCGGCTCTAGATCCAGCACAGACTCACGGTAAGCCAGGTCACGCTCAATCGTTCGAGGTGACCCGGCGTGTCGGGGCTAGCCTTCGCCGATGTCGCCCAGGTGTTCGCGCAACACAGCCCGCCCGTCGGCCAGGTGATAGGTGACACCGGCGATCGCCACCGTGCCCGCGTCGAGGCGTTCGGCGATCGCCGTCGAACGTGCCCGCAGCTGTGTCACCGTCTCGGCGACATGTCTTGCCTCGAATTCATCGACCCTGCTCAGACCATCACGGCGGCCCAAAAGGATTGACGGCGTAACCCGTTCCACCACGTCGCGGACGTAGCCACCAGGGACGGCGCCCTCATCGATGGCCGTCAACGTGGCCTTCACCGCACCGCAGCTGTCGTGACCCAGCACGACTATCAGCGGAACGTTCAAGACGGTGACGGCGTACTCGATCGAGCCGAGCACAGCCGAGTCGATGACGTGACCCGCGGTTCGGACCACGAACATGTCGCCGAGGCCCTGGTCGAAGATGATCTCGGCAGCCACGCGGCTGTCCGCGCACCCGAAGAGCACCGCGGTGGGCTTCTGCCCCCCTGCGAGCGACGCCCGGTGCTCGACGCTCTGGCTGGGATGTTCGGGCTTTCCAGCGACGAATCGCTCGTTACCCTCCTTGAGTGCCTTCCATGCGGTCACAGGATTCGTGTTGGGCATGGCCGCCATTGTGCAGGAGGGCGGTTTAGATGATCGATTCGACCGAGCTACTGCGGTGGTATGAGCACGAGCAGCGCGACCTGCCGTGGCGCAGGCCCGGCGTCTCGCCCTGGCAGGTGCTGGTGAGCGAATTCATGCTGCAGCAGACCCCGGTGGCTCGGGTGGAACCGATCTGGCTGGCCTGGGTGGCGCGCTGGCCGACGCCGTCAGCCACTGCGGCGGCAAGCGCGGCCGACATCTTGCGGGCATGGGGAAAGCTGGGCTACCCAAGGCGCGCGAAGCGTCTGCACGAATGCGCGCTCGCAATCGCAGGCGAGCACGGCGATGTCGTGCCTTCAGACGTGGAAACCCTTCTGTCGTTGCCGGGTATCGGCGCGTACACGGCCCGGGCCGTCGCATGCTTCGCGTACGGGCAGCGGGTGCCGGTCGTCGACACGAACGTGCGCCGCGTGGTCGCAAGGGCCGTACACGGAAGGGCCGACGCGACGGCTTCGACCTCGCCGCGCGACCTCACTGATGTCGCAGCGTTACTGCCCGACGGACCTGACGCGCCGCGTTTTTCGGTGGCACTGATGGAGTTGGGAGCGACGGTGTGCACTGCGCGTTCGCCGCGCTGCGGCATCTGCCCATTGAGTGTGTGCGCTTGGCGGACGGCGGGCTTTCCAGCCGCTACGACGCGGGCACGCCGGGCGCAGCGCTACGCGGGCACCGATCGGCAGGTGCGCGGACGCCTGCTGGATGTCCTGCGCGGCAACGATTCTCCGGTAACCCGTGCAGAGCTCGACGTAGCGTGGCTTGCCGACACCGCCCAGCGCGACCGCGCGCTGGACTCACTGCTTGTCGACGGGCTGGTCGAGCAGACGGCCGACGGCCGCTTCGCGCTTGCCGGGGAAGGTGATTGACGGGCGTGCCGCGATCCTCTACGCGGTCTTGACGCATTCCTGGTCGACGTTGCAGGCGAAGCTGCGCCGGTAGTCCGACGGTGTCACTCCGATGATGCGACGGAAGTGGTGGCGCAGCAGCGTGGCGGTGCCGAAACCCGACCGGTCGGCGATCTGGTCGATGTCCAGGTCGCTCTCCTCGAGTAGCCGCCTGGCGTAGAGCACGCGCTGGTCGGTCACCCACTGCATGGGCGTGGTGCCGGTCTCGTCGACGAAGCGTCGCGCGAACGTGCGCGCCGACATGTTCGCCCGGCGCGCCAGCGCTGAAACGGTATGCGGTGTCTGGAGATTGGCCAGTATCCAGTCCAGATGCGGTGCAAAGCCTTCCGAACACCGGACCGGGATCGGCTGATCGATGTACTGCCGCTGGCCTCCGTCACGCTGGGGGGGAACCACCATTCGGCGGGCGATCTTGTTGGTGACCTCACTGCCGAGCTCGCGACGGACAAGGTGCAGGCATGCGTCGATGCCCGCGGCGGTGCCAGCGCTGGTGATCAGGTTGCCGTCGTCGACGAACAGCACGTTGCGGTCCACCTTGGCGGTCGGGAATCGGCGGGCCAGGTCGTCGGCGTGCATCCAGTGGGTGGTGCAGGGGCGGCCGTCCAACAGCCCGGCCTCTCCTGCGACGAATGCCCCCGAGCACACCGTGAGGATGATCGCGCCCGCGTCGGCGGCGGCCCTGACCGCCTCCAGTGCTTCGGGCAGGTATTCCGATCCGGCGATCGCCGGAATCGCGACAAGGTCTGCCCCGATAAGGCTGTCGAGCCCGTGATCGGGGATCAGCGATGCGCCCACCGAGGTGCGGACCGGCTTGCCGGGCTCGGGCCCGCACACCTTGAAGTCGAAGTTGGGCACCCCCTCGGCAGAGCGGTCGATACCGAAGACCTCGCAGATCACACCGAACTCGAAGACGGCCAGCCGATCCAGCACCAGCGCCGATACCTTCTCAATTGCCATGGCAGTATCTTATCGCACTCTGTCACTACTGCCACTGTTGGCGGTATATGTGCCAGTGAAGCATTACTGCCATGAGTACAGCAATGATTTTCCTGATCCTGATTGCCCCGTTCGTGGTGGCCGCCGCACTCAGCTGGGCCGCGCACCGTTCCGACTCGCTTCGGATCCGGTTCGACCAGTTCCGTTGGTCCGCTCCACTGGTCGGCAGGCTCTTCGAGGACGACCGAGACGGGTTCCGCGTCGCGCACGACGTCGACGCGATCCGCACCCGGTTCGAGAAGCAGCCGGTCTGGCCCGCTTCAGGCGCCACCGGCGAGCGTCGCTAGGAACGAATCCACGGCGTCGCGATAGATCCGCGGTGCCTCGTCGTGCACCAGATGACCGGCACCGGGCACGTGCAAATACGTTGTCCGGTGGCCGGTTTCGTTCATTGCGCGCATCTGTCCCGGCGGCGTCACGGAGTTACCCGCCTCGATGAGCAGGGCAGGCACTCGAACCTCACGCCACTGCGCCCAGTAGTCGCGCGTACCCCACTGCGCGGCGATGTCGATCCAGATCTTGGTGTGCCCGTGCAGGCGCCAACCTGTCGGAACCCGGTCGAAAGCCTCCAGGAAGTACCGGCCGGCCACCGCACCGAACTCGTCGTAAACCTGTTGTTCCGAGGCGAATTCGACGGGAAGGGCATGCAACCACGGCTCCCACGGGCCGGTGGTGCGACCACGGAAGTCCGGCGCCATGTCCTCCACGACTAGGCCGGTCACCAGTTCGGGCTTCGATGCCGCCAGGCACCAGGAGTGCAGGGCGCCCATCGAGTGGCCGATGAGGGTGGCCGGCCTGTCCAGCGTCGCCACCGCGTCGCCGAGGTCGTCGACGAATCGCTCCGTGCTGATCGGGTACGGGTCTGCGACGTCGCGACCGCGATGCCACGGCGCGTCGTAGGTGTACACCTCGCCGTGCCGGGTCAGCCACGGCACCTGCCGCGTCCATGTGGTTCCGCGGCCCATCAGCCCGTGCACGAGTACGAGCGGCGCCCCGTGACCGCCTCGGCGCGTGAGGAATTCGTCGCCCACGCGGTCACATACCGATCAGTGATTCGATCCAACCGCGCGCGAAGTACACCAGGAAACCGGCGGCGGCGACCCAGAGCAGCGGACTGATCTCGCGCGCCTTGCCTGCCGCCGAGCGCACTATCACCCACGAAATGAAGCCGATGCCGATGCCGTTCGCGATCGAGAATGACAGCGGCATGATGGCAACGGTCAGCACGACCGGCACGGCCACCGAGAACTCGGAGAGGTCGACGTCGCGAAGGTGCGAGAACATCATCACCCCGACGACGACGAGCGCGGCCGCGGCGACCTCCGTCGGCACGATCGACGCCAACGGCGTCACGAACATCGCCGCGAAGAACAGCACACCGGTGACCAGGTTCGCCACGCCCGTGCGCGCGCCCTCCTGGATGCCGGCCGCCGACTCGAGGAACACGGTGTTCGACGAGGACGACGTCGCCCCACCGACGACCGCACCTACTCCCTCGACGATCAGCGCCGGGCGCAGGCGCGGGAAGGTGCCGCGTTCGTCGGCGACGTCCACCTCGCGCGACAGGCCGGTGAAGGTTCCCATCGCGTCGAAGAAGTTCGCGAACACCAGCGTGAAGACGAGCATCACGGCGGCCAGGACTCCGATGCGGCCGAAGCTGTCCAGGCTCAACGCACCGACCAGGGACAGGTCGGGCAGGGCGAACGGCGAGCCCGACAGCGTCGGCACCGACAGGCTCCACCCGCCGGGATGATCGACCGCCGACCCCAGGTGCCAGACCGCCTCGATGACGACTGCGACCACGGTGCCAGCGACAAGGCCGATGAAGATGCCGCCCCGCACCTGCCTGACCAGCAGAACGCAGGTGACCAGCAGAGTGAAGACGAACACCAGCGTCGGGACCGTACTGATGGAACCGGTGCCACCGATTCCGAGGCCCACCGGCGGTGACGGCAGACCGGTCGAGCCAATGAAGCCGGCATCGACCAGCCCGATGAACAGGATGAACGCGCCGATGCCCGCCGTGATCGCGAGCTTCAGCTGCATCGGAACGGCGTCGAAGATCAACGTGCGCAACCCCGTCGCCGCCAGCACAACGATGATGACGCCGTTGATGACCACCAGACCCATCGCCTCAGGCCAGGTGACCGAGCCGACGACAGTGGTCGCAAGGAACGAGTTGATGCCCAGCCCGGCGGCGAACGCAAACGGAAGCCGGGCGATCAGCCCGAACAGGATGGTCATCGCACCCGCGGCCAGCGATGTCGCCGCGGAGACCTGCGCGAAGTCCAGCCTGTTGCCGTCTACGTCGGCCGCCTCGGACAGGATGATCGGGTTCAACACGACGATGTAGGCCATCGCGATGAAGGTGACGACACCGCCACGTATCTCGGCGCCCAGCGTCGATCCGCGCGCGGACAGCTCGAAGAATTCGTCGAGGCGGCCCCGGCTCATGACTGGAACCCTAGGTGCGTCGGACGGTCTTCGCGCGGGCGGTAGCCTTGGCCGCATGGCCGTGGTGAAGATCAACGCAATCGAGGTACCGCCGGACGCCGGTCCGGAACTGGAGAAGCGGTTCGCACACCGTGCGCACGCCGTCGACAATCAGCCCGGCTTTCTCGGCTTTCAGTTGCTGCGGCCGGTCAAGGGTGAGGACCGTTATTTCGTCGTCACGCAGTGGGACTCCGAGGAAGCGTTCCAGGCGTGGGCGAGCGGTCCGGCCGTCGAGGCGCACGCGGGCCAACGCGCCAATCCCGTCGCCACCGGCGCGTCACTTCTGGAGTTCGAGGTTGTGTTGGACGTTGCGGGGACCGACGCGAAGGCCTGACGCGAGCAGGGCGCGCCGCCTGGCGACCTCGATGTCGGTCGTTGTCACGCTGGCCGCCCTTGCTTGCGGGTGCGCCGACGCCGGGCCTGCCGGCCCAGCAGGGGCCGCGCAGACCATCCACATCGACACGAACACGCCGCAGGGTCTGCGCGCCAGGCAGGTCATGGACATGCTCAACTCCGACTGGCCGATCGGGCCCACCGGAATCCGCACCCTGGCAGCGCCGAAGATCGTGGACGACGTCGGTGTGACCATGGACAAGATCTGGTGGGACCGTCCGTTCACGGTGACGGGTCTGGATGTCGGCGCCGGGCACGCCACGCTGCACGTGCTGACCTCCTACCAGGTAGGCCAGACCATCGAGCTGCGAACCAACGACGAAGGTCTGGTCGACCGGTTCAAGGTGTCGCTGATGGAACCGGTCATCAAGTCGTGGAAGGACATCGACGCCGAGATCTCCAAGACGGGCGCGAAGTACTCCTATCAGGTGTCGAAGGTCGACGACGGAAGATGTGACCTGGTTGCCGGCACCAACACCGATCTGTCACTTCCTCTGGCGTCCATCTTCAAACTCTATGTGCTGCTTGCTGTTTCAGAGTCGATCAAGGCCGGCACAGTCAGTTGGGACGACCAGCTGACTGTGACGAAGGAAGGAAAACTCGTCGGCGCGGCCGGTCTCGACGAGGTGCCGAACGGCAGCACGGTCTCGGTACGGACGGCCGCGCAGCAGATGATCTCCGCAAGCGACAACATGGCTACCGACCTGTTGATCGAACGGGTCGGCCACGGTGCCGTCGAGCGTGCGCTGGCAACCGCCGGGCACCACGACCCGGGCAGCATGACGCCGTTCCCGACGACGCACGAGTTGTTCTCGATCGGTTGGGGCAAGCCGAATCTGCGCGACCAGTGGCAGAAGGTGTCGACTTCGTCGACGGGGCGCGCTCAACTGTTCGACCAGACCAATACGCGCCCCTACGACCCGGATCCGGCACGAACCCACACCCCCGCCTCGGACATCGGTGCGGAATGGTATGGCTCCGCAGCCGACATCTGTCGCGTGCACGCGGCGCTTCAGACTTCAGCGGTCGGCGCGGCGGCGCCGGTCAAGCAGATCCTGTCGGCCATTCCCGGTATCGACCTGGATCGCGCCAAGTGGCCCTATATCGGCGCCAAGGGCGGCAACCTGCCCGGCGACCTGACGTTCAGCTGGTATGCCGTCGACCGCACCGGGCAACCGTATGTGGTGAGCTTCCAATTGAATTGGCCCAAATTCCGGAGTCAGACGGCAGCGGCCTGGCTGCTGTCGATCGTGCACCAGACCTTCGATCTGGTGCCCGTCGGCTGAGTCACGTCGTGGTGCGCAGCGTCCATGCGTGCCCGCGGAAATGCATGACCGTTCGGCTGACCGGTGCAACGTCGATGCGCCAGAACGACTTCGCAGGGGCGTCGAGGGCTATCAGGATCGCGGCGCGTACCACCGCGGGGTGCGTGACGGCGACCAGCCTGCTGTGACGGGTCGTCAACGTGTTCATCCAGTCGCGTACGCGCTCGATGAGCTCGACGACGGATTCACCGCCGTGCGGCGCCCTGGTCGGATCGGTGAGCCAGATGGCGAGGTCCGCGGACCCCACTCCGCCGAGCACATCGCCGCGCCACCGGCCACAGTCGAGGTCGGCCAGCCGGTGCTCGATGCTTGCCTGCAGGCCGAGGAGTTCAGCGGTCTGTCTGGCGCGCTTCTCGGGCCCGCAGTACGCGCTGTCGGCGACTCCGAGCTCGATCGAGGCATCGGCCTGCCGGTATCCCACCGAGCTCAGCGGCTCGTCGGTGGCAAACCGACCGGCCGACATCGCGTCGGTCATGGCGTGCGACACCAGTGTCAGCCGGACTACCTCACTCACGCAGCGAGGGCCTCCGCCTGCCGCTGCGGTTCTCCGAGCAGTCGCGACACCATCGAGCCGAACACCACCGCGATGATCGCCCACAGTACGAACTGGGTACCAACCGAATAGAGCCGGAACTCGTAGAGCACGTCTGCCGGAAAATCGTCCGGCGTCTCGTCGATCGTGGGCAGCAGCACCATCACGAGCGCAACGGCAACGATGTAGGCAGCGGCCGCGATCAGCGTTGCGCTCCACGCGCCGTACCGCTCCGTCAAATTGCGGCCCAACCACACAGCGGCGACGAGCAGCACCACCGAGAGCACCACCATCATCAAGTAGAGCAGGGTGCGCTGCCGGATCGTCTCCTCGAGGCCGACCGCAGGCGGACTGGCGGGGTACTTCAGGAACGGGATCACGTAGAGCGAGAGAAACATTCCACCCGCCAACAGTGCAGACAACAGTCGCGGTGACAGGTTCCCCACGCGGCCGTACGCAACGCAGTATGCGACGGCGAACAACGCCCCCATCGCGACCCCGAATGCCAGCACGCCGAACCCCATGCCGATGTTGGCCTGCACACCTCGGGTGAACAGTTCGACCCCGTGCCCGTGGCCGGTCTGTTGGGCTTCCTCGTAGGCGACGGCCTGGTCGATAACCGGTTCGACGAATGTGCGGGCGAACGCGAACGTCGCCACGCTTGCGATTGCGCCGGACAGCAGCCCGCGCGCGATTATGCGTTTTTCCACGTGAGGCGGCTTCGACGAATCAGTGGCAGGGGAAGCCGAGCAGGTGGCGTGCATCGTGGACGAACTCATGGACATAGGTGTTGTTGCCGAAGACCGAAGTCGCGCCCTGGTCCATCCCGACGAAGTAGAGCACCAGCAGCGCGAGAAACGCTGTGACGGAAAGCCACACCGCTGCCTTGGTCGCCGAGAGAACCAGTGCAGGGGCGGCGCTCTTACGAGCCTGAGAAGACGTCATGAAGGATTCCTTTCCGGGGATTTCGCGTCCCAGTCTTCAAGGTTGTCTGGCGGTCGTCGGGTCTGACTGTCACAGTGGCGCGACCGTTCTGGAGTCTCACCAGATTCCTTCGCCCGCCTGATTACATCAGCATCCTAAACAAACCGTCCAGCAATCGGGCCGGGGCATAGCAAAAGCCCCCGAATCTTTTTGATTCGGGGGCTTCTGCTTGAACAGCCGTTGACTACTCGGTGGCCGTCGCCGCGGTCGGCGTGCCTGCGGCACCCGCACCCGCCAGGTCGGCTTCCTCGACCGGCTTGACCGGTTTCTTGGATCCGGTGAAGGTGAACACCGCATCCTCGCCTGCGCCCTCGCCGTCCCAGTTGTCGACGTCGACGGTGACCAACTGGCCGGGACCGACCTCGTCGAAGAGGATCTTCTCGGAGAGCTGGTCTTCGATCTCGCGCTGGATGGTGCGCCGCAACGGCCGCGCACCGAGCACCGGATCGAAGCCACGCTTGGCCAACAGCGACTTGGCCTTGTCGGTCAGCTCCATGGCCATGTCCTTGCCCTTGAGCTGCTTTTCCACCCGGCCGATCATCAGGTCGACCATCTGGATGATCTCTTCGCGAGTCAACTGGTGGAAGACGATGATGTCGTCGATGCGGTTGAGGAACTCTGGCCGGAAGTGCTTCTTGAGCTCGTCGTTGACCTTCTGCTTCATCCGCTCGTAGTTGTTGTCTCCACCACCCTGGGTGAAGCCGAGCCCGACGGCCTTGGAGATGTCCGACGTGCCCAGGTTGGACGTGAAGATCAGCACGGTGTTCTTGAAGTCGACCGTGCGGCCCTGGCCATCGGTGAGCCTGCCGTCCTCGAGGACCTGCAACAGGCTGTTGTAGATCTCCTGGTGTGCCTTCTCGATCTCATCGAAGAGAACAACCGAGAACGGCTTCCTTCTGACCTTCTCGGTCAGCTGGCCGCCCTCCTCGTAGCCGACATAACCGGGGGGCGCACCGAACAGACGCGAAGCGGTGAAGCGGTCGTGGAACTCGCCCATGTCGATCTGGATGAGCGCGTCGTCGTCACCGAACAGGAAGTTGGCCAGCGCCTTGGACAGCTCTGTCTTACCCACGCCGGACGGGCCGGCGAAGATGAACGAACCGGACGGACGCTTGGGGTCCTTGAGGCCCGCACGCGTGCGGCGAATCGCCTTGGACACCGCCCTGACGGCGTCCTCCTGGCCGATGATCCGCTTGTGGATCTCGTCCTCCATGCGGAGCAGCCGAGTGGTCTCCTCCTCGGTCAGCTTGAACACCGGGATACCGGTCCAGTTGCCGAGCACCTCAGCGATCTCGTTGTCGTCAACTTCGGCGACGACGTCGAGATCACCTGAGCGCCATTGCTTCTCACGCTCGGTGCGCTGCGCGACGAGTTGCTTCTCGCGATCCCGCAGGCTGGCGGCCTTCTCGAAGTCCTGCGCGTCGATCGCGGACTCCTTCTCCCTGCGCGCATCGGCGATCTTCTCATCGAACTCGCGCAGGTCCGGCGGAGCGGTCATCCGTCGGATCCGCATCCTGGCGCCCGCCTCGTCGATCAGGTCGATCGCCTTGTCGGGCAGGAACCGGTCGTTGATGTACCGGTCGGCCAGCGTGGCCGCGGCCACCATCGCGCCGTCGGTGATCGAGACGCGGTGATGCGCCTCGTAGCGGTCGCGCAGACCCTTCAGGATCTCGATGGTGTGCTCGACGGTGGGCTCACCCACCTGCACCGGCTGGAAGCGGCGCTCCAGGGCGGCGTCCTTCTCGATGTACTTGCGGTACTCGTCGAGCGTGGTGGCGCCGATGGTCTGCAGCTCGCCGCGGGCCAGCTTCGGCTTCAGTATCGAAGCGGCGTCGATGGCACCCTCGGCGGCACCCGCACCGACGAGCGTGTGCAGCTCGTCGATGAACAGGATGATGTCGCCCCGGGTGTTGATCTCCTTGAGCACCTTCTTCAGGCGCTCCTCGAAATCGCCGCGGTAGCGGCTACCGGCAACCAGCGACCCGAGGTCGAGGGTGTAGAGCTGCTTGTCCTTCAGCGTCTCCGGCACCTCGCCGTGCACGATGGCCTGCGCGAGCCCCTCGACGACGGCTGTCTTGCCGACGCCGGGCTCACCGATCAGCACCGGGTTGTTCTTGGTGCGCCTGCTCAGCACCTGCATCACCCGCTCGATTTCCTTCTCACGGCCGATGACGGGGTCGAGCTTGCCCTCCATCGCAGCGGCGGTCAGGTTGCGGCCGAACTGGTCGAGTACCAGCGACGTGGACGGATTACCCGCCTCGCCGCCGCGGCCACCCGTGCCTGCCTCGGCGGTCTCCTTGCCCTGATAGCCACTCAGCAGCTGAATGACCTGCTGACGCACGCGGGTCAGCTCGGCGCCCAGCTTGACGAGGACCTGGGCGGCCACGCCTTCGCCCTCACGGATCAGGCCGAGGAGAATGTGCTCGG
>NZ_JAVHWK010000010.1:0-21399 GCF_032159775.1 Mycobacterium sp.
CGATATTGGTCCGCTTCGCTCAGGCGGTACCTACGGTCAGGGTCATCCCACAGGTCGAAGGTCTGGACCGCCCAGTACACGCAGAATTCCAGGGTCACCGAGGCTTCCAAGATAGTGGCCCATAGGCCCCCGAAAAATTCGTGCCAAATTAATTGCACTGCGATTATTCCGAAAAACGTCACCAGCATCACCCAGCGCCACCACCGGTAGAAGCATCTGTAGAACCGCTGAAGTCCGTCCGCGCGCGGCGACATTTCCTCTCGATTCGCGAGGTGTGCGGTAACGAACACGGTAGCGATAAAAGACGACAGCAGCAGAAACCCGGCTGTGCCGTGCGCATAGTCTCGTGAGTCGACCATCGGTAAGCAGAGGGCAATCAACCCAGCCGCCACGACCAGCCAGAGAATGCACCGCGCCACAATCCCCCCAGGGCTCTTCTTCTGCCGGATTTTGATGCCGTCCTCGTCCCTCCGGTCGTAGTGGCGCTGAAACAACGTGATTACCCACGCCAGACCGAGAGCCGCGACAATTGCCACCAGGTTGGGCCGAATCACGTCCGCTACCTTGAGGTCGTCCGGGATGAAGAGTGGTGTGCATTGTTTGATGTAATCCTTCCCCTGCGGCACCAGCGCAGCGGTCAGCGCAGCTACACCAGCCAGTGTCAGCAGAGCATTCTCCGTGTCGCTGCTGCCTCGGTAGACGAAGAACAACGTGGCGAGTCCCAGAAGCGATGCGATGAAGATGCTGTGCGCAGACGTGTAGAAGTATTCGCTGAGGGCTCCTTGCCAACAATGTTTGTCTTTCGGCTGGCGCGTATATGTGCTTTGGATGAGGATCGATGCCAGGAGCAGGACCGCCGTCATGCCCAAGCCAATACGCAAGTTGCGGTATACGGCAAGCGTATTGGGCACCACAGGCGTATTGGGCACCTCAGGGTCGCCCTGATTGGCTATGAAAGTTGGTTGGCTCACGCGCAAACCCCTTTACGCCTGTCCTGGCTCACGTCAGTCATATCCGCAAACTGATTGTGAGGCATCAGGGGCGTCTTCGAGCGGCACCACGCGAGAAGCTCGCGAACCGATCCGAGTGGCGTCAGAAGGGCGGGTCGTCGGGCTGCGGATGTGGATCGGGAGGGGGCCGCCAATCCGGCGGCAGCTCTTCGGGCTCGAAGTCGTCGTTGATCCATGTGCAGTAAGGGCTGGTGCTGGGTCGGCCCTTCAGGATGAACAGCATTTTGCGCATGCGGTTGCGGTCTTTGCGATGGGCGATCTCGTCATAGCGGGCTTGTTGCAGTCGGCGGTGCGCCTTGTTGATGGGCCGCTGAACCTTGTTGCGGCAGCGGATGCGCGCGATGCGGGCTGCCCGCTCCCGGGAGCGGTTGCGACGAACGGGTTTCGGTTCGCGGCACGCAGTTGATGAAGCCATGTGGGGGAACAGGTCGACCCCGCCGGGAGTAGTTTCGTAGACCTGGCCGGTGGGCGAGGTCCACACCACCGTTCCGTCAGGCAACTGTTCGTCGCGCCAGCCCTCATCGAACGTTTTGTCGCGATGATGTTGGCGGCACATGCATTTGAGATTCCACGGGACCGTCAGGCCGCCGTTGCGCGGATCGGCGTGATTGAACGGGATGGTGTGGTCCACATCGCAGATCACAGCGCTGCGGTCGCACCCGGGGAAGCGGCACGTCATGTCGCGCTTCCGCACCCATCGCTCGACTGCGGCGGTGGGTTGGTACCGCAGCGCCTCGGCCGGGCTGACCGACGGCTCCTCGAGTATCCGCACGCTGGCCTTCTCGGCCAGTGAACGGACCTGCTCGGCGTCGATGACGCCGTAGCCCTCGATGTATCCGGGCTGCGCGCCGCCGCACATCACGGTGTCCGCACCCGCGATGACGTTGACCACGATCCTGACGGTTGGGGCGGTGTCATCCGATTTGTTCGGGCAGTCCGCGGCGCCGCATAGACAGCCGAGCCTCCGTCCCTCGGCCATCGCTTCCATAGCATCGGAGCGTCGCTGATCAACGGTGCGGGGATCGTCGCGACAGACAGCACTGGCCAAGTCGGTCAGGCGCGTGTCGAAGGCCGCGCCCGCCTCGGCGGCGACAATGCCGTCGACTTTGGCGGTGCCGTCACCGAGCGCGATCACATCGCAGTGACGCCTGTCCTCGCGCCGTTTTCGCTCGCGAGCGGCGTCGGGATCGATCCGGCGCACGGCCGCGTCGACGGTGTTGATGACTCTCTTGCGGGACCAGCAGCGCCACTGAGCAATTCGTTGGGCGAGATCAGCGTCCAACGCGTTCATCAACGAGTCTTTGACGAACTCGGTGCGGCTGATGATGATCTGCACGGTGCGCCAATCGGTATCGCCGATCGCGAGAAGTGCCGCCACCTCGGGCAGCCGTTGTACCAACGCGTCGGCGTGCGACACCATCACGCTGGCGGCCGCAGGGGAGAGGTTGCACGCGGCAGCGACCTCGGCGGTGGTGCGTTGAAAGCCCGTCACGATCATGAAGCCCGGATCAGGGTCCTCTATTTCGACCTCATCGGTGCGCTGGGCCAACAACTCGGCGATATCGGCCAGCCGGCGAGCCACCAGCATCGACTCCTGGCGCTGCGAGTCGGCGATCGCCAGCACCAACTCGGTTGGAGCCAGCCCGGCCGGAGCCATCGTGTCGAACATACATTCGATAATATTCGAGCCCACCGACAAACTAGGGTGAGGCCATGCGAGTCGCAGTGCTGGGCAGCAAGGGCAAGGTCGGGGCGACCATGGTGCAGGCGGTTCGCGAAGCCGACGACCTGACCTTGTCGGCCGAGGTCGACGCCGGTGATCCGCTCACCCTGCTCACCGACGGCGACACCGACGTCGTCATCGACTTCACCCACCCCGACGTGGTGATGGACAACCTGAAGTTCCTCATCGAGAACGGCATCGACGCCGTCGTCGGCACCACCGGGTTCGACGACAAACGGATCGGACAGGTGCGCAGCTGGTTGACCGCCAAACCTGAGGTCGCCATCCTCATCGCGCCGAACTTCGCGATCGGCGCCGTCCTCTCGATGCACTTCGCGCAACAAGCGGCGAGATTCTTCGAGTCGGTGGAGGTCATCGAGCTGCATCACCCGCACAAGGCCGACGCACCGTCGGGTACCGCGGCACGCACGGCACGACTCATCGCCGAAGCCCGAAAAGATATGCCGCCCAACCCCGATGCCACCAGCACGGGTTTGGACGGTGCCAGGGGAGCGGACGTCGACGGCATACCCGTGCACTCCATCCGGCTGGCCGGGCTGGTCGCGCACCAGGAAGTGCTCTTCGGCACTCAGGGTGAGACGCTGACGATCCGTCACGACAGCCTCGACCGCAACTCGTTCGTGCCCGGTGTGCTGCTGGCGGTCCGGAAGGTGAAGGAACACCCGGGACTAACCGTTGGCATAGAGCCGCTACTCGACCTGACCTGACGTGACATCCGAGGGCGGCCGTGCGCTGCGCATCCAGCTGCTCATCGGCTTCATGTGCGTCGCGATGGTCGTCTACTTCCTTCTTCTCGGCCGGATCGCATGGGCGTTCATCACGTCGGGCAGCGGGGCGGCGGTCGGCCTCGGCTTCGCGATCTTGGTCATGCCGCTGATTGGCATCTGGGTGATGGTCAGCACACTGCAGGCGGGCCTCGCGCACCAGCGGCTGGCGCGCCTTGCCCGCGAACAGGGCATGGAGCTCGACGTCAGCGCCCTCCGGACAATGCCGTCTGGCCGTGTCCAGCGCGACGCGGCCGACGAGTTGTTCGAGACCGTCCGCGACGAACTGGAGCGAGACCGCGACAACTGGCTGCGTTGGTACCGGCTCGCACGGGCGTATGACTATGCCGGCGACCGCAGCCGTGCGCGAGAGGCGATGAAGAAGGCTGTCGAACTGCAGGAGGCGGAATGACCAAGAGGCTGTTGATCGTTCATCACACGCCGTCGCCGCACACGCACGAGATGCTCCAGGCGGTCATATCCGGCGCGACTGATCCCGAGATCGAGGGCGTCGACGTCGTTCGACGACCAGCGTTGACGTTGTCGGCGACGGACATGCTCGAGGCCGACGGCTATCTGCTGGGTACCCCAGCCAACCTCGGTTACATGAGCGGCGCGATGAAGCACGCGTTCGACGTCTGCTACTACCAGTGCCTTGACACCACCGGCGGGCGACCGTTCGGCGTCTTCCTGCACGGCAACGAGGGCACCGAGGGCGCCGAGCGGGGAATCGACTCCATCACGACGGGCCTGGGCTGGACCAAGGCTGCCGATACCGTCGTGGTGTCAGGCAAGCCCAGCAAGGACGATCTCGAAGCGTGCTGGAATCTCGGTGCCACGCTGGCGGCTCAACTGATGGAGTGACCCAATGACGGAGCGTCGATAACCGCACCGCGAACCCTTCAACCCGGTAGAAAGCTTGTTATGCCAGGTATCGCCGAACTCGCCTTGGGCGCAGCGCCAATCGCGGGCGGAGCGCTGCTGGGCGCCGCCGCTGGAAGCTTCAAAGGACCCGACGTCCGCGCAATGATCGCCAAGGACATGGACCTGCTCGAGCGGCTCCCGGATGATCAGCCCGAGTTGAAGGCCCGCCTCAAGGCCAGCATCGACGAACGCATCAGCGACCTGGTCGCCGCGACGGAGAAGAGTCGGGCCCTGCGTGAGGCCGCAGTTTCCTACGGCGGTAACTGGCGCGACATCGTGGTCTTCATCTGCGCGATTCTCTTCACCATCATCTGGTGGAACGTCAGTCACAGCCGGGCCAACTGGCTGGTGATGTTCATTCTGATGATTATTCTTTCGGTCGTCGCCGCCATCTATGCGGGACGCGGCATAGCGCGCGCAATAGCCAACTTCCTGCACCGCAACGATGACGAGGTGCCGAAAGCTCAGTAGTGGTAAGTGTCCGACGGCGCCGGGATGTGCGCGGGGTCGTCGACGTCGTCGAACTCGGACGACTCGATCCCGTAGGAACGGGCCAGGTCGAGGATCTTGTTGGCGCGGGCGATACGCGGCAGGTCTGACCCGTTGCGGATCTCGCCGCCGTCGCGCTCGAACTCGAGGAAAAACTCTTTCGCCCAGTTGATTTCGTCCAGGGACGGCGACAGCCCCTCGTTCACGGTTGCGCATTGATCCGGTGTCAGGCAGATCTTGCCGGTCATCCCGAACTCGGCGGAGACAGCGGTGGCCTCGCTCAGCTTCAACGCGCTTGACCCGACGGTGGGGCCGTCGATGGCGCCCGGTAGATGTGCAGCCTTCGCCGCGATCGTGAACCGCGAGCGCGCATAGGCCAGAGTGGTCGGGTTGTCGCCAAAGCCGGTGTCGCGACGGAAGTCCCCGATACCGAAGGCGAGCCGGAACGTGCCCTTCGCCGCTGCGATCTCGGTGATCCGCTCCAGCCCGCGGGCCGTCTCGACGAGTGCCACGATGGGAACGCCTGCCAGCCGCTTGGCGGTCTCAGTGACGTGATCGACGGACTCGACCATCGCCAGCATCACGCCGCCGATCGATGTGCCCGACAGCATTTCAAGGTCGTCCTGCCACCACTGCGTTCCGAAGCCGTTGACGCGGACCCAGTCGCCGTTGCCCTCGGCCAGCCACTTGGTCACGTTGTCGCGGGCCGCGGCCTTGTCCTTCGGGGCGACCGCATCCTCGATGTCGAGGACCACGATGTCGGCGCGCGACCTAACGGCAGGCGCGAACCTTTCGTATTGCGCGCCGTTGACCAGCAGCCAACTCCTGGCGAGAACGGGGTTGATCCGCGAGCCGATATCCGCGTCGTCCTGGGTGCTGCTGACCTCGTTGTCCACCCTCCTATGGTGCCAGGTCAGGGAAGTGCGGCGAAGAGCTTCTCGAGCGCGGCCCAGTGCCGGTCGGCTGCGGACTTGTCGTAGGGCGGGTTGTCCGGGACGGCGAACCCGTGCCCGGCCGGATAGAACTCGACCATGTGCTCGACACCGGCCGCGGTCAGCGCCTTGTCCAGGGTTTCGGCATGCTCGGCGGTGAAGCTTCCGTCGTTCTCCGCGCCGGCCACGTAGACGGTGGCGTTGATCTTGTCGGCGAGCAGATGCGGGCTGTTCGGATCGTCGGTGACCAGGCCGCCGCCGTGAAACGAGCCGGCGGCGCCGACGCGCTCGGGGTGCCGTCCGGCAACGATCACCGAGGCCCGGCCGCCCATGCAGTAGCCGAAGACCCCGAACCGGGAGCCCTTGACCTCCGGGCGCGCCTCGAGGAAGTCGAAGAACGCGCCCGCGTCGCTGGCGATCATGTCGGGGGTCAGCGAGCCGACCATCGTCATCAGCCGGGTCCGTTGCGCGGGGTCGCTGAACACGGTTCCCATATCGAATGGCTGCCAGTCACCGTGCCGGTAATAGACGTCGGGTAGCAGCACGGCGTAGCCGTAGTCGGCCATTCTCTGGGCCATCTCGTGCATGGTGTCGCGGACACTTCCCGCGTCCGGGAACATCACGAGCCCCGGCCACGGGCCGGAGCCCTCGGGGGTGTGCAGGGTGGCGGGGCAGGTGCCGTCCGGCGTGGTGATGGTGGCAGAAACACTCGGCATGCTTCCGTTCTACGCCACTGCTCTGGACGTAAGCTGGGCGGCGTGCCGATCGCCACCCCCTACGAGGATCTGCTGCGCGTGGTGCTCGACCGTGGCACACCCAAGCCGGACCGCACCGGCACAGGTACCCGCAGCCTCTTTGGTCACCAGTTGCGCTACGACCTGGCGGCCGGTTTCCCGCTCATCACCACGAAGAAGGTGCATCTGAAGTCGGTGATCTACGAGCTGCTGTGGTTCCTGCGCGGTGACTCGAATGTGCGCTGGCTGCAGGACCACGGTGTCACGATCTGGGACGAATGGGCCAGTGACACAGGCGATCTCGGGCCTGTCTATGGCGTCCAGTGGCGGTCGTGGCCGACGCCGTCCGGCGAGCACGTCGACCAGATCAGTGCCGCGTTGGAGCTGCTGAAGTCCGATCCTGATTCGCGGCGCAACATCGTCTCGGCATGGAACGTCGGCGAGATCCCGCAGATGGCGCTGCCGCCCTGCCACGCGTTCTTCCAGTTCTATGTCGCCGACGGCAGGTTGAGCTGCCAGCTCTACCAGCGCAGCGCCGACCTGTTCCTCGGCGTTCCGTTCAACATCGCCAGCTATGCGCTGCTCACGCACATGATGGCGGCGCAGGCGGGCCTCGACGTCGGGGAGTTCGTGTGGACCGGCGGTGACTGCCACATCTACGACAACCACGTCGAGCAGGTCACCGAGCAGTTGAGCCGCGAGCCTCGGCCGTATCCGGAACTTGTTCTGGCGCCCCGGGATTCGATTTTCGACTACACCTACGACGACATCGTCATCAAGAACTACGACCCGCACCCGGCCATCAAGGCACCCGTAGCGGTATGACGGTGGGCCTGATCTGGGCCCAGTCGCCCTCCGGTGTGATCGGACGCGCCGGCGCCATCCCGTGGCGGCTGCCCGAGGACCTGGCCCGCTTCAAAGAGCTCACCACGGGCCATACCGTGGTCATGGGCCGGCTGACATGGGAGTCGCTGCCAGGCAAAGTGCGGCCGTTGCCCGGCCGGAGAAATGTCGTAGTGACCCGGCAAGCTGACTACATGGCCGATGGCGCGACGGTGGTGGGCGGGCTCGATGAGGTGGCCGCCGATGACGAGATGTGGGTGATCGGCGGCGGGCAGATCTACACACTGGCCCTTCCGATCGCGACCAGGTGCGAGGTCACCGAGGTGGAGGTCGACCTGCCGCGTGAGGACGACGACGTCGTCGCGCCGGTGCTCGACGAGGCGTGGGTGGGCGTCGAGGGCGACTGGATGGCCAGCACGTCGGGCCTGCGATACCGGTTCACCAGCTATCAGCGCGCATGAAGCTCACCGCAGGTCAGGCTCGTCGGGTTGCGGTCGCGGCCCAAGGGTTCCACGAGCCCAAGCCGCGCGGGCCGGTGAACCGTGCGCATCTACGACGGCTGATCTCGCGAATACAGGTGCTGCAACTCGATTCGGTGTCGGTTGCGGTGCGGGCGCACTACGCGCCGGTGTTCAGCCGTCTGGGCCCCTACGACAGAGACGTGGTGGACCGCGCGGCGTGGAGTCACAGCGCACGGTCGCCTCGGCTGCTTGTCGAATACTGGGCACACGAGGCCGCCCTGATGTTCGTCGACGACTGGCCCCTGCTTCGCTGGCGGATGCGGGAGTACACCCACGGTCGGTGGGGCAGGGAGATCGTCAAGAAGAATCCCCGGCTGGCCGATGACATCGTCGCCGCCGTCGCTGAGCTCGGGCCGTCGACAGCCGGTCAGATCGAGGCGCACCTTGAATCGGAGCCACGTGGCAGGAAAGGTCCGTGGTGGGATCGTAGCGAAACCAAGTGGGTGGCCGAGGCGCTGTGGTCGGCGGGTGTGTTGACGACCGCCACCCGGGTCGGCTTCGCGCGGCACTACGAACTGACGGAGAAGGTACTTCCGCCGGAGGTACTGGCGCGTGAGGTCGACGACAACGAAGCGATCCGCGAGCTGACGGTGCGGGCGGCTACCGCGCTTGGCGTCGGCACCGAGGCGGACATTCGCGACTACTTCCGGCTGGGGGCGGGCCAGATCCAGCCGGCGCTGGCCTCGTTGGTCGCCGATGGGGAGCTCGAACAGGTCGAGATCGACGGATGGAAGGCGCCGGCGTACCTGCGTGCCGGCCAAGTCATTCCGCGCCGGGATCGGGGGACTGCGCTGCTGTGCCCGTTCGACCCGCTGATCTTCTTCCGGCCACGCGTCGAACGGCTGTTCGGTTTCCGCTATCGCATCGAGATCTATACGCCCGCGCCGAAGCGTGAATTCGGTTACTACGTATGGCCGTTCCTGCTCGACGGGCAGCTTGTCGGCCGCGTCGACCTGAAGGCCGAACGCGCATCCGGTGCTCTCAACGTGGTCGGTGCGTTCACCGAGCCGGGACAGGACTCAGCGCGGGTGGCAACGGCGCTGGCGGGCGAGTTGCGGTCGATGGCGTCGTGGCTGGAGCTCGCTGACGTCACCGTCGGCATGCGCGGTGACCTGGCCGGGGAGTTGCGCCGGGCGTTGGTGTGAGCGGCGACTTACTCCTGCACTGATTTCTCGGACGCCGCGCCGACACCCTCGCCTTCGACCGGCAGTTCGTCGCGGAACTTCGGTACGCCGCGGCCGGTGACCCTGTTGACGATGAACACCACTGCGCCGATCACGAGCCACACAATGCCGCCGATCTTGGCGAGCGGGTCGGCGTTGAACAGCACGTAGCCGATGATCAGGAACCCGAGCGTGGGCACAACCAGGTGCAGCAGATAGTTCTTCGACTTCTTGTGACCGATGTAGTACCAGACGACGGAGACGTGCAGCAGGCAGAAGGCGAACAGCGCACCGAAGTTCACCAGCGAGGAGATGAGCCCGATCTGGCCGACGAAGAACAGCACGAGCACCACGCTGATCGCGCTGACCACGAGGATCGCGTTTATCGGAACCTGGCGGGCACTGATCTTCGACAAGAAGCCAGGCAGTTGGCGATCCCGGCTCATCGAGTACAGCAGCCGGCTGGTCGCCGCCTGGGCGGCCATGGCGTTGGCGAATCCGACCGCCAACACGTTGACGACGAAGAAGGCGTTCATCCATCCGGTGTTCGACGCCGCCTCGACCAGTTTGAAGAACGCGTTGCCCGCCTCGTCATCGCTGAACGACTCCCGCCCGCCGGCGAGCAGGCTGGCGAGCCACGTCTGGACGATGAACAGGAACGCCACGATGAACAGCGAGCCGACCATCGCGCGGCCCGCGGGGTTGCGCTTACCTGTCGACTCCTCTGCCAGGGTGGAAATTCCGTCGAAGCCAAGGAAACTCAGCACCGCGATCGACAGTGCCGATGCGATCAACGGCGCGCTGACGAGTTCCGAGTTCCAAATCGGCGTGGTGCTCCAGCCGACATCGGGCAGCGAACCGCCGCTGATCGCGCGAAACGCGATGTAGACGAAGATGACGACGAAGACCAACTCGATGGCCAGGAACACGCGGTTGGCCATCTTCAGCGAGTCGATGCCGAGCAGGTTGATCACGGTGTTGACGATGACGAACACGATCGCCCACAGCCAGCGCGGTGTGTCCGGGAACAGACCGATCATCGACTCGGCGGCGAAGACGTAGAGCAGCGTCGGCACCAACAGGTAGTCGAGCAGGATTGCCCAGCCTGCGAAAAATCCTGCACCCGGATGGATTCCACGGCCGACGTAGGAGAAGACCGAGCCCGCCAGCGGGAACGACCGCGCCATCTGGGCATACGCCATCGCGGTGAACACCATGGCGATCAGGCCGATGACGTAGACCAGCGGAACCATGCCCGAAGCGCTGTTGTAAACGGTGCCGAAGATCGCCCACGGTGCGATGGGCACCATGAACACCAGTCCATAGATGAGGAGATCGACTGTGGCGACCGAGCGATGCAATTCCTGCTCGTAGCCGAAGGATTCGAGCGAGCGTTGACCTTCCATGACTGTCCTGTCGGGTCGATGGGCTAGACGCGGGCTGTCGCGTCGTGGCGGGCGAGGAACGCGGCCACGACGGCGCGAACGTCTTCTGGCTTCTCCAAATGCGAACAGTGGCTGGTGTCGGGAAAAACCTGGCTCTCCGCGCCGGCGATCTGGTCGACATACGGCTGCCAGGCCTCCGGAGTGGCCTCGTCGAACTCGCCTGCGATGACGATCGTGGGTGCGACGATCTGGGGCAGCCGGTCGATGATGCTCCACTCGCGCAGCGTTCCGAGCACGTGAAACTCGTTGGGGCCGTTCATGGTGTGGTAGACCGTGGGCTCGGCCTCCATCTGCTCGATCGTCTCGACGAGGTCCTGCGGCATGGGTACCACCCGGCACAGATGGCGCCGGTAGAACTCGTCGGTCGCCGCCAAATACTCCGGATCGGTGACGGTGCCCGCCTCCTCATGCCGAATCAGTGCATCCCGCACATCCGGGGGCAGCGCTGCCACCAGTTCCGCGCAGCCTGCCATCCACAGCGCCATCGATGCCGGCGAGTTGCAGATCGCGACCGACTTCAAACCGGGCGGCTGCAGGACGGCGATCTCGGCGCTGAGCATGCCGCCCCAGGACTGGCCGAGCACGTGGAACTCGTCGATGCCCAGCGCTTCGCGGACGGTGTGGAACTCCTCGACGAACAGGGCGGGCGTCCAGAAGTCGGCGGGTGCATCGGGCAGGTGGGTGCTGTTGCCGCAGCCGATCTGGTCGTAGTGGATGACGGTGCGACCGGTTTCTGATGCCAGCTCGGCGAAATTGCGGACGTAGTTGTGCGCCATGCCGGGTCCGCCGTGCAGAACGAACAGCGGCAGCGCGCCCGGCTGCGGGTCGTTCGGTGCGGTGATCTGGACCCAGGTCTCGTGGCCGCGAAACGGAATCATCTGGGTGGTACGAGCCATGAAGTTCAGCATGAACCCGTAAAGGTCTCATGACAAGACCATTGATCGGGATTTAACATTTGTGCTGACGACAAGGAAATGACTCATGGCGCACAACGGCGCACCGGGAGTGTTGCTACCCCACCAGCGTGATACGCCGACCCGCGTCGACGAGATCACCGATCGGCTGATCACCGCGATAGCGATCGGTGAGTACCTGCCCGGCGTGCGGTTGCCGGTTGAGCGGGACCTCGCCGCGTCGCTGGGCGCGGGCCGCATGACGGTGCGGGCGGCGCTGGCGCGCCTTCTCGATCGCGGGTTGATCGAAACACGTCGTGGCCGCGGCGGAGGGTCGTACGTGCTCCATCAATGGCCGGAATCGTCCACCGAGGCGGTCGGCCGCACGCTGCGCATGCGACTGGACGAACTGAGGAACCGCTGTGACGCGATTTGTCGGGTGCAGGGAACCGTTTCGCGAGCTGCCGCGGAGTCGCGCACCGAACACGACATATCGGTGATCCGCGCCAGATTCGATGACTACCGATCCGCAGAGAGCGGCCTGGCCGCCCAGCAGGCGGACAGCCGGCTCCATCTGGCGATCATGGATGCGGCCCACAACGACGTGCTCAAACAAGTGCTGCTCGACTTGTTGGCGACGGTGAGTATTGCCGCTCCGGCTCATCCGTGGGGGGAGCCGAAAACGATGCGCGCCATGGAATTACGCGCTCTGCAGGAACATGAACAACTGATCGGCGCCATCGCCGACGGCCGTGCCGACGATGCCGATCATCTCGCCCGCCATCACGGGCTCATCGACATCGAGCTCATCACGTCGGCGATGGAGCGCGCGGGCGTGCTCACCGACTGACGAACCGGCGTCGTGCGTCGAGAAAACTGCCGGTGAGCTGGGACACCCGATCGGGGGCCTCGTCGAGTGGGAAGTGGCCGGCGTCGATGACGTGCACTTCGGCGTCGGGAACGTCACGCCGGTACGCCTCGGCCTCGGCCACTTCGAAGGATGGGTCGTAACGGCCCCAGACCACCAGCAGCGGCGGGAGCGTTTGGCGTAGCCACTGCTGCCAACGCGGATAGTTCGCGACGTTGGTTCGGTAGTCGTAGAACAGGTCTGTCTGAATGTCCGCCTGGCCAGGCCGGCTGAGGAAGGCGAGTTCGTCGGTCCACAGATCGGGGTCGTAGCGATCGGGCTCCGGGCTGTTGCCGACGTGGCGGAGACGGGTCGCAGCAGGAGAGAAAAAGTTCTCCCGCAGCGCCGCCTCATGGCTCGCACGGTCGGTCCAGAAAGCGCGCCGCGTCTCCCACAGCGGGCCGAGCCCGTCCTCGTGGCAGACCGCATTGTGCACGACGAGTGAGTTGACGCGGTCCGATCGACGCAGCGCAAGACGCATGCCAACCGGCCCGCCGTAATCCTGCATGACGAGCGAATAGCGTTGCAGAGCAACCATGTCGATGAATCCCTCGATGACCTCGGCAATATGGTCGAACGTGTAGTCGAAGTCGTCGGCTGCAGGTGCATCGCTGTGCCCGAAACCCGGGTAGTCGGGAGCGATCAGGTGAAAGCGGTCACAGAGTCGGTCGATCATTGGCTGCCACATTCTCGACGAGGACGGGAAGCCGTGCAGTAGTAGAACCGAAGGGGCGTCGGATGGGCCTGCTTCGCGGTAGAACAGTTTCACGCCATCGAAGGTGACGGTCCGGAATCGGGTCGGCGTCATGGACACGAATGCTAGACGCGAGGAGCCCGGCCTTGACCCACCACACACCAGCCTCCCAGGTTCGCCTGACGAAGCACTCGCCGGGGTTCTGGCGGGTGACCTTCGACATGCCACCGCTGAACATCTTTGGCCCCGAGGCGATTCCGCAGCTCCACGAAGCCATCACCGCGCTGGAGACGGACGAACACGTCAAGGTCGTCGTCTTCGACAGCGCCGTGGACGGTTTCTTCATCACCCACTACGACTTCGTGACACCGCTCGAGGAGTCCGCGAAGTTCCCCGCCGGGCCGACCGGACTGCAGGCGCTGCCAGACATGCTTGCCCGGCTCAGCCGTGCACCCGTGGTGTCCATCGCCTCCATTCGTGGGCGTGCCACCGGCGTCGGCAGTGAGCTTGCCCTCGCCAGTGACATGCGCTTCGCCAGTCGGGAGAAGGCGATCCTGTCGCAGTGGGAGGTGGGTGCGGGCCTGGTGCCCGGCGGCGGACCGATGGCGCGGCTGCCGCGACTGATCGGACGTGGCCGCGCATTAGAAGTCCTGCTGGGCGCCGACGATGTCGACGGCGACCTCGCAGAGCGCTACGGGTACGTCAACCGTTCGTTTCCCGACAGGGAACTGGACGGCTTCGTCGACGCGCTCGCGACGCGCATCTCGACGTTTGACAAAGAGGCGCTCGCCGAGACGAAGCGGTTGGTGAACGAGAACAGCCTGCCGCCCGACGCGGAGATCGCGCCCGAATGGGACGCATTTCTCGCCGCGCTGGCGCGGCCGGCCGCCCAGGCCCGCATCCAGAAGCTGTTCGAGCGCGGCTTTCACGAGCCTGGAGACGTCGAAACCCGCCTCGGCCACCACGTGGGGCAGCTTGGCGGGGACTAGTCAGTTGAACGGAATGTCGTTATCGGCCTTGGAACGCTGATACTGCTCGGACAGCCCCGCGTAGACGGCGCGAATCCGCCTGTCCTGTTCACGCAGTTTGGTGCGTTGCGGCTCTGGCTCGGTCTCGACCAGCGCGCCGATCGAATACGCGGTCCAGAACGCGTTTGATCGGCGGTACTGGCCGTCTTCCACACCGAAGACCTCCTTGAGGATCTTCAAGTCGTGCGGGATTCCGAAGGCGTCCCGCGAATCCTCGTAGGTGTAGAAGTAGTAGAAGTTGTCGAACCCGCACCAGGTGATCGCCGAAAGGCACAGCGGGCACGGTTCGTGGGTGGACAGGAACACCAAGTCGCGGGTCGACGGTCGTCCGGTCATTCCGTAGAACTGGTTCAGCGTGCTGATCTCGCCGTGCAGCAGGGGATTGGCGGTTTCGCTGTTGGTGCCTGCGATGACCACCGAGAAATCGGATTTGCGCAGAAGAGCGGCGCCGAAAATCTTGTTGCCGGCGGCGACGCCACGCTCGGTCATCGGCAGGATGTCGTGCTCCATGACATTGAGGAGGCGCGACGCGACGGTGTTGTCGCCCATCGCTGCAGCTTAGCGACGCAAGGCAGCGGATCCGGTATGCAAGCCGCAACGCTTTAGTAACGGTGCCCGCGTTAGGGTGAGCCGTGGCCGAGACCGCGCCGTTGCGCGTGCAGTTGATCGCCAAGACGGAGTTCTTGGCCCCACCCGACGTCCCGTGGAGCACCGACGCGGACGGCGGACCGGCGCTGGTGGAGTTCGCTGGTCGGGCCTGCTATCAGAGCTGGTCCAAGCCGAACCCCCGAACGGCTACCAATGCCGATTATCTGCGGCACATCATCGACGTCGGACACTTCTCGGTGCTCGAGCACGCGACGGTGTCGTTCTACATCACCGGGGTCTCGCGGTCATGCACCCACGAGCTGATCCGGCACCGCCACTTCTCCTATTCGCAGTTGTCCCAGCGGTACGTGCCCGAGCAGGACTCACAGGTCGTTCTGCCTCCCGGCATGGAGGACGACCCGGAATTGCAGGACCTGTTCACCGCCGCCGCTGACGCCAGTCGCGCGACCTACACCGAACTGCTGACCCGGTTGGAGGCCAAATTCGCCGACCAGCCCAACGCCGCGATCCGTCGCAAACAGGCCCGTCAGGCCGCCCGCGCGGTCCTGCCGAACGCCACAGAGACCCGCATCGTCGTCACCGGCAACTATCGGGCCTGGCGGCACTTCATCGCCATGCGGGCCAGCGAACAGGCCGACCTGGAAATCCGCGGGCTGGCCATCGCGTGCCTGCGCCAACTCGTCGCGGTCGCACCGCAAGCCTTCGCCGACTTCGAGATCGCAACGCTGGCGGACGGCACCGAGGTCGCCACGTCCCCGTTGGCCACGGAGGCTTGACCTCCACCGGGTAATCTTGGTGTTCGTGAGCACCAGCGGATTCGACGTGCAGGCCCGCCTGGGCACCGTGCTGACCGCGATGGCGACGCCGTTCAAGCCCGACGGCTCGCTGGACACCACCACCGCAGCGCGCCTGGCCACCCATCTGGTGGATGCCGGCTGCGACGGCTTGGTGCTGTCGGGTACCACCGGCGAATCACCGACGACGACCGATGACGAGAAGATCGCGCTGCTGAGGGCGGTGCTGGACGCCGTCGGTGATCGCGCCAGGATCGTCGCGGGCGCGGGAACGTACGACACCGCGCACAGCGTGCACCTCGCGAAGGCATCCGAGGCTGAGGGCGCACACGGACTTCTCGTCGTCACCCCGTATTACTCGCGGCCCTCCCAAACCGGGCTCGCAGCGCACTTCACTGCGATCGCCGACGCCGTGTCGGCGCCGATTCTGCTCTACGACATTCCCATTCGATCGGGAATCCCCATCGAATGGGACACCATCCGGGCGGTCGCCGAACACCCGAACATCGTCGGAATCAAGGACGCCAAGGGTGACCTGAACGGCGGTGGCCGAATCATCGCCGAGACCGGTTTGGCGTACTACTCGGGTGATGACGCGCTCAACCTGCCCTGGCTGGCGATGGGAGCGGTCGGATTCGTCAGCGTCTGGGGACATGTCGCGGCGAGCCAGCTCCGAGAAATGTTGTCGGCCTTCAACTCTGGCGATGTCGCTACCGCCCGCAAGATCAACGTGACGCTCGCACCGTTGGCCGATGCGCAGACCCGCCTCGGCGGCGTCACGATGGCCAAGGAAGGGCTGCGGCTGCAGGGAATCGATGTCGGTGAGCCGCGACTGCCGCAGGTGCCTGCCACGCCTGACCAGATCGAGGCGCTCGCCGCTGACATGCGCGCCGCCACGGTACTTCGCTAGTGGACACAGATATCAAACCGCCGGGACCGCTGGTCCCTGGAGGCTTGCGGGTCACCGCGCTGGGCGGCATCAGCGAAATCGGCCGCAACATGACGGTTTTCGAGCATCTCGGCCGACTGCTGATCGTCGACTGCGGGGTGCTGTTCCCCGGCCATGACGAGCCTGGTGTCGACCTGATCCTGCCCGACCTACGGCTGATCCAGGACCGCCTCGACGATGTCGAGGCGCTGGTGCTGACCCACGCGCACGAAGACCACATCGGCGCCATCCCGTTTCTGCTCAAGCTACGACCCGACATCCCGCTTGTCGGTTCGAAGTTCACCTTGGCGCTGGTGGCGGAGAAGTGCCGCGAACACCGCATCAAACCGGTCTTCGAGGAAGTGGCCGAGGGCCAGAGCTCGATTCACGGCGTGTTCGAGTGCGAGTATTTCGCGGTCAATCACTCGATTCCGGGCTGCCTGGCGATCGCGATTCACACCGGTGCAGGCACCGTGCTGCACACCGGGGACATCAAGCTCGACCAGTCGCCGCCCGACGGCAGGCCCACCGACCTTCCTGGCATGTCGCGACTCGGTGACTCGGGCGTCGATCTGTTCCTGTGCGACTCGACGAACTCCGAGATTCCCGGTGTGGGCCCGTCGGAAAGCGAGATCGGTCCGAACATGCACCGGCTGATCCGCGGCGCAGAAGGCCGGGTCATCGTCGCGTGCTTCGCCTCCAATGTGGGTCGGGTGCAGCAGATCATCGACGCATCGGTGGCGCTTGGCCGCAAGGTGTCGTTCGTCGGCCGCTCGATGGTGCGCAATATGGGGATCGCGAAGGAGCTGGGCTACCTCACCGTCGACGACGACGACGTCATCGACATCGGCGCAGCGGAGATGATGGCGCCCGGGCGCGTCGTGCTCGTCACCACCGGAACGCAGGGCGAGCCGATGGCCGCGCTGTCGCGGATGTCGCGAGGCGAACATCGCAGCATCACGCTGACGTCGGGCGATCTGATCGTCATGTCGTCGTCTCAGATCCCGGGCAACGAAGAAGCGATCTTCGGCGTGCTGGACGCCTTGGCCAAGATCGGCGTCCGCGTCGTCACCAACGCCCAGGTGCGCATCCATGTCTCGGGTCACGCATACGCGGGCGAGCTGCTCTTTCTCTACAACGGAGTCCGCCCGCGCAACGTGATGCCGGTGCACGGAACCTGGCGGATGCTGCGGGCCAATGCGGCGCTGGCCGTGCGCACGGGGGTGCCGGGGGAGAACGTGGTGCTGGCGGAGAACGGCGTCAGCGTCGATCTGGTCGCGGGCAAGGCGTCGATTTCTGGTGCGGTATCCACCGGCAAGATGTTCGTCGACGGGTTGATTACCGGTGACGTGGGCGATGCCGTCGTCGGCGAACGGCTCACGTTGTCATCGGGATTCATCGGGATAACGATCGTGCTGCGCCGCGGAACCGGACGGGTGGCCGCGCCTGCCCGGCTGCACTCGCGCGGCTTCTCCGAGGACCCCAAGGCGCTGGAGCCGGTGACGTCCAAGGTGGAGGAGGAGCTGGAGTCACTTGCCGCCGACAACATCACCGACGTTGCCAGGATCGCGCAGGCGGTGCGCCGCACCGTGGGTAAATGGGTGGGGGAGACATACCGTCGGCAGCCGATGATCGTGCCGACGATCATCGAGATTTAGCCGACGGTGATGGTTCCCGCCGGCAGATCCATAACCGGCGTCAGCGTCTGGCTGGGTAGGACGGAGTCCGGGTGCCACGCCTCGGCCTGTTCCTTCGGAGGCGATTCGCACCCGCCGTTTCCGGAGTATTTGTAGACACCGCCAGACTTGTCGCAGCACATCTTCATGTGGTCTTCCCAGCGCTTATAGTCAGCGGCCGAAGTGGCGGGATTGCCATCGAACGAACCGACGCACTGGTCGTAGGCGCCGATGTCCCATTCTCTCGGCTCGGCCGTCGCGACTGCGGGCGAAGCGAATGCAACGGCTGCAGCGGTGATGGCGAGCGTAGCGGCGCGAATCGGACCGGTCATTTCTTCGTTCCCTTCGTCGATGGTGATGTCGTGGGAACGAGTGTGTGGGGGCCGACGAGTCGACAGAAAGGGGCAAATGCCCCATATCGACGACGGAGTCAGGCTCAGGGCTTGGCGCAGTAGGCCGTCCACTCGAGATCGGAGGCGGCCCGGTCACGCCCGGCCGGTCTGATGTAATTCCGCAGGTAGTAGTCGGGACCTGCGTTCTCGACGAGCCGCCAGCCGTACTCACCGACGAAAGCCTCGACCGCGCCGGGGTCCAGGCCGAACTTCCACACCTGTTGTCGTTGCCGGAAGCGCTTGTACAACAACGTTGCGCCGTACATGTTTCGCCCGTCGATGAAGAAGTGCGGGCGTCGTTAAGGTAACCGTGCTCGGTCAGGGTGCCGAACAGGTCGTCGCGCTCGAAGTCCAACGGCACTAGATGGACCGAGGCGGGCATCGCATTGATCGCGCGACTGACGGCGGCCTTCTTCCGCCCGATGTTGATCGGAAGGTCGACCTCGAAGACGGGGACGTCGGAGCGGCGTGCCAGGCGGATCTCCCTGGTGTCCATGCCGTCGACGAGACGGCGATCGGGTGGCTCGTAATGCTCTATCGCCGCCTCCACCATCGGCGCGAAGGCTGTCTGGGCGGCGGGATTTCGCGCCATCAGTGTTTGACTACCGCGCCCGCATCCACTGGCAAAGTCACGCCTGTGACATAGCGGGCAGCATCAGATACCAGCCATGCCACTGCGTTGGCGATGTCTTCTGCCTCTACCGCCGGCACCGGCAGCGCGTTGCCTCCGGCCCCCCCGCCCATGCGCTGTAGCCAACTTCGGACGTAATCGTTGTCAATCATCGGGGTGTTGACACCGGTCGGGTGGACGGTGTTCACCCGGATGCTGTGCCGAGCAAGGACGTTCGCGTATTGCCGCATCAGCCCCACCATGCCGTGTTTGGCTGCGGTGTATCCGAGTCCGCCCGGATCAGAGCTGTTCATGGGCACCAGTCCGGCGACGGAACTGATCAGCACGATCGCTCCACCGTCGCCCTGCTCCACCATCGTCGGTATCGCCACTTCCACGGTGTGAAAAGCCCCGGTCAGGTTTACGTCCAGTACGTCACGCCATGCGTCGTCACCGGCTTCCATCGGGGCGATGCCCGCGTTGGCAATGACGATGTCGAGCCTGCCGAACTCGTCCAGACCGGCCTGCAAGGCGGTGTTCAGCCCGTCGCGATCGCGGACGTCGGCCTCGCGGGCCACGATCCGCGCGCCGGTGTCCTCGACGAGCTTGACGGTCTGCGCGAGATCGTCGGCCGTGGCCATCGGGTAGGGCACCGATGCGATCTGGTCGCAGATGTCGACCGCGATGATGGCGGCGCCGTCGGACGCCAACCGCACGGCCTCGGCTCTACCCTGGCCTCGAGCGGCACCGGTGATGAACGCAACCTTCCCCTCGAGCGACCCCATCAGGAACGCAGCTGGCCCTTGGTCGGATCGCCCGCGACGACCGGCTGGAGCATCTTGATGTCCGGTGCTCCGTCGAGGTGCTCGCCGATGGTGCCGAACAGGTTCCCCACGGCCGGTGCAGTGCTGTGCACCTTCAGGGCGTCGGCGTCGGCCCACTGCTCGACGAACACGAACGTGCCGTCGGCCTCATGCAGGGCATACAGCTCGCAGCCGGGCTCCTCGTGCACCGCCTCGATCGCCTGTTTGCATGCGTCCCGCACGGCGTCGACGGACTCGGGTTTGGCCTTCATGGTGGCGACGACGACAACGGGCATGGGGTAGGTACTCCTCGATGAGTGGGATTCGGACAACTGATCACCCTACTCAGCGAACCTAACTAAATTTCGACATCCAACTGTGACCCGTGTGGCTGATGGTGAATGTGGGGCAGCTGCGACTAGGCTTGGGCCCATGCCTAGTAAGACCGCCGCGCGCTCCGGTGCCCGTTCGAGCAGGTCAAAAGCCGGCTCACGGTCAGGGTCCCGCGCGGCCCGACCCGCGCCGCGCCGCAAGCCGGCCAAGAAGCGCGTCGCCTCTCCCATCCCGACGGCCGGGCTGGCCATCGGACGGGGCGCCCGTGCCGGCTGGTTCATGCTCGCCAGGGGCGCGGGCTCGACGGCCCGGTCAGTGGGCCGCGCCCGCGATATCGATCCCGGCCACGCCCGCGACGGAATCGCCCTTGCGCTGCTCGGCGGCGCCGTCATCGTCATCGCGAGTTCGTGGTTCCACGCCGCCCGACCGGTCGGCGGGTGGATCGACAATTTCCTGCGGGTGCTGTTCGGCTCGGCCGTGCTGGTCTTGCCGGTCGCGCTCATCGCGATCGCGGTGCTGCTGATGCGCACCGAGCCCGATCCCGACGCCCGGCCGCGGCTGATCCTGGGCGCGTCGATGATCACCCTGCCCATGCTCGGTTTGTGGCATCTGTGGGCCGGCTCGCCGGACAACCCGGCGGGACGGCAGACCGCCGCCGGCTTCATCGGCTTCGCCATCGGCGGGCCGCTGTCGGAGGGCTTGACCCAGTGGATCGCCGCCCCGCTGTTGTTCATCGGTGCGCTGTTCGGCCTGCTGCTGATAACGGGAACGACGATCCGCGAGGTACCGGACACGTTGCGGGCGATGTTCGGCACCGGGTTGTTGCGCGACGACGAGGAGTTCTACGACGACGACGAGCCAGCAGAGAGCCGCGACGCGCAGCCCGAGGACTTCTCCGACGGCTATTACGACGATCCGACGGCCTACAGCGACCAGGAGGCGCAGGCCTGGCCGAGCGGTACGCCGATGGAGAACTACCCGCTCGACGATGAGGCGCCGACGGTCCCCGAGCCCACCCGTGCGGCCAAGCGCAAGAAGGCGGCCAAGCCGGCAAAGCTGGTGTCGGACCGCGTCGTGGACGGTCCGTACACGCTGCCGTCGCTGGATCTGCTCAAGAAGGGCGATCCGCCGAAGAGGCGCAGTGCGTCCAATGACCGCATGGC
>NZ_JAVHWK010000017.1:0-6900 GCF_032159775.1 Mycobacterium sp.
TGGTCGCCGTACCACTGCGGCAGGCCCGACACCGACGGGTCGGCGCCGAACGCGCCCCGCGGATGCTTATCCAGTCCCACGCCGATCGCGATCTCCGCCTCGCCGAGCGCGACGTCTCGCGCGGCCAGTGTCAGCAGCGAATTGCCTGTCGCGCAGCCGCTCAACGTGGCACGCGCGGGCACCCCCGTCATGCCTACCAGGCCGGTGACCGCTTCCGGGTTGGCCACTTCCAGGCTGCCCGCATAGAGGCTGCCTACGTCGGAGAAGTCGACGCCGGCATCGCGCAATGCCCGGCTGATCGCCACGGCGCCCATCTCGAGCGCCGACCGGTCCTCGTACCGTCCGAACGGGTGCAATCCGACACCGATGATCGCGATATCGGGCGTGCTGCTCATTGCGCTCCTTCTGGCATCTGTGCGCGGTGCGGAGCCGTTGACGGCCAGGTGCGCGGCGATTTGACGTCCGTAAGTCTATAACTATATACCTGATTCTCAGGCTGCAGTCTACAATCGGCCTACTCGCGGATGAAGGCTGAGGCATTGAGCATTTCGTTGTTGTTAGAGATGGCGGTTTCCGAAGACCCGGAACGGATTGCCCTGGTGGACGGCGCCCATCGGTTGACCATCGCAGAACTCAGCCAGCTGGCCGACGGCGGAGCCGGGGTGGTCGCCGCATCGGGCGCCGAGCATGTGGCATATGTCGGATCGGGCGGCGTCATGGCACCGCTGCTGATCTTCGCCTCGGCGCGCGCCGGGCGGCCGTACACGCCGATCAACTATCGGCTCAGTGCCGACGGCATCCAGGAGCTGATCGGTCGGCTGCCGAATCCACTCGTCATCGCCGACAGTCGCTACCGTGACATGGTCGGCAACGCCGGTAAGAGCGTCATGTACTCCGATGAAATCCTCGCCGCGGCGCGCACCGCAGAACCGGCCGCGGAGTTCGCCGATCCCGATGACCTGGCGATCGTCCTGTTCACCTCCGGCACGACCTCGAAACCGAAAGCGGTCGAGCTGACACACGGCAACCTGACCAGCTACATCACCGGCACCGTCGAATTCGGATCGGCCGACGCCGGCGACGCGGCGCTGATCTGTGTGCCGCCGTATCACATCGCCGGGGTCAACGCGGCGATGTCCAACCTTTATGCGGGCCGAAAAATGGTGTACTTGGCCAATTTCGAGGCACGCGAGTGGGTAAGGCTTGTTGCGGACGAGAAGGTGACGACCGCCACCGTCGTACCCACTATGTTGGACCGCATCGTCACCGCACTCGAGCGGGAGCCGGTCGAACTGCCAGCCTTGCGGAATCTGGCCTATGGCGGGTCGAAGGTCGGCCTGCCGTTGGTGCGCAAGGCGCTGGATCTGCTGCCGCACGTCGGCTTCGTCAACGCCTACGGCTTGACCGAGACCAGCTCGACCATCGCGGTGCTGACCCCCGACGACCATCGCGAGGCGCACGGCAATCCCGACGAGACGGTCGCCAAGCGTCTCGGCTCGGTCGGCAGGCCGGTGCCCGGCATCGAGGTGCAGATCCGCGACGAGAACGGCCGTGTTCTGCCGCCGGGGGAGTCCGGCGAGCTGTACGTGCGCGGCGAGCAGGTTTCGGGCAAGTACACCGGCATCGGATCGGTGCTCGACGACGACGGCTGGTTCCCCACCAGAGACATCGCGACGCTCGACGACGCGGGCTACCTGTTCATCACCGGACGCTCGGACGACACCATCATTCGCGGTGGCGAGAACATCGCGCCTGCCGAACTGGAAGATGTGCTCATCGAGCATCCGGATGTGCACGAGGTCGCGGTGGTCGGCGTGGAGGATCCAGAATGGGGTCAGGCAATCGTCGCGGTGGTGGTCCCTGCGGCCGGCGCCGAACCGGATCCCGACGAGCTGCGTGAGTACGCTCGAAAAGCTCTGCGGGGATCACGGACACCGGATCGCGTCGTGTTCCGTGACGAGTTGCCGACGAACGCGACGGGCAAGCTGCTGCGCCGGGAGATAGTCGACAGCCTCAGCGTCGCGAAAGCCGAGAAGTAAAGGAAGGCAACATGATCAAGAACGGCACTAGGCTCAAGAGCCAGGTGTGTGATGCCCAGGTCATCGTCGTGAAGGCGGCCGACAGCCTCGACGATCTGCGGTGTGGGGGAGCGTCCATGCTGCCTCTGGACGCCGAGAAGTCGGCAGATGCGTCCCTGGATCCCGACTTCTCCGGCGGCGCGGTGATGGGTAAGCGTTATGTCGACGAGGGCGGCGCGGAAGTGCTGGTGACGAAGGCGGGTGCAGGCACGCTCAGCGTGGGCGAGACCGCGTTGACGCTGAAAGAAGCCAAGCCGCTGCCCGCCAGCGACTGATCAGCCACTGGCGTCGGCGCCCGATTCGATGAGTGCTTGTAGTTCGCGACGGACGATCTTGCCCGTGCTGCTGCGAGGCAGATCGTCGAGCACTGTGATTGTCCGGGGCACTTTGTAGTTGGCCAGGTTCTCGCGCACATGCTCCTTGAGGGTCTCCGGCGTGGCGGAGGCACCTTCGGATAGCACGACAAATGCCGCCAGTCGCTGGCCGTATTTTTCGTCGTCGACGCCGAGCACCGCGGCCTCATCCACCTCTGGATGCGCGGCCAGCGTCTTCTCCACCTCGATCGGGTAGATGTTCTCACCGCCCGAAACGATCATCTCGTCGTCGCGACCGACGACGAACAACCGCCCGTCTTCGTCGACGTATCCGACGTCGCCCGAGCTCATGTAGCCATCGTGAAAGTCCTTGGTGGCACCCGACGTATAGCCATCGAACTGGCTGGAATTGCGCACATAGATGGTGCCGACTTCGCCAGGGGGTTCTTCGCGGAAATCGCTGTCGAGGATGCGAATGTCAGTTCCCGGTGCGGGTCTGCCCGCGGTGTCGGGCGCAGCACGCAGGTCCTCGGGCGTGGCCGTCGCGATCATGCCTGCCTCGGTGGCGTTGTAGTTGTTGTAGATGACGTCGCCGAAACGATCCATGAACTTGATGACGACGTCCGGGCGCATTCGTGAACCCGACGCGGCCGCGAAGCGCAGCGTGCGGCCGCTGTAGCGGGAGACTACTTCGTCGGGCAGTTCGACGATGCGGTCGAACATCACCGGTACGACGCAGAGTCCGGTGGCGCGATGTTCGTCGACGAGGGCGAGAGTGGCCTCGGGGTCGAACTTGCGCCGGGTCACAATGGTGCACGCCATGAAGGCCGCGAACACCAGTTGCCCGAACCCCCAGGCGTGGAACATCGGCGCGACGATCACGGCGGTTTCCTCGGCCCGCCATGGCGTCCGGTCGAGGATCGACTTGAGCTCTGCGGGTCCACCGCCGGAGTGTTTGGCGCCCTTGGGCGACCCGGTGGTGCCCGACGTCAGCAGGATGAGCTTCGACGTCCGCTCGGTCGGCGACGGGCGCTGACCCGTGTGCCCCTCGATCAGCCCGGCGACCGTGGTCGCATGTGGGTCGGCGTCGTCCGTCCACGCGACGATCTTGGTTGCCTCGGGACGGTCCTCGAGAGCTTGGGAAATGGACGGTGCGAATTCCTCGTCGTAGATGATGGCGTCCACCTGCTCGCGGGCCACCACCTCAACCAGTGCCGGACCAGCGAACGACGTGTTCAGCAGCAGCACGTCCGCGCCGATCCTGTTGGCGGCGATCAGTGACTCCACGAACCCTCGGTGGTTTCGAGCCATGATGCCGATGACGGTGGGCTTGCTCGGTAGGCCTTGCAGGGCCGCGGCCAGCGCATCGCTGTGTTGGTCTAGTTCACGCCAGGTCAGCGTGCCGAGTTCATCGACCAATCCCGGGCGGTCGGGGCAGCGTTGGGCGGCGATTGCAAAACCGGATGCGACGTTCATCCCCTGGCGGCGGACCGCCGCTGCCATGCGCACATATCGGTCGGGCCGCATCGGCGCGATGACGCCCGCGCGGGCCATGGTGCCCACAATGCCGGCGGTCTGGTTGAGACGGTCGAGGATGGCCATCGGTCTCAACCGATCACTGGGAGTCGTCGGTCGGCGGCGAGCCCGTCGAGAGCCTGCTGCATGAGGTGACGGACGTGGGCGTCGACCTCATGGATGTCGGGGTCCTCGCCGAATTCCGCGACGATGTCGATGGCTGGCAGCACCTGAGTGACGATCTTGGTCGGCAGTGGCAGGTTCACCGGAAGCACCAGGCTCAAGCCGAAGGGGAGGCCGAACGAGATCGGCAGGATCTTGGCACGCAGCAACCTGTCCAATCGAGTTACTTTTGCCAACCACTCACCGCGCGAGAGGAACAGCTGGTTCTCCTGCCCACCGATCGAGACCGTAGGCACTATCGGCACGCCCGAGTTGAGCGCGGCCCGGACGTATCCGGTGCGACCGTTGAAGTCGATCTTGTTCGCCGACGTCGTGGGCCGGTAGACGTCATAGTCACCGCCCGGGAATACCACCACGACGCCACCTGCACGCAAGGCCTCGTCGGCGTTCTCGTGGCTTGCGGGAATGAAGCCGATCCGCTTCAGAAATTCGCCCTGCGGGCCACCGAAAAGGATGTCGTGGCTGAGTGTGTACACCGGCCGGTCATAGCCGAAGGCGGCGTAGAAATCGGTGGCGAACACCGGTATATCGAGCGCGAACAGCCCGCCCGAGTGATTGGCCACGACGAGTGCGCCGCCAGCCGGGAAGTGGTCGAGTCCCCGTACTTCGGCACGGTGCCAGCCTTTGATCACCGGCCGGATCAGACCCATCAACCGCTCGGTGAGACCCGGATCCCACTTCGTTATAGCCGACGGTTCGTTGTCAGAAGCGTTCACACCCGACCCCCTGTTGAGAAATCGTTAGATATTAACCTATTACGCCCCGCAGGAGCCGGGTACCCGTTTACCGTGAATACGCCACATCGATGACCGATCACGGCGATGGAGGGGTGTTGAAGAGGCTCGGAGGCTGGGACGCGGTCCTGCTGTACAACGAAACGCCCAACCTGCACCAGCACACGATGAAGGTCGCGGTCGTCGACGCTTCGGAATGCGACGATTTCGGGTTCGACCGCTTTCGTCAGACGCTCGCGCGCCGGCTACATCTCCTCGAACCGTTGCGCTATCAGCTCGCCGAGATACCGGGCAAGCTCCATCATCCGATGTGGCTGGAGAACTGCGACGTCGATCTCGATTACCACGTTCGGCGGATGCAGATCAGGCCACCTGGGGGTCGTCGGGAGTTCGACGCGGCGATCGGCGAGGTGGCCTCCACGCCACTGGACCGAAGCAAGCCGCTGTGGGAGTTCCACTTCGTCGAGGGCATGCCGGACAATCGGTACGCCATCATCGGTAAGGTTCATCACGCGCTCGCAGACGGCGTCGCGTCGGCCAACCTGATGGCCCGCGCGCTGGACCTGCCCGGTTCCTCACAATCCGAACGAGACGATTACCGGCGGGATCCCTGCCCGTCCAATCCGCAACTGCTACGCGCTGCCCTTCGCGATCACGTCGCGCTGCTCGGTGAGCTTCCCCATTTGGTGCGGGACACCGCGAAGGGGATTCGGCGGGTACGCCGCGAGTCCAGATCCGCACCCGACCTTGCCCGCAACTTCCATCCACCGGCGACCTTCCTCAACCACGTCGTGACGCCCGGCCGCACGTTCGCCAGTGCCACGCTCGACCTAGCCGAAGTGAAGAGAATCGGCAAGCAACTCGGTGTCACGATCAACGACATGGTGCTGGCCATCAGCACGGGAGCCCTGCGCACCCTCCTGTTGAAGTACGACGGCAACGCAGACGAGCCGCTGTTGTGCGGGGTGCCGGTGAGCATCGACACGTCACCGGAGCGGATCTCGGGCAACGCGATCGGGACCATGGTGGTGTCGCTACCGGTGCATGTCACCGATCCGCTCGACTGGGTGCGTCTCGCCCGCGTCGGCGCGATGATCGGCAAGGAGAACGCCCGCCTGCTCGGCCACGAGCTGGTGAGCCGCTGGGCGAGCTACGCTCCACCGGCCTTGACGGAGTGGGGCTTTCGCCGCATCGCGGTCAGTGGACCCAACAAACTGGTCAACGCCGCCATCTCGAACGTTCCGGGGCCGCGCGAATTCGGCCGAATCGCGTGCGCCCCGATGGTGGAGCTCTACTCGGTAGGACCGCTGACGTTCGGGGTCGGAGTGAACATCACGGTCTGGAGCTACGTCGACCAACTCAACATCTCGGTACTCGCCGACGACGTGACGTTTGCGGATCCGCACGAGATGACCGACGCAATGGCTGACGCGTTCGCGCTCATTCGACAGGCAGTTGGGCTGTCTACCGAGATCAGGTCGTAGCCAATTGCGAACTGGTCGCCGACGGCACCAGCAACTGCTCGTGTGGCGTCAATGTGCGGTCCACCCGCCGTCGATGGTCAGCACCTGCCCAGTCATGTACGTGGACGCACGCGACGCCAGGAACAGCAGTGCACCGTCGAGCTCATCGGGTTCACCCATCCGTCGCATGGGGCAGCCTGTGCGCAGATAGCGTTGGCTTGCTTCGTCTTCGGTCATGGGCGCCGAGCTCTCACTGGGGAAGAAGCCCGGCGCCAAGGCGTTGACGCGGACGCCGTGGCGCGCCCACTGACAGGCGAGGTCACGCGTGAGACTGATGAGCGCGCCCTTTGATGATGAATACGACGCATCCGGAATCGGCCATGCAGCGACCTGGCCGAGGATGGACGAGATGTTGATGATCGAACCGCCGCCGGCGGCGATCATGGGCACGGCGGCCAGTCGGGCGAGATGGAAGGCTCCGACGAGATTGACGTCCAGGGTGCGCCGGAAGGCGTCGATCGATTCCTCGACCGCGGGCGCGGGGGCACCGAAACCGGCGTTGTTCACGACGATGTCGATACGTTCGAAGCGGTCGATCGTGCGGGGAACGATC
>NZ_JAVHWK010000019.1:0-27985 GCF_032159775.1 Mycobacterium sp.
CCGAGCTCCTTCTGGAACTTGGCGATGGTCGCGTCGTCGAGGTGCTTGCGCCAGTTGAACGACGGCGAGCAGTTGTAGGCCAGCATCTGGTCGGGGAACTCGCTCTTGACGCCCTCGGCGAACTTCGCCGCCAGCTCCAGGTCCGGGGTGCCGGTCTCCATCCAGATCAGGTCGGAGTACGGCGCGTAGGCCTTGGCGCGGGCGATGCACGGCTCGAGGCCGTTGCGCACCCGGTAGAAGCCTTCCTTGGTCCGCTCACCGGTGATGAACGGCTGGTCGCGCTCGTCGACGTCGGACGTGATGAGCGTGGCGGCCTCGGCATCGGTGCGGGCAATCACCAGGGTCGACACGTCGGCGACGTCGGCGGCGAGGCGGGCCGACGTCAGGGTGCGGATGTGCTGCTGGGTCGGGATCAGCACCTTGCCACCGAGGTGGCCGCACTTCTTCTCCGACGCGAGCTGATCCTCCCAGTGCGAGCCCGCGACACCGGCCGCGATCATGGCCTTCTGCAGCTCGTAGACATTGAGCGCGCCGCCGAAGCCTGCTTCACCGTCGGCGACGATCGGGGCCAGCCAGTTCTCGACGGACGTGTCGCCCTCGACCTTGGCGATCTGGTCGGCGCGCAGCAGCGCGTTGTTGATGCGGCGGATCACCTGCGGCACCGAGTTGGCCGGGTAGAGGCTCTGATCCGGGTAGGTGTGGCCGGAAAGGTTCGCGTCGCCCGCGACCTGCCAACCGGACAGGTAGATCGCCTTCAGGCCGGCGCGCACCTGCTGGACCGCCATGTTGCCGGTGAGCGCACCGAGCGAGTTGACGAACTCCATGTCGTGCAGCTGGTTCCACAGCACCTCGGCGCCGCGGCGGGCCAGGGTGGCCTCCTCGACGACCGAACCCTGCAGGGCAACCACGTCGGCGGGGGTGTAGGTGCGCTCGATGCCCTTCCACCGGGGGTTGGTGTCCCAGTCGTGCTGGATCTGTTCGGGTGATTTCGGTGTGCCAACGGTGGACATCGGGCTGCTCCTTCTATGCTTTTTGGCAATCGTGAGGGCGACGCTGGATTTCCCGGCTTGTTAACGCCCCAACAAATTCGCTGTCGTGCTAACCCGATAATGCACCTCGGCATATGCGCTGGTCCACCCGTTTCGGTTGCAAACTTTCGCTAACCAAATGCGGCGTCTTGCAAAGTTTGCAAAGACAGCTATGTGCTGAAACGGTTCAGTTCTACTGGTCAGTAGCCAATTTTCGCTGGTCAGTACGCTCGTACTGTTAGAGCGCGGAGGTCAGAGCGTGAAGATGGCCGCGATCGCCTTCGTCTCGTCGCCGACGGCATATGTGAGCGTTGTAACAGTGCGATCGGACAGTTCGGCGCCGAATTGTTCGGTCGAGCCGGGCGGATGAACGTGCGCAATGATCTCCAGCTTGTCGCCGAGCGCCACCGCCGCATCGTGTTCGATGGTGACCCGCAACGGCGCCTTGAGCAGCTCCGGCGTGCCCGCGAGATAGTCCTCGATGACGCTCCAGTAGACCGAGTTGTTCATGTGGTCGAAGATGTCGATGTCGCTGACCCGCACCGGGTACTCGCGAATCTCGGCCGCGTCCTCGCGTGCGCCTGCCTTCAGATAGGCCTTCCACCTCAACCGGTTGACGTCGGTGGTGCGCTGCAGGCCCTCGAGGAAGTCATCGGAGATGCGGGCGGGGCCCTGGGTCTCGCGGTTGATGTTGATCCAGAACGCCTCGGACTCGATGAGCCCGCCCCTTCGTCCGTCGATGCGGACGCGCATCTCACACCAGCGGTTGGACGTCCCCGAACACCAGCGACGAAGCCGCAACATGTCCTTGAACTCGATGGGCTCGATCAAATCGACCATGGTGCGACGCACGATCCACAGCGGGTGCGTCTCCTCGAACCCCATCTCGCGGAGCTGATCCGAGCCGATGTCCTGGATGTGGCGGGTGGCGGCGTCGAACTTCAGCCTGCCCTCGCGGTCGACGTCGGCGACCCGCAACGGCCATTCGATGTCGAAGACGTCGGGGTGCGGGTCGGGCACAGGCATCATCACCTTCGCCAGGCCGCTCGCCGTTCCGTCGGAGGTACTCATCGGTGCAAATACTGCCATAAGCCCATCGGATGCCAACTCTGCGAAGATGCCCTTCACATTCTCGTTATGCTTTCTGACGTGGCAAAAACCTTCGTCGGCTCACGGGTTCGGCAGCTGCGCAGTGAGCGCGGTTTCAGCCAGGCCGCGCTGGCGCAGATGCTGGAGATCTCACCGAGCTACTTGAACCAGATCGAGCACGACGTCCGCCCGTTGACCGTGGCGGTGCTGTTGCGGATCTCCGAGATGTTCGGCGTCGATGCCACGTTCTTCTCGTCGCAGGACGACACCCGGTTGCTCGCCGAGCTGCGCGAGGTGACCATGGACCGCGACTTGGACATCGATGTCGACCCCGCGGAGATCGCCGACATCGTCAACGTCCATCCCACGTTGGCTCGGGCGATGGTCAACCTGCACCGGCGCTATCAGATCACCACCACGCAACTGGCCGCCGCCACCGAGGACCGGTTCTCCGACGGAAGCGGCAGCGGCGCCATCACCATGCCGCACGAGGAAGTTCGCGACTACTTCTACCAGCGGCAGAACTACCTGCATGAGCTCGACACCGCAGCCGAGGATCTCACCATCGACCTGCGCATGCACCGCGGCGACCTGGCCCGCGATCTCTCCGATCGGCTCAAAGCCGTGCACGGAGTGCACATCGTGGCGCGCACCGACCTCGGCGACACCGTTCTGCACCGCTACGACCCCGCGACTCGCAGGCTCGAGATCGGCAGCCACCTGTCGTCGGGCCAGCAGGTGTTCAAGATGGCGGCCGAACTGGCCTACCTCGAGTTCGGCGGCCTGATCGACAAGCTCGTCGCAGACGGAAAGTTCACCAGCGAGGAGTCGACGACGCTGGCCCGCCTGGGTCTTGCCAACTACTTCGCCGCGGCGACGGTGCTGCCGTACGGGCAGTTTCACGAAGTCGCCGAGAAGTTCCGTTACGACGTCGAACGGCTCTCGGCGTTCTACTCGGCCAGCTACGAGACGATCGCGCACCGGCTGTCGACGCTGCAAAGGCCGTCGATGCGAGGCGTGCCGTTCTCGTTCGTCCGCGTCGACAGGGCAGGCAACATGTCAAAGCGGCAGTCCGCCACCGGTTTTCACTTCTCGTCCAGCGGCGGCACCTGTCCCCTGTGGAACGTCTACGAGACCTTCGCCAACCCCGGCAAAATCCTCGTCCAGATTGCGCAGATGCCCGACGGGCGCAACTACATGTGGGTGGCGCGCACTGTCGAACGCCGGGCGTCGCGATATGGTCAGCCGGGCAAGACATTTGCCATCGGGCTCGGCTGCGAACTTCGGCACGCACATCGACTCGTCTACTCGGAGGGACTGGATTTGTCGGGCGACTCCAATATGTCGGTCACCCCCATCGGAGCTGGCTGCCGGGTCTGCGAGCGGGACAACTGCCCGCAGCGTGCGTTCCCGGCGCTCGGCCGCGCGCTGGACATCGACGAGCACCGCAGCACCGTGTCGCCCTACCTGGTGAGGCAGTCGTGAGCGCGCCGGCCCGCATCGAGCCGGGGGGCTTCCGAGAGCTCGGCCCGATCAACTGGGCGATCGCCAAGCTGGGCGCGCGAACCATCCGGGCGCCCCGGTTCAGCCTGTTCAACGTGCTGGGCCAGCACAAGCTGCTGTTCCTGGCATGGCTGCCGTACAGCGCGATGCTGCTCGGCATGCTGAGCAAACTGCCGGTGCGCGACGCCGAGGTCGTCATCCTGCGCGTCGGCCATCTGCGCGACTGCGAGTACGAGCTGCAGCAGCACCGCAGGCTCGCCAGGTCGCGCGGCCTCGGACCCGAGGTGCAGGCCAAGATCTTCGAGGGACCCGACGCCGACGGGCTGACCGACCGGCAGCGGGCGTTGATCACCGCCACCGACGAGTTCGTGGTCACCCGTGGCGTGTCGCCGGAGACGTGGGCGACGTTGGCAAGCCACCTGAACAAGGCGCAGCTGATCGAATTCTGCATGCTGGCAGCGCAATACGACGGGCTGGCGGCCACCATCACGACACTGAATGTGCCTCTGGACTTCCCGGACTGAAACCGCGAGAGTTTGATCATGCATTTCAAACTCGAGGTGATCGTGCTGCCCGTCGACGACGTGGACCGGGCCAAGGCGTTCTACGAGTCACTCGGGTGGCGGCTGGACGCCGACGTCCCGGGCGACGGCGGATTCCGGGTGGTGCAACTGACACCGCCGGGTTCGCCGGCGTCGATCATCTTCGGCAGCGACGTCACCGCCGCCGCGCCGGGCTCAACCCAGGGTCTCTACCTCGTCGTCGACGACATCGAGGCTGCCCGTGAGGATCTGGTCGCCCGTGGTGTCAACGTTTCGGAGGTGTACCACGACGCCGGTGGCGTTTTCGAGCACGCGGGTACCGAGCATCGGCGGCCGGGGCCGGATCCCAACCGGACCAGTTACTCGTCGTTCGCGTCCTTCAACGACCCCGATGGCAACCGGTGGGTGCTGCAGGAGATCACCGAGCGGCTACCCGGCCGGTGATTCCGGCTAAAGGTAGGTGACCCCGAGGACGACCAGCGACAGTAGCACCGGCGATATCGGCAGGGCACACAGGAACGCCGCCCACACCTCTGACCTACGCCGGTACGCGCGCCAGCCAAACAGCCCGGCCACGATGCCGACAACCAACGACGCCACGGCCACCACCAGCACCCAGTCGCTCACCGTGCGCGTCGCAATGGCGGCGGAGATACCGGCGAGCCACAGCATGTGGCCGATGATCAATCCGCCGATACCGGCGACCCAGATCGCTCTCAAAAGTTGATCATGTGGCCGATGAGCCCGTGGAAGCACTCCTGCAACGCTTCGGACATCGTCGGGTGGGTGTGGACGTTGCGGGCCAACTCGGTGGCGGTCAGATCCCACTTCTGCGCCAGGGTCAGCTCGGGCAGCAGCTCGGACACGTCGTGGCCGATGAGGTGGCCACCGATCAGCTCGCCGTACTTGCCGTCGGCGATCAATTTCACGAATCCGCTGGGGTCCCCGACGCCGTGCGCCTTGGCGTTCGCGGTGAACGGGAACTTAGCGACCTTCACGTCGTAGCCTTCGTCGCGAGCCTGCTCCTCGGTGAGGCCGAAGCTGGCCACCTGCGGCTGGCAGAACGTCGCACGGGGAAGCATCCGGTAGTCGCCGAGTGGCAAAGTGTCTGCGCCGCCGATGGTTTCGGCCGCGACAACGCCCTGCGCCTCCGCCACGTGCGCGAGCTGCAGCATCCCGGTGACGTCGCCGATCGCATAGATGTGCGGAACGTTGGTGCGCATGTAGTCGTCAATGCCGATGGCTTTACGCTCGGTGACCGATACGCCGGCCTTGTCCAGCCCGTAACCCTCGATGTTGGGCGCGAAGCCGATCGCCTGCAACACCTTCTCGGTCTTGAGTTCCTCGGACTTGCCGTCCTTGCTGACCGTGACGGTGACGTCGCCGCCGCCGTCTTTGATCGACTCGACCTTGGTGCCGGTCAGCATCTTGACGCCGAGTTTCTTGAATTGCTTCTCGATCTCCTTACTCACGTCGGCGTCCTCGTTGGGCAGCGCCCGGGGCAGGAACTCGACGATGGTGACGTCGACGCCGTAGTTCTTCATCACATAGCCGAACTCCATGCCGATCGCGCCCGCACCGGCGATCACGATCGAGGACGGCAGGTCGCGCGTCATGATCAGCTTCTCGTAGGTGACGACGTTGTCAGACAGCGACGTGCCGGGGACAAGCTTGGTGCTGCTTCCGGTGGCGATGATGATGTTGTCGAAGGTGACCGTCTCGGTGTCCCCCTCGTTGAGGTCGACCTCCAAAGTGTGGTCGTCTTTGAACGTGCCGTAGCCGTGGATCTCGGTGATCTTGTTCTTCTTCATCAGGAAGTGCACACCGGCGACACGGCCCTCGGCGACCTTGCGACTGCGGTCGAAGGCGACCCCGTAGTCGAAGGTCGCGTCCCCACTGATGCCGAACTGCTTGGCTTCCTTGGTGAAGATGTGCGCGAGTTCGGCGTTGCGCAGCAACGCCTTCGACGGGATGCAGCCGACGTTGAGGCACACCCCGCCCCAGTACTTGGGTTCGACGACCGCGGTGCTCAGCCCTAACTGGGCGGCGCGGATCGCTGCGACGTACCCGCCTGGGCCTGCTCCGAGAACAACGACGTCATAGTGGCTCACCCCGCCAACACTAATAGGGGATGACGCCGGCGAAACAGCGGCTTGCGTGTTCACAGAAGTAGACGCCGTACAGCACGGCTGCTGCGGCCGTCGACGCGAACGGCGCGGACATCAGCGCGACGGCCACCGCCGACATCCAGGGCTTGGCAGGCACCATCGCGGCGATCAGGGCGGCAACGGTGCACATCACCACATAGACCAGCACGATGAATACGGCGGGCGTCTTGCTGATCGAGTGGAACCACCAGTAGAAGAGGCCAAGCCCGACAGCCGCGGCGACCACCCAGACCGCCGCAACGACGAACACAAGCGTCCAGCGTCTGAGGTACAGCTCAGCGCTGCGCGCGACCGGTTCCTCGGCCAAGGCAGGCTGCAGTTCGGACGGCGCCTCGTCGGCGAGCGCAGGCATGGCGCCGGTGAACGCGGGGGTGAACGGCGCCGTCGGTTCCGGTTGCGAGTCGAGATCGGCGTCGCCGTTGGTCGACTCAGGGTGCATCCGAGGCGGATGCCAGCCAAGCGGCGCGCGGTGGCGGTGGGTGCCCCGGTAGGTCTGCTCAGGCACCGTGCACCACCTGGATCGTGGCCAGGGCGCCAAACCACGCGGGCGCGATCGCGAGGACGAATGCGCCGAGCGCCGTCATCCAGCGCCGGTGCGATGCCAGGATCAGCACCAAACCGAACGCGCTCGGCACGCCGACGATGAGTGCGATGACGAAATCGGGCCGGACGGTCGCGTCAACCAGCTTCGTGGCCGCAATCCCGCCCAGCAGCCCGATTGCCGTTCCGACCAGCATCGCACTGGCCAACATCCACGCCCGCGGTACCGGGATCACGTTTTCGACGATAACGCCGTCTGCAGTCGAAACCGCTCAACGGCGCGGCGTGCCAGGTATCGGACAGGCATCAATTGCCTCGGCGACGACGTGTGTGCCGCCGGAAACGGGCCGCGCGCCGCCTTCGTAGCCGGCTCCCGTCACCGGCGGGCTTTCTGCCAGCGTCCGATTCTCGTCGTCGGTGAACGCCCGGCCGCGCGACAGGAACCGCATACCCTCCGGGGCCTCGAGGCTGAACCCACCGCCGCGGCCGGGCACGACGTCGATCACCAGCTGGGTGTGTTTCCACACCTCGAACTGCGGGCCGGATATCCACACCGGCACCCCGGCGTCTCCGACGTCGAGCACGGCCAGCAGGATGTCGCGGTCGCCGACGATGAAGTCGCCGACCGGGTAGCACATCGGCGATGACCCGTCGCAGCAGCCGCCGGACTGGTGGAACATCAACGCCCCGTGCCTGCCCTGCAGCTTCTCCAGCAGGTCGGCGGCCTTGCGGGTGACGAGCGCCCGAGACGGCAGTTGCGATTTCGGCGCGCTAATCGACGCTGAGCGCATGTCAGCGCGCCGAAATCCCTCGCTCGTCAGAAGAACCCCTGGGCCTTGTTGCTGTAGCTGACGAGCAGGTTCTTGGTCTGCTGGTAGTGGTCGAGCATCACCTTGTGGTTCTCGCGGCCGATGCCCGACTGCTTGTAGCCGCCGAACGCGGCGTGCGCGGGGTAGGCGTGGTAGCAGTTCGTCCACACCCTGCCTGCCTTGATGTCCCGACCGGCGCGGTAGGCGGTGTTGCCGTCGCGGCTCCACACCCCGGCGCCGAGGCCGTAGAGGGTGTCGTTGGCGATCGAGATCGCGTCGTCGTAATCCTTGAACGACGTCACCGCCACCACCGGGCCGAAGATCTCCTCCTGGAAGATCCGCATCTTGTTGTTGCCCTCGAAGATGGTCGGCTGCACGTAGTAGCCACCGTTGAGGTCGCCGCCGAGTTCTGCGCGCTCGCCGCCGGTGACGACGCGCGCACCCTCGTCCTTGCCGATCTCGATGTAGGACAACACCTTCTCCAGCTGGTCGTTGGAGGCCTGCGAGCCGATCATGGTCTCGGTGTCCAGCGGGTCGCCCTGACGGACGGCCTTTGTGCGGATCGCGGCGAGCTCGAGGAACTCGTCGTAGATGTCGCTCTGGATGAGGCTGCGCGACGGGCAGGTGCACACCTCGCCCTGGTTGAGGGCGAACATCGTGAACCCCTCGAGCGCCTTGTCCTGAAAGTCGTCACCCGCGGCCATCACATCGGAGAAGAAGATGTTGGGACTCTTGCCGCCCAGTTCGAGCGTGACCGGAATGAGGTTCTGGCTCGCGTACTGCATGATGAGCCTGCCGGTCGTGGTCTCGCCGGTGAATGCGATCTTGGCGATCCGGTTGCTTGAAGCCAGCGGCTTGCCCGCTTCGACGCCGAACCCGTTGACCACGTTGAGCACTCCGGCGGGAAGCAGATCGCCGATGAGACTCATCAGGTAGAGAATCGAGGCCGGTGTTTGCTCGGCGGGCTTGAGCACCACCGCATTTCCAGCGGCAAGCGCTGGCGCCAGCTTCCAGGTGGCCATCAGGATCGGGAAGTTCCACGGGATGATCTGTCCGACGACGCCCAGCGGCTCGTGGAAGTGGTAGGCGACGGTGTCCTCGTCGATCTGCGAGAGCGAACCTTCTTGTGCGCGAATGGCGCCCGCGAAATAGCGGAAGTGGTCGACGGCCAGCGGCAGGTCGGCGGCCAGCGTCTCGCGGATCGGCTTGCCGTTGTCCCACGCCTCGGCGAGCGCGAGCGATTCCAGGTTCGCCTCGATGCGGTCGGCGATCTTGTTCAGAACGGCCGCCCGCTCGCCGGGCGCGGTCTTGCCCCAACCGGTGGCCGCACCGTGCGCGGCGTCGAGCGCCTTGTCGATGTCGGCTTCGGTGGACCTCGGGATCTCGCAGAATGCCTGACCCGTCACCGGAGTCGGGTTCTCGAAGTACTCGCCACCCGCCGGCGGGACCCATTCGCCCCCAATGAAGTTGCCGTAGCGCGACTCGTAGGCCATCAGTGCGTCTGCTGATCCGGGGCGGGAGAACACGGTCATGACTGACTCCTTCTAGATGAAGCGGATGGCAGGTGCCGCGGCGACGGCAACAGACCTTGCATCAGTGCCGATTGTGCTCTCCATCACACTTTCCCGCCAACCGCCCCTGCTACAACCCTTGCGGCGGGCAGCGCCTGGGTGTGTGGTGGGTCACATGACGCAGACGCTTGGCCGTGCCACCGGCCTCACTCCGCAGGACCGGATCACCGCCTGGCTCGCCGATTTCGAGGCGGCGCTGGCCGCGCGCGACATCGATCGCGCCGTGGCGAAGTTCGCCACCGATAGCTTCTGGCGCGACCTCGTCGCATTCACCTGGAACATCAAGACCGTCGAGGGGCGGGACCAGATTGCAGGGATGCTCGGCGAACGCCTGGCGGGCACCGAACCGTCCGGTTTCCGCACCCGCGAGGAGGCGACCGAGGACGGCGGTGTGGTCTCTGCGTTCATCGAGTTCGATACGGCCGTCGGCCGCGGGGTCGGGCACCTGCGCCTGGTGGACGACCAGGCGTGGACGCTGCTGACGGCGCTTGCGGAACTGAAAGGTCACGAGGAACCCCAGGGCCCGTCGCGGGTGCTGGGTGCGGTGCACGGCTCCGACGCCGACCCGCGGTCATGGGCGGAGAAGCGGCGGGCGGAGGAGGAGTCCCTGGGCTACACCACACAGCCCTACGCGTTGGTCGTCGGCGGCGGTCAGGGCGGCATCGCGCTCGGCGCGCGGCTGCGGCAGCTGGGAGCGCCTGCGATCGTCGTCGACAAGCACGAGCGGCCGGGCGACCAGTGGCGCAACCGCTACAAGTCGCTGTGCCTGCACGACCCGGTCTGGTACGACCACCTGCCCTATCTGCCGTTCCCGCCGAACTGGCCGGTTTTCGCGCCGAAGGACAAGATCGGCGACTGGCTCGAGTTCTACACCCGGGTGATGGAGGTGCCGTACTGGTCGAAGACCGAGTGCCTGTCGGCGTCGTTCGACGAGAAGACCAAGACCTGGACCGTCGAGGTGGACCGCGACGGCGAGCGGGTCACTCTGCGGCCGACGCAACTCATCCTGGCCACCGGCATGTCGGGCAAGCCCAACGTGCCGACGTTGCCGGGGCAGGACGTCTTCGCCGGCGACCAGCACCACTCCAGCGCGCACCCCGGGCCCGACGCCTACGTGGGCAAGCGGGCGGTCATCATCGGATCGAACAACTCGGCCCACGACATCGCGAAGGCGTTGTACGAGAACGGTGTCGACGTGACGATGGTGCAGCGCAGCTCGACGCACATCGTCAGGTCGGACACACTGATGGACGTCGGGCTCGGCGATCTCTACTCGGAGCGCGCGGTGGCAAGCGGAATGACAACGGAGAAGGCCGATTTGACGTTTGCTTCGCTGCCGTACCGGATCATGCACGAGTTCCAGATCCCGCTGTACGACGAGATGCGCGAGCGGGACAAGGATTTCTACGACAGGCTGGCGGCGGCCGGCTTCGAACTGGACTGGGGTGACGACGACTCGGGACTGTTCATGAAGTACCTGCGCCGTGGCTCTGGCTACTACATCGACGTGGGCGCGTGCGACCTGGTGGCCGACGGCAGTATCAAGCTGGCCCACGGTCAGGTCGAGCGACTGACCGAGGATTCGGTGGTGCTGGCCGACGGCACGACGTTGCCTGCCGACGTCGTCGTCTACGCGACCGGTTACGGCTCGATGAACGGCTGGGCCGCCGACCTGATCGGCCAGGACGTCGCCGACAAGGTCGGCAAGGTCTGGGGGTTGGGCAGCGACACGACCAAAGACCCCGGGCCGTGGGAGGGCGAGCAACGCAACATGTGGAAGCCGACCCGGCAGGAGAACCTCTGGTTCCACGGCGGCAACCTGCACCAGTCGCGGCACTACTCGCTATACCTGGCGCTGCAGATCAAGGCGCGCCACGCAGGCATCCCGACGCCCGTGTACGGCCTTGCGGAGGTCCATCACCTGAGCTGACCGGTGACCGGTCAGAATGGCAGGCGTGGACGACATCGCGGACCCCTTCCTCTGGCTCGAGGACATCACCGGGGAGGATGCGCTGGACTGGGTCCGCCGCCACAACGAGCCCACGCTCGCCGCGTTGCGCGGCGAACGCTTCGAGCAGATGCGCACCGAAGCCCTCGAGGTTCTCGACACCGACGCGCGCATTCCCTACGTACGGCGCCGCGGCAACTGGTTGTACAACTTCTGGCGCGACGCGGCGAACCCCAGGGGCCTGTGGCGTCGCACCACGCTGCAGAGCTACCGCACCGACTCACCGGACTGGGAGGTGGTGATCGACCTCGACGCGCTGGCCGCCGACGAGGACGAGAACTGGGTGTGGGCAGGCGCCAATGTCATCGAGCCAGATCACTCTCTTGCCATGATCACCCTGTCGCGCGGTGGGTCTGACGCCGCTGTGGTGCGCGAGTTCGACATGCACACAGGCGAATTCGTGGTCGACGGTTTCGAAGTACCCGAGGCCAAGACCCAGATCAGCTGGGAAGACGAGAAAACCGTGCTGATCGGCACGGATTGGGGCGAAGACTCGCTGACCGAGTCGGGTTATCCGCGGCTGGTGAAACGCTGGCGAAGGGGCACACCTCTCGAAGACGCCGAAACACTCTTCAGCGGTGCATATTCCGATGTGATCGTCGCGGCATCGAGAGACCGCACACCCGGTTTCGAGAGAACCGTTCTGAGCCGTGCCGTCGACTTCTTCAACGACGAGGTCTACGAGCTGCGCGAGGGCGAATTCATCCGAATCGACGCCCCCAGCGATGCGACCGTGTCGATTCATCGCGAATGGCTGTTGATCGAGCTGCGTACCGACTGGCACACCGCAACCGGCCCGTATCGGGCGGGGTCGCTGCTCGCCGCGAACTACGACGAATTCCGCTCGGGTACAGGCGATCTCCATGTCGTCTTCGAACCCGATGAGCACACCAGCCTCAACCAGTACGCATGGACGAAAGACAAGCTCGTCATCGTCACACTTGCCGATGTGGTCAGCCGGGTGCAGATGGTGACACCGGGCAGCTGGGAAACCGAGCCGGTGCCAGGCATACCGGACAACACCAACGCGGTCATCGTCGACACCGACGACCTGGGCGACGAGCTCTTCCTGGATCTCAGCGGATTCACCACGCCGTCGCGGCTCCTGCACGGACCGATCGAAGGCCCACTCGAGCTGGTCAAGTCGGCGCCGTCGTTCTTCGATGCCGAAGGCCTCACCGTCACACAGCATTTCGCAACGTCAGCCGACGGCACCGCGATCCCCTACTTCGTCGTCGGTCACCGCAACAGCGCCGGGCCCGGCCCGACCCTGCTCGGCGGCTACGGGGGGTTCGAGGTCTCGCGGACACCGGGTTACGAGGGCGTGATGGGACGTCTTTGGCTGGCACGCGGCGGCACCTATGTGTTGGCCAACACCCGCGGCGGTGGCGAGTACGGGCCCGGCTGGCACACCCAGGCGATGCGGGAAGGTCGCCACCTGGTCGCGGAGGACTTCGCCGCGGTAGCGGAGGATCTGGTGCGCCGCGGCATCACGACGGTCAACCAGTTGGGCGCACAGGGCGGCAGCAACGGCGGCCTGTTGATGGGCGTCATGCTGACCCGGTACCCGGAGTTGTTCGGCGCGCTTGTGTGCAGCGTGCCACTTTTGGACATGCGCCGGTTCCACCTACTGCTGGCCGGTGCGTCATGGGTAGCCGAGTACGGCGACCCCGACGACCCTGATGATTGGGCATTCATCTCCGAGTACTCGCCGTATCAGAACATCTCGCGGGATCGGCGCTATCCGCCGCTGCTGATGACCACGTCCACCCGCGACGACCGCGTTCACCCCGGGCACGCGCGCAAGATGACCGCCGCGCTGGAAGCGGCCGGTCACGAGGTGCAGTACTACGAGAACATCGAAGGTGGGCACGCCGGGGCGGCCGACAACGCGCAGACCGCATTCCGGTCCGCGTTGATCTACGAGTTCCTGCACCGCACGCTGACAAACCCCGAAACCGTCATGGGTTGTATCGAACCGCCGGTAAGCTGACAGCAAACATGGTTCGGAGGTTTTCGGATGTGGGTTGAGCCGGAACTGCTTCACTCGGGCGGTGACGTGGCGCGAGGCGCAGGCAAGCGGGTTCTCGGCGGCGCCCAGGAGCTGTCGGCTGCTCCGATCGGTTCGAGCATTTTCGGTGACTTCGACGCGGCCCGCTCGTTCCATCAGCGCCTGAGCGAACACCGCACCAACCGCGTCGAGGCCATGAAGGGCAACCACGCAACGCTGACCGACGTCGGGCAGAAGGCGCAGACCGCGTCGGGCTGGTTCACCCGAACCGAGCACCAGAACACCGAAGACGTCTCGCACGTCAGGGATGCCTAGCTATCCGCAACTGGTCCACCTGAGTGTTCCCGAACTGATCGGTGCGGCCGGCGGTGACCCGTGGCAGATCGACGACACGATTCAGGCAGGGGCACCGGGCGAGATCAGCGAGCTCGCAACGTCTTTCCACAACGCCGCCGTATGCACCACGCAGACCGGTGAGGAGTTTGCGCAGGCCAAGAAGCGCTTCGCGCAAGCGTGGGATCGTGATGACCCGGCGCACCCAATCAACGACGCCGAGGAGGTTCGGCGCGCAACCGATTCGTTGCACCTGAGCAGCGAGCAGATGGGCCGCGTCGCCGTCGACCTGCAGGACATCGCCGCAGACCTCGCCCAGGCGCAGCGCAGCGGGCAGATCTCGATCGGCAACCTGGAAGCCCGGCTCAAGCAGATCGACGACCTGGTCGAATCGGAACTGCGGGCCGCCGCGGCGGCAGGCCAGCAGCTGGACTGGTCAGAGCTCAAGAGGGCCGCCGTCGCCGCCACCAGGCAGTCACTGGGTGAGATGAACGCGCTGCGCGATACGTACGGCGCCAAGCTCAACGCGGCCCAGATGGAGACGGCCGCCGACGGCTACGACACCAGTACGGTCAGCGGAGCGGTGCCGAATGCCTCTGCTGCACAACCACATGGAAGACCCGGCCAACCGCGCAGCCTTGACGATGCACTCGACCAGATCGCCGGCGCGCCTGTGCCCGTCGCGGTCCCTGCGCAGACCCCTGCGCCACTGAATCGCGAAGACGTCGAGACCTTCAAGGCGATGGCGCGAAAGCTGCTCCAAGCGCAAAATGTGCCGGCCGACCAGATCGAATCGCGGCTGACCGCGATGGTCACCCAAGCCCAGCAGGGTTTGGGCCGCCCGAGCTATCGGGCGCCGGATCCGCCGCGTCAACCGCCGCCCGGCTTCGGCGACGGATTCGCCGACCGCTGGTTCTCCACCGAGGAGGCCATCAAAAACCTGGTTGGCCAGGGCGGCCCCGGCGCCCCCGGTGTCCTCGAATCATGGGGCGGCCTGCTGCAGAACACCGCCGAAACCGTCACCAACCCGGTCGGCACGGCCGTCGGGGAAATCCAGAATGCCGTCAATTCACCCTCCGCGGCCTATTACCTGGGGGAGAAAACGGTCGACGCGGGTGCCACCGCCGTCACCCTCCCGTGGGGCGGGGAAGGTGCGGCGATCCGTGGCGGTCTCCCTGTGAGAACGATCGCCGAGGGCGGTGCACCAGAAGCTCTCGTGCGGGGCTGGAACCCAACGGGCGGCATGCCATGGGACGAGTTCGGGCCGCGGTTCGGTACCCCCGAGTCGCGAATCTGGCCTGACAACAACGGGTTTCCGCCGGGATATGAGCCGCAACCCGCCCAGCTGCCCGCCGGGACCATCATCGACCGGTTCGGCTATGAAGGCGGCCGCTACCTCGCGCCGGACGGCACACCATTCGCTGATCGCGCATTGACACCGGAAACGGTTGTCTCCGAATATCACCGGTACTCGGTCACCGGTCAGCCGCTCCCTGACGGGTGGCAGATCGTCGAAGGCCCTGTGGAACCGTGGTACGGCCAGACGCCGGCGCCGGGAACCGTCCAATATATGATCGTTGGCCCGCAAGGCGTCAGGGTCAGTGTGGAAGAACTGGTCGACAGGGGGATTCTCACCGAACATGGACCCGTCCTCGGATACGAACACAAGTGAACTTCAAGCCGAGATCAACCGGCTGGCGGAACGGCTCGACGTACGTCCGATGGCTGTCGGACTGCGGACCAACGACGGCCTGAACATTTTCGTCGACGACGACGGCACCTACCATTACACGACCTACGAGCGAGGAAAGCTCGTCTGGGACGACAAGGGCACCCTCGACGATGTTCTGTACTGGTACTGCAAAGGCATTGTGCGGGGCCAAGGCGCCAAGTCAATCGAGGACCGCAAGGAGCGCTTCCTATTCGAATACCAGGTGCTGAGCCACTACAACCCGGAGTGGGCGAAACGACGGGTGCGTGAACTGGCCGCGATGTTCCGTAACGGTCAGCCCGACGACATTGCCCTTCTGCCCGATATCGGCGAACCGCTATGACTCGAGCCACTACACCTACTACGAACGCGGACGGCTGGGCTTCGACCGGGCAGGCAGCCTCGACGACGTTCTCTACTGGTACTGCGAAGGCGTTGTCAGCGGCGCCGCCCGCTTCGACGATCGTAAGGTGCGGGAACTGGCGACTAGGTTCCGAGACTGGGGAAAGCCCGACGACATTGCCCTCCTGCCCGATATCGGCGAACCTCTGTAGATGCGCATAGTCATCGCGGGCGGACACGGCAAGATCGCGTTGATCCTCGAGGGTCTGATTTCAGCGCGAGGCGATTCGGTCGCCGGATTGATCAGGAACCCGGCACAGGCAGCCGACCTGGAGGCGGCGGGCGCGGAAGCCCTGGTCGTTGATCTGGAGAAGGCGACGGTCGACGAGGTTGCCGGACATCTGCGCGGCGCCGACGCCGTCGTGTTCGCCGCGGGGGCGGGTCCCGGCAGCGGTGCGGCTCGCAAGGAGACGGTCGACCGCGACGCGGCCATCCTGCTGGCCGATGCGGCGCAGGCTGCCGGCGTCGACAGGTACGTGATGGTCTCAGCGATGGCCGCCGACCCACACGCCACCGCCGACGACGAGGTATTCCAGATCTACCTGCGCGCGAAAGGGATTGCGGACGACGCGATCCGGAGCCGCACAGCGTTGACATCGACGATCGTGCGTCCGGGGCATCTCACCGATGGCGCGGGCACCGGCCGCGTGGCGATCGCCGAATCCACCGGCCGCGGTGCCATTCCCCGCGCCGACGTCGCGGCGGTACTCGTCGCCGTGCTCGACGAGCCGGGCACCGGTGGCCAAAGCTTCGACCTGATCTCGGGTGAGACACCGATCGCCGAAGCCGTGGCCGCGCTCGCCGGCTGACGGCGATACTGCAGACATGCCGACGACGCCCTCGTTCGAGACACTGCTCTACACGACGGAGCCACCCGTCGCGACCGTCACACTGAACCGCCCGGACGAGCTGAACACCATCGTCCCGCCGATGCCGGACGAGATCGAGGCGGCCATCGGGCTCGCCGAACGCGATCCCGCAGTCAAGGTGATCGTGCTACGCGGAGCGGGCCGGGCATTCTCGGGTGGTTACGACTTCGGCGGCGGCTTTCATCATTGGGGTGACGCGATGTCGACCGACGGCCGCTGGGATCCGGGCAAGGACTTCGCGATGGTCAGCGCCAGGGCGACGGGGCCGACACAGAAGTTCATGGCGATCTGGCGTGCGTCCAAACCTGTGATCGCCCAGGTTCACGGCTGGTGTGTCGGCGGTGCAAGCGACTACGCGCTGTGCGCGGACATCGTGATCGCCAGCGACGACGCCGTCATCGGCACGCCGTACGCCAGGATGTGGGGCGCCTACCTGACCGGAATGTGGTTGTACCGGCTGGGTTTGGCGAAGGCCAAATGGCACTCGCTGACCGGTGAGCCACTGACCGGCCGGGAAGCCGCTGACGTCGAACTCATCAACGAATCCGTCCCGTTCGAGCGGCTGGAGGCTCGCGTCGCCCAGGTTGCCGAGATGTTGTGCCGAATTCCGTTGTCGCAGTTGCAGGCACAGAAGCTGATCGTCAACCAGGCCTACGAGAACATGGGGCTGGCGTCGACGCAGACCCTTGGCGGCATCCTGGACGGGTTGATGCGCAACACACCGGACGCACTGCGGTTCATCGAGACGGCGTCGACCGAAGGGGTGCGGGCCGCGGTCGAGCGCCGCGACGGCCCGTGGGGCGACTACAGCCAGGCGCCGCCCGACCGGCGGCCCGACCCGTCACACGTCATCGAGCCCTAGAGTCCAGCCCGCAGGTCGAGCAGCGCATCGAGATCGGCGACCGCCCGCAACGTGTCGTTGAGGTGCGTGCACGTCGTGGTGCCGACGAACTCGCCACGGATCCGGTCGCGCATCTCCGACAACGGCATCCCTCGGATCCGCGCTGCGCTGCCGATGGCGCCGGGGCACTCCTGCCACGGCAGCACCCGCACATGCGCGGCAACCGAGGCGATGGTCCTCGTCGATGCGTCGATCGAGCCCTCGACGGTGTACTCGTGAACGATCGTCTCGACACCCTCACCGTCGACGTGCGAGTCGCGGAAGTGCGCGTCGAAGACGCCGTTCTCGGCAAGGTCCAGTCTGCGGAACCGCCGCATACCGTGCGGGCGAAGCGGTTCGACGCTGTGCACCCCGTCGACATCCAGCGGCGGCGCAACCGGTCCGTGGACCGAGGGGATGGTGCCGTTGCGTTTGGCGTATGGGACGAGTGACGCGTCCTCCGCGAAGCCCGCGCAGATACCGGCCATGTGGTCGGCCGTGCCTGCAGGGAGTCTCTCCTCGACGCCCAGCGTGATCGCCGTGTGCTGCACCGCGTAGCCGGAGACCAAGGCCGCCCCGACCCAATCGTCGAGGAGCAGATGCAGCAGACCGGCCCTGGCAACCTCGTCGGGCAGCAGCCTGCCGACCGTCGCGCGGAATCCCGGTCCGACCCGGCTGCCGGCGAGCTGAGCCAGCCGGTCATCGTGTGGATCGGCAACGATGTCCTCGATGACGCGTTCGGCCAGGTGCGCGCGCATGCCGGCCAGGCCGAGGACGTCCACCCCACCTGGCCCGCGGCCGACGGCGTCTCGTGCCCGCAGGTCGACGTCGGAATGACCGGTCCCCGCCGGATGGGTGTCGATGGTGCTGGTGCGGCGCACGACGCCGACGGCCAGCGGCGGCCATGTCTGGACCGGCCGCTGCGGGCCTGCGATGTCCGTGACGAATGGCATGGCGAGACTCTAATCGCTGCGGCGCAGACCGCCGAGCATCGAGACCACGACGCCCAATACCACCAGCACACCGCCCGCTGCCAGCGTGAGATTCAGCCACTGGTGCAGGCTGCCGACCGCGTGGCCGACCATTGCGTCGGCGAGCTGCCTGATGTCACCGGTGGTGACGTCGAGCGCCTGGTTGATCCTGCCGCGCAAGACCTCGATCGCCGCCCACCCGGTTGCTCCCACCAGCAATGCCGAAACGCCCAGCGCGGCAAGCGCTTTGCCGCGCTTCTTGGCAACAGCGATGGTGAGCAGGGCGAAGACGCCGGTCGCGAGGGCAGAGCCGATGCTCACCCACGGTCCCCATGTGGACAGTTGGCGCAACCGGCCCGGCCGCAGTGAATCTGACGCGTTCTCCGTCAGTGGCACGCTCAGCGTCGACGGCGGCTGGATGCCGAAATCCTGCAGCGTCTGCTGGAACGAGGTGTCGGCCAGCATCGGTGAGAGGTCGACTTCGGCGCGTCCGGACTCATCCGACTGCGCGACGGTGTCGCTGAACATCCAGCGGTGCACGATCCGATTGGCCGTACCGTACTGATTGGGGAATGCCGAACTGCGGGTGTAGCCGGTGGCCGCGCCTCGCAGCAGGTTGGGGCTGATGTCGTAGCCGCTGTTGGCGCCAAGATCGACCAGCTGATTCGTCAGCACCGATGCCATCGCGTCCTGCAGCGGTCTCTCGGTGGCCGCCTGCTGGGCCAGCGACACATACCCGGCTTCGTCGACGACGTTGTGCTGCGCCCAGTTTGTCGGCACCGCCACCGACAGCGCCGCCGTCGTGACGAGCCAGAACAGCAGCGCCGCCAGAAACCGCACGCTGTCCTCCTGCCGGGAAGCCAGGGCGCGGTGTCAATCGGCCAGCGCGCGCCCCACGATGAGGGGATCGGGCCGACCGATCACCTCATGGTCCTTGATGTCGTAGTCGAACTTACTCAGCGCGTATTGCATGGCGTTGATGCGGGCGCGGGTGTGGAAGCGCTATTTCGCGATTCGGCGCGGACGCCGCAGCGCCAGCCGGGTCATCAGCTTGTTCATCCGCGTCAGTGCCTTGTGCGAGTTGTTGTAGTAGTTGCCGCCCGCTCCGACGCTCGTGCGCGGCGCGACGACGGCTTCCTGCCTGCAGTACTTGCGCAGCCCATCGGCCCCACCGAATCGCGCGCCCATCCCCGAGGTCTTCCAGCCGCCCATCGGCGCCGTGGTGCACATCAGGTTCGAGATCACGTCGTTGACGTTGACTGCACCGCAATCAAGCTGCACCGCAACCTCTTTGGCGCGCTCGACGTCCTTCGAGAAGACCGAGGCCGACAGGCCGTATGGGCTGTCGTTGGCGAGGCGAACGGCTTCTTCGACCGTCGACACCTTCATGATCGGCAGTGTCGGGCCGAAGGTCTCTTCGGTCATGCAGGTCATCGAGTGGTCGACGTCGACAAGCACAGTCGGCGGGTAGAAGCTGCCCTGGCCCGCCGTGCGTTCCCCACCGGTGAGCGCCCTGGCGCCCGCCGCCACCGCCGAGCGCACGTGCCGTTCGGTGACGGCGACCTGGTCGTCGTCGATGAGCGCGCCGAAGTCGTAGCCCTGACCCGCGCCCATCTTCAACTTCTCGACGTTGCGAACGACCGCGCTGACGAACTGGTCATAGACCGATTCGAGGACGTAGACCCGCTCGACCGACACACACGTCTGGCCCGCATTGAACATCGCGCCCCACACCGCCGCGTGCGCAGCGAGGTCGACGTCGGCGTCCTCCAGCACAATCATCGGGTCCTTGCCGCCGAGTTCCAGGCTGACCGGTGTCAGCGTGCGGGCGGCGCGCTCCATCACCTTGGCGCCGGTGGCGCACGACCCGGTGAACTGGATGAAGTCGGAATTGTCGATGACGGCTTCGGACACCTCACGCGCACCCTGCGCCAGCGCCAACACCTCGGGGGCACCCGAGTCCTGCCACCCCCGTAGCAACACCTCCGCGGTCAGCGGTGTGCGCTCGGACGGCTTCAGCAGCACCGAGCAGCCTGCCGCCAACGCGCCGATGGCGTCCATCAGGGCGTTGGCCACGGGGTAGTTCCACGGCGCGATGATGCCCACGACGTGGCGCGGGCGGTAATACACGGTGACCTTCTTAATCGCCAGGAACGGCAACGATGCGGGCCGCGCCTCCGGCGCGAGCGCCTTCTCCATCGTCTTGATGTAGTACGACAAGATCATGATCAGCAGCGGAACCTCTTGGGCCGCATCGACGGCCGACTTGCCCGTCTCCCTGATCAACAGCGACTCGATTTCGTCGCGGTGCTCGCCGAGCCAGACGGCGTAGCGGGCCAGCACCTTGGCGCGACCCTTGGCGCCGCGCACCTCCCACTCCTTCTGCGCCTCTCGCAGACCGGCCGCAATGCGCGGCACGTCGGCGGGGTCGGTCCAACGCACCTGGCCGGCGACGGCTCCGGTGGCCGGGTTGCGGATGCTGGTCGCAACCGAGTGCGAATCAACTTCGGGCGTGGCGGTCATGCAGCAATGTTAACCACCGGTGTGATCTGCGTCGCACCCGGGTTGACGCCTGTCAAGTTCGGCCACCAGGGCCGCGAGGCACACGACCGCACTGCCGAGCAGCAACGCCCCGACGGTGTCGGTGAAGTAGTGGTACGTCACGCCCTGCCCGATCGCTGCGAGCACGTTGACCGTGACCGCCGCGAGCACAGCCCACATGGCGCCACCGGCCAGCAGCATGAGCATGCCCGTCACGATGACGACTGCCGTGGTGTGTCCGCTCGGATACGCCAGGTCTCCCCCGCTGCGCCTGTCGAACATGTGCTTGAGCACCTGCGCGAGCACGATTCCAACGAGCGGCGCGATCACCATGACCGCCGCAAGCCGCCGCCGGCCCAGATAGAGCGCGACGGCGACGCCGAACATCAGCGCGATCGCCAGCACCCACGGGTCGCTGAAGAAGAGAAGCCACCGCGCCGGGGTTCGCCGAAAAAGGTGAAACCAGTCGTCCAACGGCGTGGAACTCTGCCCGACCGCCCAGCCGAGCGCGACCATCGCCGGCAGGGCGATCCCCGGCCACAACAGCAACAGCCTGCGGTTGAGCAGTCCCGTCACGTCACGCGGCGATGCCGCGAATGTAGGCGGCCTGCCCCAGGTGCTGTGCCGCGTCGTCGACGATGCTGACCAGCCTCGCGCTGGCAGTGACCGGCGGTGTCCAGTGGGTGTCGACCACTCGGCCCAACTCCTCGGCTGTCACCGACGCGATGTATTCGAGCGTCACCTTGTGCACGGCGTGGTAGTAGCCGGCCAGCAGGTCGGCGGGCACCCGGACCTTCCCCACATCGTCGGCGCTATGTCCGTAGCCGTGGTCGTTGCCTTCCAGGTCGAGGCCGAACCGGTCGTCCCAGCCGCCGCGGGTCCACACCTGGTCGACGCCCGCGAGGTTGCAGAGCTGGAGGTCCTGCTGGCGCGCGCTGTGCCAGATCAACCACGCGATGCTGTTGGCCGCCGCGGTCGGCCGGAAGAACGACACCTCGTCGGTCAGATCGTCGGTGAGGTCGTTGACGTGCTCGATCTGCCGGGTGAAGGCGTCGCGGAGCAGTTCGCGCACCGCCTGGACATCGGTATCAGCCATGCGCCCGACGCTACCCGGGGCGGTTATCACTCCGGCGGTGCATCGTGGAAGACCGCTTCGACGTTGTTGCCGTCCGGGTCGCGGACGAAGGCGCCGTAGTAGCCGGGGTGGTATTCGGGCCACAGCCTGGGTTCGTGCAGCGACTCGGCGCCGAGCTTCAGCGCGGTGTCGTAGAAGCTCTGCACAGCGTCGCGATCCTTGGCATGGAACGCGACGTGGACCTCGCGGTTGGGCCCACCCGCCGCACCGGCATTCATATCGGCGATCCAGAAATCGGGCTTGCCGTCGTGGCCGTATCCGATGGCCACGTGGTAGTCCAGCTGCCGGGTGTAGCCCAGCACACCGAGGACCTCGTCGTAGAAAGCCTTTGACTTTTCCCAGTCCGCACAGTTGATTCCCAGGTGGTCGATCACGGCCCCATCCTGGCATGGCCCCATGACACAGTCGTACATTCAGCTGATGTCCCACGACTCCGGAGTCGCCCCGGCGACGACATTCGACCTCTGCATTCGAAACGGCACTATCGTCGACGGCCTCGGCGGGGAGCCATTCGTCGGCGACGTCGCGATATCGGACGGTGTGATCGCGGCGGTGGGGTCCGTCGACGGCGAAGCCGTCCGTGAGATCGACGCCACTGGGCTGCTGGTCACTCCGGGCTTCGTCGATCTGCACACCCACTATGACGGGCAGGCGATCTGGTCGGACCGCATGACGCCGTCGTCGGCGCACGGTGTGACGACCGCGGTGATGGGCAACTGCGGCGTGGGCTTCGCACCGTGCCGGCCCAGCGATCACGAGGTACTCGTCGACGTGATGGCCGGTGTGGAGGACATCCCCGGCGTCGTGATGGTCGACGGGCTGCCGTGGACGTGGGAGACGTTCCCGGAGTTCATGACTGCACTCGACGCCGGCAGGCGCGACATCGACGTTGCCGCGTTCCTGCCGCACTCGCCGCTGCGGGTGTACGTGATGGGTCGGCGCGGCGTGGACCGCGAACCCGCAACACCCGAGGACCTGTCGCAGATGCGCAAGCTGGCCGCCGAGGCGGTAGACGCCGGGGCACTTGGGTTCGCGTCGTCTCGGCTGACGATCCACAAAACCGAAAGCGGGCACGCGATCCCGAGCTACGACGCGGGCCACGACGAGATCGAGGCCATCGCACGCGGTGTGGATGACGCGGGCGGCGGTCTCATCCAGTTCGTCCCCGACCTCGTCGCGGGGGACTACGAACCCGTGTTGCAGACGGTGTTCGACGTCGCCGCCGACGTCGGGCTGCCGGTCACCTTCACGCTGGCGATCGGCAACGCGGGTCCGGCGTTCTTCGAGGGCGCGTTGACGATGGTGGAGAAGGCCAACGCGAACGGTGGCGACGTCACGGCGCAGATCTTCCCGCGGCCGATTGGCCTTGTGATCGGGCTCGAACTGTCGGGCAACCCGTTCGTGATGTATCCCAGCTATCGGGAGATCGCGGGTCTACCGCTCGCCGAGCGGGTGGCCGAGATGCGCAAACCCGAAGTGCGCGAACGCATTCTGAATGACAAGCCGGCGCCCGACGGCCACCCGCTGATGTTCGCGGTGCAGGCCTTCGACTGGATCTTCCCGCTCGGCGATCCGCCCGACTACGAGCCCAATCCCGCCGACAGCATCGCCGCCAGGGCGAAGGCCCGCGGAGTCAGCCCACTCGAAGAGGCCTATGACCGACTCCTCGACGACGACGGCCACGCGATGCTGCTCGTGACGCTGGCCAACTTCCGCGACGCCTCGCTGGACACCGTCGCCGAACTGGTCCGCCGCGAGGACGTCGTGCTCGGCCTCGGCGACGGCGGTGCGCACTACGGAATGATCTGCGACGCAAGCTTTCCCACATACATGCTCACGCACTGGGTGCGCGACCGGGCGTCGGGCCGGTTGACGGTCGCCGAGGCGGTCCGCGAACTGACGTCGGCGCCCGCACGTGTCGCAGGGCTTGCCGACCGAGGCCGAATCGCAATGGGATACAAGGCCGACCTGAACATCATCGACCACGATGCGATGCGACTGCACAGGCCGATCGTGCGGTACGACCTGCCCGCGGGCGGCCGCCGTCTCGACCAGACCGCCGACGGTTACGTCGCGACCATCGTGTCCGGCGAGGTGATCGCCGAGAACGGAGCGCCCACCTCGGCCCGCCCGGGCAGGCTGGTGCGCGGCCGCCGTCCCGCGCCCGCCTGATCGGCTCAGCGCTACCCCCAGATGTCGGATATCGCAGGCGCGTTCGCGGCGAGCCCGGTCTTGGGCAGGCTGTACATCTCATCGATGGTGGCCAACACGTTGTAGTGGCTGATCGGCTCGCTGTAACTGCCCGGTTTGACATAGCCGCCGTAGATGACAGTGGGGATCTGGTTCTTGGATCCGCCGTCGTCCTCGTCGAAGCTGATGATCAGCAGGCTGTTGTTGGCCACCGCCCAGTTCGCGTAGTGCGACAGATTGTCGAAGAGCCACGTGTCGGCCTGGTTGATCGTTCCGTCATGCATGTCGTTGTCGAGGTTGGGGATCACGAACGACACCGTGGGCAGGCTCGCGTAATCGGTCCTGTTGTTGAAAGCCGAGAACGGTACGGACGTGGCGGCGGGCACGTTGGTGAAGTTGACCCACGGCACGTGCTTCCTGGCATATTTGCCTGCGCTGCACAAGGGAGAGCCGACCGCGGGAAGGTCCTCCGAGAAGCCACCGAACGTGTAGCCCGCCGCCAACAGCTCTGAGGCCAGGTTCGGGGCAGCGCCTGCATTGACGGGGCAAGCATCCGACGTCAAATCGAATGTGCTGCCGGAGAAGAGAGCAAGATAGTTCGGCTCGCTCGGATGCGTCTCGGCGAAGGACTGCGTCATGTTCGCGCCACTGTTGGCTAGCGCATTGATGTACGGCGCGGCCTTGTTGCCGACGATGGCGCTGCCGGGTTTGTTCTCTTCGAGGACGATCACGATGTGCGCCGGGGCCGGAAGCGCAGACCCGGCACTCGCTGCGGGCATCGGAACGAGGCCGACCAGTGCGAGCACGGCCGCGGCAACGTAAGGCCAACGCCTCATGGCCCCGAAGTGTAGGTGCCGCGCACATGAACCCGCGTCAGGCGCACCAGGTCCACGGGCGCCACCTATCCTGACTGCTGATGGGCCACAACGACACCGCCGAACGCTACGACACCCTGCTGGCGGCGACCGCGCTGCTCTACGCCAACGGTCAGTCCACCCAGATGACCCGCACTGCGGTCGAGCGGCTCAACCGCGGACTGGATCTGGACGCCGTCGTGGTCCCTTCCTGGTCGATGCTGGCGCTGACCGCGGCCGGTTCCCCCGCCACCGTGCTGACCGCCGCCGTATCGCCGACTGCCATCAACATGCGTCGGGTCGCGACCATGATGGGCGTCGTCGACCGGGCACAGGACGGCCCGCTGGAACTCGAGCACGTGGCAGCAGGGATAGCCGAGGCCGAGGCTCAGTCAGTATCCGGCACAGCGGTTTTCGTGCTCGCTTGTGCCACGGGTGCCGCAGCGCTGTCCGTCATCTACGGTGCCAGCCAACCGTTGGCCATCCTGCTGGTGGCGCTGGCCGCGGCGGCGGGCGGACTGCTGCGGCGGTGGTCGGGGGCGCTGGGCGCGGGCCCCCTGGTGCAGGCGTTCGGGGCAGCGCTGATCGCAGGAGCGGTCGGTGCGGCAGCCACTCATCTGCATCTCGGCGCATCCACGGCGGTTGTCGCCATATGCCCGGCAATGGTGCTGGTGCCCGGCCCGCACATCCTCAACGGCGCACTCGACCTGCTCGACCTGCGCGTGACGCTCGGATCGGCGCGGCTGGCCTACGGGCTGCTGGTGCTCACCGCGATCAGCGGCGGTCTGATCCTGGGCTTGCACACCGGCGGTCAGACGCTGGCGGTGACGGCACCGTCGAGCAGTGCGCCCTTCGTCGTCGACGTCCTCGCCGCCGGGGTGGCCGCGGCGTCCTACCCGGTCTACTTCTCGATGCCGTGGCGGATGATCGGCTGGCCGGTCGCCGCGGGCATGCTGGCCCACGCCGCGCACTGGCTTGCCCTCCATGCCGGAGCCAACCTGGCGATCGGGGCGTTCGTATCCTGCCTGCTGGTCGGGGCGCTGCTGGTGCCGGTGTCCCACCGCATGCGAATCCCGTTCGCGGGCATCGGGTTCGCGTCGGTCGTCGCGCTGGTTCCCGGTGTCCTGGTGTTCCGCACGCTCGCGGGCTTCGTCGAGTTCGCAGGACACCCGTCGGCGCAGCTGCTCACCTCCGCTTCGGCGGATCTGATGGTCGCGACGGTCATCATCGCGGGGATGGCGCTCGGCCTGGCGCTGCCGATGCACCTGCGCGCGGTAGTGCGCAGCCGCTGAAGAGGCTCGCGAACGTGAGACACGAAAAAGCCCGACTCCTTGTGGGAGCCGGGCCTTTTCTTGGCGACCAGGACTGGCTTAGAAGTCCATGCCGCCCATGCCACCGGTCGGGTCGCCCGCGGGTGCGGCGGCCTTCTCCGGCTTGTCTGCGACGACCGCTTCGGTCGTCAGGAACAGCGCCGCGATGGACGCTGCGTTCTGCAGCGCCGAACGGGTCACCTTGACCGGGTCGGCAACGCCCGCCTTGAGCAGGTCCTCGTACTCGCCGGTGGCGGCGTTGAGGCCGGTGCCCGCCGGGGAGTTGGTGACCTTCTCGGCGACAACGCCGGGCTCGAGCCCACCGTTGAAGGCGATCTGCTTCAGCGGAGCCGACAACGCCACGCGGACGATGTTGGCGCCAGTCGCCTCGTCACCCGAGAGCTTCAGCTCGTCCAGCGCAGGAGCCGACTGCAGAAGGGCCACGCCACCGCCGGCGACGATGCCCTCCTCGACGGCCGCCTTCGCGTTGCGAACGGCGTCCTCGATGCGGTGCTTGCGCTCCTTGAGCTCCACCTCTGTGGCGGCTCCTGCCTTGATCACCGCAACGCCACCGGCCAGCTTGGCCAGGCGCTCCTGCAGCTTCTCGCGGTCGTAGTCGGTGTCGCTGTTCTCGATCTCGGCGCGGATCTGGGCAACACGGCCTGCGATGGCCTCGCTGTCACCGGCACCCTCGACGATGGTCGTCTCGTCCTTGGTGACGACGACCTTGCGGGCCTTGCCGAGCAGCTCGACGCCCGCGGTCTCCAGGGACAGGCCGACCTCTTCGCTGACGACCTGGCCACCGGTGAGGATCGCCATGTCCTGCAGCATCGCCTTGCGGCGGTCGCCGAAGCCCGGTGCCTTGACGGCGACGGACTTGAACGTGCCACGGATCTTGTTGACCACCAGGGTCGACAGGGCTTCGCCCTCGACGTCCTCGGCGATGATCAGCAACGGCTTGCCGGACTGAATGACCTTCTCCAGCAAGGGAAGCAGGTCCTTGACGGTCGACACCTTGGAGCTGACCAGCAGGATGTAGGGATCCTCGAGGACCGCTTCCTGACGCTCGGCGTCGGTCACGAAGTAACCCGAGATGTAGCCCTTGTCGAAGCGCATGCCCTCGGTGAGCTCGAGCTGCAAGCCGAAGGTGTTGCTCTCCTCGACAGTGATGACGCCCTCGTTGCCGACCTTGTCCATGGCCTCGGCGATCAGGTCACCGATCGAGGCGTCACCGGCGGAGATGCCCGCGGTGGCCGCGATCTGCTCCTTGGTCTCGACCTCTTTGGCCGACTTCAGCAGCGTCTCGGTGATCTTCTCGACGGCCTTCTCGATGCCGCGCTTGAGGCCGAGCGGGTTGGCGCCCGCCGCCACGTTGCGCAGACCCTCGCGCACCAGCGCCTGGGCCAGCACGGTGGCGGTGGTGGTGCCGTCGCCCGCGACGTCGTCGGTCTTCTTGGCGACTTCCTTGACCAGCTCAGCGCCGATCTTCTCGTAGGGGTCCTCCAGCTCGATCTCCTTGG
>NZ_JAVHWK010000044.1:0-26114 GCF_032159775.1 Mycobacterium sp.
CCGTGGAACCGGCCGACCCGGCGGCGGTGCCTCCCCCTTGGTCGTCCTTGCTCATGGCGTTGGCCAGCGTGTTCGCCAGGCCCTCGGGAACCACCTGTTCACAGGTCTCGGTGGTCACCGAAACCTCTTGGCCGCGACGGTCGAAGACCTTGTCGATCGGATTCGGCGGGCACCACATTCCGCCGGATGCCAGGGTCGCCGCGACGTTGGAGAACTCGAGCGCGTTCACCTCTATCGGCCCCAGTGTGAACGATCCCAGGTTCTGCCGTTTCACGAAGTCGGCGAGGCTTTCGTTGCTCTCCGGGTCGTAGTCGCGGGCAGTGCCCGGCAGTGCATAGGACCGCAGGCCGAGCTTGACTGCCATGTCCACCGACCGCTGGACGCCGACCTGCGAGATCAGTTTCGCGAACGCGGTGTTCGGCGAGGTGGCGAGGGCATCGGTGACGTTCATCGAGCCGCGATACCCGCCCGCGTTCTTCACGCACCAGGTTTCTCTCGGGCAGCCGGGGGTGTCGCTGCTGCCGAGGCCCTTCGCCTGGAACTGCCCCGGCACGTCCAATTGGGCATTGATGCCCATTCCCATGTCCATGGCGGCGGCGGTGGTGAAGATCTTGAATGTCGAACCTGCGCCGTCGCCGACGAGCGAAAACGGTTGCGGCTGCATGGTTTCACCGGCGTCGATGTTGAGGCCGTACGTCCGGTTACTGGCCATCGCCAACACCGGGTGGGAGTCCTTGCCCGGCCTGACCACACTCATCACGCTGGCGACGCCCTGGATGTCGGGGCTCGCGATGCCGTCGATCGCGGACTTCACCGGCGCCTGAACATCGGGGTCCAGCGTCGTCTTGATCAGGTAGCCGCCCCTGGCCACCTGCTCCTTGCTGATGCCTGCGCGGGCCAGGTAGTCGAGCGCGTAATCACAGAAGAAGGCCCGGTCGCCCGCGGCGATACAGCCGCGGGGCAACTCCTGCGGCTGCGGCAGGATGCCCAGCGGCTGCTCCTTGGCGGCGCGCAGCGCCTCGGCTTCCTGCGGAATGTTGTCGATCATCGTGTCGAGCACGAGGTTTCGGCGTTGCAGCGCGCCGTCGGGATTCGTGTAGGGGTTCAGCGTGCTTGTCGACTGCACCATGCCGGCCAGCAGCGCGGACTGCTGCCAGTTCAGTGCCGAGGCGTCGATACCGAAGTAGGTCTGCGCGGCGTCCTGGATGCCGAAGGCGTTGTTGCCGAACGACACCAGGTTCAGGTATCGGGTGAGGATCTCCGGCTTGGTGAACGTCTTGTCCAACGTCAGCGCCATCCGGATCTCCCGCAGCTTGCGGGCCGGCGTGGTCTCGACGGCTGCGCGCTTCTCCGCGTCGGTCTGCGCAATCACCAGCAACTGGTAGTTCTTCACGTACTGCTGCTCGAGGGTGGATCCGCCGCGGGTGTCGATGTTGCCGGACATATAGCCCGAAAGGCCCGTCAGGGTGCCCTTCCAGTCGACGCCGTTGTGCTCGGCAAACCGCTTGTCCTCGATCGAGACGATGGCGAGCTTCATCGTGTCGGCGATCTGGTCGCCCGGCACCTCGAACCGGCGTTGCGAATACAGCCACGCGATGACGTTGCCCTTGGCGTCCACCATCGTCGAGACTCCGGGCACCTCACCCTCGACGAGCTGAGCAGACCCGTTAGCAACCACATCGGAGGCCCGGTTGGACACCAGTCCGAACCCGCCGACAACCGGAAACATCAATCCCGCGACCACCACGCTGGCCAGCAGGCAACACCACGCGAGCTTGATAACCGTGACCGTGGCCGGCGGTCTATTCGGTGGGCGCTCCGGCATGCCCTACAGAGTAACTAGCCTGCCGCGTTGCCTACGCCGCGCGGCCAGATTGCCAGCATAAAGGGCGTTACGGCCGGGATCGGGTTTGCGCTGCGCGGCGTGTCTGGACGGTTGTCCCAAAAAAGGGGCAAACAAACTGTTGCGTAAATACCCTTTGACCACCTAGCTTGTACCTACAGTGCGATTCAGGTAACAAAGACCTGCGCAATGTGGCGTAGATCGCATCAGCGTTCTACACCGGAGGACTGAGCCGTCAAGTAACGGCGGCTGGACTTAAGGGGAAACGCTGGTGTCGAGCACACGGCCAGTTGCGCGCAGGACTGCTACTACCTCTCTTCCCACCAGTTTGGTTCAAGGCGCAGAGGCCGAGGCCCGAATCGCCTGGGTTTCCCAGGCCCGCTGCCGGCAAGCCGATCCCGACGAATTGTTCGTGCGCGGCGCGGCTCAGCGCAAAGCCGCAGTGATCTGTCGGCACTGCCCGGTGATCTCGGAATGCGGCGCCGACGCCCTCGACAACCGCGTGGAGTTCGGTGTCTGGGGTGGCATGACCGAGCGCCAGCGTCGGGCTCTGCTCAAGCAGCACCCCGAGGTGGTCTCCTGGGCCGACTTCTTCGCCGCCCAGCGCAAACATCGCAGCGCCGTTTAGCGCCTACGCCGCGGGAGCTTCGCCGGTGATCTGATCGGCGATCGCGCGCAGCGCCTCGAGATCCGACACGTCGAACGGCAAGGACGGCACTCCCACGATCGATACATGCGGGTTGGCGCCCGTGAACCGCGACAGCAGCCGAACCTCGCGCTTGGCCGTCCCCGCCCGCGCGGCGTGAATCCGTAACACCGCGGCGGTCAGCGCCTCGGGATCCTCGGCCGCCAGCGAGTCGGCGGCCTCTGCGGCCTTATCGGCGTGCAGCGACGTCAGCGTCGGGTGGGTCCGGTTGAGGATGAGGCCGGCCAGCGGCATGTGCTCCGAGGAAAGCCGGTCGATGAAGAACGACGCCTCGCGCAAGGCGTCCGGCTCGGCCGCGGACACCACGACGAACTGGGTGCCGCGCCGCTTCAGCAGCTCATAGGTGCGGTCGGCCTTCTCGCGGAACCCACCGAACGTGGCGTCCAGCGACTGCACGAATGCCGCGGCGTCCGACAGCATCTGTGAGCCGAGCACAGTCGACAGCGCGCGCATGGCCAGGCCCATCGCCCCCGACACCAGCTTTCCGATGCCGCGGCCGGGACCAAGCAGCAGCTTCCACAGCCGGCTGTCCATGAAGCCGCCCAGACGTTTCGGGGCGTCAAGGAAATCCAGGGCGTTACGGGACGGCGGCGTATCGACGACCACGAGGTCCCATCGGTCCTCGGCCAACAGCTGGCCCAGCTTCTCCATCGCCATGTATTCCTGCGTGCCAGCGAGCGAGGTGGCAACGGTTTGATAGAACTGGTTGTCCAGAATCCCTTGCGCGCGTTCGGATCCCGAGTACTGAATGACCATCTCGTCGAACGTGCGACGCATGTCAAGCATCATCGCGTGCAGCTCGCCGGACACCTCGGGCGCCAAGGGAACCCGCTGGGGCGTGTTACCCAGATCCTTGATGCCCAGCGCCTGGGCGAGACGCTTCGCGGGGTCGATGGTCAGCACCACGACCGTTCGGCCGTACTCGGCGGCTCGCAGCGCCATCGCCGCAGCGGTCGTCGTCTTGCCGACACCGCCTGCGCCGCAACACACCACGACGCGGTTCGACGTGTCGTGCAGGATCGCGGCCATGTCCAGTGCCTGCGGTGTGGTGCTCATCTCACCCCTTGGTTGTTGAGCGCTTCCGCCAATTCGTAAAGGCTGCCAAGGTCGACGCCATCGGGGATGTCTGGCAGTTCCAGCCGGGGCACCTCGAACTCCTCCAGTTGTTCTGCGCTCTCCGCACGCGCGGCGATGCGCGTGGCGTGCTGAATGGCCTCGGTCAGCAGACCGGCAAAGTCATTGTCGGACAGTGTGATCGACGCCTCGGCGAGATCGGCACGCACCTGATCGGCGTCGATGTCGCCCTCTGCCGCCTTGGCGAGCGCGTCGGGTGCCAGATAGGCGGGAATGTTGCGGTTGACGATGACGCTGCCGATCGGCAGCTTTAGCGCCTGAAGCTCGTCGATCGCTTCCAACGTCTCCTGCATCGGAAGCGCCTCCAGCAGCGTCACGAGGTGAATGGCCGTCAGGTCAGAATGCAGCACCTTAACCACGCTCTCGGCCTGCGAGTGCACCGGACCACCCTTGGCGAGATCCGAGACCGCCTTGGTGACGTCGAGGAAGCGGGCGATGCGACCGGTGGGCGGGGAGTCGACCACGACCGCGTCGTAGACAGGCTGTTTACCCTTGTCTCCGCGGGTGATGATCTCCCTGATCTTGCCGGTGAGCAGCACGTCCCGTAGGCCAGGCGCGATCGTCGTCGCGAACTCGACGGCGCCGATGCGGCGCATCGCCCGGCCCGCCAACCCGAGGTTGTAGAACATCTCGAGGTATTCGAGGAACGCCGCCTCGATGTCGATGGCCAGCGCGTTGACCGTTCCGCCGCCGTCGGCGGTCGCGATCTTCACTTCCTCATACGGCAGCGGCGGCACATCGAAAAGCTGCGCAATGCCTTGCCGCCCTTCGACTTCGACCAGAAGCACCTTCCGGCCGCCTGCGGCCAGCGCCAGTGCCAGCGAGGCGGCGATGGTCGACTTGCCAGTGCCGCCTTTGCCGGTGACGAAGTGCAACCGCGCCTTTGTCAGCCTGGACGGCCAGCCGACCGGTTTACGGTCATTCGCTTCGATAGCCACCACTGCAGCCTAGCCAAGGCGCTCGGCTCGCCGGATAAGCTCAGCCGCATGAGCGAATCCACCCGGTGGGAGTACGCCACTGTCCCCCTTCTGACGCATGCCACCAAGCAGATTCTCGACCAGTGGGGAGAGGACGGCTGGGAGCTCGTCTCGGTGCTGCCCGGGCCGACCGGTGAGCAACACGTCGCTTATCTGAAACGGCCGAAATGAGCGGCGGCGGCTGGTCAGCCCGGCTCTCCGAACTGGGCATCGATCTGCCGCCGGTGGTCAAACCCGTGGCCGCCTATGTGCCCGCGGTGCAGACCGGAAATCTGGTCTACACCGCGGGGCAGCTGCCGATGGTGGCAGGCGAGTTGCCTGCCACCGGCGCCGTCGGCGGCGTGGTCACCCCCGAGCAGGCCAAGGCTCTCGCCAGGATTTGTGCACTCAATGCGCTCGCTGCCGTGGATTCGCTGGTCGGCATCGACGCCATCGCCCGGGTGGTGAAGGTCGTCGGTTTCGTCGCCTCCGCACCCGGCTTCCACGGCCAGCCCGGCGTCGTCAACGGCGCATCCGAACTGTTCGGCGAGGTCTTCGGCGAGGCGGGCGCGCATGCGCGGTCCGCGGTCGGGGTGGCCGAACTTCCGCTCAACGCGCCTGTGGAGGTCGAGCTGATCGTCGAGGTGGCGTGAGCCGTGCAGCATCCCGCGTACGGGTTGTTGCGCCCGGTGACCGAGACGGCGTCGGTGCTGCTGTGCAACAACCCCGGCCCGTTGACGCTGGACGGCACGAACACCTGGGTCTTGCGTGGTGTGGGCAGCGACGAGATGGTGGTCGTCGACCCGGGCCCCGATGACGACGAACACATCGCCAAGATCGCCGAACTCGGCAAGATCCCGCTGGTGCTCATCAGCCACAAGCACGAGGACCACACCGGCGCCATCGACAAGATCGTCGAGCGCACCGGGGCGGTGGTCCGTGCGGTGGGAAGCGGCTTTCTGCGCGGCCTCGGCGGCCCGTTGACCGACGGTGAGGTCATCGATGCGGCAGGGCTGCACATCACAGTGATGGCGACACCGGGCCACACCGCGGATTCGCTGTCCTTCGTGCTCGACGACGCCGTGCTGACCGCGGACACCGTGCTCGGCCAGGGCACCACCGTGATCGACTCCGAGGACGGCAGCCTCGGTGAGTATCTGCAGTCGCTCGAGCGGCTTCAGGGGCTGGGGCATCGGACGGTGCTGCCCGGGCACGGCCCCGATCTCGACGATCTCGAGGCGGTGACCGCGATGTATCTGACGCACCGCGAGCAGCGGCTGGCCCAGGTGCGCGACGCGCTGCAGGCACTCGGCGACGACGCCACCGCGCGTCAGATCGTCGAACACGTCTACACCGACGTCGACGAAAAGCTTTGGGACTTCGCCGAATGGAGCGTGCAGGCCCAACTCGACTACCTGCGCGGGTAATCCCTAACGGGCTCGGCGGGCCAGTCGCTCTGAGTCGGAAATCAGCACGCTCTTGCCTTCCAGCCGAATCCACCCGCGATGGGCGAAGTCCGCGAGCGCCTTGTTGACCGTCTCCCGTGACGCGCCGACCAGCTGGGCGATCTCTTCCTGCGTGAGGTCGTGGGTCACCCGCAGCGCGCCGCCTTCTTGAGTGCCGAAGCGCTGAGCCAGCTGGAGCAGTTGCTTGGCGACGCGGCCGGGCACGTCGGTGAAGATCAGGTCGGCGAGGTTGTTGTTGGTGCGACGCAGCCGGCGAGCGAGCACCCGTAGCAGCTGCTCAGCGATCTCGGGTCGATCGGCGATCCAGGCACGCAGCGCTTCGCGGTCCATCGAAACCGCACGCACTTCGGTAATCGTGGTCGCGCTCGACGTCCGTGGGCCGGGGTCGAAGATCGACAGCTCGCCGAACATGTCAGACGGGCCCATGATGGTGAGCAGATTCTCGCGTCCGTCCGGTGACCGGCGGCCGATCTTGACCTTGCCCGAAATGATGATGAACAGCCGATCTCCGGGCTCTCCCTCGGCGAACACGGTGTGTCCGCGCGGGAAGTCGACGGGCTGCAGCTGCTTTGTCAGCGCGGATACGGCGCTCGGCTCGACTCCCTGGAAGATTCCGGCCCTGGCCAGGATCTCGTCCACGTTGCCCCTCTTAAGCTGTTGAGTGATATGACATGCGCACGCCAACCTCTAAATGCTTTGCGAGATCAGTCTAGAGGCTGGCCATTTCGTGAGTAGTCACGCTACACACGATTGGCATGCGGAGACGGCTGAAATTCAGTATTGGCCACGTTGTCCACATATAGCGGTGTTGGCAAATTCGACCAGTCATCGTCGATGACGTAGCGCGTGGCGAGCTCGGGCTCGGGGATGCGTTCCTGAAGTCGGCGGTGCATGCCGTCGAGCGCCCCCGGCATTCCGTCCCGCGCCAGCGTACGGACGTCATCGGCGCGCGCCTGCTCGAGAAACTCGGCGACGTCGGCGGCCGAGACCGTGTCGCTGTCGAGGCCGGATTCGAGGCGCTGCAGGCCAAAGGTGGCAAGCATCAGCAACCCTGGGATGAAGCCCACCAGCAACCACGACACAAGCAGGTAGTTAACACGTCGAAGGTCTCGGGGGGATCACGAATTGTCACCGGTCGCAGTATCCGTTCTCGGCCGTCTCAGTACGCTTGCACCCGTGACTGTTGGTGAGTCCTCGACGGAGAAGACGGCGAAGCCCAAGCCGGCCAGACGGGCGTCGTCGCGCAAGTGGGACTCTGAGACCCACACCGGCCTGGTGCGCCGCGCAAGGCGGATGAATCGCGCGCTAGCGCAAGCATTTCCGCACGTGTACTGCGAACTCGACTTCACCAACCCCCTCGAGCTGACGGTGGCGACCATCCTTTCGGCGCAGAGCACCGACAAGGGCGTCAACCTGACCACCCCGGCGTTGTTCGAGAAGTACCGCACCGCAACGGACTACGCACAGGCCGATCGCACCGAGCTCGAGGAGATGGTTCGGCCGACGGGCTTCTATCGCAACAAGGCCAACTCACTCATCCGGCTCGGTCAGGAACTCGTCGAGCGGTTTGACGGCGAGGTGCCGTCCACCATGGCGGAGCTCGTGACGCTGCCCGGCGTCGGCCGCAAGACCGCCAACGTGATCCTCGGCAACGCCTTCGACATCCCCGGCATCACCGTCGACACCCATTTCGGCAGGCTGGTCCGGCGGTGGCGGTGGACGGAGCTCGAGGACCCGGTCAAAGTCGAGCATGCCGTCGGCGAGCTCATCGAGCGCCGCGAGTGGACGCTGCTCAGCCACCGGGTGATTTTCCACGGGCGCCGGGTCTGCCATGCCCGCAAGCCTGCGTGCGGTGTGTGTGTGCTGGCCAAGGACTGCCCCTCCTTCGGGGAAGGGCCGACGGATCCGCTTGTTGCCGCCCCTCTGGTCAAGGGTCCAGAAACCCAACATCTGCTGGCGCTGGCCGGCCTGTAGCCGACCCGCCTGAGTCATGAGTACGTCGACCCGGTGGACCGTGGCGACGCTCGTCGTCATCGTCGCGCTCGGAGTCGGGCTGTGGACTCAGCTGGGCCGCGACGGTCCGACGGGCAGACCCGGCCAGGCGCCTGCCAGAGAGCACCGCGACGCCGACACTGCCGATGCGCTGGCCGACCCGCGGTCGAGGGCTGATCTCGCGCCCTGTCCGGCCGACGGAGCAGGCGCGGGTTCGGCGAAGCTGCGGGGGATCACGGTCGAGTGCGCCGCCGATGGCGCCGACGTCGACGTCGCCAAGGCGCTGGCCGGCCGCACCGTGGTGCTCAACCTGTGGGCGTACTGGTGTGCGCCGTGCGCCGAGGAACTGCCTGCGATGGCGGAGTATCAACGTCGCGTCGGCCCGGCTGTCTCGGTGGTGACGGTGCACCAAGACGAGAACGAGACCGCGGCGCTGTTGCGGCTTGCAGAGCTGGGTGTGCGGCTGCCGACGCTGCAGGACGGCAGGCGATTGATCGCCGCTGCACTGCAGGTGCCCAATGTGATGCCCGCGACGGTGGTGCTGCGGCCGGACGGTAGCGTTGCCGAAATCTTGCCGCGTTCGTTCGCCAGCGCCGACGACATCGCCGCCGCGGTCGATCCACAGATAGGAGTGCCGGGGTGAGTCCGGAGAGCGAGCGGAGCCTGTTATCTCCAGGCGCCGCTCCACCGTGGCTGAAGCCCCTGGTAGACAACGCACGCGCCGTGAAGCAGGCCTACCGGCGACGGGTGCCCGCTGAACTGCTGGCGTTGGTGACTGCGGCCAACGCGAAGGCCGCGCTGACCGGCACGGGTCGCGACGCCGCGGTGCTGGTGCTCTTTTCGGGCCCGGCGGACTCACCGAACGGCGGTCTGCCCGACGATGCCGATCTGCTGGTGACAGTTCGGGCGTCGACGCTTCGGCATCACGCCGGTCAGGCCGCATTCCCCGGCGGAGCCGCCGACCCCGGCGACAACGGTCCGATATTCACGGCCATGCGCGAGGCAACGGAGGAGACCGGCATCGACACCAGCAGGCTGACACCGCTGGCGACGCTGGAGAAGATGTTCATCCCTCCGTCGGGATTCCACGTGGTGCCGGTGCTCGCCTACTCGCCGGATCCGGGCCCGGTCTTCGTCGTCGACGAATCGGAGACCGCCGTCGTGGCGCGCGTACCGGTGCGCGCATTCATCAACCCCGAGAATCGGCTGATGGTGTACCGCAAAGAGAACACCCGACGCCTGGCCGGGCCGGCCTTCCTGCTGAACGAGATGTTGGTCTGGGGTTTCACCGGACAGGTGATCTCGGCGATGCTCGACGTGGCCGGGTGGGCACGACCCTGGAACACCGAAGACGTGCGCGAGTTGGACGAAGTGATGGCCCTCGTCGGTCATGATGACACCGACGGAGGGGCACAACTATGACGTCGTCTCAGTGGCTGGACATGGCCGTGCTGGCGGTCGCGTTCGTCGCGGCGATCTCCGGCTGGCGATCCGGGGCGCTCGGCTCGCTGCTGTCCTTCATCGGCGTCGTCCTCGGTGCCGTGGCCGGCGTCCTGCTGGCGCCACACATCGTCACCCATGTCGCAGGCACCCGCACACAGCTGTTCATCACCCTGTTCCTGATCCTCGGGCTGGTCGTGGTCGGCGAGATCGCGGGTGTGGTGCTGGGCCGCGCCGTGCGTGGTGCGATCCGCAGCGGCACGCTGCGGCTGTTCGACTCGGTGATCGGCGTCGTGGTGATGGTGGCGGCCGTAGCCGTGGTGGCGTATCTGCTTGCCACCCCGCTGACATCGACCAATCAGCCGAATCTGGCTGCGGCCGTGCGTGGTTCAAAGGTGCTGAGTCAGGTCGACCAGGTCGCTCCGCCGTGGCTCAAGGCAGTGCCGAACCGGCTCAAGGCGCTGTTGGACACCTCCGGACTGCCCGACGTGCTGGGAAACTTCGGGCGCACCCCGATTGCCAACGTCGACGCGCCGGATGCAGCTCTGATCAACGATCCGAAGGTCGCGGAAGTCCGGCCGAGCATCGTCAAGATCCGCGGTGTCGCGCCAGGTTGCCAAAAAGTCCTTGAGGGAACAGGTTTCGTCGTCGCACCCAACCGGGTGATGTCAAACGCGCACGTGGTCGCCGGCACCGAGACGGTCACGCTCGAGGCCGACGGCCAGACGTACGACGCCACGGTGATCTCCTACGACCCGGACGCAGACATCTCGATCCTCGACGTGCCGGGGCTGCCGTCGACGCCGCTTCCGTTCGCGCCGCAACCCGCTGAGGACGGCGACGATGCGCTGGTGCTCGGCTACCCGGGTGGCGGCGGCTTCCAGGCCATCCCGGCGCGGATACGCGAGACCATCGAGCTCCAAGGACCCGACATCTACAAGAGCAAGACCGTCAAACGCGAGGTCTACACCGTGCGAGGGACTATCAAGCAAGGTAATTCGGGCGGCCCGCTGATCGACCGGCAGGGGCAGGTCCTCGGCGTGGTGTTCGGCGCCGCGGTCGACGACGCGGAAACCGGATTCGTACTGACCGCCAAGGAAGTTCGCCGACAACTCGACAGAATGGGTAGCACCACCCCAGTCGCCACCGGCGTGTGTGTCAACGCCTGACGAATGTCCTCAGCGGTGATCCAGGAAGCGTGACAGCTGTTCGTTGACCGCGTCGGGCGTCTCTTCGTGGCTGAAATGTCCCGCCTCGGCCATGGACACGTAGCGGCCGTGAGGCGCGTAACGCCGGGTTCGGTTCACCGCGTCGGGCAGCACGTAGGGGTCGGCGTCGCCGCGGATGTGCAGCATCGGCACGGTCAGGGGTCGCTTCATCAAGCGCATGAAGCGCCGACCCTCGCTCTTCAGCTGGCTGCGCACCGCCCAACGCTGGTACTCCAACGCGGAATGAGCAGCCGAGGGAATCTGGATGGCTCGGCGCATGTGGGCGATGGTCTCGGAGAAGTCCTCTGAGGCAACCCATTTCGCGCTGGCCCGACTACGCACCAGCCTCTCCAGCTCTGCGGCGTCGTGCCGCATCAACGCGCGTTCAGGCCACATCGGCACCTGGTACTGCAGCATCGACGGCAGCAGCGCCCGCCCCTGGTCGCGCCGGGTGAGGGCAGACCTGCGGAGCGCGGCGGGATGCGGTGAGCTGATCACCGCGATCGCTTTGACCATTCGTGGATGCAGCACCGACGTCGCCCAGCAGACCAGTCCACCGTCGGCGTGGCCGACCAGCGTCGCCGACGGATGACCCAGCGCCCGGACAAGGCCCGCGGTGTCGCCGGCCAGCGTCCAGCCGTCGTAGCCACGCGGCGGCTTGTCGCTGCCGCCGTATCCGCGCAGATCGACGGCGACGACGCGGGCATTGCGCAGGCCGCGCAGCTGGTGGCGCCACGACCACCAGAAGGAGCCGAAACCGTGCAGCAGGATCACCAACGGCCGCTCGGTCATCGGGTCCGGTGATTCGTTGTTTGATGTCGCCGCCGGTGCGGCTCCGTCGGCCCTGGTGTCGGCTTCCACGACATGGAACCGAATCCCGTTGGCGTGCACCTCGAGATGCCGCCACGGACCGTCGATCCGGACGACCGACGGATCGGGTATCCGGCCGATGTCGCCGCCAGCGCGGCTCCGTACCATTACCAGCCAGACGGATCCGCGGTCGGGTCGGCCGCGGCCTTGCCGTCGGAGGCGCGCAACGCCTTGGTCTTCTCGTGACCCGGCGTCAGCGCGTCGGGAATCTCTCTGAACGTCTCAATGGTCTTCTGTGGGCCCCGAATGCGACGAACCTTCAAATAGCCGAACAGCGCGAGCACAGCCGTGACGAGGACCATCACGCCGAACACGATCAGGAAGGCAGCCCACCGCCACAGCCACGTGTCGAGAAGCTCGGCGACGAAGAAGAAGAAAAAGAACGTCGAGTAGAAGAGCACCACCAGCGCCAGAATGAAGAAAACGCTGCCGGTGAGGCCCTTCTTGACGTCGCGGGTGATTTCGGCGCGCGCCAGCTCCACCTCTGCCCGCACCAGCGTCGACACCTGCGCTGTCGCATCCTTGACCAGCTCACCGATCGACGGATCGGGCTTGGGAGCGTGTGGATCCACCAGCGGGATCGAGGTGACGGTGGTCGGTACGCCATTCTTCCGGTCGGCACTGCTCACGAACGGTCCTCCCGATGTCGATGTCCTCGAGTCATGTTGCCACGTGGCGTCGGGCTAAACGATCCCGGCCGAGCGATAGACTGACCGTCACAGTCGAGCAGGCGGGTCGGGGACGTCGATAGGGGATGGGTTTTTTGAAGACCGCGCACCGCTGGCTGGCACGATTCTCGGTGGTCACGGCGGCAATGGCCGCGATACTGGCGCCGGGCTCCCCCGTGGCACACGCTGACGACCCGGTTCCGCTGGGCGGTGGCTCGGGGCTCGTCATCAACGGAGACACGTTGTGCACGCTGACCGCAATCGGCAATGACAACCGAGGCAACCTGATCGGCTTCACCTCCGCCCACTGCGGCGGTCCTGGGGCGCAGGTCGGCGCAGAAGGGGCCGAAGCCAGCGGCGTGCTCGGCGCCATGGTCGCCGGCAACGACGCCCTCGACTACGCGGTGATCCAGTTCGACCCGCAAAAGGTGACGCCGCTCAACAACGTCGACAACTTCCAGATCGATGGCCTCGGGCCCGACCCCGCCACCGGCGATGTCGCATGCAAGCTCGGCCGGACCACCGGCTACTCCTGCGGCGTCGTATGGGGACCGGGCCAAGAGCCGGGCACGATCGTCAGCCAGGTGTGTGGGCAGCCGGGCGACTCCGGGGCGCCGGTAACCGTCAACAACCGGCTTGTCGGCATGATCCACGGCGCGTTCGCGGAGGACCTGCCGACTTGCGTCGTCAAGTTCATCCCGTTGCACACGCCTGCGGTCGCGATGTCGATCAATACCCAGTTGGCCGACATCGCCGCCAAGAACCGGCCCGGCTCGGGATTCGTGCCCGTCGGAAGCGCGCCGGCTGCCGCCTAGCGGCTACTTGGCAGCGCGGATCGCCTCGAACACGGTCGGGTCGACCAACGTCGACGTGTCGCCGAGCTCGCGACCCTCGGCGACGTCGCGCAGCAGCCGCCGCATGATCTTGCCGCTGCGTGTCTTGGGCAGCTCGGGCACGACGTGAATCTCGCGGGGCCGCGCGATCTTTCCGATCTCCTTGGCGACCTGCTCACGCAGCTCGTCGACCATGCCCTCGTTGTCGGGTGTGTTCGCCGTAAGGATGACGAACGCGCAGATGCCCTGGCCGGTGTCGTCGTCGCTGGCGCCGACGACGGCCGCTTCGGCCACCCCGGAATGACCCACCAGAGCGGACTCGACCTCGGCGGTGGAGATCCGGTGGCCCGATACGTTCATCACGTCATCGATGCGGCCGAGCACCCAGATGTCGCCGTCGGCGTCGACACGGGCGCCGTCTCCCGCGAAGTACCAGCCCTGCTTGTCGTAGCGCGACCAGTACGTCTCCTTGTAGCGCTCGGGATCACCCCAGATGCCGCGCAGCATCGCCGGCCACGGCTGGTCGAGCACCAGGTAGCCGGTGACATGCTCGGCCTCGTCGGCGCCTGGGACCAGCTCCTTGCCGTCCTCGTCGACGATCATCGCCGAGATGCCCGGCAGCGGCGTCATCGCCGAACCCGGCTTCGCGGCCGTCACGCCCGGCAGCGGCGAGATCATGATCGCGCCGGTCTCGGTCTGCCACCAGGTGTCCACAATCGGAGTTCGGTTGCCGCCGAACGCATCCCGGTACCATCTCCATGCCTCGGGATTGATCGGCTCGCCGACGGAACCCAGCAGCCGAAGGCTGGAAAGATCGTGGGAGTCGGGAATCTCGCGGCCCCACTTCATGAACATCCGGATCAGCGTCGGTGCCGTGTAATAGATTGTCACACCGTACTTCTCGATGATCTGAAAGTGCCGGTGCTCGTCTGGCGAATTCGGGGTGCCCTCGTAGACCACCTGGGTGACGCCGTTGGAAAGCGGTCCGTAAACGATGTAGGTGTGGCCGGTGACCCAGCCGATATCCGCTGTGCACCAATAGACGTCGGTCTCAGGCTTGACGTCGAAGACGTTGTAATGCGTGTACGACGCCTGTGTCAGATAGCCGCCCGAGGTGTGCATGATGCCCTTGGGCTTGCCGGTGGTGCCCGATGTGTAGAGCAGGAACAGCGGGTGTTCGGAGTCGAACGCCTCCGGCGTGTGCTCGGGGGAGGCTTTGTCCACGACGTCATGCCACCACAGGTCGCGACCATCGGTCCACGGCGTGTCAATCCCGGTGCGGCGCACCACGAGTACGTGCTCGACTGACTTCTGGCCGTCCACGGCCTCATCGACGGGCTCCTTGAGCGACGCCGCCTTGCCGCGCCGGTATTGGCCATCCGATGTGATCACAAGCTTGGCCTCGGCGTCCTCGATGCGCGCCGCCAGTGCCGACGAGGAGAAGCCGGCGAAGACTACGGAGTGCAGCACGCCAAGGCGTGCGCAGGCCAGCATGGCCACGATCGCCTCGGGCAGCATCGGCATGTAGATCGCCACCCGATCACCCGCGACGAGGCCGAGGTCGGTCAACGCATTGGCCGCCTTGCTCACCTCGGCGAGCAGTTCGGAGTAGGTGATCTCCCTGCTGTCGTCCTCGGGCTCGCCTTCCCAGCGGATCGCCACCCGGTCTCCGTTGCCCGCATCGACGTGGCGGTCGACGCAGTTGTAGGCGACGTTGAGCTTGCCGCCGACGAACCACTTCGCGACGGGCGCGTCGGACCAGTCGAGGACTTCGTCGAACGGGGTCTCCCATGACAACCGGTTGGCCTGCTTCGCCCAGAACGCCGACCGGTCCTTCTCGGCCTCACTGGACAGCTCGGCGGTCGCGTTCGCCTGCGCGGCGAAGTCGTCGGCGGGGGGATAGGTGGATGGCCCTTCTGCATGGTTCTGCGACATATCTGTGAGCCTAGTCACCGGATGGTGGCATCGACATTGCCTTGTTTCCCATCCCATCTGGGTCTCCGTTCGCGCGCCGCTAGCCTTGCCGGAATGACGCCGCATCCGCTGACGCCGCTGGCCGCACTGCCCGGCGTGGCAGGCGCAAGTGACGAGGCGCGCGAGGCTCTTGGCAAGGCGCACCGCCACCGCACCAACCTTCGGGGCTGGCCTGCAACGGCCGCTGAAGCCGCGCTGCGCGCCGCAAGGGCATCGTCGGTACTCGAGGGTGGCTCGTTGGCGCTGCCGGAAACCGGGGAGCCCGATCCGGTGCTCGCGGGCGCTCTGCGGGTTTCCGAAGCGCTGGAAGGTGGCGCGACGGCTCTGGTCGGGGTGTGGCAGAAGGCGCCGATGCAGGCATTGGCGCGGCTGCACGCCCTGGCCGCCGCCGACCTCGTCGACGACGACCGGCTCGGGCGCCCGCGAGCCGATGCGGACGTCGGCGTTCGGCTCGAGCTGCTGGTCGAAATGGTCACCGGCAAATCTGACGTGCCTGCGACCGTGCTGGCCGCGGTCGCGCACGGTGAGCTTCTGACGCTGGCGCCGTTCGGCACCGCCGACGGGTTGGTCGCCCGTGGCGTGTCGCGGTTGGTGACGATGGCGAGCGGGTTGGATCCGCACGGTCTTGGCGTGCCGGAGGTCTTCTGGATGCGGCGTTCCGGCGATTATCACGCCGCCGCGCGCGGATTCGCATCGGGCACACCCGCCGGATTGACCGCCTGGTTGGTGCTGAGTTGTCAAGCGCTGCGGGCCGGCGCAGCCGAGGCGCTGTCGATCGCGTCTAGCTCCGCAAAATAGCGCCTCAGCAAAGTGAAGCGGGCGACGCTCCGAAACTGGTTCGGCTCGTCGCCCGCTAGCACGGACTCCGGTTACCAAGCGTGCTGGTCAGGTGTGCGTGGGTGGCCTCGGCGTCTTTGACGATGCGCTACGGCTGCAACCCCACCCAAGGGGTCGTCGTGGTCGTCCGCTCTTCGCAATTACGCAGGCCCGCAACACTTTTGCCTATTCAGCGGCTTTAGCTCCGCGTGGGTGCCGGGATCCGTGCTGGGCAGCCTGTCTTCGGGAGTTCGCGCCTTCTCTTCCGGCTCGAGCTTGGCCTAGCCAGGCTTCCGTGCTTCCTTTGTACTCCGTGACCCCGGTCACAGCAAGGGTGAATCGCCCGCGAGATTTGATCGTTACCGCCGGGCCGTCAGCTACTACCGTCGGTCGGACGTTAGAAAGCGAATCGGCGCAGTAGCGAGTACGTCAGCGCGCCCGCCAGAACGGCGGTCAAACCGACCGCAACGGTCGTTGCGACGGCAGCGCCGGACGGCGCAGCGGGAAGTCGGTCGCGCAGTGGGACCGGTCTGCTGAAGGTCAGCACCTCCCAGCCACGAGCCACGGCCTCTTTGCGCAGAGCACGGTCGGGGTTCACCACGGTCGGACGCCCGACCGCCTCGAGCATCGGCAGGTCGGTGATCGAGTCGGAGTAGGCGTAGCAGTGTTCGAGCGCATACCCCTCGCGTGCGGCCAGCTCCTGAATCGCCCGCACCTTGCCCTCGCCGAAGCAGTAGTACGCGACCTGGCCGGTGTACTTCCCGTCTTCGACGACCATCCGGGTGGCCATCGCGTGCGTCGCGCCGAGCCCTTTGGCGATCGGCCCGACGATCTCCTCGCCCGACGCCGACACGACGACGACGTCACGGCCGCACAGCTTGTGGTCGGCGATCAGGTTGGCGGCCTCGGCGAAGACCAGAGGGTCGACGATCTCGTGCAGGGTCTCGCCGACGATCGACTTGATCTGTTCCACGTCCCAGCCGGCGCACATATTGGTGATGTAATTTCGCATCCGGTCCATCTGGTCGTGGTCAGCGCCCGACATGAGGAACAGGAACTGGGCGTAAGCGGACTTGAGTACGGTGCGTCTATTAATTAGCCCTTGGTCGTAGAAGGGTTTGCTGAAAGCCAGCGTGCTGGACTTAGCAATGACCGTCTTGTCGAGGTCGAAGAACGCTGCAGTGCGAACGGGCTGTCCGGTTGTCGGCTTCGTTTGCGGTACAACGCCCCCCGCGGCCGCCGGATCGGTTGCGGTCACAAGGCCCAGCATAGGGCGCACCGGCCCGCGCTAACCGGCCAAGCGGTCAAAATGGCAGTTCACGACACGTGCCGATGACTGCACTTCTGCGAGGCTGGCGGGTGCTTTCAGTAGCAAGCACTTCTTGCGCCTCTTGGGCTTTCCGTGTGTATAGTGAGGATTACTCGGCTTATGCCGGGTGTGCATCAGCCCGACCCCCCGGGGCTGATACACGACGACCTCCGCCTCCTCCCCCCCTGGCGGGGGTCGTCCCTTTTCCAGACCCTTTTCGTTGGTCGGATAGGTGGGCAAGTCCGCGGTAGTTGCGGAATCTCGTTTTCGTTGCCAAGTCGACACCACCTGTACACAGTTCGCACCCCATCCACAGAAGCCGTAATGGCGCTGGCGTCGCGTCACACCGCGCCGACAGTGTGGACTTATGAGCGCAGGAAACGGCGTCCTCGCGATGCTTGCCGAATCGGCGATGCGCGACGAGGTCGACCGCGTCGCCGCCGCTGCGGGCGTGGCCGTCGTTCATTTTGCGCACCCGCCGAGTCGGCAAGCCTGGACCGGGGCCAGGGCGGTCGTTTTCGACGCGGCGGGAGCAGGCAGCTGCTGGGTGCCGTCGCTACCGCGGCGCGCCCACGTCATCATGGTCAGCCGCGGTGAACCACAGGCTCGCGACTGGCAGACCGCAATCGCGGTCGGCGCCCAGCACGTGATGAATCTGCCCGCGGATGAGGCCGACTTCGTCACGGCGTTGTCGGCGGCCGCGGCATCCGGTGGCGACGACGGGGCCAGAGGTTCGGTGGTCGCCGTGATGGGCGGCCGCGGCGGGTCAGGCGCGTCGTTGTTCGCGACGGCACTGGCACGGTCGGCGCGCACCGCTCTGCTCATTGATGGTGACCCGTGGAGCGGCGGTATCGATCTACTGGTCGGCACCGAGGACACGCAGGGGTTGCGATGGCCGGACCTGACTCTGCAGCACGGCCGGCTCGACTTCGCAGCATTGCGACAGGCGCTGCCGCGACTGGACGGGCTGAGCGTGCTGTCCAGTGTCCGCCCTGGTAATGAGGTCGAGCCCGGTGCCCTGGCCGCGGTCATCGATGCGGGGCGACGGGGCGGCGTCACTGTGGTCTGCGATCTGCCCCGTGCGCTTTCTCGGTCGGTTGAATTCGCCGTGGGCGCAGCGGACTTGGTCGTCCTGGTGACCACGGCCGATGTCGGCGGCTGCGCTGCGGCGACAGCCGTTGCGGCGGCGTTGGGCGCCATCAACCCGAACGTCGGCCTCGTGGTTCGCGGCCCGTCACCGGCGGGCTTGCGGTCGGTGGACGTGGCGCGCATCGTCGACCTGCCGCTGCTGGCGTCCGTGCGGGCGCAACCCGGCATCGCAGCGATGCTGGAGCGCGGCGGGTTGCGGATGAGTCACCGCTCATCTCTTGCCATCGCAGCGCGACGGGTGCTGACGGTGTTGGCGCAGCATCCATCGGCGGCCGCAGCGTGAGCATCCCGCTGATCGATCGGGTTCGCGAGCGGCTGGCCGCCGAATCCGCGCCCCTGCGCCCCGATGTGGTGGCCGCCGCCATCCGCGCTGAATCGGGAGGAGTGCTCGGCGACACCGAGGTGCTGAGCAATTTGCGGATGCTGCAGACGGAGCTGACCGGTGTCGGCATCCTCGAGCCGCTGCTACGCGCGGAAGGCACAACGGATGTCTTGGTCACCGCGCCCGACGCTGTGTGGGTCGACGACGGAAGCGGATTGCGGCGTACTTCCGTCCGGTTTGCCGACGAGGATGCGGTGCGGCGACTGGCGCAGCGTCTCGCGCTGAGTGTGGGCCGCAGGCTCGATGAAGCCCAGCCATGGGTGGACGGCCAGCTGATCGGCTTGACCGCAGACCAGTTCACGGTTCGGTTACACGCGGTGCTCGCGCCGATCGCCTGCGGCGGTACCTGCCTGTCGTTGCGGGTGCTGCGGCCGGCAACCCAGGATCTTGCGACACTCGCACGCGCCGGGGCGATCGCCCCCGAGGCGGCCGCGCTGCTCGACAAGATTGTCGCCGCCCGGCTGGCGTTCCTCGTCTCTGGAGGGACCGGCGCCGGGAAGACGACGCTGCTGTCCGCGGTGCTTGGCGCCGTGTCGCCTGGCGAACGCATCGTCTGTGTGGAGGATGCCGCCGAGTTGCAGCCTCGGCATCCGCACCTGGTGAAGCTGGTCGCGCGATGTGCGAATGTCGAAGGGATAGGCGAGATTACCGTCCGTGACCTGGTCAGGCAGGCGCTCCGGATGCGACCGGACCGGATCGTCGTCGGCGAGGTGCGGGGCGCGGAGGTAGTCGATCTGCTCGCGGCACTCAACACGGGTCACGACGGCGGGGCCGGCACAGTGCATGCGAACAATCCCGCCGAGGTGCCCGCCCGGCTTGAGGCGCTCGCAGCTGTCGGTGGCCTGGACCGGTTGGCGTTGCACAGTCAACTCGCGGCGGCCGTTCAGGTGCTGTTGCACGTCGGTCGCAACCGATCGGGCAAGCGCAGGCTCGACGAGATCGCTGTGCTGCGGGGGTCAGGCAGCGGATTGGTCGGGGTCGTATCGGCGTGGTGCGCGGACAGCGGATTCGGCAGCGGCGCAGATGATCTGATGTCTCTGCTGAGGCAGCGAGGTGTGCAGTGACCACGGCGGCGCTCGCGTTGGCGTTGGCGATCCTCGTCGCACCCCGCCCGTCGCGGCATCGGCTGGCTCAAGCGCAGCGCACCCGACGGCGGCTGCCCGCGGTGGCGATCGCGGTCACGTGCGCCTGCGCGATGGCGGTGGTGCTGCCCGCCGCGGTTACCCTCGCCGCGGCCATCGTCGGCGCAACGGTGACACTGCGCCGCCGGCGGTCGCTCGCGCGCCGAGCACACGCGAGGGAAGTCGCCGCACTGCAGAGCGCGCTCGACGTGCTGACCGGTGAACTGCGAGTCGGCGCCCACCCGGTGGCCGCATTCGAAGTCGCGGCGGGCGAGATCGACGGACCCGTCGCGGAAAACCTGCGTGGCGTCGCGGCACGGGCGCGGTTGGGCGCCGACGTGGCAGCGGGCCTCCGCGGTTTCGCGACGTCATCGCGGTTGTCCGCGCATTGGGAGCGGCTAGCTCTGTTCTGGGGGCTGGCGCAGACCCACGGTCTGGCGATCGCGACCTTGATGCGCGCGGCGCATCGCGATGTCGTTGAGCGTGAACACTTCTCGGCTCGGGTGGACGCCGGAATGGCGGGCGCCCGCACCACCGCGGCGGTGTTGGCCGGTCTACCGGTACTCGGCATCGGCCTCGGCCAACTCATCGGGGCCGACCCGCTGCACTTCCTGCTGTCCGGCGGCGCCGGTGGCTGGCTGCTGGCTGCCGGTGTGACGCTCGCGTGCTGCGGGCTCCTGTGGTCGGACCGCATCACGGCGGGGGCGGGGGGATGAGCACCTCGGCTCTTCTGTTGGCAGCCGCACTTCTGATCACCGCTAGTCCGTCGAGGATTCGGTTGCCAAGGGCGGCCGAGAGTTCGACGACGTCTGCACCGTCGTCGAGCGACACGGATCCTCTCGCCGTCGCGTCCACCTTCGACGTGCTCGCGACGTGCCTGACCTCAGGTATGGCGGTGTCGTCGGCGGCCGCTGCAGCGGCACCATCGGCGCCGCGCCGGCTTGCCGCGGTGCTCGACCGTGCCGCAGATATGCTGGCGCTTGGCGCGGATCCCGCTGCGGCATGGTCGAATTCAGGCCCACCGCTGGGCAATCACGGCGATGCCCTGCTCCGGCTCGCCAGGCGATCGGCGATGTCTGGCGCCGCGTTGGCCCAAGGGGTTGCCGACTTGGCCGATCAGTCGCGCCACGATGCGGCGTCGGCGGCTGACGCCAGAGCCCAGCGCGCTTCGGTACTCATCGCAGGCCCGCTCGGGTTGTGCTATCTGCCCGCCTTCGTATGCCTGGGCATCGTCCCGATCGTCGCGGGGCTGGCAGGCGACGTGCTTCGGTCGGGGCTGACATGAGCCTCCCCGCACTGTCCGGTCAACCAACAGAAGGGAAAACACATGGTGGCGAACGTGATTCGCGAAATCAAGGCGAGGGTGGTGGTGCTACTGGTCGACGACGCGGGTATGTCGACGGTCGAATACGCCATCGGCACGATTGCCGCCGCGGCGTTCGGGGCGATTCTGTATACGGTCGTCACCGGCGACTCGATTGTCACCGCCTTGACGAACATCATCAATCGGGCGCTGAACACCAACGTCTGACCGGTGATCGTGGCGCCACCACCATCGAGGCGGCATTCGCCATCGCCGCGCTGGTGGTGGTTCTGCTGGTCTGCATGGCCGGACTCACCGCAGTCTCGATGCAGGTGCGGTGTATCGACGCGGCCAGGGAAGCGGCCCGCCTTGCGGCACGCGGGGCGGAGGGGGATGCATTGCAGGCGCACGAGAGCATTGCTCCGTACGGAGCCAAGCTCGACATTCGCAAAGAAAGTGGTCTGGTGGTCGCGACGGTCACAGCTCATTCGATCCTGTTGCCGGGGGTCACGATACGGGCGGAGACGGTATCGGCGATCGAACCGAATGGGTGGTGACCGGGGCGCGGCAACTGTACTCGCCGCCGCGATGATGGCGGTGCTGCTGACGGTCACCGTCGGCGGGATCTATATCGGGTCGGCAGTTGTCGCCCGGCACCGCGCGCAGTCGGCCGCTGACATGGCAGCGCTCGCGGCCGCGCTGCGACTACCCGAAGGCGCCGAACTGGCCTGCGGCCAGGCATCGGTGATCGCAAAGGCCATGAAGGTCGAGCTTGCCGCCTGCGAAATCGACGAACTCGATGTGGTTGTGACAGTGCAGGCCGGCCCGGCGCGCGCCGCCGCCCGGGCGGGCCCGACTTAGTCGCCGGCGTCTTTCTTGCTCTTGTTCTTCTTCTTCCGCTTCTTGTCCTTGCGCGGCTTCTTCTCCTCCGGGGCGTCGTGGTCGTGGTCGTCGGAGAAATCGACCACCGCCAACTCCGCTTCCGTCGGCAGTCGCAGCGCCAGCAGGGCGGCGAACGTGCCCGGCTCGAGTTCGACTCGGTTGATGGTCATGTGCACGGGAATCCATCCGCCGTCGGTCGACCGCAAGCGCAAGACGGCGCTGGTGGATCCGTTGGCGAATTCCAGCGTCATCCGCGCCATGTGCACCGCGTCGGCGGGATTGACGGCTTGCCGTCCCGCCTCTCGGGCGTGCCAGTCGAAGAACGGCGCCGGCCTATCGAGCCACTTGAGCAGCCTCCAATTGACCGGATCCACCAGCGCGCGGTGCACTCCAGGGCGCGCCAGGCCGTCGAGAATCCGTTGCGCCAGGTGGTCGGGCGGCAGTGACGGACCCTCGGGGTCAGCACGCCAGTTCATGGCGCGACAAATCAGCCGCTCGCTGCCATCGTCCTGCGCCTCCTGATTGGCGCGGGCGACGAAGCCGACCGAGATCGTCTCGCCCTTATGGTCGGTGACGTTCCACGTGCTGCACATCGTCATGCCAGGCTCGCCCTTGATCGCCATCGACAACACCTTGGTCTCACTCGCGTTGAGGGCGCGCATGGGCAGGTCTTCAGCGAACGTCCGGCCATGGGTTGCTTCGGTCGAAGGGTCTCGGCCGCTGTTGTAGATCGACTCGGGGGTGTCGGTGGCTACGCCCTCGGTGAGGTCCCACTTGAGCGGTCCGGGTATCGGGCGCTCCGGCGGTTCCATATTCAGCGGCCCGATCCAGACGTGAACGCCGTGCAATCGCCCGTCTGACATCACGACGGGCTCGGTGCGGATTACGCGGTCGTTGCGCGGAGTAATGGCGCTCATCGCCTCGCCGGCGCGCACAGTGTCGGATATCGCGGTCTGAATTGCCATCAGGTCCGGACTTCGTCGCAGAAATACGCTGATCGGGATGAGATTCTTGGTCTGACGGCCATCGGCCACCACAACAGGCTCGCCGCCCAACGTCTCCACGAGCAGCCAGTCGTGGCTCATTGGGCAAATCTTACCGGTCTGCGGTTTACGAACCACCAGGTAGACGCCACAACGAAATCCGCAGCCGCTTGGTATATACCAGTTACTTAACGCTGTCGAATATGGCCATTTGAGTTGCCCGAAACGCTACGACGAGGTAATTTACGTCTACGCCATACCGGTGGGTACTGAAACGGATCGCGTTGTGTGACCGTTTGATCGAGACCGGCTGGCGCTCGGCGTGCCCGAACCGGCACCGTCGATAGCTGGTCCACGGGGGCGGCCGTCGAGGGGTCGGCCGTCGCCGTGGGTTATCTTTCCTGGCGCTGCAATTCGCGCAGCACAAGACGCAGCACGCGCACCGCGCCCGCCTTGTCCAGAGGGTCGTTTCCATTCCCGCACTTCGGCGACTGCACACATGACGGGCAGCCCATCGGGCATTCACAGGCCTCGATTGCCGCGGCCGTCGCACCCCACCACGCGGAGATCTGCTCGAAGCCGCGGTCGGCGAAACCGGCGCCGCCGGGATAGCCGTCGTAAACGAAGATCGTCGGCAGGCCCGCCACCGGACCGACGGCGGTCGACAATCCGCCGATGTCGCCGCGGTCGCAGCTGGCCACCAGCGGGAGCAGGCCGATTGCCGCGTGCTCTGCGGCATGTAGGGCGCCCGGTATCCGCAGCGGTTCGACGCCGTTGTCCTGCAATGCTTCCGGAGTGATCGTGCACATCACCGCCTTGGTGTCCAGGGTGCGGGTCGGCATGTCGAGCTCGACGAAGTCGATCACCTCGCCGCTGCGTTCGCGGCGCAGATAGCCGATCACCTTGTTGCTCACCGACACCGGGACCAGCCCGATAGTTACCGGCCCAAAGCTCTTTCGCTCGCCGGGACCGGTCACCGCGATGTCGGTGAGTTCGCGAGCGAACGTCGTATAGCCGGGATCCTCGGCGTGCACGAAGGCCAAACCGTCCTCGAAATCGAGAGAGTCCACCATGTAGGTCTCACCCTGGTGCAGATACACCGCCCCCGGGTGAACGGTCGCCGGCGCCCTTCCGACATCGGCGCTGCCCAACAGCCGCCCGGTCGCGGTTTCCAGGATCGCGATCTGGCCGCCGGAGGAACCGCGGATGTCGACCGCGGGATGTGGGTCCACGCCGGGGCTGGGGAAGTAGCCGCTCGACCGCCGGCGCAGCAGCCCGTCGTCCACCAGGGCGCCGGCGACGTCTTCGGCGTTCCACGCGCGCACCTCCGCGTCGGTCAAGGGCAGCTCAGTTGCCGCGCAAAGCAGTTGCGGCCCGAGCACGTACGGGTTGCCGGGGTCGATGACAACTCGCTCTATCGGCTTGTCCAACAATGCTTCCGGATGATGGACCAGGTAGGTATCCAATGGGTCGTCGCGGGCGATCAGCACGATCAGCGCACCCTGCCCACGCCTGCCGGACCGTCCGGCCTGCTGCCAGAACGACGTCACAGTTCCGGGGAAGCCGGCAAGCACCACGGCATCGAGGCCCGCGATGTCGACACCGAGTTCCAGCGCGTTGGTACTGGCAAGGCCGCGCAGATCGCCCTCGGCCAGTGCGCGTTCCAGAGCGCGACGGTCCTCGGCGAGGTAACCGGCGCGGTAGGACGCCACCCGGCCCGCCAACTCGGGCGCGACGTCCTCCAGCCGCGCACGGGCGCCCAACGCGGTGAGTTCGGCTCCGCGCCGGGACCGGACGAACGTCAGTGTGCGGGCGCCTTCGGCGATCAGGTCGGCCATCACCCGCGCCGCCTCGGCACCGGCGGAGCGCCGCACCGGCGCGCCGTTCTCCCCGACCAGGTCGGTGCGCAGCGCCGGCTCCCACAGCGCGACGGTGCGTGCACCTTGGGGTGAGCCGTCCTCGGTCACTTCGAGCACCGTCTGCCCGATCAACTCCGAGGCGGTGGCCGCCGGTGAGGCGGTCGTTGCGCTGGCGAAGATCACCGTCGGCGCAGCAGAGTAGCGCGTGCAGAGCCGCATCAGGCGGCGCAACACCATCGCCACGTTCGAGCCGAAAACGCCTCGGTAGTAATGGCATTCGTCGACGACAATGTAGCGCAGGTTTCGCAGGAACACGGCCCACCGGGCGTGGTTGCGTAACAGCGACAGATGGATCATGTCGGGATTGGAGAAGATCCAGCGTGACCGTTCGCGCGCGAATCGTCGTACCTCGCTCGGGCTGTCGCCGTCATAGGCGGTTGGCGCGACCGTGCCGAGCGTGCCCACCGCGTCGATGAGTGCATGGGCGGCACGCAGTTGGTCGTGGCCAAGGGCCTTCGTCGGCGACAGGTACAGCGCGCGTGCCCGCGGATCGGTCGCGAACGCCGTCAGGATGGGCAGCTGATAGGCCAGCGACTTGCCCGACGCGGTGCCGGTACTGAGGACGACATGACGGCCGTCATGGGCGAGATCGGCCGCCTCGGACTGGTGTGACCACGGCGCGGTGATTCCACGATCATGGAACGCGCGCACCACATCCGGATCCGCCCAATGCGGCCACGCCTGTGGCCGTGCTTGCCGCGACGCCAGGTCTGCCACATGGCGCAGCGGATTCTCCTCCGGGTCGGTGCCTTCGACCGCGCATGCGAGCAGCTCGCGGCCGAAATCCGACATCGTTTGCCCTCCTGCAAATTAATTGTTCCCTAGTTGCTGCGGCAAGACTGTCGCTGGAGCTTGGAACATGATTCACTTATGGCGGTCGCAGCTTCTGTGTTCGTGTATATGCACTCGCAGGATCGACGTTGCGGTCGCGGTTCCTGCGAGGGTTTAGGTCGGGTCAAGTTCCGGCGACACCACGAAGGTATGGCGGTCGGAACGGGCCCGGTGCACCGGAAGTCGGTGGGCCGTACCCGGTAGAAGAGAAGGAAAGATCGAAAGATGCCACAGGGAACTGTGAAGTGGTTCAACGCGGAGAAGGGCTTCGGCTTTATCGCTCCCGAGGACGGCTCCGCCGATGTGTTTGTCCACTACACGGAAATTCA
>NZ_JAVHWK010000127.1:0-12646 GCF_032159775.1 Mycobacterium sp.
GGAGCCGGGCTGCCGGCGACATTGAGCGGGGGTCCGGCCGTGACGTCGTACGGCGGTGGTTCGTAGTCGACGACGGGGGCGGTGAACGCGCCCGGCTCGAAGGGGATCTGCGATGCGGTCAACGGACCTCTCCAGCGATTCTTTTTGCAGGACTGCGAGCGGTGCCTGCTGGAGAGGAACAGACCTGTCCATGATCCCATGGTTTGCGGGGCCAGAACGCACCCGTGATGCGCACCTGCAGAATTGGCGGTTACCGTGTCGGGGGGTTCGGTGAGCAGGACGTCAGCTAGGGAAGGGTAGCGCCGAATATGGTGACCAGGTTGTCGGCGACTGACGCGTCTTTTTTCGGCCTGGAGAACTCGTCGACCCCGATGTATGTGTCCTCGCTGTCGATACTCCGCAAATCCCGCAACGGGCTGAGCTACGACAGCCTTCTCGAGACGGTCGAACAGCGTCTGCCCCAGATCCCGCGATACCGGCAGAAGGTGCGCGAGGTGACTCTCGGGCTGGCCCGACCGGTGTGGGTCGACGACCGCGACTTCGACATCACCTACCACATCCGCAGGTCTGCGCTGCCGTCCCCGGGCAGCGACGCGCAGCTGCACGAGCTGGTGGCGAGGCTGGGGTCTCGCGCGCTGGACAAGACGCGGCCGTTGTGGGAGATGTATCTGGTCGAGGGACTGGCCGGTAACCGTCTGGCGATCTACACGAAATCGCACCAATCGCTGGTCAACGGGATGACGGCGCTGGAGATCGGGCACGTGATCGCCGACCGCACACAGAAGCCGCCCACGTTCGGCGAAGACATCTGGATCCCGGCCCGCGAGCCGAGCGACGAGCAGCTTCTGTTGGGGGCGATCGGCGAGTGGATCGCCCGGCCCACCGCCCAGCTGGCCGCCGTCCGTACGGCGGTCACGGGCGTGGCCACCAACTCCGGGCAGCTGCTCGAGGTGGGCCGCCGGTTCAGTGCGGCGGCACGGACCTTCGTCAGGGGCAGCGCGCCGTCCAGCCCGCTGAACTCGAAGGTGTCGCGCAACCGCCGGTTCACCGTCGCCAGCGCCAAGCTGGAGGATTACCGCAGCCTGCGCGCCCGCTACGACTGCGACGTCAACGACGTGGTGCTCGCGGTGATCGCAGGTGCGCTGCGCAACTGGCTGCTGTCGCGCGGCGAACCGGTGGCACCGACCAGCACCGTGCGGGCGATGGCGCCGATGTCGGTGTATCCGGACGCCGAGATCGATTCGGCTGGACCGGGTCAGGCGATCAGCGAGGTCTCGCCGTTTCTCGTCGACCTGCCTGTCGGGGAGGGCAATGCGGTGGTGCGGCTATCCCAGGTCGCGCACATGACCGAATCGCATTCGACGGCGGCCAGCCTCGTCGACGCAAGAACCATCGTCACGCTGTCCGGTTTTGCGCCACCGACCTTGCACGCCATGGGAATTCGGGTGGCGACGACCTTTCCGGCCCGGCAGTTCAACCTGCTGATCACCAATGTGCCTGGTGCCCAGAGGCAGATGTACATCGCAGGCGCCAAGCTGCTCGAGACCTATGCGGTGCCTCCGCTACTGGACAGCCAGGTGCTGGCGATCGGCGTCACCTCTTACAACGGCATGCTCTATTTCGGGATCAACGCCGACCGCGACGCGATGAGCGACGTCGACGTGCTGCCGTCGCTGCTGCGCGAATCCCTCGACGAACTGCTCGAAGCGGCTCAGTAACGCAATCGTTGCGTCACCAGGTATTGACGCAGGCTGTCAACACCGTTCGAATAAATCCACCATGACAATCAGCCGTGAATCCCCTGAGACTTCGCAAGACCCCGCCGCCCCGGCGCCGGCCGCAAACGGGCAGACCGGATCGCACCCGATCTTCGCGGTACCGATTGACGACGAACTGCACACCCGCAACCGCGGGCTCGACAAGGTGGTGTTCGGCATCACTGCGATCATCGCGCTCGGGTTCCTGGTCTGGGGCTTCGTCAGTACCGCGACATTGGCCAGCGCATCGGGGTCCGCGCTGACCTGGATCATGGACAACACGGGCTGGCTGTTCGCACTGACCGCGTCCGGCTTCGTGGTGTTCGTGCTGTGGCTGGCGCTCGGCAAGTTCGGCAGCATCCCGCTGGGCTGTGACGACGAGGAGCCCGAGTTCCGGACCATCTCATGGGTCGCAATGATGTTCAGCGCAGGCATGGGCATCGGCCTGATGTTCTTCGGTGTCGCCGAGCCGTTGACTCACTTCGCGACCCCGCCGCCCGGCACAGGTCCGGCCGGGAACACCGAAGCGGTGCAGACCGCGATGGCCACCACGCTCTTTCACTGGACGCTGCACCCGTGGGCGATCTATGCGGTCGTCGGGCTCGCGATCGCCTACGGCGTCTACCGCAAAGGCCGCATGCAGTTGATCAGCGCCGCCTTCGAGCCGCTGCTGGGCAGTCGCGCCAACGGGCCGGGCGGCAAGGTCATCGACATGCTGGCGATTTTTGCCACCCTGTTCGGCTCGGCGGCCTCCCTGGGCCTCGGCGCGCTGCAGATCCGCAGCGGGCTGCACATCGTGGCCGGCATCAGCGAGACGGGCAACACGGTGCTGGTCGTCATCATCACCGTGCTCACCGTCGCGTTCGTGCTGTCGGCGGTGTCGGGTGTGGCCAGGGGCATTCAGTGGCTGTCGAACATCAACATGGTGCTCGCGGTGCTGCTCGCCGCATTCGTGTTCGTGGTCGGGCCGACCATCTTCATCCTCAACCTTCTGCCCACCTCGCTGGGCAGCTATTTCTCCGACATCGCGATGATGTCGGCGCGCACAGGGGCCGAGGGCGCAGAGGTCGACACCTGGCTGCAATCCTGGACGATCTTCTACTGGGCGTGGTGGATCTCCTGGACGCCCTTCGTCGGCATGTTCATCGCCAGGATCTCGCGCGGCCGGACCATCCGCCAGTTCGTCACCGGTGTGCTGCTGGTGCCGAGCCTCGTCTCGCTGGTGTGGTTCTGCGTCTTCGGCGGCGCGGCGATCAAGGTGCAGCAGGACGGCGTCGATCTGGCAGGCGAGGGCAGCATCGAGGCGCAGCTGTTCAGCCTGCTGGACCAGTATCCGATTGCGATCATCGCCAGCGTGCTGGTGATGGTGCTGGTGGCGATCTTCTTCGTGTCCGGCGCCGACGCCGCATCGATCGTGATGGGTTCGCTGTCCGAACGGGGCACGATCAAACCCAGCCGGGGCACCGTCATCTTCTGGGGTGTGGCGATGGGTGCCGTCGCGCTGGTCATGCTGCTGGTCGGCGGCGAGGATGCGCTGACCGGTCTGCAGACCATCACCATCATCGCCGCGCTTCCCTTCGTGCTGGTGATGGTGGGGCTGGCGGTCGCACTGGTCAAGGATCTGCGGCAGGACCCGCTGATGGTGCGTCGCAGATACGCCGCAGAGGCGGTGGACAGCGCGGTCGTGCACGGCGTGACCGAACACGGCGACGACTTCATGATCTCGGTGGAGAAGGATCGGGGCGGGGGCCACTAACCTTCCCCTGGTGCGTGTCTATGTGCCTGCGACCCTGGCGATGCTGCAGCGACTTGTCGCCGAGAGGGAGATGACCGCCGTCAACGGGACGGCGTTCGCGGTGACACCGACGCTGCGCGAGTCCTACGCCGAGGGGGATGACGAGGAGCTCGCCGATGTGGCGCTGCGGGAGGCGGCGCTGGCCTCGCTGCGGCTGCTGGCCGGGGCTGCCGACGAGCCGTCGGCGGGCCTCCCGCCGCGGCGCGCGGTGCTGGTGGCCGAGGTAGACGGCGCAACCGCCCGGCCCGACCTCGACGACGCCGTCGTTCGGTTGTCCGGGCCGGTCACTATCAGCGACGCAATCGCGGCCTACGTCGACAATCCGACCGCCGAGCAGGCCGTGCTGGCCGCGATGGACGCGATCGACTCAGCCGATCTGGGGGATGAGGATGCCGAGCTGACCGTCGGCGATGCGCAGGACCACGACCTGGCCTGGTACGCCACCCAGGAACTGCCGTTCCTACTGGAATTTCTCTAGTTCGACTGGATACGGGTCCGTAGGTTACGGTACCGTAGGTTGGGTGGCCAAGAACAACATCAAAGTCTCGGCCAATGTCGCCGACACCGTCCGGCCGAAGATCGCCGGCACCAAGGATCACCCTGGCTGGCACGCCCTGCGCACCATCGCGGAACGGATCACCACACCGCTGTTACCCGACGACTACCTCAAGCTCGCTAACCCGCTGTGGTCGGCTCGTGAGCTGCGGGGCCGGGTGGTGGAGGTGCGCCAGGAGACCGTCGACTCCGCGACGTTGGTCATCAAGCCCGGGTGGGGCTTCTCTTTCGACTACCAGCCCGGCCAGTACGTCGGCATCGGACTGTTGGTGGACGGTCGCTGGCGGTGGCGGTCCTACTCGCTGACATCCAGCCCGGTGACATCGGCTCCGAGCCGAACCATCACGATTACGGTCAAGGCGATGCCCGAGGGGTTCCTGTCGACGCACCTCGTCGGAGGCGTGGCGCCAGGCACGATCGTCCGACTGGCCGCCCCGAAGGGCAATTTCACGATGCCCGATCCGGCTCCGGCCTCGGTGCTGTTCATCACCGCCGGGTCGGGTATCACCCCGGTGATGTCGATGCTGCGCACGCTGTCGCGGCGTGACCAGATCACCGACATCGTGCACTTGCATTCCGCGCCAACAGAATCCGACCTGATGTTCGCGGCTGAGCTGGCCGAGCTGCAGCGCAGTCACCCCGGATACCGGCTGCATGTGCGCACGACGCGCGATCAGGGCCGCCTCGACTTCTCTCGCCTGGGTGACGAGGTGCCCGACTGGCGGGACCGCCAGACCTGGACCTGCGGGCCCGAGGGCATGCTGACCGCCGCCGAGGGTCTGTGGTCGTCGGCAGGCCTGCAAGAGCAACTGCACCAGGAGCGGTTCGCGGCCGCCCGCACGGCGGTGCACGGCCAGGGCGGCACGGTTGAATTCGCCCGCAGTGGGAAATCGGTGACCGTGGACGCCGCGACGCCGCTGATGGAGGCGGGCGAGGGCGCGGGTGTGCAAATGCCGTTCGGCTGCCGGATGGGCATCTGCCAGTCCTGTGTCGTCGGTCTGCTCGACGGACACGTGCGCGACCTGCGCACAGGGGTAGAACACGAACCGGGAAGCCGTGTTCAGACGTGCATTTCCGCAGCATCTGGCGATTGCGTGCTGGACGCATAAGGTTTACTGGCTGGTAACCTACGGAGTCGTAGGTTACGGTAGCGTAGGTACAAAGGAAGGGGACAGAACGATGGCTATCACCGACGTTCCGGCATTTGCGCACTTAACCGATGCCGACATCGAAAACCTCGCTTTCGAGCTGGACACCATCCGCCAGGATATCGAGGACTCCCGCGGCGGGCGGGACTCGCGCTACATCCGCCGCACCATAGCCGCGCAGCGCGCGCTGGAGGTGGCGGGCCGACTGATGCTGGCCGCGGGATCGAAGCGCTCGGCCTGGTGGGCAGGGACCGTCACATTGGGCCTCTCCAAGATCATCGAGAACATGGAGATCGGCCACAACGTCATGCACGGCCAGTGGGACTGGATGAACGATCCCGAGATCCACTCCTCGACGTGGGAGTGGGACATGAGCGGGGCGTCCAAGCACTGGCGGTTCACCCACAACTTCATGCATCACAAGTACACCAACATCCTCGGCATGGACGACGACGTCGGCTACGGCACGCTGCGCGTCACACGGGATCAGAAGTGGAAGCCGTTCAACCTCGGCAACATCCTCTACAACACCATCCTCGCGATCGGCTTCGAGTGGGGCGTCGGCCTGCAGCACCTGGAGCTCGGCAAGATCTCCAAGGGACGCGACGACCGCGCCGCCACCATGAAGCGTGTGAAGGAGTTCGGGGTTAAGGCCGGCCATCAGGTGGCCAAGGACTACATCGCCTACCCGGCGCTGACGTCGCTGTCCCCGTGGGCGAGCTTCACCTCGACCCTGAAAGCCAACGCGGTCGCCAACGTGATCCGCAACGTCTGGTCCAACGCAGTGATCTTCTGCGGTCATTTCCCTGACGGCGCAGAGAAATTCACCAAGACCGACATGGTCGGCGAGACCAAGGGTCAGTGGTATCTGCGGCAGATGCTCGGCAGCGCCAACTTCGAGAACGGCCCGGCGCTGCGGTTCATGAGCGGCAACCTGTGCTACCAGATCGAACACCACCTCTATCCGGACCTGCCGAGCAACCGGCTCCACGAGATCTCGCTCCGGGTCAAGGACGTGTGCGACAAGTACGACCTGCCGTACACGACGGGATCGTTCTTGGTGCAGTACGGCAAGACGTGGCGGACGATCGCCAAGCTGTCCCTGCCGGACCGCTACCTGCGCGACACCGCCGACGACGCACCCGAGACCCGCAGCGAGCGGATGTTCTCCGAGCTGGAGCCCGGCTTCGTCGTCGTCGATCCCACCACCGGGCGACGTCGCGGTCTGAAAACCGCGATCGCGACGGTGCGGAAGTGGCGACGCGACAGGCGCACGGCAAGGGAAGCGACCACTCCCGACGACCTGGCAGCCTGAGACTGGACCAGCGGGTTACAGTTAGGCGGTGTCGCCGCCAGATAGTCGCGGGGCGAGGTCACGGCTGACCTCCCGCGGTGTCGCGACCCGCAACCGGATTGTGCTCGCCGCTGCGGAGATCATGCACGTCCAAGGCGTCGCGAGCACCACCATCGACGAGGTGCTGGCCGCGAGCGCGACCAGCAAGTCGCAGTTCTATCAGCATTTCGACGACAAGTCGGAGCTGGTGTACGAAGTCATCACCTTGCGGGCAGACGAGATCCTGTCCTGGCAGCGGCTGCGGCTGGAGAAGGTGGATTCGCTACGCGGACTTCATCAATGGCGCGACGCGATGGTGCAGCGCTGCGTGCTGCGCCGCGGCCTGTGGGGCTGTGAGCTCGGGTCCCTGGCCGCCGAACTGTCCGACACCGACGACAAGGCGCGGGCCTCGCTTGCCGAGCATTTCGCCGAGTGGCGGGCGATCCTGGCGGCCGCACTGGAGCGGATGCGCGACAACGGCGTGCTGGGCACCGACATCGACGCGCCCGCGCTGGCCACCGGGCTCCTGGCCGCCGTCGAGGGCGGTTATCTGCTGTCCCAGACTGCGCACGACCCGCGTCTGATGCAGACATCACTCAACGCCGCAATCGCCCACATCATGTCTTTTGCCCCGGACAGCAGCGAGCGGGCCAGTCGTTGACTGGCCCGCTCGGTCCGATCTGGCGCTTGCGCTAGTTGTCGCCGGGACGGGCGGTCGGCGCAGGCGGTGCCTTGACGTCGGGCGAGAACGGGTTCGGTCCGTTGGGATCGAGCCGCGGCGCCTTCTCCGTCGGGCTTGCCGACGGTGACGTGGATGTCGTTGTGGTGGTTGACGTTTCGGATGGAGCCTCTTTCTCCTCGCTACCGCACGCGGTCAACGCTCCCATCGAGATGATGGCAGCGATACCGAGTGAGGCGGCGACTCGACGGGTCGACCAGCCTGTCTTCATGATGGAGTCCTGTTCGTAGCGTAGAACGACATGGAAATACGAACTGAACTATATCGTCCAGTTATCAGCCCAGTCAATGCCGATATCCACTACAAATGAGACCAGATAGTCCAAACTGCAGGGGCGTCAGTCGGGGATGTAGTCGAAATCGTCCGGGTTGGCTCCCGTGCGGCCCTTCTCGCCTTTGTCCAGTTCGGTGAGCGCGTCGGCGTCGTCGGGGCTCAGCTCGAAGTCGAAGATGTCGAAGTTCTCCCTGATCCGCTCGGGCGTCACCGACTTCGGGAACACGATGTCCCCACGTTGGATATGCCAGCGCAGCACCACCTGAGCCGGCGACTTGCCTGTCGCGTCCGCGATGCCTTGGACAACCTGGTCGTCGAGCACCGCGCCCTGCGCGATCGGCGACCACGCCTCGGTGGCGATGCGGTGCTTCTGCCCGTAGGCGCGCACGTTGTCGTTGGTGAAATACGGGTGCACCTCGATCTGGTTCACCGCAGGCACGGTGTCCGTCTCCTTGGCCAACCGCTCGAGGTGCGGCACCTGGAAGTTCGAGACCCCGATGCTGCGGGCCCGGCCGTCCTTCTTGAACTCCTCCAGCGTCTGCCACGTCGAGACGAAGTCGCCGTCGTACAGCGTCGGCAACGGCCAGTGGATGAGGAACAGGTCCACGTAGTCGAAGCCCAGCGCCGACAACGTCGCGTCGAACGCGCGGCGGGCGTCGTCGGGCTTGTGGAAGCCGTTGTTGAGCTTGCTCGTGACGTACACGTCCCCGCGGTCGATGCCGAAGTCGCGGATGCCCTGACCGACGCCCGCCTCGTTCTGATACATCTCGGCGGTGTCGATGTGCCGATAGCCGATTTCCAGCGCTTTTCTGACGGCCCCGGCGGTCTCGCCAGGGTCGATCTGGTAGACGCCGAATCCGAGTTGCGGAATTTCGGCGCCGTCGTTGAGTTCAATGGTCGGTACTTCGCTCACAGTTGATCCTCCTCGTCGTCAGCCTGCCCCGTCTTCGATCAGGTCAAACACGCCCATTCCGCCATTTATGTCCACCGATCGGGGGACGTCCGGTTCACCCGCTGGTCGGCCCGATCGCCCGACATACAGCGCCGCCCCGCTGCGGCAGTCTTGAGTCAAGGCCGGAACACACCGGCGGACCACCGAAAAGCTCACTCACACAGGAGAATTGAAATGATCAAGAACGTCTTCGCCCGCTACCTCGTCCTGCTGACCGTCGGCGGGAGCCTGCTCGGTGGCGCCGCAGTAGGCCTGGCAGGCATTGCCAGCGCCGCGATCGCCAACGGTCCCAGCGGTCCCGGCTACTCCTACGCCCCGAGCGTCAAGGCGAAGCCGGCTCCGACGCAGAAGCCTGGCTGGCACAATCACCACGGCATCTGGCACATCAAGACGCAGAACGGCATCTAATCTGATCTCGCGAAGAGAAGCCCTCCCCGACATCGGTGAGGGCTTCTTGCGTCGAGCACTGGTTACTGGCCTTCTCGCAGCCCTTCTCGCATCGCCGCTAACAGGCGCCGCGCGGCCGCGACCCGGTCGGCCGCTGGCCCGGTCAGCTCGTCCAACGCACACTCGGGGTCGGCGGGCGGACCGAGGTGGCCGCAGCCGCGGGGGCAGTCCTTGATGGCTTCGGCCAAATCGGAGAAGGCCAGCATCACGTCGTCCGGCTCGATGTGCGCCAGCCCGAATGACCGGATACCGGGGGTATCGATGACCCAGCCGGACCCGTCCAGCGGTAACGCCACCGACTGCGACGAGGTATGCCGCCCCTTCCCGACCCCGGAGACATCGCCGGTGGCCCGATCCGCCTGCGGCACAAGTCGATTCACCAGTGTGGACTTCCCGACGCCGGAGTGGCCGAGCAGCACCGTTACCTTGTCGACCAGCAGCGGTGCGACGGCGTCGAGCGGGTCGTCGCGGCCCGCGATCGCGATCGTCAGGTCCAGGCCCGCGAACTGCGCGGCGAACGGCTCGGGCGGCGCGAGGTCGGTCTTGGTCAGGCACAGAATCGGCGTCAGCCCGCCCGCGTATGCGGCGATCAGCGTCCGTTCCACAAGGCCGGTGCGCGGCGGCGGGTCGGCGAGCGCCACCACGACCAGCAGTTGGTCGGCGTTGGCTACCACCACGCGCTCGGTGGGATCGGTGTCGTCGGCGGTGCGGCGCAACACCGTTCGACGATCGCCGCGGCGCACGATGCGCGCCAGGGTGTCGGTGTGCCCGGAGATGTCGCCCACCAGGCCGACATCGTCGCCGACCACGATCGACGTCCGGCCCAGCTCACGTGCCCGCATCGCCGAGACAACGCGGTCGGGGTCGCGGCCGAGCGCGCAACCCCACCGCCCGCGGTCGACCGTGACCACCATGCCGTCCTGGGCGTCGGCGTGGTCGGGGCGGATCTTGGTCCGCGGCCGAGAGCCGCGCCCCGGTCGGATCCGGACGTCGGACTCGTCGTATTCCCTGCTCAAACCCCGAACCTCAAGGCTCTGGCGTCGACGCCTGGCCGGCCAGCATGCCGGCCCACATCCGCGGGAAATCCGGCAGTGTCTTCGCGGTGGTGCCGATGTCCTCGACCTCAACCCCCGGCGTCCGCAGCCCGACGATCGCACCGGCCGTCGCCATCCGGTGATCGGCGTAGGACCGCCACACGCCGCCGTGCATCAGCCTGGCGGTGATGACGAGGCCGTCGGGTATCTCCTCGCAATGCCCGCCGAGGCCGTTGATCTCGGTGCGCAGGGCGGCGAGCCGGTCGGTTTCGTGGCCGCGCAGATGGGCGATCCCGGTGAGCTGCGATACCGAGCCCGGCGAGGCGAGCGCGGCCAGAGCGGCAACCGCCGGTGCCAGTTCGCCGACATCGTGCAAGTCGACATCGAAGCCGCCGTAGACTCCGAGGCCCTGCACCTCGAGATACGAATTGCTGTGCCGCGCAATGGCTCCCAGCTTCTCTAGAATGCCGAGGATGGCGTCCGCGGGTTGGGTGCTCACCGATGGCCAGCCTGCGATGCGCACGATCCCTCCGCTCGCGACCGCTGCCGCGAGGAACGGTACCGCGTTGGACAGGTCCGGCTCGATCACCCAGTGCCGTGCCGAGATTGGGCCGGGCGACACCCGCCAGCGGTTGGCCTGGGTGTCGTCGACGTGCACGCCCGCATCGCGCAGCATCGCCACCGTCATCGCCACGTGCGGCGCCGAGGGCACTGAATCGCCGGTGTGCACGATCGTCAGACCATCGGTGAAGGACGCACCGGACAAGAGCAGCCCGGAGACGAACTGCGACGACCCCGAGGCGTCGATCTCGACGAGGCCACCGGCGACCGCTCCCGTACCGCGCACCGAGAACGGAAGGCCGTCACCGTCGATGTCGACGCCGAGCCCACGCAGTGCGGTCAGCAGCGGCGTGATCGGGCGGCCGCGGGCCTGTTCATCGCCGTCAAACACCACGGTCTCGGTGGACAGCGCCGCGACCGGTGGCACGAACCGCAGCACGGTGCCCGCAAGGCCGCAGTCGACGGTGGCACCGGCGGACGGGTCGATGCCGCCGCTGACCGTCAGCTCGGAGTCGTCGCCGTCGACTCCGACGCCGAGCGTGCGCAGCGCACCGATCATCAGATCGGTGTCCCGGCTGCGCAGCGCGCCGCTGATCGTGGACGCACCTTCGGCGGTGGCCAGCGCTGCGAGCACGAGCGCCCGGTTGGTCTGCGACTTGCTGCCGGGCACCGTCACCGTGGCGTGCACCGGCCCCGTCGTCGTCGGCGCCTGCCAGTCCGTCACGGCTCCATCCTGCCCTGTCGCCGCTTTCTGCCACCATGGAATGTATGTGCGGGCGATTCGCGGTAACCACCGATCCGGCGCTGCTGGCCGAGAAGATCCAAGCCATCGACGAGAGCAATGCGGCCACCGAGGGCAAGGACGCGGGCGGGCCGAACTACAACGTCGCGCCGACCACCACGATCAGCACCGTCGTCAAGCGACACAGCGAGCCCGACGACGAGTCGACGCGGCGGCTACGGCGGATGCGGTGGGGCCTGGTGCCGCCCTGGGCCAAGGAGGCCTCCGAGGGCGTCCCGGACACCAAGGGCCCACTGCTGATCAACGCTCGCGCGGAGAAGATCACCACATCGCCCGCCTTCCGAAGCTCGGCGAAGAACAAGCGCTGCCTGGTCCCGATGGACGGCTGGTACGAGTGGCGCGGTGAGAAGGGCCACAAGACGCCGTTCTACATGTACGGGGCCGACGGCGAGCCGCTGTTCATGGCGGGGCTGTGGTCGACGTGGCGGCCGAAGGGGGCATCGAAGGACAGCCCGCCGCTGCTGAGCGCCACGATCATCACCACCGATGCGGCAGGCCCGCTGGCCGAGATCCATGACCGGATGCCGCTGACGATCAGCAGTAGTGACTGGGATCGCTGGCTCGACCCCGACGCACCGGTCGACGAGGGTCTGCTGCGCGGGCACGGCGACCTCGACCGGATCGAGATCCGCGAGGTGTCACGGCTGGTGAACAGCGTCCGCAACAATGGCCCCGAGCTGATCGAGCCTGCCGAGGCACAACCCGAGCAAGCCACGCTGCTGTAGGTGTCAGCGTCGCCGCGCCGTCACCACCACATAGGGGCCGTCGAACGCCACTTGACCGTCGGCGCCGGCGTTGTTGCGCATCGCCTCCTCGAACGCAGCCAGCAGCTCGCCGCGCTTGGTGTCGTCGAGGTTGGCGAGCAGCGAGACGTGCATCGGCGACTCGTACTCCAGCAGATGCATTGCGTCGTCGACCGATCCCAATCGCCATGTGTGCATGCGGGTTTCGATGGTGACATCGTCGAAGTCCGCGGCCAGCCGGTCCGTGATCACGTCGGCGATTCCCCACTGATCGGGGGAATAGGCCGAGGCGGGCGGTGATCCGAGCACCGCGACGACTGGCCGGTAGAACGGGATGTCGCGATCCGGCACCCAGGAGGAGAAGCCCAGCACTCCACCCGGCCGCAGCAGCCGCGCGATCTCGGCGACCTGGCCGGCGGGCTCGACGAAGATGATGCCCATGTTCGACAGCGCGGCGTCGAATGATCCGCTGGGCAGCCCGGTGTCCGAAGCGTCGGCCGTCACCCA
>NZ_JAVHWK010000159.1:0-8863 GCF_032159775.1 Mycobacterium sp.
AGCTCCGCGTTGGTCGGGTTGCGCAGCACCGCACCGCCCCAGATCACCACCGGTGTGTCCTGGGCGGTCACTCCGAACCGTTGGAGCAGTCGGTCGGCCTGCGGGTCACGTTCGAGGTCGAACCAGCGGTGCGGCAACCGATTTCGTGCGGCGAATTCGCGCAACCGAATGGTGTCCGGTGAGAAGCAGGAGCCGATGATCCGAAATCCGGATCCCTCCTGAATGAGCAGCGAGCGCCGACACAGGTATGCGCGCAGGATCAGATCACTGAGCGCCGGATCGTGGGCGACCAGGGCCCGCACCCCTTCGGTCGGGACCACGAGCACTTCGCCGGGCTCCACCACCTCGGCGCTGTAGAACGCTGCCTCGCCCTCGAGGTCGCCCAACTCGCCGAGGAACCGCCCGGGGCCGTGGACCCGCATCACGCGCTGGTTGCCCGCGTCGTCGAGGGTGCTGACGGCCACCTTGCCGGACAGGATGACGAAGAAGTCGTCGGCGCGCTCACCTTCGCGAACGAGCATCTCTCCCTGGCTGACGGTGCGCCGGGTGCCCCCTGCCTCGAGGGTGGCGATTTGATCGTCGGACAGTCGGGGGTACGCGCCGCACACGTCGGGGGTTTCGGCCAGCGGAGACGATTCACGCTGGTCGACCGCGACCTCAGACATAGTCTTCGTCGACGTAACACCAGCGCCAGTTCTCGCCGGGTTCGAAGGACTGCACGATCGGGTGCCCGATCGAGTGGGCATGTGCCCGGGCATGCCGCATGGGCGATGAATCGCAACAGCCGACGTGTCCACACGTCAGGCACAGCCGCAGGTGCAGCCACGGTGTGCCGAGCCGCAGACATTCCTCACAGCCGCTCGAATGCGGGCGCACCGGGCGTATCGCCGCCACGTGGGGATCCATGGATAGAGACGTCATGATCGTGCCTTCTTCGAGTCATTGGCCGACAGAGCTTCATCCAGCCAATTACGCAGCGCCGCAACGGGAGCAGCTCCCGACTGCCGCTTGAGAACTTTCCCGTGGTCAAGTACCAGCAGGGTCGGGACCGCCTGCACGGAGAACCGCTGCGAAATCGCCGGTGCCTTGTCCACGTCCACCTTGACGAGTTTGAGTTGTCCGGCGCGTTCTCCTGCGAGCTGCTCCAGCGCCGGACTCACCATGCGGCACGGTCCGCACCAGGGTGCCCACAGGTCGACAAGTACGGGAACCGAGGACTTTTCGGCAACGTCGGCGAAGTCGCCGTCGCTGGCCGCAGCGATCCACGGCAGCCACTGGTGACAGTTGGCGCACCGGGGCTTCCCCGCGGCCGCCGGGGGTACGCGGTTGCGTTTTCCGCAGTGCGGGCATGTCACGACGTCTGATTCCATGGTGTCTCCTCAGTCAGGCTGTCAGAGCCGGTTCCGAATAGCCCACGGCGAGTGCACCGTTCTGCGCGGTGATGCGGATCGTGCCGCTACCCGCGACGTCGCCGCGTAGCAAGGCCCGGCCGATCTTGGTCTCCACCTCGTGGGCGATGTAGCGGCGCAGCGGGCGCGCCCCGTACACCGGATCGTAGCCGCGTTCGGCGATCAACCGGCGAGCGTCGGCGGTGATGTCGAGCTCGATCTGCCTCTCCGCCAGACGATCCCGTAGCTCGGAAAGCTGTAGCTCGACGATCCGTTCGAGCTGCGCCATCGACAGCGGAGTGAACAACACGATGTCGTCGACGCGATTGAGGAACTCGGGCCGGAAGTGTTCGCGTAGCTCGGCCATCACCCGGTCGTGCGCGTCGGGCTTGATCTCACCGTCCGCGGTGACCCCGTCGAGCAGATGGTGTGATCCGATGTTCGACGTCATGATCACCACCGTGTTGCGGAAGTCGACTTGACGTCCCTGTGCATCGGTGAGTCGGCCGTCGTCGAGCACCTGCAGCAGGGTGTTGAACACGTCGGCGTGCGCCTTTTCGATCTCGTCGAGCAGCACTACGGAATAGGGTTTGCGGCGCACCGCCTCGGTCAGCTGGCCGCCCTCCTCGTAGCCGACGTATCCCGGTGGCGCACCGACCAACCGGCTCACCGTGTGCCGCTCCTGGTACTCGCTCATGTCGAGCCGGACCGTGTTGTCCTCGCTGTCGAACAATGCGGCGGCCAGCGTCTTCGCGAGCTCGGTCTTACCGACCCCGGTCGGGCCGAGGAAGATGAACGAACCGATCGGGCGGCGCGGATCCCGGATTCCAGAGCGGGCCCGAATCACCGCATCGGCGACCAGTTGGACCGCCTCGTCCTGGCCGATCACCCGTTCGTGCAGTATTTCGTCGAGTCGCAGCAGCTTCTCCCGCTCACCCTCCTGCAGTCGCGCGACCGGTATGCCGGTCCACGCGGCTACGATCTCGGCGATCTCGTCTTCGGTGACGACCTCGCGAAGCAACCGCTTGTCGCCCTGCTTGGACGCGAGCTGTTCCTCGGCCGCCTGCAGTCTGCGTTCCAATTCGGTGATCTGGCCGTAGCGCAACTCGGCCGCCCGATTCAGGTCGTAGTTGCGTTCGGCTTCTTCGGCCTCGTGCCGGAGCTGCTCGAGTTGCCCGCGCAGTTCCTGTACCCGACGGATCGCCTGTCGTTCGGCATCCCATTGCGCGTGCCGGGCGTCGGCCTCTGATCGCAGGTCGGCCAACTCCTTGCGAAGTTGCTCCAGCCGGGACTTGCTGGCCGCGTCGGTCTCCTTGGCCAGCGCCGCCTCCTCGATCTCGAGCCGAGTGACTCGACGCGTGATCTCATCCAACTCCGCTGGCATCGAATCGATTTCGGTGCGAAGCCGCGCACACGCCTCGTCAACCAGGTCGATCGCCTTATCGGGTAGGAAGCGGTCGGTGATGTAGCGGTGCGAAAGCGTGGCGGCCGCTACCAGTGCGGCATCCTGAATCTTCACCCCGTGGAACACCTCGAGGCGTTCACGCAGGCCGCGCAGGATCGAGACGGCGTCCTCGACGTCGGGTTCCTCGACCAGCACGGTCTGGAACCGGCGCTCCAGCGCGGCGTCCTTTTCGATGTGCTTTCGGTATTCGTCGAGGGTGGTGGCGCCGATCATGTGCAGCTCACCGCGGGCGAGCATCGGCTTGAGCATGTTGCCGGCGTCCAGGGATCCCTCCGTCGCCCCGGCGCCGACCACGGTGTGCAACTCGTCGACGAACAGCAAGATTCGGCCCTCGGCCGCCTTCACCTCGGACAGCACCGCCTGCAGCCGTTCCTCGAACTCACCGCGGTACTTGGCCCCAGCCACCAGTGAGCCCATGTCGAGGGAGAAGATCGTCTTGTCCCGCAGGCCTTCCGGGACATCGGCGCGAACGATTCGCTGGGCCAGGCCCTCCACGATCGCCGTCTTGCCGACTCCTGGGTCGCCGATCAGAACCGGGTTGTTCTTCGTCTTGCGGCTGAGGATCTGAATCACCCTGCGGATCTCGGCGTCTCGGCCGATCACCGGATCCATCTTGCCGGCGCGGCCCTCGGCGACCAGGTCGCGGCCATACTTCTCCAGTGCCTCGTATGCCCCTTCCGGTGACGCCGAAGTTACGCGCTGGTTGCCGCGGACCTTGGTCAGCGCGCCCAGGAACGATTCCCTCGTAACGCCATGGGCGGCGAGCATCCGTCCGGCGGCACTCCCCGAACCCTCTTCGGCGAGCGCGATGACGAGGTGCTCCACCGACACGTATTCGTCCTTGAGCCGCTTGGCTTCCCGCTCAGCGGTCTCCAGAAGGTTTGCCAGCCGCCTGGTGACGGAGACCTGGCCCGGCGTGGCGCCGGGGCCGCTCACCTTCGGGCGTCGGTTCAGCTCACCCTCCACGTCCGCGCGCAGTGCCGCAGTGTCGGCGCCCACCTGTTCCAACAGCCGCGGTACGAGACCGTCGGGCTGGTCGATCAGCGCCATCAACAGATGTTCGCCGTCGACCTCGGTGTGGCCCATCCGAGTCGCGATGCTCTGCGCTTCGGTCAACGCCTCCTGTGACTTCTGCGTCAGCTTGTTGATGTCCACGGCGATGTCCTCCTACGGCGAGAAGCGGATTCCAGCTCTTCGATGTGGTCCAGCAGGTCGAGCACCAGCCCGATCGCCGCGTAGTTCAGTCCCAGACCGGTCCTCAATCGCTGGATGCGGGCGACCGTCACCAACGCGGACGGTTCGAACCGCAGACCGCCGCGGGCATCCTGCCGGCACGCGACGAGGCCGAGTGCCACCAGTCGGCGCACCATGTCGGGATGCAACCCGCAGCGCGTTGCGAACACGTCGATTGGCATGCCGGGCCGCCGCGTCAGGACATAACGTGGTGCGGTCATCGTCCCCTCCTCGGGTCGAACGTGGACACCGTCGCCAGTTGCTCGAACAAATCACGTTCCTGCGCAGTGGGTTTCGGGGGAACCATCACCTTGATCTCGGCGTAGAGGTCGCCGGCGGCACCGCGCGGGTTGGGCATGCCTTCACCGCGCAGCCGCAGTCGCCGGCCGGTCGACGACCCCTTGGGCACCTTTACCTTCGCTTCGCCACCGGGAGTGCGGACCGCGACAGTGGTCCCCAGCACCGCCTCCCAGGGTGACACCGGCAGATCGATGGTGACATCGCGACCGTCGAGCCGGAATTGGGGATCCGGCTTGATGCGCACCCTGAGGTAGAGATCTCCAGCCGGCCCATCCCCGTTACCCCGGCCACCCTCCCCGGCCAGCCGGATGCGCTGACCGTCGATGACACCGGCGGGGATGGTGACTCCGTAGCTGCGGCCATCCAGGGAGATCTGGCGTTTGCCGCCCCGGTAGGCCTCCTCGACGGTCAGCTCCAGCACCGCTTCCTGGTCGGCGCCTGGGATTGGCCCGAATCCGCCACCGCCACGGAACATGTCGCCGAAGAGGTCTTCGATGTTGATGCCACCGCCGGCACCGCCGAAGCCTTGCCCGTAACGCACCCGCCCGCCGGATCGCGTTGCGCCGCCGCCGAAGCCGCCGGCACCTGCGCGCTCTTCCCAGTCCTCGGGGACATGCCGGAAGTCTTCGCCGAACCGGTCGTAGCGCTTGCGGGTGTCGGGATCCGACAACACGTGATAGGCCTCGTTGACCTCCTTGAATAGGTCTTCGGCCGTCGGATCCTTGTTGACGTCAGGGTGGTACTTGCGGGCCAGCGTGCGGAAGGCCTGCTGAATCTGGTCGGCGGTCGCATCTCGCGACACCCCGAGGACTTCGTAGTAGTCGCGCGCCACCCGATCTCACTCCTCGTGTCGGCTTACTACCACGGCTGCCGGCCGCAACTGACTCGGGCCTTGTCCGTAACCGGGGCGCAGCACTTCCACGACTGTCCCCGGTGCCTTGTCAGCGCGCTCGACGACACCGACCACCTCGTGACGCTGTGGGTCGAACGGCACCCCCGACTCTGCATCGCGCTGATAGCCGAGCCGCTCGAGCACCTGCAGCCCTTCGCCCAGAATGCTTCGCACGCCCTCGACGATCGCGTCGGATTGATCACCCGTGTGAGCGATCGCCCGCTCCAGGTTGTCCACGATGGGCAGCCAGGCAGCGGCAACCCGGGATCGTTCCGCGGCACGCTCGCGGTCCAGTTCGCGGCCATATCTCTTCCGCAGGTTGTCCAGATCCGCAACGGCCCGTCGCCAGCGATCCTCGACCTTGGCCAACTCGGCGTCCGAATCAACCTGGGCGGCAACCGCTTCCGTCGGCTTCTCTTCAGCCGCGTCGCGATCCTCGTCGGTCTTCGAATGTTCCGTCGAACTGACCATGGCGGGTCAGCTCCGATCGAACTCGGCGTCGACCACGTCGTCGTCGCCGACTGGCGCACCGTGGCCGTTGCCGGACGGCCCCTGCTGGCCGACGCTGTCACCCGCTGGGGTGGGCTGTAGCCCGTAGAGCGCCTGCTGCAGTTCGGATGTCAGCGATTGCACCCGCTCCAGCGGGGCCTCGTCCTTGACGGCTTGCCGAGCGTCGGCGACCAGCATCTCGGCGCGGGCCCGGTCGTGTGGTGCCACGGAGTCGCCCAGCTCGGCAAGGCGGCGCTCGACCTGGTAAGCCGCCGAATCGAGCTCATTGCGTGCATCGACCAGCTTGCGCAGCTCTTCGTCCTCGCGGCGGTGCGCCTCGGCCTCGGCGAGCATCCGCTCGACCTCGCTCTGGTCGAGGTTCGACTGTTCACTGATGGTGATGCCCTGCTCGGCTCCGGTGTCCTTGTCGCGCGCGGTGACATGCAGGATCCCGTTGGCATCGACGTCGAAGGTGACCTCGATCTGTGGCTCACCGCGCGGGGCCGGTCGGATGTTCTCCAGCTTGAACCTGCCGAGTACGCGGTTGTCCTTGGCCATCTCGCGTTCGCCCTGCAGCACGACGATGTCCACGGCCGGCTGGTTGTCCGCAGCGGTGCTGAACACCTCGCTGCGCCGGGCCGGGATGGTGGTGTTGCGCTCGAGGATCTTGGTCATCACGCCGCCGGCGGTCTCCACACCCAGCGAGAGTGGGGTGACATCGAGCAGCAGGACGTCGGAGACCTCGCCCGTCAGCACGCCCGCCTGGATCGCGGCACCCATTGCGACCACCTCGTCGGGATTGACGGTCATGTTGGGGTCCTTGCCGCCCGTGAGCCGGCGGACGAGGGCCTGGACGGCGGGGATGCGGGTCGACCCGCCGACCAGGATGACCTCGTCGATGTCGTTCGCCGTGACCTTGGCGTCGCCCATCGCCTGCTTGACCGGAGCCATGCAGCGTTCCACCAGATCGTGTGTGAGTTCCTCGAACTTGGACCGATTGACGGTCATGGTGAGGTGCTTGGGGCCGTTGGCATCGGCAGTGACGAACGGCAAATTGACCTGCGTCTGCGTCACCGACGACAGCTCCACCTTCGCCTTCTCGGCCGCCTCGAACAACCGCTGTAGTGCCTGCGGATCCTTGCGCAGATCGATGTTGTTCTCGCGCTGGAACTCCTCGGCGAGATAGTCCACCAGCCGGCGGTCGAAGTCGTCGCCACCGAGATGGGAGTCACCCGCCGTGGAGCGAACCTCGACCACGCCGTCACCGACGTCGAGAAGGCTGACATCGAACGTGCCGCCGCCGAGGTCGAACACCAGCACGGTCTCGTGGCCCTTCTTGTCCAACCCGTACGCCAATGCGGCGGCCGTGGGCTCGTTGATGATGCGCAGCACATCCAGCCCGGCGATCCGACCGGCATCCTTGGTGGCGTTGCGTTGTGCGTCGTTGAAGTACGCCGGAACGGTGATCACCGCTTGCTTGACCCGCTCACCCAGGAACTTGCTCGCGTCGTCGACGAGTTTGCGCAGTACCTGCGCGCTGATCTCCTCTGGCGAATACTGCTTGCCGCGCACCTCGAATCGGGCGGCGCCACCGTCGCCCTCGACGACGTCGAAGCTGACCGCCTTGGCTTCCTCCGATATTTCATCGAAGCGGCGACCGATGAATCGTTTCGCCGAGTAGATGGTGCCCTTCGGATTCATGATCGACTGCCGCCTGGCCAGTTGCCCGACCAGACGCTCGCCGTTCTCCGTGAACGCCACCACCGAAGGTGTGGTTCGCGCGCCCTCGGTGTTGGGAATCACAACCGGTTCCCCGCCCTGCCAGGCGGCAATCACCGAGTTCGTTGTTCCAAGATCGATACCTACCGCTGTTGCCATCGTCTATTCCTTTCCATTGCCGCCGGCTAGGAGTTGCACCGCACGATCGGCAACCTCCACGTCCGCAACGACGTCATAGGACCTGGGTCGAAGTCCGCTTGTCGAGGTAAAGTCGCGCCGGCCGCGTTGCAACGCATGCGCGAGTAGACCGAACAGGGCGCCCACGATGGCACCAAAGATCAGGCCGTAGCCGGCCAGCACCAACGCCGAAACCAACGGGTAGATCCAACTGAACAGGCCGAAGATCCAGCCGATCAGCGCGCCGACCAGTGCGCCTGAACCCGCACCGCGCAGCGCCGCCCCGCCGTAGGACAACCGGCCCAGAACCTGTTCCACGTACTCCAGATCGCGACCCACGATCGCCACCCGGTTTACCTCGAACCCCCGGTCCGACAGGTAGTCGACCGCCCGTTCGGCGTCGGCGTAGTTGTCGAAGGTGGCGATCACCTGGCGGGCCGGCTCATTGGGCCGCACCGCCGAGGTCTGCACCGTTGAATGCACAGCCATCACTCCTCCTACGCGTCCACTGTTTGTTGTGGCGCGGATTCTTGTTGAGGCGCGGATCCGGTCGCAATGGCCTGCCGAGCCTCGTTGGCGGTCTCGATTTCCACCTTGCGAGGCTTGCTCTTCTCCGAGACCGGGACGGTCAAGGTCAGCACGCCGTGTTCACATGCCGCGCTCAGCTTGTTCGGATCCAGGTTGTCGCCGAGAAACAGTTGGCGCCGAAACTCGCCTTGGGGCCGCTCATCGACGATCAGTTGATCGCCCTCCTGGCGCAGTGGACGGCGGCGCGCGGTGATCTCGATGACGTTGCGCTCGACCGTGACATCGATGTCATCGGGCTTCATACCCGGGACGTCGAGGGCGACGATGAATTGGTCACCGCGTCGCAATGCCTCCATTGGCAAAGAGCGCGCAGTGCGTGCGCCGGCCAACGCCTGCTCGGCCAACCGGTCAAGTTCGCGAAACGGATCGAATCGCATCAGAGCCATAGCTTCTCCTAGGTTCCAAGGGCGGCTGTACGAGATGCTCCGGCAGCCGATGGCCTGTACGCACCGCCCGCCAATAGCCTCCGAACAACGAGTCTGGCAATCGAATTCGGCGACCGCGTGCTCCCAACGAGCCAGAAATGTCGATCGGAATTGGTCCTGTCAGCACGAGAGGATGCATTCCGCGGAGGAAAGTTCCCTAGCCTCTGCCCAGGGAAGCGGCCTACGG
>NZ_JAVHWK010000174.1:0-7366 GCF_032159775.1 Mycobacterium sp.
CCGTCCAGGACGGCTCGCCCGGCGCTAGCGGCGAAACAGCGACAGGACGCCCGGCGAGCGCGGAAGCCAGCATGCCGAGCGCCTGCAGGCGGTCAGCGTCTGCAAGCTGCGGCACGGGCACCTCCAGGTCGACGCATGTTGACCAAATATCTGTTCCGACCGTAGTGTCCGCCCCGGTGCCAGTCAACGAAGCGGACATGAACCCATGATCGACTTCGAAGGTCAGGTTGCCGTCGTCACCGGCGCGGGGCGCGGGGCTCGGCCGCCTCTACGCGATCGAACTAGCGCGTCGCGGCGCGTCCGTCGTCGTCAACGACCTCGGCGGAACCATGCACGGCGAGGCGATAGTGCAGACCGCCACGCAGAGCTTCGGGCGCTTGGATGCCTTGGTCAGCAATGCAGGCATCTTCAACAGCACCCCGTTCGACGAGCTGACGCCCGATGATTGGCGCCGCATCTGCGCGTCCATCTCGACGGTGGCTTCTAGCTCGCGCAGCCGGCATACCGGGTGATGAAGAAGCAGGGCTACGGCAGGTTCGTCTTCATCTCGTCGACGGCGGGCATGCTCGGCCAGCACCTGGACGCTCACTACGCCGCCACGAAGGCCGGCCTCGTCGGGCTGACCAACATCATCGCCCTCGAAGGCGCGCCGCACGGGATTCTGGCCAACACCGTTCTGCCGACCGGCTTCTCGAGGATGGTGACCGAGGCCGTCGGCGACACCAAAGCCCTCGAGGAGTCCGGCTTCCTTAACATGATCCGACCGGAACTCGTCACACCGATGGTGGTGTACCTTGCCAGCCGCGGTGCGAGAGCAGCCATCGCAATTACTCGGCGGTCGGTACATCGACCGGTTCGAGCGCAGGGGCCGCCGGTGGGCCATCGGGGCGCGCATCTGTCTGGTCGAATGGCAGAGCGACGCCACGTCACTGCTGTCTCCGGAGCTCGTGCAGTTCCTCGACTCCGTACAAACGGTGTCGCGCGATACAAGTGACACCTCATATGACCCGCCGCTCGTCATCACGCGCTCTGCAACGGCCAGTCCATGAGCTCGGTCCGCGCGGTCCCACGAGCAGCGCTTTCGGCGCGTCGGAGGGCACATCGCGACACCGCGCGTCTGGTAGCGTTAACCAAACATTGGGTCAGGTAGGCAAACCCACGACGGGAGTCGGCAGCCGTGGAGGTGTTGTGGGGCGTCCGCACGTGACGCCGTCGAATACCGGACGCGCCTATGACGACGGGTCGAGGCGGACGGAGATACTGCAAACCGCCGCATCGTTGATCGCGACCTCGGGACTGCGGACCTCGCTGCAGGAAATCGCCGACGCGGCCGGAATCCTGCCGGGCAGCCTCTATCACCATTTCGAATCCAAGGAAGCAATCCTCGTCGAGCTGCTCCGGCGATATCACGCCGACCTGGACCGCGTCGCCGAACATGCGCAGGGCCGGCTCGACGACGCCTCCTCCTCGCCGTCGGCTTTCGAGCGGATCGTCGACCTCAGTGCGGCGGTCGCACAATGCGCGGTGACGCACGGGGCAGCGCTGCAAATGACGTTCTACGAGGGGCACGGGCCGAATCGGGACCTGACCGCACTTGCCCAACAGCGACCGACGGCGATCCTGGAAGCGATGGTGCAGACGCTGCGGGCTGCACGGTGGAGCGGTTACCTCAAACCCGATGTCGACCTTCCCGTGCTTGCCGACCGACTCGTCCAGGTGATGCTGCAGGTCGGTCTGGACGTCATCCGCTTCAACGCCAGCGCGGACAAGCTGGCGGAGATGCTGTGCCGAATCCTGTTGGGCGGGCTGGCCGCCGCGCCGCCCACCGACACACAGCTCGACCGCTCCGCGGCATTCATCGCCGCCGACGACGTGGTGAAGTCATGGAACGACGATGCGCACGCCGAGCCAGGCGACAAGGCGGCGCACGTCCGTGCCGTCGCGCGCGCCGAGTTCGGCCGCAAAGGCTATGAAGTCACCACCATCAGGGACATCGCATCGGCGGCCCAACTCGGAACCGGCACGGTTTACCGTTTGATCGGCTCGAAAGACCAACTGCTGGCGTCGATCATGCAATCGTTCGGCGAGAAGGTCGCCGAGGGGTGGATCCGCGTGCTGCGCTCCGATTCATCGCCGATCGAGAAGCTGGACGCGCTGAGCTGGGTCAACACCAACGTGCTTGACCGCTTCGGTGACGAGTTCCGCATCCAACTCGCGTGGATGCGGCAGTCTCCCCCTGACACGCCGAACATCGGCTGGCTCTTCGCCAAGCGGGTGCGGCAGATGAAATCGCTTCTTGCCGAGGGCATCAAGTCCGGCGAGATCGTGATCGACACCCCGGCGAATGAGACGCTGGCACGGTCGATGATCGCCGTCGGCTGGATTCCGGAGAACATCCTGCACGACCTCGGAATCCGGCGCTCGCTCATTCACCTGCGCGACACGGCCATACGAGGAGTGACGACTAGCCGAGCGTGACCGGCAGCTTCGACCATCCGCGAACGCTTGCGGTATGTGCCTTTTCGGCGCCGTCGTAGTCGACTGCCCAATCCGGCCATCGCCGCAAGACCTCCTCGAGCACGACCCGTGCCTGCATGCGGGCCAGCGCCGAGCCCAGGCAGAAGTGCAGCCCCTGACCGAAGGACAGATGGGCACCGCCGCGATGTATGTCGAAGCGGTCGGGGTCGGGGTAGTGTCGTTCGTCGCGGTTCGCCGACCCGTTGAGCAGCAGCATCACCGCACCCTCTGGGACGGTCCGGTCGTGGCACTCCACGTCATGAGCGACATAGCGGGCCTGGACGGGTGATGGCGCCTCGAAGCGCAACAACTCCTCGATCGCGCCGGGAATCAACGAGTGATCGTCCGCCAATTCGCGCCGCTGATCAGGATTCTCGGCGAGGAGCTGTCCGGCGAAGCCGATCAACCGCGTCGTCGTCTCGTTGCCTGCGCCCGCAACCATTCCGGTGTACATCAGCACCTCGGTGCGCGTCAGCCTGCGCACTTCGCCGTCTTCCTCCAGCTCCGCGTTGAGCAGCTGGGTCATCAGGTCGTCGGACGGATGGTCGGCCCGCCAGTCGATGTACTCGGCAAACAACTCGTGGCTGTTCTCGAACATGTCGGCGCGCGCCCCGCTGAACTCGCCGTCTGTGAGCGTGAGCGCATTGTTCGATGTGTCGCGGATCGACTCCTGGTTGTGCTCGGGTATGCCGAGCAGGTAACCAATCGTGCGCATCGGAATCTGCGACCCGATGTCGGCAATGAAGTCGAACCGGTCGGAGCCGACGAGAGGGTCAAGGGCACGCACACAGTACTGCCGGGTCAGTGGCTCAATCGCCGCCATCCGCCGAGGCGTGAAAACCCTTGAGAGCAGACGTCGGTGAAGATCGTGGATGGGTGGGTCCTCGAAAAGGATGATGCCGGGCGGCAATTCGATGCCGGCCAGGATGATGTCCATCGTGGTGCCATGCCCGGAGCGGTACGTCTCCCAGTTGTGCAGTTCGCGTGCCACGTCCTCATACCGGCTCAATGCGAAGAAGTTGTACTTTTCGTTGTAGTACAGCGGAGCCTCGTCGCGCAGCCGTCTCCACACGGGGTACGGATCGTCGTCAATCGCGAAATCGTATGGATCGTAATACAGCTCGGGAGCGCCGATGCCGGTCACTTGGCCGCCTCGGACATGACCACTTCTCCGACGCGCTTGAGGTACTTCCAGGCGATCTCCGGCGGTACCCCGCCGCACAGCGGTGACAAATTGAGCATCTCCCCTGCACGCACGCGCGCGACGGCCTCTTCGACGCTGTAGATCCGGTGGGACGTCGGATTGGCACGCAGTTCCTCGATGGTCTTCACGTCGGAGAATCCCGCGGAGGTGTCGTTGCCCGGATTCCACGCGGCGTAGGTGCACACGTCGTGCAGCAGATGCGGCCCGAGTTCTTGCCACGCCTCGTCGACGTCGTCCGCGACGAAGCACACCGACGGGGTGTCGCGGGGCGGCAGGAAGATGGGTCCCGGCTCGTGCCCGTGCTGGTGGCAGGCTTCCTGGTAGGCCTCGTGCATACCTTCGACGCTCGCGTTCCCGAGCATGCCGAGCCCATACCTGCCTGCCCGCCGTGCTGCGGCGACGGTGCCCCCACCCCACATCAGCATCGGCCCTCCTTCGGTGTGCGGCGGGGGTGTCGTGTTGATGTGGCGGCCCTCGAAGACGGCTGTGCCGGAGAGCAACTCGCGTAGCAGGGCCAACTTCTCGTCGGCAAGCTTTCCCCGGGTACGCATGTCGATACCGAAGTGCTCGAACTCCTCGGGCCGATAGCCCAAAGCGAGGATGTAGGAGGCCCGGCCCTTGCTGATGATGTCGAGCACCGCCATGTCCTCCGCGAGCCGGACCGCGTCGTAGAACGGCAGCAGCAGGATCAGGCTCAGCGCCAAGCGTTCGGTGCGGGCCGCGATCGCCGACGCGAGAATGAGCGGCGACGGAAGGTAGCCGTCCTCGGACCCGTGGTGTTCGCACAGCACGGCGGCAAGTGCACCGTGGTTCTCCGCCCAGGCGCACATCTCCGTTGCCGCGGAGTACAGCTGCACCGTCGGTGCGCCGATCTCCGGTGCGCGCATGTCGAAGCGCAGGTTGTACACGAGGCCTCCTGCACCTGAGATTAGTGCCGTTACGCTACGGCCCGTCGCGGAACACTGTCAACGAATCGCCCGTTTCCTGAGGATCGACAAACCTGGCCCATCGAGTTGATCCAGCAATGCGCCACGACCGCACACGGCCATCATCAATGCCGCTGTTGGTCCGCGCAGTTCCGCCCCTTTTCCCCAGGATCGGCCGATGTCGCTGGCCCGCAGGCTGATTCCACGGAGCCGACCGAGCGGAGCGAACGCCACCGCGCGATATCCAGTGAGGAAATCGAGTGCGAGGGACGCCAGGTCCGGATCCGGTTCGAAGGGCAGGCCTATCGGAATCCGGATGTCGCCGCCGTGGACGAGAACATCGGTCAGACCCGAGATGGGGCCGGCAATCGGCGGGCTCAATCTGCGGTCGGCACCGTCTCGGAGGCTGGCAGCAATGTGAGCAGCGGGCAGTTGCGCGCGGCGTCGCGCCAGCGCGTCGATGCCGCGGTGCATACCGAAGTGGCGGACGGCCGCGGCTTGAAATCCCCAGAAACCATCTGCGAAAACGCTGACGAGGTGCGCGGCCACCGTCTTGACGTCCCAGCCCTCGCACAGGCTCGGGGTCGCGAGCTGAACGTCGTCGAGATCGTCGATCAACACCGCAATGGCCCGCCGCTCGTCGGCGACGGCGGCGAAGACGAAGTCTTTATCTATTCGCACGTTTCCATTGTCAGTCGAATGCGTGCCTGGGCAGCGTGTTCGGCAAGTCGAGCGAGCTCAACAGGCCTGGGGGAGCGTCGATCACATACGGGATCGCGTTGACGACCCGCATGGCTGTTGCGGCCATCGCGGCGCGACCGGCACCGTGCCCCTCGGCGTCGCCGAGGTTCATCGCGCAGTGGATGTCGGGTTCACCCTCGATGTCGACGCGGTAGGTGGCATCGAACTCCGATGTCAACCAGTCAGGCGCGACGTCGCGGGCCATCCGGATGATGTGCTCGATCACGATGGCCTCGCGGCCGTTGACCAGACCAGCCGCCCGTGTGAGGACCGCCCCGCACGTGCCTGCCTTGATGGTGCCGAACGCGACCTCGATGTCGCGGTCGGTCAGTCGGCGGTCCAGTGAACCGCGAATCTCCTCGACCTCGACACCCAGCCCGTCAGCCATCAGGTGAATCGGTGCCGCCCAGGCCATCTCGATGAAGCCCGGAGTCTTCAGCATAGGTTCGAAGTCGAGCGGATGGCCGAATCCCAGGCCGTTCATCATGATGTCGGCGACCGGGTAGTGGTCGTTGAGTGCGATCTCTGTGGCCGTGATGCACCGGATCTTCTTCGACTGTGTTGCGAGCAGGAGCGCCAGCTGGTCGGAGCCGAACCCGGGGAAGATTCCCGATCCGTAGAACGATGCATTGCCGGATTCGGCGGCCGCCTCGAGTTGCTGGCGCCAGTCCGGGGAGTAGTAGGCGGGCGGGTAGATCAAGCTGGTCGAAGTCGTTGACACCACGTTGATCCCGGATTCCAGCAACCGCACGTAGTCCGGAACGGCACCGGCGTCGCGCTCCGGTCCGCTGGCCGCGTACACAACACAGTCCGGCCGCAGACCGATCAGCGCGTCGGCGTCGTTGGTCGCCATCACGCCGATTGGGTCACCGCCTGCGAGCTCGCCTGCGTCGCGGCCGACCTTGTCCCGGGAGTGCACCCATACGCCCGCGAGCTCCAAATCTGGGCGCCGATGCACGGCGTCGACGGCGATGGAGCCGACGCCCCCGGTCGACCACACCACGACGCGGATCGGATTTACCGCCATGCTTCCTCCTTCCGATCAGCTAACGCGGGCCGCGGCTCCGGCGGCGCGCTCGAGGTAGGGCCACGCCAGCTCCGGTGGCACTCCTCCGCAGAGCGGCGCGAGCGGCAGCACCCCACTGCGCATGTAGTCCACCGCCTCGTCGGTGGTGAAGACGCGGTATGGGCCGTCGCTTTCACGTAGCCCGCTCACGTCTGCGGCGCGGGAAATGCTCGCCACCCCGTCGTCATCATGCCGATAGGCCGCCGCGGTCACCGCGTCGTGCAGCAGGTGCGGGCCCAGCTCTTCCCACGCCTTGTCCACGTCGTCGGCGACGAACACCACGGTCGGAGCGTTCTCGGCGGGCAGCGCAACGAATGCAGCCGCATGACCGTGCGCGCGACATTCGTTCTCGTACAACTCTTTCAAGCCGCCCTGATTCGTCTGCAGGACGACGCCCAGTCCGTGCCGCGCCGCGCGCTTGACGGCGGCCGCACTACCGCCTGCCACCATGATGGCTGGCCCACCCGGCGATGTGCAGGCGGGCGTGATCTGGATCCGTCTGCCGTCGACGGTCACCGGCTCGCCCGTCAACAGCCGTCGCAGCAGGGCCAGCTTCTCGTCGGCCAGGCGCCCCCGCTGTCGCATGTCCACGCCGAAGTGGTCGTACTCCTGCGGGCGATGGCCGAGGCCGAACGCATACGACACCCGGCCATTGCTGATGATGTCCAGCACGCTCATGTCCTCGGCGAGCCGGACGGGATCCCAGAACGGCAGCACCACCGCAGCCAGCATGATCGGCAGCCGCTCCGTTCTGGCCGCAATCGCCGACGCCAGCACGATCGGTGACGGCAGGTGGTTGTCCTCGGTCCCGTGATGCTCGGACAGCACCGCCGCGATCGCTCCGGTCGATTCCGCCCAGGCGCACATGTCGATGGCGGTCGAGTACAAGTCGGCCGTCGGCGCGCCGAGCGA
>NZ_JAVHWK010000183.1:0-24057 GCF_032159775.1 Mycobacterium sp.
GGCCAGTGCACCCGCGCTGTCGTGCCCGGCGTGATGTGATAGTCCGGAATTCGCTTGTGCCACTCCTCGTAGAGCACTTGCATCTCCATCCGCGCCAGGTGCGAGCCGAGGCAACGATGCACGCCCATGCCGAAGCTGACGTGCCGGTTCTCAGTGCGGTGGAAGTCGATCTCGTAGGGGTTGGCAAACATGCCTTCGTCGCGATTCGCCACGGCCAGGTAGCTGGTGATTCGGCTGCCTTCGGGCAGCGTGTGCCCGGCCACCGTCACCTCCTCGGTAGTCACCCGGGGAATGAAGGGCGCAGGCGGATCCAGCCGCAGCAGTTCTTCCATTGCGGCGGGGATGAGCGATGGGTCGTTCACGATTTCCCTTCGCCTGTCCGGATTCTCGGCCAGCCGCTGCATCCCGAATCCCAAGGCATCCATCACGGTGTCTAGACCGGCGAGCACGAAGAGGAAGCACAGGCCGATGGCCTCTTCATCGGATAGGGCGTCGGGAGGTTCGATGCTCAGCACCTGACTGAGCACATCGTCTCCTGGGTCGCCGCGGCGCTTCTTGATGAGCTCGGACAGGTATGTGAAGAGCTCGAGCGCCTTCTGCATGCCTTCTTGGGCCGCTTCGTCGACTGACGTCTGGCCCGCTGCGGCGCTGAGGTTGAGAACGGCGTCCTTCCACACGATGAACTGATCGCGCATATTCAACGGCAGCCCAAACAGCGTGAGAAACACCTGGATGGGGAACACGGCGGCAACCTCGGCGATGAAGTCGCACTCTCCGCGCTCAATGATCGGCTCGATGATTTCGCCGACCTGCTTGCGAAGATCGGGTTCGAGGGGCTTGATCACGCGGGGGCTGAAGAACGGCTGAAGGATACGACGGTAGCGCGTCTGCTCGGGCGGGTCGAATGCTATGGGCACCATGGGGACTGGGCTGGCGAGCACGTCGAACGCCCGCTTCGACGAGAACACCGAGGGGTCCTTGAGAATCTGCTCGACCACGTCGCGATGCGTGGCCGCATAACCGTCTTCCACTTCGACCAGGGGATGCTCGTCCATTTGATGCCAGGCGTCGTCGCGGGCCTCCGGCATCGGAAGGTCGTCGGTGGAAACCTTGGGGAGAGCGTCGGCTGTCAAGACCCGTCCTCGATTCTCAGTGGTGCGCTGGTGAAACTGTGACCGTCGTTACTGCCCGAAGTCTGCCATTACCGTCAGATGTAGACAACATGCGTGGGGCAGTCAACAACGGCTGCGATTGCTTGCAGGCCGTGTAACCAGCAAAAATACGGCTAAGTTCGGAGAAATACTGATGTAGACAGTATCGTCAGACGAGTTCGCTCGTTGACACTGTGACAGTGAACTGTCATCTTTAAGGATCGGGACAACGCGAGGAGACCTGACAGTGACCGACGTCAAGAGCCCTGTCCGCGTCGATGGTTCACCGCCGCCCTCGGCAACCGGGGTAGAGATCAAAACGCTTCGGCCTGTTCTCTTTTGGTCGGCCGTCGGGGCGGTCTGCATAATGTTCGCCGCCTACGTCTACACCTCCTGGATCGTCTCGGGCAATGCGACTCCGGCGGATCCGGGACCCGATCCGATCCCCGGCGGCACTCAGCTCGCTATGACCGTCTTCCAGATCGCCTGCCCGATACTGGCTCTGGTCGCCATCATTTACGTGGTCCGCAAGAGCGTGCGGGAACGTCAGCTCTGCGTCGAGGCCGCCGTCGTCATCGGGTCGGCGATCGCGTGGTGGCACGACCCCCTGATCAACTGGTTTCAACCGGTGCTGTTCTACAACGCAGGGCTGGTCAACTTCAGCAATTGGATGGAGAACGTCCCCGGCTCGCTGAGCCCGGGCAGCCGGTTCATGGCCGAGCCCGTGCTGATGATCGGGATGATCTACATCTGGATGCCGCTCGCCATGGGCAAGGTCGCGAAATGGGCCATGGGCCAAGCGCGGCACCGGTGGCCGATACTGGGACCCGTTCGCACGTTCTGCTGCGGCTGGCTTGCTGTCTACGTCATCGAGTTTCCGCTCGAGATCTTCGCAGTGCACCACGGGCTGGTCGCCTATCCGGCGTCGATTTCCGGTGTCACGCTGTGGGCCGGGCAGACCGTGCAAATTCCGCTCTACGGCCCCGTTCTTTGGTCGCTGGTGCTCAGTACCAGCGGAGCGCTGATGTTCTTCCGCAACCGGAAGGGCCAGATCCGCGTTGAGGCGGGTGTGGAGACGCTGCGCCGGGTCGGACCGCGGGCCAAGGGACTGCTGCGCGCCCTGGCGGTCACCGGTTTCCTCCACGTGGTGGCGATCGGCGTGTATGACCTGCCGGTCAACCTCGCCGGTCTCTACGCGGGACCGACCGACACCTATCCGACCTATCTGCGCACGCAGTACTGCGGACCCGACACTCCCCGCGCTTGCCCTGACGGCACCCTGTTCGAAAAGCCGTAGGGCTGTTACTTCAACACCGACGGCAAGCCGGCGAACTCCTGCCGTATCAGATCGTCGAACGCGCGATTCGAGGCCGACAACCACTGACTCATGGCGCGCTCCATCAGCAACATTCCGATCGCCGCGAGCAAGCTGCACTCATCATCAGGAGAAGCGAGACGACGCCGCTCAGCGATCACTTTCGCTACCGTGTCAGTGTTGGCCTGGTGGTTCTGACGTTCACGGCCCTGCAAGACGTAGGACGAGGCGACGGCCTCGTGGTACTGCGCAATTCGCTTGCGAATGCGCTTCAAGCCCGGCGCCAGCAGAGCAAACGATTCGGCCATCGCCTCGTAGTCGGAAAGCGCGTCGTCCTGGGCGAGAAACACTCCGCTGAACGCATGGATGAAGCCGTACTCGCCAGAGAACAGAACCGATTCCTTGGTCGGGAAGTAGCGGAAGAAGGTTCGCGGTGACACGCCGGCAGCGTCGGCGATCTCATCTGTGGTGGTCTGCTCATAACCGTTGGCGCTGAACAGATTCAGAGCGGCCTCGAGCAGCGCAGTCCGCATCTTGTCCGCATGCTCGCTCCGCGGCGAACGGTCGCCCCGCGCCATCGATCAACCTCCTCGGCCATCGCCGATCGAAACGATACCCTCCACTGACAATGGGTAGCAGTCGTTGACACCTGTCGCCGCGCGGACAATACTTGTCAGTTGTGACAGTCTACTGTCAAAGTTGCGATCTACAATCACCTCGCGGTGGAAAGGGACTTTCCCTCACATGACCGAGACAGCCTTGAATGGGGCCGCGAACATCAACGACCTGCCGTTCACCACGGATCGCTCCCGCGCATGGCGGGAGTTGCGCGAAGCGGGCGAGGCGGTCACCTCCGGTGAGGAGATCGTGCTGACCAGCGCATCGGCCGTCGAGTTCGCGGCTAAGAAACCTGAGGTCTTCTCCTCGGCGCGCGCATTCGATCGTCTGGGCAGCCCGGTTCCGCTTGTCCCGATAGCCATCGACCCACCGGATCACACGCGGTTCCGGCGCATGCTGGATCCGTTCTTCAGCCCCAAGAAGATGGCCGAGCGCGAGCCGGAGTTGCGCAGGCAAGCGGGGGAATTGATCGATGCGATTGTGGCCAAGGGTGAATGCGATGTGGTGTCCGACCTCGCCACACCGTTTCCGTCGCAAGTCTTCCTCACACTGTTCGGCCTGCCGATGGCTGACCGCGACAGACTGGTGCAGTGGAAGGACTCGATCCTGCAGTTCACCGACCCGAGTAGCGCTGAGGCGACACCAGAGGTGCTCGCCCAGGCTCTGGAACTGTTCACCTACCTCACCGAACACATCGCCGAGCGGCGCGCCGACACCACCGGTACCGACATGCTCACCCAGCTGATTCGAAACAGCGAAGAAGGCGGAATGTCGGACAACGAGATCCTCGGACTGTGTTTCATGTTCGTGCTCGCCGGTCTCGATACGGTTACCTCCGCGGTGGGCTTCGCTTTGGCGAAACTGGCAGGCGATGACGAACTACGTCAGCGGATCAGCCAGGACCACAGCCTGATTCCCGCTTTCATCGAGGATCTGCTGCGCGTCGACGGGCCCGTGCCGTTCGCGCCACGGGTCACCACCGAGGAGGTCGAGGTAGCGGGCGTGGTGGTGCCGAAGGACACCACGGTGATGTTGAGCTACGGCAGCGCCGATCGCGACCCGAGACGCTATGAGGACGCCGACAACATTCATTTGGACAGCAAGGCAGTCCATTTCGCCTTCGGGCGGGGCCCGCATCGGTGCCTGGGGTCGCACCTCGCGCGGCTGGAACTGCGGCTCATCCTCGAGGAGTGGCACAAGCGCATCCCTGAGTACACGCTTGCCGACGGCAACGAACCGCAGATGCCGTGGCCCACGGGGACAATGGGCCTCACATCGGTCCCGCTGACGTTCAAGCCGTCATAGGGAAGGCGGTCAACCGACTTTCGGGATGACCTCTTCGGCGACCCAGGCCATGTGGTCCAGGTAGGCGTTGAAGTCGTCGAGGGGCGGCGGGTTGACCCAGGTGTCGGTGACGCCGAGTTCGGCCAGCATGTTGCAGTTGTCGATCACCTGCTGAGCGCTCTGGCCGAACTGTGCGTTCGGGTCGTCGACCTTGACGTGCTCCTGACCGATGGACAGCACGGCGAGGCTGTAGAACAGCGAGAACGGGCGGTCGTCGAACCCGGGCTGGGAACGCAGGTAGTCCATCTTCGCGGGCAGCTCCTCCGGCTTGGTCAGCCAAGGCGCCCAGCCATCCCCGAAGCGGGCGGCACGCCGCAATACCGCGTCGGCGTCGCCGCCCATCCAGATGACAGGATGCGGTTTGCGAATCGGCTTGGGGCCGAACGCGACGTCGTCGAACTTCACGAACTCGCCGTCGAAACTCGGTGTGTCGCTGTGCCAAAGCTCGAACATCGCGGCCAGTGACTCATCGGCGATACGGCCGCGCTTCGAGAATGGGATGCCGATCGCGTCGTATTCCTCCTTCAGCCAACCCACGCCGACGGTGACCTGTGCGCGTCCGCCGCTGAGCCAGTCCAATGTCGAGATCGATTTGGCCGCGATGACGGGGTTGTGCAACGGCAGGATCGTCACCATCGAACCGATGCTGATCGTCGACGTGGCGCCTGCCACGAACGCCTGGGCCGTGGTGGCGTCCAGGTAGTGGTCGCCGGACAGCTCGACGTGGCTGGTTGGCGTCAAGAAGTGCTCGGGCAGGAACACCATCGAGTACCCGAGGCGTTCGGCGGTCTGGGCGGTCAGCGCGATGTCCTGGCCGGCCAGGCCGTGCTCCCACGGTTGGGTGATTGCTGCGACATGCATGCAGTTGGGCAGGTATACAGCGAATCGCATTATGTGCCTTCCAGGTTCGGCCAGGATTCTTGGAGCGAAAGACTATGGCAGTCGACTGCCACTCGTCAATGCGCTGACCACCGACGTTGACTATGACAGTGGACTGTCATAATGTCGTTGGTAACATCCGACGTGAAAGGCGTGTCGCCCATGGCCCCCAACCTCTTCATTGCGCTGACCAACCCGATCGAGGGTGAGGACGACGCGTTCAACAAGTGGTACGACACCCAGCACGTACCCGAGGTCCTCGACGTACCCGGGGTTGTATCGGCACAGCGATACGACATCGTGGACCTGCCGCCTACCGACGATCCCGACCTGCCTGCCCAGCTTCCGCCGCCGACACACCGCTACATGGTCATCTACGAGCTAGACAACGACCCCGACGTCGTCATGGGGGAATTCCTCAAGCGCGTCATGTCCGGCGCCATGTCGCTGGGCGAATGGCTTGACCTGGGCACCATCGCGTTGAATGGCTGGAAACCGCGAGGCGACCGCGTGGCGGCGGGGTCGTAGTGGGGGAACTGCTTGCCGTCATGCATGCGCAGCGTGCGTGTCGTCGTTTCGACCCTGACGGCAAGGTACTGGACGCCGACCTCGAGCTGATGCTGGAGTCCGCCGTTCACGCCCCGAGCGCCGAGAACTCCCAACCGTGGTCGTTCGTCGTGGTGCGAAACGAAGAGACCAGAGCACAGCTGGCCGAATGGTGGACCGAGACGTGGAATGCGGGCGGCGGCGACTTCGTCCGACAGAGCCTCGACGACAAAGTGCTGGTGGCTGATCTCGAATACGGTTTCAGCCGAGGCGGATTCGCGGCGGCACCGGTAATCGTCGTGGTCTGCGCCGACAGCGAACGGGTGCCGGAGATCTACGCGCCGTCCTCGATCTACCCGGCCGTGCAGAACCTGCTGCTCGCCGCAGCCGACCTGGGTTACGCGTCCTGTCTGACGACCGGGCTCACCACATTCGGTGTCGACCGGGTTCGCGACAAGCTGCAGTTGCCCGACACGTTGTCGCCTATGGCCGCGGTATATCTCGGCAAATCGGCGAGGAAGCTCTCGCCGCCCCGTCGTCGTCCGGCCACCTCGGTGACGTATCGCGAACAGTTCGGCACCCCGTGGTGACGGACCCGACCAGAACGGAGCGTTGCCAATGCCCTTGGCGATAACGGAAGACCACCAGGCACTCGCCGAGGTAGCCAAGGCGATGGTGGCCGGCCGCTCCGGCACGGCGGGAGCCCGCCGCATCCTGCTCGAGCCGCAGTTGGAGGGCCGATGGTGGCATGACGACGGCCTGTGGAAGGAGATCGTGTCCACCGGCTGGCTCGGCCTGCACATCGATGCGCAGTTCGGTGGCGAGGGGTACGGACTCCCGGAGTTGACGATCGTGCTCGAGCAACTAGGCCGGGCGGCCATCGGCGGCCCGTTCCTGCCCACGGTCGCAGTGTCGTCGGTGATCGCCGAGGCCGGCACCGATGAGCAGCGCAAGCGGTGGCTGCCGGGCCTGGTATCCGGCGACACTGTGGCAGGGATCGCGACGACAAGCGATGCGACACAATCGGAGTCGGTCGTGAATGCCGGTGCCATACCCTCGCTGTCGGAACCCGCCGCAGACGTCTTCCTGGTGCCGGTTGGCGACGATTTGGTGCTTGTCGAGGCGGCCGATGCCGTCTCGACCCGAAGTGTCGACTCGGTGGACCAGATCATGCGACCGATCACGGTGTTGGGTCTGGCGTCGGCACCGGTAGCCGATGTCTTTCCCGGTGCCGCCGGGTGCGCTGCCCGGATCGTCCGACTGCTGGCCAGTGCGGAAGCGGTCGGCGGTCTTGCCGCATGCACCGAGATGGCAACGGTTTACGCGGCAACACGGGAACAGTTCGGCCGTCCGATCGGTTCGTTCCAGGCGGTCAAGCACCACTGCGCGAACATGCTTGTCGAGACCGAACTGGCGGTGGCCGTTGCCTGGGACGCCGCGCGTGCCAGCCGAGAAGAGGCCGAACTGGCTGCGACGATGGCGGCGGGGCACGTGCTACCGGCCTATCAGCGAGTAGCGCTGCAGAATGTGCAGATCCACGGCGGCATCGGCTACACCTGGGAACACGACGCCCACCTCTACGTCAGGCGGGCGACGGTGTTGCTCGCATTCACCGGTGGGCAGGAGACGTTGCGGGACAAGGTGATCGAACTGCAAAGGGATGGACAGCGTCGCCGCCACTCGGTCGACCTGCCCCCGGAGGCAGATGAGTATCGCAGCGCCGCAGAGGAATTCCGTGCCGAGCTTGACCGCACGGACACCGACGGACAGCAGAAGCTGTGGGCCCGTAGCGGTTACCTTCAACCGCATTGGCCGAAACCATACGGGCGCAACGCCGACTCCGTCGAGCAGCTGATCATCGAGGAGGTCTTCGACGGCGTCGAAAAGCCGAGTCTCGGCTTGGGCGAATGGGTAGTGCCGACGCTGCTGCAGCACGGCAGCGACGAGCAGATCGAACGCTTGATGTGGCCCAGCCTCGAGGGCGAGCTGCGCTGGTGCCAGTTGTTCAGTGAGCCGGGCGCAGGTTCGGATGCCGCGGCAGTGGCTACCAGGGCGAAGAAAGTTGACGGCGGCTGGTCGGTCACCGGACAAAAGGTGTGGACAAGCGACGCGATGAATTGTCAACGCGGCCTGGCGACCGTGCGGACCGATCCGGATGCGCGCAAGCACAGGGGCATCACCGCGATGATCATCGACCTCGCCAATCCGGGCGTTCAGGTTCGCCCGCTGAAGGAGATCACCGGCGAGACATTGTTCAACGAAGTGTTCTTCGATGAAGCCTTCGTGCCCGACCGCGACGTGGTCGGTCCCGTCAACGCCGGCTGGACAGTCGCGATGGCGACACTCGGCAATGAACGCGTGTCGATCGGCGGCGGATCGGTGACGATGGCCGCCGATGCGTTGCTCGAACTGCTGGCTCGTTACCGGTCCGGCGACGGCGGGCTGGCGCGCGACGTCGGCGCGCTGCTGATCGAGTCGTATGCGGCGGCCGCGCTGAACCTGCGGCAGGCTGCTCGCGCGGTGTTCGATACCGGCCCGGGAATAGAGGGCAACATCGCCAAACTGTTCGGCGCTGAACACGCCCAGCGGGTCGCAGAGCTCGCGCTGAGCATCGCCGGACCCGGCCTGCTGAACGGAGACGACCCGGAGGTGCTGCATGACTACCTGTTCAGCCGGTGCCTGACCATCGCGGGCGGAACCTCGGAAGTCGTCAGGAATCTCATCGGGGAGCGCATCCTGGGCCTGCCTCGAGAGCCCATGCCGAAGTAGATCGGAGAATCGGAATGACCTGTGCCGTTGTAGGAATCGGCCGCACCACCTATTCGCGAAATTCAGGGCGCACGACACGCGCGATGGCGGTGTCCGCGTGCCGGGATGCGATCGCGGACGCCGGACTGACCGCCGGTGACATCGACGGCATCTGCACGTACATGGCCAACGATTCCGAGCAGCCGATCTTCGTCGGATGGGCGCTCGGCACCGATGAACTGTCCTGGGCCAACGCCATGTACGGCGGCGGCAACCTGGTCGCCGACCAGATCGCGACGGCAGCAGCCGTCATCGAGGCGGGCATGTGCAAGGCGGTCCTGGTGTACCGCTCACTCAACGGTCGCTCCGGGTACCGGTTCGGCCACATCGAGGGCCCGATGCAGGTGCAACACCACGATCAGTTCGACACCGCGTCGGGGTTCATGGTCCCGCCTCAGTGGTTCGCGATGTGGGCGCGCAGGCACCAGCACGAGTATGGGTCCACCAGTGAAGATCTCGGCCAGATCGCGATCCAGCAGCGCGCGCATGCCGGCCCTAACGAGCACGCGCTGCGTCGGGAACCGCTGTCCATGGACGACTATCTGGCCGCCCGGTGGATCAACGAGCCCTTCCGGGTACTGGACTGCACCTCGGAGGTCGACGGCGCCGTGGCAATCCTGATCACCGGGGAGGACATCGCCCGCGACTGCAAGCAACCGCCGATGTGGCTGGTCGGATCGTCGAACTCGCAAGGCGGCGCCGGATGGACGTCGTGGGACGATCCGACCGAAATGTTCTCGCGCACAGCCGGTCCGAAGATCTGGGCGAACACGGGACTGACGCCGGCCGACATGGACGTCGCGTGCATGTACGACTGCTTCACCTACACCGTGATGGCGACCATGGAGGGATTCGGGTTCTGCGAGAAGGGCGAAGTGGGGAAGTTCTTCTCCACGGGCCGTGCCACCTACGGCGGCGACGTCGTGGTCAACCCCCACGGCGGCCTGCTGTCGGAGGGATACATCCACGGCCTGAACCACCACTACGAAGCGGCGCTGCAACTGCGGCACGCGGCCGGGGTCCGGCAGGTCGACAACGCGCAACTGGCACTTGTCACCGCCGGCGGCGGTCCGTTCGGCGGTGCCAACGTCTACAGCAGGGAGAAGCCATGACCGATGCTCTACTGACGCCGCCGATTCCGGTTCCCGACCCCGACACCGCGCCGTACTGGGAAGGTCTCAAGAACGGCAAGTTGATGCTGTGCCGGTGCGATGACACCGGCAAGTGGATACATCCGCCGCTGGAGCGCAGCCGGTTCACCGGTGGCCCCGTGCACTTCGAGGAAGTCAGTGGTGAGGGCACCGTGTTCAGTTTCATCGTGGTCCGCCAGGCTCTGGTGCCGGGCCGCGTGCCGCCGTACGTGGTCGGACTGATCGAACTTGACGAGCAGCCGGGTCTGCGGATCAACGCCGTCCTCGACTGTGACCCCGCCGACGTCCGAATCGGACAACGTGTCGAACTGCGCATCGTCGACTTGGGGGAAAGCGGTTATCGGATCCCCGAATTCGTCCTCAAGGACTCCGCTTAAACTGCCTGCGCACTACGGGCCGCTACTCCGCGTGGCCCGCGCCCTCCTCGTCCTCACGGGTCAGTCCCGCTGCCCCGATCAGTTCCTCGTGTAGCTCGAACCACACCGTGTGGTACGAGTCGACGACAGGTCGGGCGAACCACGTCGGGTCGCCGGCCCGGATCTTGCCCATGGCCGTCGACAGTTTGGCCGTGTATGCGTCCAGCCGCGGAAGCTGTTCGGAGGCCGAGGCCAAAATCGCCAGGATCGCCTCGTGCACGCGTTCGAGCCGGGCCAGTACCGCCGCGTCATAGTCCGCGTCCGAATGGTCGTTCGGTCCGCCGTCGCGGATCTGCCAGTCGGAGACCAGCGCCTTGAGTGCCCGGTTCACCGGGCGAAACTCGTGGTAGATCCGCGCGATGGCCGGGCCGTCGATCCCGCGGCGCTCCTCTGCGAGCAATTCGGCCAACCGCTCCCTGCCCTCGGGTGTCAACCGAACCGCCGTGCCGCGCACCAGTAGTCCCGCTCCTGCCAGATCCTCAACAGCCGCGCCGACGGCGTCTTCTTCCTGCTCGAGCGTCGCGGCCAGGTCCGCGGGCCTCACCCGGCCCTTCAGCCGGACGGCCTGCAACAGCGCCAGTTCATCCATCGTCGGGCCTTTCTGCGAGTGCGACTGCGGTGAGCATGGCGATCAGGGGATCGTCGCTGACGACGTCACTGAGCCCAGTGCCGACCGCTTCACGCACCGCAGCCGTGGTTGTCGCCGCAAGCATCGGATGAGCACCGGCGGCGTGCGCCCGTAGCGGAGACACGCGAAGGGCGATCGCGGTCAACTCGACCAACTCCGGGCTGTCTCTTTCCGACCACGCTGCCACCTTCAACACACCGTCGTAGACCTCACCCGCGCCGCCGTCGACCGTGACCGACCGGCCGTCGAGCGCCGCGGCAACGCCGGTACCGCAACCCACCACTGCGGGCAGACCCAGTTCTCGACTGACGACCGCAGCGTGGGACGTGGCGCCGCCGACCTCGGTCACCACGGCCTTGGCCGCGAGCATCCCCGCGACGTCGTCGGGGCTGGTCGAGATGCGGACCAGGATGACATCCTCGCCCGAGTCCGCGGCGTCGATCGCATCGTCGATATCGGTGTGCGCCATGCCGGAGGCGACGCCGGGGCCTGCGGGCACACCCCTTGCCAATAACGTAGCGGCGGTGCGAATTTCGGGTTGCAGCGACGGTGACAACAGCGCGCGCACATGCTCTGGGGTGACTCGCTGCACCGTCTCCATGTCTCCGATGACACCCGCACTGCGAAACGTCAAGGCCAGGCGGACGGCAGCCTGTGGAGAGCGCTTCGCGACACGGGTCTGCAACAGCCACAGTCGACCTTCTTCGACGGTGAACTCGACGTCCTGGACGTCGCGACCGAAGCGTTCGAGCTCGGCCGCCGCAGTCAAGAGCTCGCCGTACACATCCGGCTGCGCAGTCCGCAGGGCGTCCAGCGGCAGACAATCGTAGGCACCCGAGACGACGTCCTCACCCTGCGCGCAAGGCAGCCATTCACCCAATGGCTCGTCGGCGCCTGTGACCGGATTGCGGCTGAACACAACTCCGGTTCCCGATTGTCTGTCGAGGTTCCCGAAAACCATCGCTTGGATCACCACCGCGGTGCCTGCGGCACCGTCGAGGCCTCGGTGAGCACGGTATGCCGTCGCGCGGGGACTGTTCCACGAAGCGAACACCGCTTCGATTGCGCCGCGGAGTTGGAGGAATGGGTCGTCCGGAATGTCCGCCGACTCGTCGGAATCGAGCACGATCCGGCGATACATGGCGTCGAACCGGCCGCGGGTGTCGGACGCGAATTCGGCTGTGGCGCTGGAAGCGATCGCGTGTTGCACATCGTCGTTCATGCCGAGGTCCAGCACGGTGTCGAGCATCCCCGGCATCGACTGTGCCGCCCCCGAACGCACGCTGAGCAGTAGCGGTCGCTTGCCGCGGCCGAAGGTGCGCGATGTCTCGCGCTCCAGCCACCCGAGGCTCTCCAACACGCCGGGCCAGACAGGGTCCAGTGCGCGTCGATCGCCGCTCAGGAACGCAGCGCACACATCCGTTGTGAGGCAGAACGCCGGTGGCACCGGCAGGCCGAGCCACCGCATCAGGTTGATGCCGTGGGCCTTATTGCCCAACTCTTCTCTGGACAACGAACAACTGCCGTCGAGCAGCGCAATCGAGGTCCGGTTCGTGTGCTGTTGCTTGGAGATATCGCCGCGCGCGGCCGAACCGATCGAGCTAGGCATCCTGCTTGAACCTCATGCCGGCCTTCCGGGGTCGGGATCGATGACGCGCTGGGCGGGCCGCTGGCGGGGACACGTGGCCGTCGACCAAGTACAGTATGACAGTTAACTGTCACACTTACCTACCGATCGCGCCGTCGAAGCCAAATCGGCGCGCTTGATGACCAGGCATGCCAGAATCAGGGTGAACGTGACAGTGAACTGTCATCTGCGTACAGGAGGACAATGGCCGACGACAGTACGCATGCCGGCTTGACCGACCCAATTCGGGGGTGCAGCGAGCCGGACCGAATGTGGACACTGACCAACGTCGGTGAGGCCACCCCCGACATCCTCTCGCCACTGTGCTGGTCGCTGTGGGGTAGTGGGGTCGAATGTGCCAGCCGCGAAGGCATCTACGATTTCGGCGTACTGCCTCGCTCCGCGCTCGTGGTGCCCGAGGACCCGAACCAGTGGGCGACGGCGTGCTTCTACGGCAGGCAGGCGATGAACGTCGACCGCGCACGCGAGCTGGCAGGGCTGCTCCCCGGCACCACCGGTGACGACTTCGAACGCGACCTGTTGGGTTCGGTTCGCGCCGACGCCACCCCGACCAAGAGCGATCCGCTCCGGATTCCGTTCGTGGCGGTGAAGGCGCCGCTGGCCGCGATACGGCAGCGCTGGGCTCCACAGCATGCGTACGACGATCAGATGAACTGGTGGCGTACCCAGGTGCTGCCAGGCGATCCGGCGGATCCCAGGGCCCTGCTGACCGACTCCATCCGCCGCTTCACCCAGGTCATGCGGGTCCACGTTCGCACCCGCATGATCCTCAATATGCTTCGCGCTCAAGTCGAATCGATAACTGCGCGACTCGGACGCACCGATCTGGCGCCGACGTTGCTCGCCGGGTACGGCGGTGTCATCGAGACCGGCCTCGCCGATGACGTGTGGTTGGTGGGGCAGGCGCGTCTCTCGGTGGCGGAGTTCGTTGAGCGGCATGGATTTCACGGCCCCAACGAGGGCAACGTCATCGGGCATTCGTGGCGGGAGGATCCCGAGGCAGTCGAACGGATCGCTGCTGTCCATGCAGGCCGCCCGGAGGCCGAACGGCCCCTGGCGCGTGCGGAGCGCACGGTGGCGGCCCGTAAGCAGGCGGAATCCGATCTGCTGGCCGGATTGTCCACGCCTCGCCAGGTTGCGCTTCGCGGGCTGCTGAAGTTCACGGGATATCAGGTCCGGTCGATGGAGCTCACCAAGGCCGGCTTCCTCACCGCGATCGACGGCACCCGAGCGGCCGCGAGCGCACTGGGCCGAGAGCTGGTCGGGGCAGGCAAGCTCGAGTCCGCCGACTACGCCTTCTACCTCACCACCACGGAGCTGCTGGGACCCCTTCCGGACAACGCGGGCGAGATCGTCGAGTTCCGCAGGCAACGGCGCGAGGAGTATCGGGCACTTGAAATCCCGGTGTCCTTCGTGGGCATGCCCGTGCCCATCGAGGTGGACACCACCGCAGGTGTGGACGATCGGAGCGTTCGGGGAATGCCCGCCGGGCCCGGCGTCGTCGAGGGCACCGTGCGGGTCGTACTGGATGCCGACGCCGACGACGTGCTCGACGACGGCGAGGTGCTGGTGTGCAAGTTCGTCGACCCTGGCTGGACGGCACTGGTGTCGCTCGCGGGAGCGCTGGTCACCGATATCGGCAGTCCGGCCAGCCACGGCGCGATCGTGGCGCGTGAACTGGGTATCAGCTGCGTCGTCGGGACCGGCAACGGCACCAAGGTGCTGCGCACCGGCGACGTAGTACGTGTCAACGGTACGACCGGAGAGGTTGCCGTACTGGCCCGTTCGGCCCTATAGGAGGGACCTTCGATGAGCAGCGCGATCAGGCAATTGTCCTCGGGGTTGAGCGCGGACAATGAACGCACGGTGCAGACATGCCCCGACATCCCAGCATGGACCGAGAACCTGCTGTTCACCCCATACGACCCGGTCAACGACATCGGCATGTGGCTGCACCTTGGCACCGTCGCAGACAAGTGGGAGATGTGGGAGGACCGCGTTCTCATCGGGCTCCCTGAGGATCAGGGCGTACTGAGCATGTGGGCCTATCACCGCACCGTCGCAGAGCGCCAGCCGGCGGGCGCAAATCTCGAGTTCCACTGCGAGGAACCATTTCACAAGTGGCGGATAACGTTCGACGGCTTCTGCCTACGCTCGTCCTACGAGCAGATGCGGACAGGCCCGCTGGCGGACGGGTCGAAAAGTCATGTACGCATGGACCTCCTTGTCGAGTGCGTGACGCCCGTGTGGGACGCCGCGACAGCGGGCCAGGGCATGGCTGAGCAGACTTGGGCGCGAGAGCATTACGAACAACTCACCCGGGTGACGGGTCAACTGGTCGTCGACGGGGTGAGCATCGACTTCAACGGTGTCGGCTGGCGAGATCATTCGCGGGGACCGCGCGGTGCCGACACGCTCAAGGATTGGGGCGGGCACGTGATCACCGGCGGGGTGTTGCCAAGTGGACGTGCCTTCGGACTATGCCGGTACTGGGCCCGCGACGGACACACCACGCTCGAGGGCGCGTACGTGGTCGATGACGGAGCCCTGCGCCACGTCGACATCACATCGGTGCCGCCGCCCGCAACAGGGACTCGCCACGGCGAGACGTATTCGTTCGCGCTCGGCGGGGAGGACGAGATCGCCTGCACCGTGCGGTCATCGATGTGGCTCTCGATGGCGGACGGTCTTCCCTACGGAGTCACGGACCCGGTACGGGCCTACACGGTCAGTTGGGCGCAGGTGCAGTGGGCGGACGAGTTGGGTCACGCCTACCTCGAGCGATCGGCGTTGACAGACTCCGCCGCGCGATGAGCGACAATCAGCAGTCAGGTGGGTCAAGAAGTGAGTAGCGCGCCAGTGCCGAGGTCCGAGTAGGCCTCGGCGAAGCGTCCGAGCACTGCGCGCACGATCTCCACGGAGTACATCTGGTCGGGCGTGATGGCCCACATGCAGAAGCCCCATGCCGGGCTTTGCCGGTAGGCGTTCCACATCTCCTCGCGGTCCGGCGGCGCGTCGACACCGCTGTCGATCAGACGTCCGCGGTAGTTGTCGAGCAGTTCGCGTTCGTGGTCGCGGCGCAAGGCGGGCGGCAATGCTCCGATCAACGCGTAACCGACGTCGTGCACCCACGAGCCCTGCCGCACCAGTTGCCAGTCGACCAGACCGATCGTTCCGTCGGGCAGCACATATGTGTTTCGGGGGTGGGGATCGCCGTGAAGCAATGTGACCGGTTCGGCAGCCACCAGGTCCTGCAGCGCCCAGAACGCCGCTTCCATCGTGTCGATATCGGCGCCCGCGGAACCGAGGAGTTCTTTCTTGTACGGCAATTCGAGGAATGCGCGAATGATCGCGAATCCGTCGCTTCGCAAGAATTCGGCGAATCGGCCCGTCACCGGGTTCTGCAACCACGACAGGTCCCCCCCGTCCTTCAAGCGTGAACTTCCCCAGAACGGGGCATGCGTTCGGCTCAGTGTCGCCAGCAACTGGTCGACTTGTTCGACGGACAAGCCGGCGACTGCGTCGGGCACTTCTGCGCCGCGTAGCGTGATGTCCTCCGCGACGATCAGAAACTGTGACGGACCGTCGAGATGCTCGGCAAAAAACGTCGTCATGGTTTCGACGTCGAGATCGTCACGCAGATCGCGGTAGAACGTCGTCTCGTCGTCCAGAAGCACCGTGCCGCCGCCACCCGCAGACAGCGATTCGTCTACGGCTGCCGGCAGGTCGTGCACAGTCCCCAACTGTGTCTTCACAAACAGTTGCCGAGGCAGCACGGTCTGGGAATCGGCGTAGTCGACGTCGAGGTGTAGGTGCGAGGTGGTTCCCTGCCAGGACTTGCGAAGCCGGACATCGGTTACGGTGACTTCAGGATGATTTCGCCGCAGTAGAGACGTCAGCACGTCGGCAGTCAAATCCGTGGGGGAGTTCAGTGTCACGTTCGATACAGACCCGGCCATGCTTTTCCTTGTCAAGCGTCAGAATATGTCAGTTGACTGTCACAGTAACATCGGCCAGCACGGTGAATCACCGATCGCGCGGATGTGCAGGAACGAGGTTCCGCGCGGCGGGACAGAACTCCACGACGTCGCCTCGTGGCAGCTGACTGCCACGATTGGTGGTTCGTTCGAGGGTGTGGGTCAGCCCGGCGCGACTGGGCGGAACAAGGGCAGCCACACCCGGCTGTCCTCTTCGCCTGAAACCGTGGTCCAGTCTTCGAAGAAGACCTCCACGGGCAGGCCAACGCGAATGTCGTCTGAGGACACATCGACGACATTGGTGATGAGCCGGACGTCGGGCTCGTCGGCGAGCTCGACCATCGCCACGATGTAGGGCGGGTCGAGTCCGGGTATCCACGGCTGCCGATTGACGGTGTAGGCGGCGACGGTGCCCCTGCCGGACACCGGCTCCGGCGCAACGTCGGTGCTTCGACAGCGCCAGCACGCCGGCCCGGGTGGATGGAAGAAATGCCCGCAATCGTGGCAGCGGTTGATCAGCAACTCCCCGTTGCGCCCGCCCGTCCAGAACGCCATCGACTCCGGCGTCGGAGTGGGCGCCAGGCGGGTCTGAGGTCTGCGGTATGTCGAATCAGTCGTCATGCGCCCACTCCCTGCCAATCGCATCCGGTCAGTTCGGCGGACAGCTCCCACAGCCTGCGCGCGCTCTGCGGATTACGCGCCTTCGCGGCGAGCTTCACCGGCTTCGGCTTGCCCCACTGGTGAAAAAGGCCCCGCGGTGCGATGTACGTACCGTTGGGCAGGTCGGTGGTCACCGCCCGGATAGTCGACCGGGCCCCCTGCGCGGGAGTCTGGGCGATGCGAGGCGACAACGCCCTGCCCGCCCACTGCAGCAGCCCGGAGCCGTCGCGGGTGATGTCGGTGGCCGTCATTCCGGGATCAGACGCGTAGGCGATCCGGCCGCGGCGGGCCAGCTCCTGCACGAAAAGTACGTTCGCCAGCTTGGACTCCCCGTAGGCCGACCAAGGGTTGTAGCGGCGCTGGTGCCAGTTGAGGTCATCGAAGTGCATCTTGGCCAACGCGTGGTTGCTGCTGGCGACCGCGACGACCCGATCACGTACGCGATCTCCGAGCAGGCAGGTCAGCGCGAAATGGCCGAGGTGATTAGTACCCATGTGGGCCTCGAAGCCGTCGGCCGTCCGGGTCAGTGGTAGACCGAGGACCCCGGCGTTGTTGACCAGAACGTCCACGAAGTCCACTGAATCAGCGAACTTCCGAACGCTGGTCAGGTCCGCGAGGTCCAGCTCGGCGATCTCGACGTGTCCGGACATGGCTGCCGCGGCCTCCTTGCCCTTGCCCGGGGTTCGGCATGCGATCACCACGTGGTGGCCCGCAGCTGCCATGGCCGCCGCCGTTGCCTTACCGACTCCGCTGTTTCCGCCAGTGACGATGATGCGCACCTGGTCTCCTCCCGGCCGGTAGACGCCAAACCGTAAACTATTTATCGGTTTGGCCAGGATACCGGCGCGAACACCGCAGGTGGTAGTGCCCCATCAGCTACATCCAAGCCGGGCCACGTAGGTTGGACCGGATGCGCTGGTGTATACACAGGCCAATTGGCTCGCAGAGCCGCGGAGGAGCAAGGAATGGCTAAGCACGGCGTCGACCCCGACGGGGGCGCGACGGATCCGACAGACGCCGAGACGACTGTCGCTGACGTGACGACCGACGAGACGACGGACGCTGAGGCGACAGACGCCGAGGTGGAGCCGACGGCGGCGAAACCGGAATCCGAGACAGACGCCGATGCCGACGCCGACGACGATGATGTCGAAAGCAAGCCGGCTCGGCCCCGGATGTCGCCCGTGCGGCTGGCGACCATCATTGGTTTGGCGGCGGTGGTCGCCCTGGCCGGGTTGACCGGGTGGCTCGGTTACCGCGCGTACGAGTCGCGCAAGGCCGCCGACGAGCGCAACCTCTTCCTCCAGGTGGGCCGGCAGGGCGCGCTCAACCTCACCACCATTGACTTCGAGCACGCCGACTCCGACGTGCAACGCATCCTCGACTCGGCGACCGGCTCCTTCTATGACGATTTCCAGGCCCGTTCGGCGCCGTTCGTGCAAGTCGTCAAGCAGGCGAAGTCCAAGTCCGTCGGCAACATCACCGAGGCAGGTGTGGAGTCCGAGTCCGGAGACAACGCTGCGGTCCTCGTCGCGGTGACGGTTAAAACGTCGAACGCCGGTGCTGCCGAGCAGGATCCGCGGTCGTGGCGGATGCGCATCACAGTGCAGAAGATGGGTGACCAAGCCAAGGTGAGCAATGTGGAGTTTGTGCCGTGACCGATACCCCGAAAGGCAACGCCGCGGAGGAACAGGCCACCGTGACGGTCGATGAAGAGTCCGGCGAGAAGACGACGACGGACGACTCGGACACGCCGTCGGACACCGACACGGCGATAGTAGCCACCGATGAGTCGGCGGACCCCGCCGACGAGTCGACGAGAGGGGGCGAACCTGCAAAGCCGCGGCGGAAAATCAACTGGCGGCGCGTCAGCGCCTTCGCTCTGCTTCCCACCCTGGCGTTTCTGCTGGCGTTGGGCGCCGCATTCCTGAAGTTTCAGGACTCGGCGGTGCGCCAAAGCGACCATGCCCGCACCGAGTCGGTGCAGGCAGCCATGGACAGCACGGTCGCTCTGTTGTCGTACAAACCCGACACTGTCGACAAGCAGCTGACGGGGGCGCGCGACCTGCTCACCGGCGACTTTCGCGATCAGTACACCGACCTGATCAACAATGTCGTCATCCCGGGTGCCAAGCAGAAGCAGATATCGGCGGTTGCCAAGGTGCCTGCGGCCGCGTCGGTATCGGCCAATCCCGGCCGTGCGGTGGTCCTCGTGTTCGTCGATCAGACGGTGAGCGTCGGCAACGGCGTGCCTACCGACACCGCATCCAGCGTGCGTATCACCTTGGAGAAGGTTGGCGATCGGTGGCTGATCTCCAAGTTCGACCCGGTCTAGCCCACAGTCGTGAGCGATCCCCACTGGACTGACGTCGCTACCTCATCGGTGCAGCTTCGCGCATTGACCTGGGGGCCGCCCGACGCTCCGATCGCGTTGTGTTTGCACGGCTTTCCCGATACCGCCTGGGGATGGCGAAAGCTCACGCCGCTGCTCGTCGACGCGGGCTGGCGTGTGGTGGCGCCGTTCATGCGGGGATATGCACCATCGTCGATCCCCGCCGACGACAGCTATCACGTCGGTGCGCTGATGGAGGACGCGCTACAGGTGTTGGAGGCGGCCGGACCGACGGGACGCGACGTGGTGATTGGCCACGACTGGGGTGCGATGACCACCGCCGGACTCGCGGCGATGCCTGACAGCCCGTTCGCCAAGTCGGTGATCATGTCGGTGCCGCCTTTCGCCGCGTTTCAACCGTGGGGCCGCGCGCCCGATCAGCTCCGGCTGGTGGCGCAGATCCCGCGGCAGTTGTTGCGCAGCTGGTACATCATGTACTTCCAATTGCCCTGGCTTCCCGAGCTTTCCGCATCGCGTGTGGTTCCCATGCTGTGGCGGCAGTGGTCACCGGGCTACGATGAGGCGCAGGATGTCCGACTCGTCGAGGATGCCATCGGCGGACCGCAGAACTGGCGCGGTGCGATCAGCATGTACCGGCAGAACTTCCGGGGTACCACACCGCCTACCGAGTACGCGGATCTCCATCGCTTGTTCCTGAAGCCGCCCATCCTTCCGACCCTTTACCTGCATGGTGACGACGACGGTTGCATGGCAGCGGATTACGTCGCCTGGGTGCAGCGAGTTCTGCCACCTGGCGGGGACGTCTTCGTCGTCGAGGGCGCGGGCCACTTCCTGCAGCTCGAGCAGCCGGCTGCGGTGGCGCGCCACATTGTCGACTTCGTCGGACAAGTCTGACAGGGGACATGCCCGTGCACCGGCTTGCAGCGGTCGATGCGCAGACGTACTGGCTGTCGGCGAAGATGCCCAACGACCAGCTCCTGGTGTACGGGTTCGATGGGAAGCCAGCCGATCTCGATCAGGCGGTCGAAGAAATCCGTTGCCGCGCCGATGCTTGCGCGGAGCTTCGTCTGCGTATTCTGGACGGCAACGCATTGACCTATCCTGCGTGGGCGAGCATCGACGTCGACGCCGGTCAGTTCACGGTCCATCACCTCGATGACAACAGCTGGACGGGCTGCCTGGACGCGGTGCGCAGGCTCGGCGATCACCACCTCGATCCACGGGTGGGTGCGTGGCGGTTGCACATCTTCCCGTCGATTGACGGTGTGCCCGGGGCCGCAGGCCCGGGAACGGTCGCTGTCCTGCAAATCTCGCATGTACTGGCCGACGGCGCGCGTTCGTCGGCGATGGCCGCGCGGTTGTTCGGCCGCGCCGTCGACATCGCGCCGATCACAACGCCGTGGCTGCGCGGCGTCAAACTTCCGTGGCGCAGCCTGCTCGCCGCACGGACGTACCGCCAACTTGTCCGCGACACCGCAATGGGCTTGGTGCCCGCGGAGGCGGCGCCGCGACCTGCGTTGCGGAGCAACACCCGGCCGTCGGGCGTGCGCAGCGTGCGCACCCTGGTCCGGCACCGCGAGGGCCTGCCGGGCCCGACGGTGACGGTCGGCGTGTTGTGCGCGGTATCCACGGCGCTGTCGGCTCACCTGCGTGGGCTCGGCGACGACCCGTCGACGCTGGCTGCCGAGGTGCCGATGGCCAAAACTGTTGTCCGCGAGGCGAATAACCATTTCGGCAACGTCGGCGTCGGTCTGTATCCGGAGCTGAGCTTCTCAGAACGGGCGACACGGGTCGCGGCCGACCTCGCCGACCGCCGTCGGCGCGCTCAGCATCCGGCGATGCAAGCGGCGAACCGGGCGTTCGCCGTCACGCCTGCGCCGCTACTGCGCTGGGGCGTCGCACATTTCGACCCGACCGTGCGGTCGCCAACGGTGACGGGAAACACCGTCGTCTCCAGCGTCAACCGGGGACCGGCGGACCTGCACTTCGGCGGTGCACCGGTGGTGGTCACCGCCGGCTACCCGGCGTTGTCGCCGATGATGGGACTTGCCCACGGTGTGCACGGCATCGGGGGCACCGTCGCTGTCAGCGTGCATGCCGCCGAGTCGGCGATCGGAGACGTCGACGAATATGTCGCCCGGCTCGACGCCGCACTGTCAGGATGACGGAGGAAGTCGTCGCGACGATCAGCGTGAATGAAGGTTGGGCAGCGGTCTGATCGGCGAAGTCTGGCCGCGAGGCTAGAACACGTTCTAGTCTGGGTGGCCATGGGATTCCTTCAGCCCGATATGCCCGTCGTCGACTTCGCCGAGTGGAGTAAAGGAACTCGCTCCGAGAAGATCCGCCCGATGGCCAGGCACTGGGCCGAGGTCGGCTTCGGCACCCCTGTCGTCATGCACCTGTTCTATGTCTTGAAGATCCTGCTCTACATCCTCGGCGGCTGGCTGTTCGCGCTCGCCACCAAGGGCGTCGACGGCTTCGCCGACATCGCGCAGTGGTGGACCGAGCCGATCGTGTTCGAGAAGGTCGTGCTCTACACCATGCTGTTCGAGGTGGTCGGGCTCGGCTGCGGGTTCGGGCCGCTGAACAATCGATTCTTCCCGCCGTTGGGGTCGATCTTGTACTGGTTGCGGCCCAACACCATTCGGCTGCCGCCATGGCCGAGCCGGGTACCGCTGACGAAAGGCACCGCCCGCACGCCGGTGGATGTGGTCCTGTATGGGGCGCTGTTGGTGATGCTGCTCGTCGCGCTGTTCTCCGACGGCACAGGACCGGTTCCGGCTCTCGGTACGACGATCGGTGTGCTGCCGCTCTGGCAGATCTGCACGATTCTGGGGCTGCTGGCGGTGCTCGGCCTGCGGGACAAGGTGATCTTCCTGGCCGCCCGCGGCGAGGTGTACGGATCGTTCGCGGTGGCGTTTCTGTTCGCCGGCTTCGGGGTCGACCTGATCATCGCCGCCAAGCTGGTGTGCGTCGCGATCTGGATGGGGGCCGCGACGTCGAAACTCAACAAGCACTTCCCGTTTGTGATCTCGACGATGATGTCGAACAACCCGTTGATTCGAACCAAGTGGCTGAAACGGAAGTTCTTCGAGAAGTTCCCCGACGATCTGCGTCCCGGGCGGGTATCGCGGTTCATCGCCCACTTCAGTACCGCGATCGAGATGTTGGTCCCGTTGGCGCTGTTGTTCTCCCACGGCGGTTGGCCGACGGCGATCGCGGCGTTCGTGATGCTCTGCTTCCATTTCGGCATCCTGTCCGCGATCCCGATGGGCGTGCCGCTGGAATGGAATGTGTTCATGATGTTCTCGGTGCTGGCGTTGTTCGTCGGGCAAGCCGAGGTGGGACTGTCGGATCTGACCACTCCGCTTCCCGTGCTGCTCTTCGCACTGCTCGCCACGATCGTCGTGCTGGGCAACCTCTTTCCGCGCAAGATCTCATTCCTGCCGGGTATGCGGTACTACGCAGGCAACTGGGACACCTCGTGGTGGTGCATCAAGCCGTCAGCCAACGAGAAGATCGAGCGCGGTCTGGTCTCGATCGCAAGCATGCCCGCCTCCCAGCTCGCGAAGTTCTACGGCAGCGAGGAGCAGGCGCTGATCTTTCTGTACAAGGGATACGCCTTCCGCGGGTTCAACTCTCACGGTAAAGCCCTGCTGACCCTCGTGCATCACGCGTTGGCGGAGCGCAATCAGGACGACTACCTGATCACAGAGGGAGAGCGACTGTGCAGCACTGCGGTCGGGTGGAATTTCGGCGACGGCCACATGCACAACGAGCAACTGATCACCGCGATGCAGGAGCGTTGCCACTTCGAGCCGGACGAGGTGCGTGTCATCCTGCTCGATGCGCAACCGTTTCACCGGCAACGGCAGGAGTACCGCCTGGTCGACGCAGCGACAGGGGAATTCGAGCGGGGTTACGTGAACGTCGCCGACATGGTGACGGGCCAGCCGTGGACCGACGATATTCCCATACACGTCACCTGGGCGGCCGATGGCGCGACGAAACTGCGGAGAGATCGCGATTCCGTCGAATAAGTCGATCTGCCCGCAGTCTCGGCGTGGTCAGCTCCTGGCAATGTGTCTAGCCTGCGAGCAATTGGTTCATCCGGTCGATCTCGGTCTGCTGCGCATTGACGCTGTTCTGGGCAATCGCCTTGGCGTCGACGTTGGCGCCGTTCGCTACTTCGGCATTTGCCATCTCGATGGCTCCCTGGTGATGCCCGACCATCGACTGCAGCCACAGCTGATCGAACTCGCTGCCCTCCAAAGAAGTAAGTCGGGCTATCGTGGCCTCGTCGACCATGCCTGGCATTCCGCCGTTGCCGGCGGGCGCCCTAGCGGGGCTTGACTCGGAGTTCGAGTTCCATTGCACCAGCAGGACCTTCAATGTCTCGATCTCGGGTTGCTGTGCGGCCGATATGTCCGAGGCCAGCTGCTGCACGTCGGCGTCGGCCGAGCGGTCCGCGACGAGAGCTGACATGTCAATGGCCTGCTGGTGATACGGAATCATGTTCGTCACGAAGGCGACGTCTGCGTCGTTGTGGTCGGCGGCCTCCCC
>NZ_JAVHWK010000205.1:0-31278 GCF_032159775.1 Mycobacterium sp.
CGCAGAGCAGGTCGTCGCCCGCGCAGGCACCTTCGGCCCGGCCGATCTGAAATACGGTGCCGCCCTGCATGCGCGGCTGCCCGACGACATCCGACAGCTCGCCACCCAGCCGACGACGGCGCCTGCGGCGGTGATCGCCTTTCTTTTGGCGCCGCCCGGCGAGACGCTACAAGCCCGCCAACTCGCCTCGGTCGTTGCGCGGATGGGGCCGGCGCAGGCGCGAGACGTGGCCGCTCTCGCGACGCAGATGGCGACGTTGCCTCAAAAGCTGCGCATGCCGTTCGTCGGACTAGCTCTTCCCCAGCTAGCGGCGCATTCCCGTCATGACCAGGATGCGTTGGTCGCAGCGCTGAACGATCTCGCCGTCGCCGACGGGACGGTGACGATGTTCGAGTACTGCCTGACCCGGCTGGTCTGGAACTACCTGCTGGACGGGGCCGACCCGTCCCGTCGCAGCAAGGTGGGCAACGGCTCCTTACAGAACGTGCGCCCGGTGGTGACGACGCTCCTTGCCACGCTTGCGGTCGCGAGCGGCGGCGATCCCGACACCTCAGCGCGTGCGTTCCATGGTGCGCTGCGACGGTTGTACGGCGATGCGGCCACGCCAGACAGCCCGCGCAGGCACAGCTGGCAGCAGACGCTCGACGGCGGCTGGGCTGCGCTGGACGCGTTGGAGCCGAAGGCCAAACAGGCGCTCGTCGAGGCGATGGTGGAGCCGGTGCTTCACGACGGCACCGTTACAGCGGCGGAGGGTGAAATGCTGCGCGCCGCGTGCAGTTTGATGCACGTCCCACTGCCCGCGCTGCTCGACTGATCCCCCCGGGCGGTCAGCCGTAAAGTGACCGTCGATCAGTCGGTTGCAGTAAATTTATCGAATCGGCGCCGGCGCCGTGGGTCGCGAGCAGTGGCTGAAGCTGACATCTCAACTCCTCCTTCAACCAACGAGATTCACTTTTCTGAGCAGGGCAATAGCCCTACTAGATTGGAGGACCAAAGGGGACCTATATGTTCCTAAGAACTTGCTGTGGCGGGTGTGAAACCGCTCACTGCGCCCGAACTCCGCGATCTGGAATCAACTGCAGACCAATACGTTCCGTGCGATCGGGCGATTCGGGCGGTGCTCACCGCCTGCATGTTGGACCGAGTGACCTATGTCACCGGGTAAGTCGGCGGCCCTCACCAGCGACCGCACTTGTCGTCAGGAGCACATCGTCGATAAGCAAGGCCCAGATATGAATTCATGCGTGCCGACGTGTACGAGTTCGTCTGTCGCGCCGGCCATGGCCATCGCTGGGCGTGTCGTGTAGGACCCGTGAGAACGCAATAATTCCTTGTGAAGACAGAACAGCCCGGGACTCCTGAGAGCCCCGGGCTGTTCGCTCGGTTACTTGTCCGACAGTTCTTAGCCGCTGGCGCCGGGGGCGCCATTCGGTGTGCCGGCACCTCCGGTGCCGCCAGCTCCAGGCGTGCCGCCGGGACCAGCATGGCCACCGTCGCCGCCGGGGCCACCAGGACCAGCCGGGACGCCGGCGCCCGGATTATTCGCGTCGAACGCGCCTCGGGTGGCGCTGCCGCCGTTGCCGCCCTTACCACCGTTGCGGAAGAAGCCCCGTCCGCTGCCGCCGAGACCGCCTTCGCCGCCGGACGGCGTTCCTGTGCCCGATACCTGGGCCGGCCCGGCGTTACCGGCTTGGCCGCCATTGCCGTTGCCGAACACGTTTCCGCCGTCTCCACCACTGCCCGAGTGGGCGGCTCCGTTTATGGCATGGCCGTATCCGCCGTTGGCACCGGCACCACCGTCGCCGACGACCGTGTCGCCGCCATTACCTCCGAGACCGCCGTAGGCATCGGCGCCCGCGGAGTACGCGTCACCGCCGGCGCGCCCTGCGCCACCGTTACCGAAGGCAGCACCGCCGCCGTCGCCGCCGTCGCCAGCGTTCGCTTCACCTGAATTGGTACCGATTCCAGTCGCAGCCGCGAAGCCGCCGAGGCCGCCGAGGCCGCCGCCGTTGAGCCCGAAGCCGCCGTCGCCGGCGTCTCCGCCATCTGCGTCGCCGACGCTTGTTTGTGCGCCGCCGCCGGCACCACCACCGCCGCCAAGGCCACCAAACAAACCGCCCCGGCCGCCGGCACCGCCGGCTTTACCTTGGGCGTCGTTATCTGCCGTGATGGCCGGGTTGTCCACGGCGTTGATTTCCGATCCGCCGGCGCCGCCGAGGCCGCCGTTGCCGAAGAAACCGGCATTCCCGCCGTTCGCGCCCGCGGTGGCCTCGTAGTACTGGTCGCTCGAATTGATGACGTTGTCACCGTTCGTGTCGCGGTAGTAGCCGGCGTCTAGGCCTTTTCCGCCCTGGCCGCCATTGCCGAAGAGCAAGCCGCCGCTCTTTCCGGCCGTCGCCTGAACTACGTTGCCGGTTACTGGGTCGACGTAGGCATTCGTGCCGGCTGCGCCGTTACCAAACAGACCTGCCCCGCCGGTCAAACTGCCCGCTATTTGTGAGGGCGCCGCAAAAGCGATCGATGCGAAAGTACTGCCGGAACCGACGAAGCTCGGTGCTGCGTTAGCGCCAAGCCCGAAGATGTTGCAGTTGGGCTGTGCGAAACACAGTGGCCCCGTCGCGAACTCCGTGTTCACCAGCGAGACGTCGTATTCGAGCGTCTTCGGCTGGTCGATGCTCGAACTCACCGACGCGAGAGGCGACGTACCGCCCGGTCCGGACAGCAACAGAGCGGCGCCGCCTGCAAGTGCGAGTCCGCCCATGAGTGGTACGACAGGCAAGCGCAGACCTCGCGCCGCCTCTTTCCTATGCTTGGGCATGTAATTCCCCCTTTGATTAGATAGACCCAATATTGCCCACTAGCAAACGTAACACCACTTTCTCGTCGCTGGTCACTAAAAACGCGAATTCGGCAGACTAGTTGCGATTTCAATTAGCCGGGTGAAAGGTGAGGTCTCGCCGATGCCTGACGGCGTACATGAGCGACAAGAGAGCCGAACCCTTTCGTAGCGCTGCCTATCGATAAAACCGCAGTTCATCGGCCTACTGCCGCAGTCGGCCGCGAGCGACTAATTGTTCGCGTCGTGCGATTCGGGCAAATCTTGGGTCGGCCACAGGCTCCTATCAGGTTCCGGAAATTTGCTCATACTCGGCACAGCTCGATTCTTGGGCCTGCTTCAAGATCGCATCGAGTGTTATGTGGATGTCAGCCCGCAAACAAGTCTTAATTGTTCAGGGCAATTATTTGCGGTTTCGAGCGACAGCAAATATTGCGGTCTCTGACACTTCGCGCTGCAACAAAGGCGACGCCATCTGCCTTTACAGGCCATTGACGACCGTTTCGACATGTATGCGGACGTCAAAGCACTGCGCAAATCATTTGTTGCCTTCAGTAATGACATCTCCGCACGGCAATAACAACGCCCCAGACCACATGAGCCGCGGATACAGAATGTATTTAGAGCGTTGCCAGGAACCCGGTGACGCAGCTAGTACGCCACAGGCGCATGTCTGCTCGACGGGGTGCGGTCGGGAAGTCGCCAAACACGCAACCATCCCCATTTGTGATGTGGTCCGAAGATGAGTGCCCCCGGCAGGATTCGAACCTGCGGCCTTCCGCTCCGGAGGCGGACGCTCTATCCCCTGAGCTACGGGGGCGCACGCGGACTGACTGCGCCAATGGGCGTGCACAGATTAGCGCATCGACGTCTGCGTTTAACGATTCGGGGCCTGACCACCCGAGACCATAGGATGGACCCTCGTGACCCCCGCCGACCTGGCCGAGCTGCTCAAGTCCATCGCCGCCGCGGTGCTGGCCGAGCATGACCTCGATGCGTCGGCGCTGCCTGCGACGGTCACCGTCGAGCGGCCGCGAAATCCCGAGCATGGCGATTACGCGACCAATCTCGCATTGCAGCTCGCCAAAAAGGTCGGCGCAAACCCGCGTGAGCTGGCGGGATGGCTGGCGACCGCGCTCACCGAGGCTGACGGCATCGCCTCGGCCGGGGTGGCCGGACCCGGCTTCGTCAACCTTCGGCTCGATGCAAACGCCCAGGGCGTCATCGTCGACAACGTCATCGCTGCGGGTAGGACCTACGGGCATTCCGACGCGCTGGGCGGGACGAACATCAACCTCGAGTTCGTCTCCGCCAACCCGACCGGTCCGATCCACATCGGCGGCACCCGCTGGTCGGCCGTCGGGGACGCGCTGGGACGGCTGCTGTCCACGCAGGGCGCGCAGGTCGTTCGGGAGTACTACTTCAACGACCACGGCGCCCAGATTGACCGGTTCACCAACTCGTTGATCGCCGCGGCGAAGGGCGAACCCACACCCGACGACGGTTATGCCGGCGACTACATCGCAGACATCGCAGACCAGGTGCTCGCCAAAGAGCCCGACGCGCTGAACCACCCCGACGAGCAGATGCGCGAGACGTTCCGGTCGATCGGCGTTGACTTGATGTTCAACCACATCAAGCAGTCCCTGCACGACTTCGGCACCGACTTCGACGTCTACACCCACGAAGACTCGATGCATACCAGCGGTCGCGTCGACCAGGCCATCGCCCGGCTGCGTGACGTGGGCAAGATCTATGAGAAGGACGGCGCAACGTGGTTGCGTACCACCGATTTCGGTGACGACAAGGACCGCGTCGTCATCAAGAGTGACGGCAACCCGGCCTATGTCGCCGCCGACATCGCCTATTACCTCGACAAGCGGGCACGCGGATTCGACCTGTGCATCTACATGCTCGGTGCCGACCACCACGGTTACATCTCGCGTCTGAAGGCGATCGCGGCGTCTCTCGGCGAAGACCCCGCCACGGTCGAGGTGCTGATCGGCCAGATGGTAAACCTGGTCCGTGACGGCCAGCCGGTCCGGATGAGCAAGCGGGCGGGCACGGTCATCACGCTCGACGATCTCGTCGAGGCCATCGGCGTCGACGCCGCCAGGTATTCATTGATCCGGTCATCGGTTGATTCGCCCATCGACATCGATTTGGCGTTGTGGTCATCGGCATCCAGCGAAAACCCGGTGTATTACGTGCAATACGCGCACGCCCGGCTCTCCGCGCTGGCGCGCAATGCCGCCGAACTGGGCCTGGTCGCGGACACCTCGCATCTCGAGCTGCTCACGCACGAGAAGGAGGGCACGCTGATTCGCAACATCGGCGAGTTCCCGCGTGTGTTGGAAACCGCTGCCTCGTTGCGTGAGCCGCACCGGGTCTCGCGTTATCTGGAGGACCTGGCCGGCGACTACCACCGGTTTTACGATTCCTGCCGGGTGCTACCGCAGGGCGACGAGGAGCCCAGCGAGCTCAACACCGCACGGCTGGCGCTGTGCCAGGCCACCCGCCAGGTCATCGAGAACGGGCTCGGCATTCTCGGCGTCACCGCACCGGAGCGGATGTAATGGCCCATCCCGCCGGACCTCGGCACGCCGAAGAAAATCACCTAGCAGGCACCCCTCTTCGTCCACAGTCATCCGATCAGCTGCTGATGCTCGCGCCGAACGTCTGGCCGCGCAACACCGTTCGCGGCGACGACGGTGTTGCGTCCATCGCCGGGGTGAAGGTGACGGACATCGCCGAGGAGTTCGGCACGCCCGTCTTCGTCATCGACGAGGACGACTTCCGGTCGCGCTGCCGCGAGATCGCCGCTGCGTTCGGCGGGGGCGAGAACGTCCGTTACGCGGCCAAGGCGTTCCTGTGCACCGAAGTCGCCCGCTGGGTGAACGAGGAAGGTCTGTCGCTCGACGTGGCCAGTGGCGGCGAACTCGCCGTCGCGTTGCACGCAGACTTTCCTGCGGAGCGCATCGCGCTGCACGGCAACAACAAGTCCGTCGATGAGCTGTCGGCGGCGGTCAAGGCCGGCGTCGGCCACGTCGTGCTGGATTCGATGACCGAGATCGAGCGGCTCGAGGACATCGCCGCCGCGGCGGGTGTCGTGCAGGACGTACTGGTACGCGTCACCGTGGGCGTCGAGGCCCATACGCATGAGTTCATCTCGACCGCTCACGAGGACCAGAAGTTCGGATTGTCGTTGGCCAGTGGAGCCGCGATGGCCGCCGTACGCCGGGTGTTCGAGACCGATCACCTACGACTGGTCGGACTGCACAGCCACATCGGTTCGCAGATCTTCGACGTCGCGGGCTTCGAGATCGCGGCCCACCGGGTGATCGGCCTGCTGCGCGACGTGGTCGCCGAATTCGGTGTCGACAAGACCGCGCAGATGTCGACCGTCGACCTCGGCGGGGGACTGGGTATCTCGTATGTGCCCCAGGATGATCCGCCCCCGGTCGAGGACCTCGCGGCCAAGCTCGGCGCGATCGTGCACAACGAGTCGGCCGCGGTCGGCCTGCCCACCCCGCGGCTGGTGGTCGAGCCGGGGCGGGCCATTGCGGGCCCAGGCACCATCACCGTGTACCGGGTCGGCACCGTCAAGGATGTGGCCGTCAGTCCGTCCGCGCACCGCCGCTACGTCAGCGTCGACGGCGGCATGAGCGACAACATCAGGACATCGCTCTATGGTGCGGAATACGACGTGCGCCTGATCTCCCGAACCAGCGATGCGGCGCCGACGCTGGGCCGTGTTGTCGGAAAGCATTGTGAAAGCGGCGATATCGTCGTGCGTGACGCGTGGGTCGCCGACGACGTCTCACCCGGCGATCTGCTGGGCGTCGCGGCCACCGGTGCGTACTGCTATTCCATGTCGAGTCGTTACAACCTGATCGGCCGCCCCGCGGTGGTGGCTGTGCGCGACGGGCGGGCCCGCCTGATCCTGCGCCGGGAGACGGTCGACGATCTGCTCAGTCTGGAAGTGAGGTAGTTGATGAACCAAAAAGCTGTCGGCGTAGCCGTATTGGGCCTCGGGAATGTGGGCAGTCAGGTTGTCCGCATCATCGAGGAGAGCGCCGAGGATCTGACCGCTCGCATCGGTGCACCGCTCGTGCTTCGCGGCGTCGGTGTGCGACGGGTCGCCGACGACCGTGGCGTGTCAGTCGACCTCCTCACCAACGACATCGAAGAGTTGGTGTCCCGCGACGACGTCGACGTCGTCGTCGAGGTGATGGGTCCGGTCGAACCCGCCCGCAAGGCGATCCTGTCCGCCCTCGAGAAGGGCAAGTCCGTCGTGACCGCCAACAAGGCGTTGATGGCGCAGTCCACCGGCGAGCTGGCGCAGGCCGCCGAGCACGCCCACGTCGATCTCTACTTCGAGGCCGCGGTCGCCGGTGCCATTCCCGTCATTCGCCCGCTCACGCAGTCCCTCGCGGGCGACACGGTTCTGCGGGTCGCCGGAATCGTCAACGGCACAACCAACTACATCCTTTCGGAGATGGACAGCACGGGTGCCGAGTATTCGGCGGCACTGGCCGACGCGAGCGCGCTCGGCTACGCCGAGGCTGACCCGACCGCTGATGTCGAGGGATACGACGCGGCGGCCAAGGCCGCCATCCTGGCGTCCATCGCCTTCCATACGCGGGTGACCACGGACGACGTCTACCGCGAGGGCATCACCAAGGTGACCCCCGCCGACTTCGCCACCGCGCGGGCACTTGGCTGCACGATCAAGCTCCTGTCCATCTGCGAGCGCCTCACCAACGACGAAGGACAGCAACGCATCTCGGCGCGCGTGTATCCGGCGCTGGTGCCGCTGACGCATCCCCTCGCCTCGGTCAATGGAGCTTTCAACGCCGTTGTGGTGGAGGCCGAGGCGGCTGGCCGGTTGATGTTCTACGGGCAGGGTGCCGGGGGAGCGCCGACGGCGTCGGCTGTGATGGGAGATCTCGTGATGGCCGCGCGCAACCGGGTGCAGGGCGGGCGTGGGCCCCGTGAGTCGAAATACGCGAAGCTCCCCATCTCGCCGATCGGCTTCATCCCCACTCGCTACTACGTCAGCATGAACGTCGCCGACCGACCCGGCGTACTGTCCGCCGTCGCAGCCGAATTCGGCAAACGCGAGGTCAGCATCGCCGAGGTACGCCAGGAGGGCGTGGTCGACGAAGGTGGCCAGCGTTGCGGTGCCCGGATCGTGGTGGTGACCCACGAGGCGACCGACGCGGCGCTGTCGGACACCGTCGCCGCGCTCGCCGATCTCGACGTCGTGCAGGAAGTGGCCAGCGTGCTGCGGCTCGAGGGAACCAGCGAATGAGCGACACCCGCGCCGAGCCGGTGCACAAGTCGTGGCCCGGCCTGATCGCCGCCTACCGCGACCGACTGCCGGTCGAGGACAACTGGAACCCGATCACCCTTCTGGAGGGCGGTACGCCGCTGATCCACGCCAAGCGGCTCTCCGAACAGACCGGCTGCACAGTGCATTTGAAGGTCGAGGGCCTGAACCCGACAGGCTCCTTCAAGGACCGGGGCATGACGGTCGCTGTCACCGAGTCAGTGGCCCGTGGCCAGCAGGTCGTGTTGTGCGCGTCAACTGGTAACACGTCGGCGTCGGCGTCGGCGTACGCCGCGCGTGCCGGCATCACCTGTGCGGTGCTGATCCCGCAGGGCAAGATCGCGATGGGCAAGCTCGCCCAGGCGGTCATGCACGGCGCGAAGATCCTGCAGATCGACGGCAACTTCGACGACTGCCTCGAGCTCGCCCGCAAACTCGCCACCGACTACCCGACGGTCGCACTGGTGAACTCCGTGAACCCGTACCGCATTGAGGGTCAGAAGACCGCGGCCTTCGAGATCGTCGACGTTCTCGGCGCAGCACCCGATGTGCACTCCTTGCCGGTCGGCAACGCAGGCAACATCACCGCGTATTGGAAGGGCTACACCGAATACCACCGGGACGGGCTGTCTGACCGGCTGCCGCGAATGCTGGGGACGCAGGCAGCGGGCGCAGCACCCCTGGTTCTCGGCGAGCCCGTCAAGTCGCCAGAAACCATCGCCACCGCGATCCGGATCGGCGCACCCGCGTCCTGGATCTCGGCCGTCGAGGCCCAACAGCAGTCCGGCGGCCGCTTCATTGCCGCGACCGACGACGAGATTCTGGCTGCCTATCGCCTGGTCGCCGCAAGCGAGGGAGTGTTCGTTGAGCCGGCGTCGGCGGCCAGCATCGCCGGCCTGCTCAAGTCCGTCGAGGACGGCTGGGTGGCCAGGGGTTCCACCGTGGTGTGCACCGTGACCGGCAACGGCCTCAAAGACCCCGACACCGCGCTCAAGGACATGCCGACGGTCACACCGGTTCCGGTCGACGCAGGCGTCGTCGTCGCAGAACTCGGACTGGCCTGACGGGGATCCGGTGAGCCAAACTCTGCCTGCCGGATTGACGGCGACCAGTGTCGTCGCGGCCTCCAGCGCCAATCTCGGCCCTGGATTCGACAGCCTCGGCCTCGCGCTCAGCCTTTATGACGAGATCGTCGTCGAGACAACCGAGTCCGGTCTCACCGTCGAAGTGGAGGGTGAGGGCGCAGGGCAGGTGCCGCTGGACTCGACACATCTCGTCGTGCGGGCCATCCAGCATGGCTTGCGCGCCGTTGGCGCCACCGTTGCGGGTCTGAACGTTCACTGCCGCAACAGTATTCCGCAGTCACGGGGGCTTGGTTCATCTGCTGCCGCAGTGGTCGGGGGACTGGCAGCCGTCAATGGCCTTGTCGCACAATCCGATCAGAGACCGATGTCGGAAGCGGAGTTGATCCAGCGGGCATCGGAGTTCGAGGGTCATCCTGACAACGCCGCCGCCGCCGTTCTCGGCGGAGGAGTGGTGTCGTGGACGTCGACCGGCGCGACCGGGCCGCGCTACGGCGCTGCCCCGCTGCAGATACACTCCGACATCCGCCTTTTTGCCGCCATCCCCGAGCAGCGCTCCCTGACGGCAGAGACCCGCGTGCTGTTGCCCCGATCGGTCAGCCATGTCGACGCGCGGTTCAATGTGAGCCGCGCCGCGCTGCTGGTCGTCGCCCTCACCGAACGCCCTGACCTGCTGATGGACGCCACCGAGGACGTGCTGCATCAACGCCATCGGGCGATTGCCATGCGAGCATCCGCGGAATATCTGATGCTGATGCGGCGTTGTGGCGTTGCAGCGGTGCTTTCAGGGGCTGGGCCTGCGGTTATCGGTCTGAGCACTCAGTCGGAACTCCCCGCAGAGGTCCTCGAGTTCGGCGCCGCGAATGGATTCACCGTCAGTGAGATGTCCGTCGGCGACGGCGTTCGATGGGCCTCAGGCGTGGCCGTACGGAGTTGACAGCTGTCACACACGAATCAGCGAGTTTCTTGCTTCCTGCACCGATGCGGGCTATTCTCGCTTTCGTCCAGCAATCGTATGGTTTTCGCCTGCGCCGACACCAGGACACACCAATTCTTCTCGTGGATGACGGTTAGCCTTACCGCCGCGGATCCCGGCAATCACCGTTGCAGGTGCGACGGTGGCAGCTTCGCAGTCAGCCATTTGGCTGAGTGCAACGAAACCCTCGTGACGTGATCACCGAGGGAAAGAAAGGAAATCCGTTGACTGAAACGGACCTTGTCACGGCCGGCGACAGCGCCGAACAGGCTGAACTGCCAAACACCGTGAACACAGAATTCTCATCTCCTGAGAAGCCTGACGTGACACACCAGCCGACACCGGAACCGAATGCGGCCGGCAAGGCTGATTCCGACCCGGCGCCCAAGGCGGATGCCGAACCGGCCCGCAAGGCCGACGTCACGACTGATGCCTCGAAGGGGTCGTTGTCGAGCATGGTGCTGCCCGAACTGCGGGCACTGGCCAACTCGGTCGGCGTCAAGGGTGCCTCCGGGATGCGGAAAGGCGAACTCATCGCCGCGATCCGTGAGAGCCGCGGTGAGTCGGTGGACAACTCCACCGAGGCCCCGAAGGCCGACACCGCCCGCAACGACGGCGGTTCAGCGCCCTCGGACGCCGCAACCGACGGCGGCGCGCAGGCCAATGCAGGCGGGCAACAGGCTGCGCAGCGTCGTGAGCGGCGAGCCGCCTCCCGTGACGCAGGCACTGCCGGCGATAAGAACAAGCAGGATGGCGGCCAGAACGCCAAGGACGGCGCCGACTCGGAGAAGAGCGCTAACAGGAACAAGAACCAGCAGGACACCAAGCCGGACAGCAAGCAGGACGGCGGTGACCAGCAGGGCGGCGATCAGCAGGGCAACCAGCAGAATCGCAACAACAACAACGCCAACAACAACGCGAACAACAACAACGACGATGACGACCGCGGCGGACGTCGCGGCAGGCGTTTCCGCGACCGCAGGCGCCGCGGCGACCGTCAAGGCGGCGGTGACGGCGGCGGTGGCGGCGAGACCGAGCTTCGCGACGACGATGTCGTCCAGCCCGTCGCGGGCATCCTCGACGTGCTCGACAACTACGCGTTCGTCCGTACCTCGGGTTACCTCGCGGGACCGAACGACGTTTACGTGTCGATGAACATGGTTCGTAAGAATGGCCTGCGCCGCGGCGACGCCATCACCGGCGCGGTCCGTGTTCCCAAAGAGGGGGAAGGCGGCGGTCAGAATCCACGCCAGAAGTTCAACCCGCTGGTCCGGTTGGACACCGTCAATGGTGGCCCGGTCGAGGACGCCAGGAACCGTCCCGACTTCACCAAGCTGACCCCGCTGTATCCCAACCAGCGGTTGCGTCTGGAGACCACTCCAGACCGCCTGACCACGCGCGTCATCGACCTGATCATGCCGATCGGCAAAGGCCAGCGTGCGCTGATCGTGTCGCCGCCCAAGGCGGGCAAGACCACGATCCTGCAGGACATCGCGAACGGCGTCACCCAGAACAACCCGGAATGCCACCTGATGGTCGTCCTCGTCGATGAGCGGCCCGAGGAGGTCACCGACATGCAGCGCTCGGTGAAGGGTGAGGTCATCGCCTCCACCTTCGACCGGCCGCCGTCGGATCACACCCAGGCCGCCGAATTGGCCATCGAGCGGGCCAAGCGCCTCGTCGAACAGGGCAAGGACGTCATCGTGCTGCTCGACTCGATCACCCGCCTCGGCCGCGCGTACAACAACGCGTCGCCCGCTTCGGGTCGCATCCTGTCCGGTGGTGTCGACTCCACCGCGCTGTATCCGCCGAAGCGGTTCCTCGGCGCGGCACGCAACATCGAACATGGCGGCTCGCTGACGATCATCGCGACCGCGATGGTCGAGACCGGGTCCACGGGCGACACGGTGATCTTCGAAGAGTTCAAGGGCACGGGCAACGCCGAGCTCAAGCTCGACCGCAAGATCTCCGAGCGTCGGGTGTTCCCGGCGGTCGACGTCAACCCGTCGGGCACCCGCAAGGACGAGCTGCTGCTCTCGACCGATGAGTTTGGCGTCGTGCACAAGCTGCGCCGTGTGCTGTCGGGGCTGGATTCCCATCAGGCCATCGACCTGCTGATGAGCCAGCTACGTAAGACGAAGACGAACTACGAGTTCCTGGTGCAGGTCTCCAAGACCACGCCGGGCTCGATGGACAACGACTAAGTTTTCGTCTGCGCCGGGTCGGCCGTCAGGCCCGGAATCACGTAGCGCCGTACATGCGCGCGCACCTGGTCCGGATTGCTCGGGTCCAGCGTGTCGCCGGGAACGGTGACCAGCGAGATGACCACGCGGGCCACCCATTCCGACGCTTCGTCGACGTGGGTATCGGGGTGGATCTCGCCGCTGCGGACCGCTGCGGCGACATATCGGCGCCAGAACGCGGCGAGGTCAGGCACCAGGCCTTGCACGCCGGCGCCTGCGCACGCGGCGAATTCCTCGGGTTCGTCCATCCGCAGCCGCATCAACAGCGAGCCGGGGTCGTCGTAGGCGGTGCGGGCATTGACCACTCCCTTGGCGATCTGCTGATCGATGCCGGACAGAGGCTCGAGCATCGCGTGTACTTCTGACCACCACGCCTCGTTGAGCCGGACGATCGCCGCTCCGAGCAATGACGCCTTGTCCGGAAAATGCCGATAGAGCCAGCCGCGCGACACCAGCGCAGCCTCAGCAACCTCGGAGACCGTCGTAGCCCGAATTCCCTTGGCGCGCAGGCATCCTTCGGCCGCATCGATCAACCGATCGCGGACGCTTTTGGCAGCCGTGCTGCTCGTCACCGGGTCCTCCTCTCGTCATCGCGTCGCCTGTTCGGGCACGATCAGCGCTACTGCCAACTGGCAGGCGGATACTACCGACCAGACAGCGGGTGGTAGACAGATCCGCGAATCTGTTTACCGGATGCACGGACCGAGGTGAGTCATGGCGGACACCCTGCAGCAGTTGCTGCGTGAGCGTTCCGAGCAGGACACCATCGCGATCAAGTACGGCGACCGCACGTGGACGTGGCGCGAACACGTCGGCGAGGCACGCGCCCAGGCCGCCGCGATCATCGGTATCGCCGATTCCGACCGGCAACTGCACGTCGGCGTGCTGCTCGCCAACGGTCCTGACATGTTGACCGCCATGGCTGCCGCGGCACTCGGTGGCTATGTGCTGTGCTGCGTCAACAACACCCGACGCGGCGAAAGTCTGGCGCGCGACATCGCCCTCGTCGATTGCCAGATACTGATCACCGACGCCGGGCACCGAGATCTGCTCGACGGTCTCGGGCTGCCGGGTGTCCGGGTGCTGGACACCTCTAGTGACGAATGGGCCTCGCTCACCGCCGAACCGCGGGACTTGACGCCGCATCGCGAGGTGGGTCCCGACGACACTTTCGTGATGATCTTCACCTCGGGAACCAGTGGCGACCCGAAGGCGGTCCAGGTCCAGCACATGATGCCGATCTTCGCGGGAAGCTCGCTGGCGCAACGGTATTCGGTCAGCTCATCCGATGTCTGCTATGTATCGATGCCGCTGTTCCACTCCAACTCCATTTACGCGGGCTGGGGCGTTGCGATGGTGACCGGGGCGGCGATCGTGCCCGCGGTGTTCACCGTCTCCCGCTTCCTCGACGACATTCGCCGTTACGGCGTCACGTTCATGAACTACGTCGGAAAACCGCTCGCCTACATCCTGTCCACCCCGGAAAAGCCCGATGATCACGACAACCCGCTGCGCGTCGCGTTCGGCAACGAGGCCAGCGACCGGGACATCGCCGAGTTCGCACGGCGTTTCGACTGCACCGTGTGGGACGGGTTCGGGTCGACCGAGAACGCCGTCATCATCACGCGCGAGGAGGGCTGCCCGGAGGGCTCGCTCGGGAAGGGCTTTCCGGGGGTCGCCATCTATGACCCTGAGACAGTGCAGGAGTGCGAGGTTGCGGCTTTCGACGATAGTGGCGATCTGGTCAACCGCGAGGCGGCCGTCGGGGAGCTGGTCAACACCTCCGGCGGCGGGTTGTTCCGCGGCTACTACAAGGACGAGGGAGCAACGGATCACCGGTTGCGCCACGGCATGTACTGGTCGGGCGATCTGGCCTACCGCGACGCCGACGGCTGGATCTATTTCGCGGGCCGTACGGCCGACTGGATGCGGGTCGACGGCGAAAATCTCGCCGCCGCACCGATCGAGCGAATCCTGATTCGGCTTCCCGAGGTCAGCCGCGTTGCGGTGTACCCGGTTTCAGATGAGTCGGTCGGCGATCAGGTGATGGCAGCCCTAGTGCTGCGCGACGGCGCGACACTGACACCCGAGGCATTCGAGGAGTTTATCGGCGGCCAGGCCGACCTGTCGCCGAAGGCGTGGCCGCGCTACGTCTGGATCGCCGACGACCTGCCGTCGACGGCGACCAACAAGATCCTCAAGCGGGAGCTGGTCTCTTACGGCACAACACCGCCGGGTGGGTTGTTGTGGAAGCGCGACGGTCAGCGGTACGGATCGGTGACGTCGCGCAGCGACACCAGCGCGGCACGCAATTCGTCGTAGGCTTTCGGGCCCAGGTGCCTTCGCCACTCGGCCTCAACCTTGGTGATCTCGGCAGCCGCTGTGGCGCAGAGCTTTTCGCCCCGGTCGGTCAGCACGACAAGGCGGGCGCGGGCGTCGGCCGGATCGGGTTTGCGTTCGACGTAGCCGTTGGCCTCCAGCTCGTCGACCAGCGCGCCCGCGGTCTGCTTGGTCACCCCCGCCTGCTCGGCAAGGTCGGTAATACGAATCCCATCGCGGCTCAGCCGTTGACCGATGCGGCTCTGGGCAAGGGTCAGGTCGTCGAAGCCGGCTGCCCGCACCGCGTCGAACACTCGGGCTTCGGCGGCGCGATGCGCGACGAACATCAGCAGCGCGGAGTTCGGTTCGTCACCCATTCCTCGAGTATAGGTTGATTTAGTATGGATTCCTGTCTATATTCGTCAGGAAGACTTACTAAATCGGAGGGCGGACATGGACAACTCGCAGATCTGGGCCTACATCGACCAGCAACGTGCCGACCTCGCCGATTTTCTGGACACCCTGACGCCCGAGCAGTGGGAAACGCCGTCGTTGTGACCGGGATGGACAGTGCGGCAGGCGGCCGCCCACATCACCCAGTCATCGACGAATTGGGGGCGGCTGTCGTTCGAGCTCCTGCGATCCGGCTTTCGATTCAACGCGTTGACACTGCGCCTGGGCCGCGACGACCAGCGCAAACCGGAAGAGATCACCGCGGCTCTGCGGGCGATGGTCGGCGGTCGCCGCAGGCCACCCGGCACAGCAGTGGCCGATCCCCTGGCGGACGTGCTGGTGCACGGGCAAGACATTGCGGTGCCCCTCGGCCTGCCGCGGACCATGCCCGTTCCAGCCGCGGTGATCGCGGCCGAGCGGCTCTGGAAGATGGGTTTTCCGTTCAATGCGCGCAAGCGGTTCCCGAACGTCACCTTCACCGCGACCGATGCGGATTTCAGCGTCGGCGACGGGAACGTGGTGCGCGGACCGATTCAGGACATCGTGATGACGCTGTCGGGCCGACGAGCCGGATTGCCCGTGGAATAGCCGTCCCCGTCGGCGCGTTTAGGCTACTAGCGGTTGACCTGGCATAATGGGCCGCTGACCTTCGGTTCCGGTTCACGCTCCAAAGCTCCAGGTAAGGCAAGGGCGACCCGGCGGCCAACGAATGAAGAGGACACCATGAAATCAGGCATTCACCCTGACTACAGCGAGACGACCGTGCACTGCGGCTGCGGTAACACGTTCACCACGCGCAGCACCAAGAAGAGCGGACAGATCCACGTCGAGGTCTGCTCGCAGTGCCACCCGTTCTACACGGGCAAGCAGAAGATTCTCGACAGTGGCGGCCGCGTGGCCCGCTTCGAGAAGCGCTACGGCAAGCGCAAGGCCAGCGGCGCCGACAAGGCCGCCGACAACTAGCTGACCGAACGACGCCCGATCTGTCGCACATGCGCAGGCCGGGCGTCGCTTCGCGTTCTGCGAGAAAACCCGCCGGACCGCTAGGGACAACGCGAGGAGGGCGACATGACGGACACCGCGCCGGCCATCGACGCCATCCTCTCCGAGCACGCCGACCTCGAGCGTCAGCTCTCCGATCCCGACCTGCACTCCGATGCGGACAAGGCCCGCAAGGTCGGCAGGCGTTTTGCCCAGCTGGCGCCCATCGTGTCGACCTATCGCAAGCTGGAAACTGCCCGCGGCGATCTGGATACCGCCCGCGAACTGGCCGATGACGATGACTCGTTCGCAGCCGAGGTGACTGAGCTCGCCAAGACGGTCGACGAACTCGACACTCACCTGACCGACCTGCTCGCTCCACGCGACCCACATGACGCGGACGACATTCTGCTCGAGGTGAAGTCCGGCGAAGGTGGCGAAGAGTCCGCGCTGTTCGCCGCCGATCTCGCACGCATGTATCTCCGCTATGCCGAGCGGCATGGCTGGACGGTGACGATGCTCGGCGAGACCACCTCCGATCTCGGCGGCTACAAGGACGCCACGCTTTCGATCAGAAGCAAAGGCGATTCCGCCGACGGTGTCTGGTCGCGGTTGAAGTTCGAGGGCGGCGTACACCGCGTGCAGCGTGTCCCGGTGACCGAGTCGCAGGGCCGGGTGCACACCTCTGCGGCGGGTGTTCTGGTCTATCCGGAACCTGAAGAGGTGGAGGCGGTCCAGATCGACGAATCAGACCTGCGCATCGACGTGTACCGGTCATCGGGCAAAGGCGGCCAGGGTGTCAACACCACCGACTCCGCGGTCCGCATCACCCACTTGCCCACCGGAATAGTCGTCACCTGCCAGAACGAGCGCAGCCAGCTGCAGAACAAAATCCGCGCCATGCATGTGCTTGCCGCACGGCTGCAGGCGCTCGCCGAGGAACAGGCGCAAGCGGACGCTTCGGCCGACCGGGCCAGCCAGATCCGCACCGTCGACCGCAGCGAACGGATCCGGACGTACAACTACCCCGAGAACCGCATCGCCGACCATCGCATCAACTTCAAGGCGCACAACCTCGATCAGGTCCTCGACGGTGACATGGACGCGTTGTTGGACGCCCTGGCGGCCGCCGACAAACAGTCGCGGCTGCAGCAGCAGGCATGACTCCCAAGACGAGCGCGCGGCTGCGGCGCCGGATCGACGGCGCCGCCGCCGAACTCGCCACGGCGGGAGTCGGATCACCGCGGGCCGACGCCGAGGAACTAGCCGCGTACGCCGCGGGCACGAGTCGGGGGAGATTGGCGGTACTCGGGGAGGTCGACGAAGGCTTCTGCGATCGCTACGCCGCTCTTATTGCCGCTCGTGTGCGTCGAGTCCCGTTGCAGCACATCGTCGGTTCCGCCGCTCTGGGTCCGGTGACCGTTTCCGTCGGTCCCGGAGTGTTCATCCCGCGACCGGAAACCGAAGGCCTGTTGGAATGGGCCTCGGCGCAAAATCTTCCGCCGCGCCCTCTGCTCGTCGACCTGTGCACGGGCACAGGTGCACTGGCGCTGGCCCTTTCGAGGTTCTGGCCCGACGCACGTGTCATCGCCGTCGACGACTCCGACGAAGCGCTGGACTACGCGTACCGAAACGTCGAAGGTTCGCACGTCGAACTGGTGCGGGCGGACGTCACCGACAACAGCCAATTACCGGAACTGGATGGACAGGTTGACCTCCTGGTCGCCAACCCGCCGTACATCCCCGACGGGGCAACACTCGAACCCGAAGTCGCGCAGCACGATCCGCCGCATGCATTGTTCGGTGGGCCTGACGGGATGATGGTCATCAACGCCATCGCCGAGGTGGCGGGCCGCTGGCTCAAGCCCGGCGGTCGCTGCGCGGTCGAGCATGACGACACCACATCGGCGGCCACTGTCGAAGCGTTCACCGCAATCGGCTGTTTCGTCGACGTGACGGCCAACCGGGACCTGGCAGGTCGACCCCGGTTCGTCACCGCGACACGCCAGAGGGAAGTCGAGGCAGAATGACTGAGATCTTCGACTGTGCCGACGCCGGTGCGCGCGCGACCGGAATCGCGTCGGCCGTCAGCGCGGTCAAGGGTGGGCGGCTCGTCGTGCTGCCCACCGACACCGTCTACGGGATCGGCGCCGACGCCTTCGACAACGCCGCGGTCGCCGCGCTGCTGTCGGCCAAGGGCCGCGGCCGCAACATGCCGGTTCCCGTGCTGGTCGGGTCCTGGCACACCATCGAGGGCCTGGTGTACACCGTGCCGGATGCCGCGCGCGAGCTGATTCGTGCGTTCTGGCCCGGCGCCTTGAGCCTGGTCGTCCAGCAGGCCCCGTCGCTGCAATGGGACCTCGGTGATGCGGCGGGCACCGTGATGCTGCGGATGCCGTTGCATCCGGTCGCCATCGAGGTGTTGCGCGAAGTCGGTCCGATGGCCGTGTCGAGCGCGAACATCTCCGGGCGACCCGCGGCGGTCACCGCGCAGGACGCGCGAGACCAACTCGGCGATCTCGTCGCCGTCTACCTCGACGGGGGACCGTCCCAACAGCAGGCGGCCTCCACGATCGTCGATCTCACCGACGAACAACCGCGCATCCTTCGCGCGGGTCCGGTGACCGCCAACGCGATCGCGGAAGTACTTGGCGTCGACGCCGATAGCCTCGCGCCAGCCACCTGACGCGCACTCCCGGCGCTCTCAAGTTCGTCAAGTACGGTTCATCCGGTGGTGAGCGAGGTGCATGTAGTGGCCAGCGGGCTGCTTGCGCTCTCCGATCGAGGCGCGGGCGTGCCGCTGCGCGAGCTGGCGCTCGTCGGGTTCACCGCCGCGATCATCACCTACTTCGCGACCGGCTGGGTCCGCGTGCTTGCCACTCGAGTCGGGGCCGTGGCCTATCCCCGGGAACGCGACGTTCACCTGCAGCCGACCCCGCGAATGGGCGGACTTGCGATGTACATCGGGGTGCTGGCCGCAGTGCTGCTCGCGTCGCAGCTGCCCGCACTGACCCGCGGCTTCGTCTATTCGTCCGGCCTGCCTGCCACCGTTGTCGCGGGCGGGCTGATCATGGTCATCGGCCTGATCGACGACAAGTGGGGCCTCGACGCGCTGACCAAGTTCGCAGGGCAGATCACCGCGGCAAGCGTGCTGGTGACAATGGGCGTGGCGTGGAGCGTGCTCTACATCCCGTTCGGTGGCGTCGGCACCATCGTGCTCGACCAGGTGTCGTCGATCCTGCTCACACTCGCGCTGACAGTCGCGATCGTCAACGCGATGAACTTCGTCGACGGCCTCGACGGCCTGGCCGCGGGTCTGGGCCTGATCACCGCACTGGCCATCACGATCTTTTCCATCGGCCTGCTGCGGGACCACGGTGGCGACGTGTTGTTCTACCCGCCCGCGGTGATCTCGGTGGTGCTGGCCGGCGCGTGTCTGGGTTTTCTGCCGCACAACTTCCACCGCGCGCGAATCTTCATGGGCGACTCCGGCTCGATGCTGATCGGGCTGATGCTCGGAGCGGCGTCCACCACCGCGGCAGGGCCGATCTCGCAAAGCGCATACGGCGCTCGCGACGTGTTCGCTCTGCTGTCGCCATTCCTGTTGGTGGTCGCGGTCATGTTCGTCCCCGCACTGGACATGTTGCTGGCCATCGTCCGGCGCACCCGCGCCGGTCGCAGTCCGTTCAGTCCCGACAAAATGCATCTGCACCATCGGTTACTGCAGATCGGCCATTCCCATCGGCGCGTGGTGCTGCTCATTTACCTGTGGGTCGGCATCGTCGCGTTGGGCGCCGCGAGCACCATTTTCTTCGACCCCCGATACACCGGCGGGGTGATGCTCGCGGCGACTTTGGTGGCGATCGTCGTGACGCTGATTCCCCTTCTCAGACGCCGCGAAGAGTCCTACGACGGGTTGTACGACGAAAAGTAGTAGTAGCCGGATTCTGGCTGCTTCCTGTGTGGTACGGTGCTGGTAGAACCCGAAAAACCTCGCGGGTTGCCGGCCCCCGCGCCGCCCGGCTCATCGCCGATCGGCACGGAAAAACGACCGACAAAGGGAGCTACTCCTTGGGTGATTCCAGCGCGTCTCGCGCACTCCGATACGCTCGGTGCGCCACGCACAGAATCATTGGGTTAGCCCTCGTGACCGCGGGATTGAGGTGACGCCGTGACGACGCCAGCGCAGGATGCGCCGTTGGTGTTTCCGTCAGTGGCTTTCCGGCCGTTGCGGTTGTTTGCCGTGTGCGTGGTTTTCGCCGGCCTGGTGACAGTGGCGGCCGCCCTGCTTGACCATCCGATGGTCGGGGTTTTCTTCGGAGTAGGCCTCGCGCTCGGTTTGCTCAACGCGATCCTCGTGCAGCGATCGGTCGAGGCGATCACAGCCAAGGACCATCCGCTCAAGAGCAAAATGGCAATCAACTCCGCCACCCGGCTGTTGGTGATGACGGTGATCGGCTTGACGATCGCATTCATCTTCCGGCCGCAGGGTCTCGGCGTCGTGTTTGGCATGGCGCTGTTCCAGGTATTGCTAGTGCTTTCCACGGCGCTGCCCGTCTTGAAGAAGCTGCGGGCGGGCGACGCGGACGCGAGGAGCATCGGCGTCGGTAGTGATGGACTCGAAGGGGAGGCAGGAGAGAAATGACCGAGACGATCCTCGCCGCCGGCTCCGGGATCGAAGTCGGCCACCACACGCAGGCGCACTGGTTCGGGCTGACCGTCAACACCGACACGGTGCTGTCCACCGCGATTGCCGCGGCGATTGTGCTGGCGCTGGCATTCTTCCTGCGCGCCAAGGTGACGTCGACCGGTGTGCCCAGCGGCGTGCAGCTGTTCTGGGAAGCGATCACAGTTCAGCTGCGCAACCAGATCGAGTCGGCGATCGGCATGAAGATCGCCCCGTTCGTGCTACCGCTGGCCGTCACGCTGTTCGTGTTCATTCTGGTGTCGAACTGGCTGTCGATCCTGCCCGTGCAGTACACCGATTCCAACGGCGGGATACACGAACTGCTCAAGCCGCCGGCCTCGGACATCAACTTCGTGCTGGCGCTCGCACTGTTCGTGTTCATCTGCTACCACGCGGCGGGCATTTGGCGCCGCGGCATCATCGGCCACCCGGTGAAGCTACTGAAGGGCCACGTCGCCGTTCTGGCGCCGATCAACCTCGTCGAGGAGCTCGCCAAGCCGATCTCGCTGTCACTCCGACTTTTCGGCAACATCTTCGCGGGCGGCATCCTGGTCGCGCTGATCGCCATGTTCCCGCCGTGGATCATGTGGGCGCCCAACGCGATCTGGAAGAGCTTCGACTTGTTCGTCGGCGCCATCCAGGCGTTCATCTTCGCCCTGCTGACGATCTTGTACTTCAGCCAGTCGATGGAACTCGACGAACAACATGACTGATACCGACCATGCTCGACCCACGTCCTGGTAGGACACCTGCCAGTTATCAAGGAGGATAAAGATGAATCCCACAATCGCTGCCGGCGCGCTCATCGGCGGTGGACTGATCATGGCCGGCGGTGCCATCGGCGCCGGTATCGGTGACGGCATCGCGGGTAACGCGTTGATCGCCGGCATCGCCCGGCAGCCCGAGGCCCAGGGACGCTTGTTCACTCCGTTCTTCATCACGGTCGGTCTGGTCGAGGCCGCCTACTTCATCAACCTGGCATTCATGGCGCTGTTCGTGTTCGCCACTCCGGTCAAGTAGGTAGTCCACGGTCATGAATGACCTCAGCTCGACGATCCTGGCGGCGGAAGAAGGCGGCGGTCAGAGCAACTTTCTGATCCCCAACGGCACGTTCTTCTTCGTGCTGATCATCTTCTTGATCCTGCTCGGTGTGATCGCCAAGTGGGTTGTGCCGCCTATCTCCAAGGTTTTGCGCGAACGCGAAGCCATGGTGCAAAAGACGGCTGAGGACAACCGTCGCGCAGCGCAACTGCGGGCGGCTGCTGACGCCGACTACCTGAAGGTGATGGCCACGGCCCGCCGCGAGGCGACGCACGTCCGTGAGGAGGCCCGTGCCGAGGGCCGCAAGATCGTCGAGGACGCGCGCGCCCGTGCCAACGCCGAGGTCTCGAAGGTGCTTGCGCAGGCCACCGAGGAGCTCACGGAGCAGTCGCTGGCGGTGACGGCCGACCTCCAGACGTCTGTTGAGACTCTGGCGGCGCAGTTTGCCAGTCGCGTCCTCGGGGTCCAGGTGACCACTCGTACGGTTCCGGTTACTACAGGACAGGGGCGTTAGCTGTCGTGTCGACCTTCATCGGACAGCTCATTGGTTTCGCGGTAATCGTCTTCCTCTTATGGAAATACGTTGTACCGCCGGTTCGCACCATGATGAAGAACCAGCAGGAGACCGTCCGCGCACAGCTGCAAGAACACTCCGAGGCCGAGAAAAAGGTCGCCGACGCCGACAAGGAGCACGCCAAGGCGCTCGAGCAGGCCAAGGCTGAGGCTTCGAAGGTGATCGAGGAGGCGCGTCACGACGCCGAGAAGATCGCCGAACAGCTGCGGGCCCAAGCCGACGCCGAGCTGGAGCGCATCAAAACGCAAGGGGCACAACAAGTTCAGCTGCTTCGTCAGCAGCTCATCCGCGAACTTCGGCAGACTCTCGGCGCCGAGTCCGTGCATCGTGCACGAGATATGGTGCGCGACTTCGTCTCCGATCCAGCAGAGCAGTCCGCGACGGTTGGCCGCTTCCTCGACGAGTTGGATGAGATGGCGCCGTCGAGCACGGTGTTCTCCGACGCCGCCACAGCGAAGCTGCGCGCCGCCAGCCGCCAGTCGGTGGCCACAGTCGTCGAACAGTTCGACGAGGCCGTGGCCGGGCTCGACGGCGCCGGACTGACCAAGTTGTCCGACGATCTGGCATCGACGGTCAAGTTACTGCGCCGCGAGCCGGTTTTGGCCAGGCATCTGGCCGACCCCTCCGCGGATTCCGCTTCCAGGGTGCACCTCGTTGAGCGACTGCTGTCCGGCAAGGTTTCCGAATCCGCACTCGACATACTCAAAAATGCCGTTTCGCAGCGCTGGTCGTCCGCCTCGGACTTGACGCGCGGAGTCCAACACCTCGCCAGGCTCGCCCTGCTGGTGCGCGCCGAAGCCGACGGGCAGATCGAAGACGTGGAGGACGAGCTGTTCAGGTTCAGTCGCATCCTCGACACCGAGCCGCGGCTGATCACCCTGCTCAGCGACTACACCTCCCCCGTGGACGGCCGAATCAGCCTGTTGAACAACGTGCTTCACCGCAGGGCGAGCAAGAACACCGCGGACCTGCTTCGCCAGACGGTCGAACTGCTGCACGGCGAGCGTGCTGATGACGCCGTCCGCGAGTTGGCGAATCTCGCGGTGTCCCGACGTGGCGAGGTCGTCGCACACGTGCGCGCCGCAAGCGAGCTCAGCGACGCTCAACGAAACCGACTGACCGAGTTGCTCACCCGCATCTACGGTCATCCGGTGTCGCTTCAGCTCGACATCGACCCGGCACTGCTAGGCGGCCTCACGATCGAGGTGGGCGACGAGGTGATCGACGGCTCGCTGTCGTCCAAGCTGGCGTCGGCCGAGAACCACTTGCCCGAATGACCCCGACAACATCAGACCCACACACGAAGTAGGAAGACGAAAGCCACCGATGAGCGCTTGCGCGAAGAGGAGAACCCCATGGCAGAGTTGACGATCTCGGCGGACGAGATCCAGGGCGCCATCGAGGAGTATGTCGCCGGTTTCGAAGCCGACACCGAGCGCGAGGAAATCGGCACTGTCATCGACGCCGGCGACGGCATCGCGCACGTCGAGGGCCTCCCGTCGGTGATGACACAGGAGCTGCTGGAGTTCCCGGGCGGTGTGCTCGGTGTTGCGCTCAACCTCGACGAGCACGCCATCGGCGCGGTGATCCTCGGCGACTTCGAGAAGATCGAACAGGGCCAGCAGGTCAAGCGCACCGGCGAGGTGCTGTCGGTACCCGTTGGTGATGCCTTCCTCGGACGTGTGGTCAACCCCCTGGGTCAGCCGATCGACGGTCGCGGCGATGTCGAAACCGACGAGCGACGCGCCCTGGAACTGCAGGCGCCGTCTGTGGTGCAGCGTCAAGGCGTCAGTGAGCCGCTTCAGACGGGCATCAAGGCGATCGACTCCCAGACCCCGATCGGGCGCGGTCAGCGCCAGCTGATCATCGGCGACCGCAAGACCGGCAAGACCGCGGTATGTGTGGACACGATCCTCAACCAGCGCCAGAACTGGGAGACCGGCGACCCCGACCAGCAGGTCCGTTGCGTGTACGTGGCGATCGGCCAGAAGGGCACCACCATCGCCAGCGTGCGCCAAACCCTCGAAGAGGGTGGCGCGATGGAGTACACCACCATCGTCGCTTCACCGGCCTCCGACTCGGCCGGCTTCAAATGGCTTGCGCCGTACACCGGGTCGTCCATTGCCCAGCACTGGATGTACGACGGCAAGCATGTGCTGATCGTGTTCGACGACCTGACCAAGCAGGCGGAGGCCTATCGTGCCATCTCGCTGCTGCTGCGCAGGCCGCCCGGCCGCGAGGCGTACCCGGGAGACGTGTTCTACCTGCACTCCCGGCTGCTGGAACGCTGTGCCAAGTTGTCCGACGAGCTCGGGGGCGGCTCGCTGACGGGCCTGCCGATCATCGAGACCAAGGCCAACGACATCTCGGCCTACATCCCGACCAATGTCATCTCGATCACCGACGGCCAGTGCTTCCTGGAGACCGATCTGTTCAACCAGGGTGTGCGCCCGGCGATCAACGTCGGCGTTTCGGTTTCGCGTGTCGGCGGTGCCGCTCAGATCAAGGCCATGAAAGAGGTGGCCGGATCGCTGCGACTGGATCTCTCGCAGTATCGCGAGCTCGAATCGTTCGCCGCGTTCGCTTCCGACCTCGACGAGACATCCAAGGCGCAGCTGGATCGCGGCGCTCGGCTGGTGGAATTGCTCAAGCAGCCGCAGAACAGCCCGATGCCGGTCGAGGAGCAGGTCGTCGCGATCTTCCTGGGTACCAGGGGCCACCTCGACACCGTGCCCGTCGAGGACGTTCAGAGGTTCGAGCGGGAATTTCTCGAGCACGTGAAGGGCTCGCATGAGGGCATCCTCAAAGAGATTCGGGAGAGCAAGAAGCTCTCCGAGGAGCTCGAAGAAAAGCTCGAGAAAGTCGTGAACGACTTCAAGAAGGGCTTCGACACCACCGACGGCAGCTCAGTCGTCCCCGATGAGCACGCCGATGCAATGGACGAAGAAGACGTCGAGAAGGAATCGGTGAAGGTCAACAAGCCCAAGCCGAAGAAGAAATAGGCCGGAGCGCTAATGGCTGCCACACTGCGCGAACTGCGTGGACGTATCCGCTCCGCCGGGTCGATCAAGAAGATCACCAAGGCCCAGGAGCTGATCGCGACCTCGCGTATCGCCAAGGCACAGGCTCGAGTCCAGGCGGCTCGGCCTTACGACCGCGAAATCACCCACATGCTCTCGAACTTGGCCAACGCGAGCGCGTTGGACCACCCGCTGTTGGTCGAACGCGAGAACCCACGGCGCGCCGGTGTGCTGGTGGTGTCGTCGGACCGTGGGCTCTGCGGCGCGTACAACGCCAACGTCTTTCGGCGGTCGGAGGAGTTGTTCTCCTTGCTTCGCTCGGAGGGCAAGGAACCCGTGCTGTACACCGTGGGCCGAAAAGCCCTCGGGTACTACAGCTTCCGCAATTGGGATGTGCTCGACTCCTGGACCGGGTTCTCCGAGCGGCCTGACTACGAGAACGCGCAGGAGATCGCGTCGACACTGGTCGACGCCTTCACCGCAGGCATGGACGACGAGGGCGACGATCCGGGCAAGGACGACGTTCTCGGCGTCGACGAGTTGCACATCGTGTTCAACGAGTTCAAATCGATGATGTCGCAGACCGCGGTCGCGCGCCGGATCGCGCCGATGGTGGTGGAGTACAGCGAAGAGGAGACCGGACCGCAGACGCTGTTCTCGTTCGAGCCGGATGCGGAAACACTGTTCGGCGCGCTTCTGCCACGATATGTCGCCACCCGCATCTTCGCCGCCCTGCTCGAGGCGGCGGCATCGGAGTCGGCATCCCGCCGGCGGGCGATGAAGTCGGCGACAGACAACGCCGACGACCTCATCAAGGACCTGACCCTGATGGCCAACCGCGAACGGCAATCCCAGATCACTCAGGAAATCAGCGAAATCGTCGGTGGCGCTAACGCGCTCTCGGACGCCGCCAACAAGTAGCCCGTAGGAAGCGAAAAGACACATGACTGCTACTGCTGAAAAGAAGACCGACACCGACACCGCGGGCCGCGTCGTGCGCGTCACCGGCCCTGTCGTCGACGTCGAGTTCCCGCGTGGTTCTGTGCCCGAGTTGTTCAACGCGTTGCACGCAGAGATCGACTACAAGGATCTGGCGAAGACGCTGACGCTGGAGGTTGCCCAGCACCTCGGCGACAACTTGGTCCGCTGCATCTCCCTGCAGCCCACCGACGGACTGGTTCGAGGCGTCGAGGTGACCGACACCGGCAACTCGATCTCGGTACCCGTCGGCGACGGAGTCAAGGGCCACGTGTTCAACGCGCTCGGCGACTGCCTCGATGAGCCCGGCTACGGCAAGGACTTCGAGCGCTGGTCGATCCACCGCAAGCCGCCGGCTTTCGACCAGCTGGAACCCCGCACGGAGATGCTGGAGACCGGTCTCAAGGTCGTCGACCTGCTCACGCCCTACGTCCGCGGCGGCAAGATCGCCCTGTTCGGCGGCGCCGGCGTGGGCAAGACCGTGTTGATCCAGGAGATGATCAACCGCATCGCCCGCAACTTCGGCGGCACGTCAGTGTTCGCCGGGGTCGGGGAGCGCACCCGCGAGGGCAACGACCTTTGGGTCGAGCTTGCAGACGCCGACGTGCTGAAGGACACGGCGCTGGTGTTCGGTCAGATGGATGAGCCGCCCGGCACCCGTATGCGGGTCGCGTTGTCTGCGCTCACCATGGCCGAGTTCTTCCGCGATGAACAGGAGCAGGACGTGCTGCTGTTCATCGACAACATCTTCCGGTTCACACAGGCCGGCTCCGAAGTCTCCACACTGCTTGGCCGCATGCCTTCCGCGGTGGGATACCAGCCGACACTGGCCGACGAGATGGGTGAGCTCCAAGAGCGCATCACGTCGACCCGCGGCCACTCGATCACCTCGATGCAGGCCGTGTACGTGCCCGCCGACGACTACACTGACCCGGCGCCCGCCACGACCTTCGCCCACCTGGACGCCACCACTGAGCTCAGCCGTAATGTGTTCTCCAAGGGCATCTTCCCGGCGGTCGATCCGCTCGCGTCCAGCTCGACGATCCTCGATCCGAGCGTGGTCGGCGAGGAGCACTACCGTGTGGCCCAGGAAGTCATCCGAATCCTGCAGCGATACAAGGACCTCCAGGACATCATCGCGATTCTGGGCATCGACGAACTGGCCGAAGAAGACAAGCAGTTGGTGCAGCGCGCCCGCCGCATCGAGCGCTTCCTGTCCCAGAACATGATGGCCGCCGAACAGTTCACCGGCCAGCCCGGCTCGACCGTGCCTCTGAAGGAGACCATCGAGGCGTTCGACAGGCTCACGAAGGGCGATTTCGACCACCTTCCCGAGCAGGCGTTCTTCCTGATCGGCGGTCTCGAAGATCTGAAGCGCAAGGCCGAGAGCCTCGGCGCCAAGATGGACGACAGCGGCAGCGACGGCGCTCCGGCGTCCGGGGACAAGAGCGACGAGGACTCGGACGACGACTCGGACGACGACTCCGCGAAGGACGGCGACTCCGCGAAGGACGACGATTCCGCGAAGGACGACGACTCCGCGAAGGACGACGACTCCGCGAAGGACGACGACTCCGCGAAGGACGACGGCGAAGACAAGAGTGACTAGTCATGGCTGAACTGGATGTGGACATCGTCGCGGTAGAACGCGAAATCTGGTCGGGGAAAGCCACTTTCGTGTTCACCCGCACCACTGCGGGTGAGATCGGTATCTTGCCGCGTCACATCCCGCTGGTGGCGCAGCTGGTTGACGACGCCATGGTCAGGGTCGAACGCGAAGGTGAGGATGATCTGCGCATCGCCGTCGACGGCGGCTTCATGTCCGTCACCGACGAGGGCGTGATCATCCTCGCCGAGTCCGCTGAACTCGAGTCCGAGATCAACGCCGACGCGGCAAAGCGGGACTCCGAGTCCGACGACGAGGCGACCGCAGCCAAAGGCCGCGCCAGGCTGCGCGCTCTCGGCCAGATCGACTAGGGCCACCGATGAGCGCGTCCATGCTGATCATGGCCGCGCTGGTGGGTGTGCTTCTTCTCGTCGTCATCGCCCTGAGCTACCGGCTGTGGAAGCTGCGTCAGGTCGGGGGTACCGCGGCGATTCTGCGTGACTATCCGGCCGTCGGAGGCCAGGGCTGGCGGCACGGGGTAATGCGTTATCGCGGTGGCGAAGCCGGCTTCTACCGGCTCTCCAGCCTGCGGTGGTGGCCTGATCGTCGGCTCAGCCGCCGAGGGCTGGAGATCGTGTCGCGCCGGTCGCCACGAGGCGATGAGTTCGACATCATGACGGCCGAGATCGTGATCCTCGAACTGCGCGACACGAGCCCGGAACGCAAGACCGGCTACGAGGTGGCGCTGGATCGCGGCGCGCTGACCGCCTTTCAATCGTGGCTGGAGTCGCGACCGTCGCCTCGAGCGCGGCGCAGGACGGCCTAATCCCTTGCAAAACCGCCCGGTTGCCACAGCACATCGCCGCCGGGATTGGCGACTCTGCAGAGGATGAAGAGCAGATCGGAAAGCCTGTTGAGGTATTTGGCCGGTAGCACACTGACGCTGTCGGGATGAGCTTCGACCGCCAGCCAGGCCGACCGCTCGGCACGGCGCGCGACGGTTCGGGCCACATGGAGCAAGGCGGACAACGGAGTACCGCCCGGCAGCACAAAAGAATCCAGTGCAGGCAGGGGTGCGTTGAATTGGTCACACCACGCCTCCAACCGGTCGATGTAGCTCTGGCTGATGCGCAGTGGTGGGTGCTCGGGATCCTCGACGACCGGAGTGGACAGGTCAGCGCCCGCGTCGAAGAGGTCATTCTGAATCTGCCGCAGCACCTTGAGCATTTGCTCGTCGGGGTGACCCAAAGAAACGGCAACGCCGATGGCGGCGTTGGCCTCATCGCAGTCGGCGTACGCCGCGAGCCGCGCATCGTTCTTGGAAACCCTGCTGAAGTCGCTCAATCCGGTCGTTCCGTCGTCACCGGTACGGGTGTAAATCCGGGTCAGGTGCACAGCCATGGTCAAACGGTACCGCCGGCGCCTCACCGAGGATTCGGACACCGCCCGCGCCGCTGTTTAAACTAACGCGGTGAGCGAGCGTTTCGTGGTCACCGGTGGAGACCGGTTGTCAGGCGAAGTTGCCGTCGGGGGAGCCAAGAACAGCGTGCTGAAGCTGATGGCTGCCACGCTGCTGGCCGAAGGCACCAGCACGATCACGAATTGCCCGGACATTCTCGACGTGCCGCTGATGGCGGAGGTGCTTCGCGGGCTCGGAGCCAACGTCGAACTGGATGGTGGCACGGTTCGCATCACATCACCCGACGAACCCAAGTACGACGCGGATTTTGCTGCCGTCCGCCAGTTCCGGGCCTCCGTGTGCGTGCTCGGGCCGTTGGTCGGCCGCTGCAAGCGGGCCAAGGTTGCACTGCCGGGCGGCGATGCCATCGGGTCGCGACCCCTGGACATGCACCAGGCCGGGCTGCGACAGCTCGGTGCCCGCTGCAATATCGAGCATGGCTGTGTGGTCGCCGAGGCAGATCATCTGCGCGGAGCGGAGATTCAGCTCGAATTCCCGTCGGTGGGTGCGACCGAGAACATCTTGATGGCGGCGGTGGTGGCGGAGGGCGTCACCACCATCCACAACGCGGCACGCGAACCTGACGTCGTCGACCTGTGCACGATGCTGAACCAGATGGGTGCCCAGATCGAAGGGGCAGGCCTGTCGACGATGACGATCACCGGCGTCGATCGGCTGCATCCAACGGAGCACCGGGTGATCGGCGACCGGATCGTTGCGGCCACGTGGGGAATCGCCGCGGCCATGACCAGGGGTGACATCTCGGTCACCGGCGTCGACCCGCAGCACCTGCAGCTGGTGCTGCACAAGCTGCACGACGCAGGCGCCACTGTCACGCAGAGCGACGACGGCTTCCGCATCGTGCAGTACGAACGGCCCAAGGCGATCAACGTCGCAACGCTGCCGTTTCCCGGCTTTCCGACCGATCTGCAGCCGATGGCCATCGCGCTGGCCTCTATTGCCGACGGCACCTCGATGATCACCGAAAATGTCTTCGAGGCGCGGTTCCGGTTCGTTGAGGAGATGATCCGGCTCGGCGCCGACGCCAGGACCGACGGCCATCACGCGGTAGTCCGGGGCCTTCCGCAGTTGTCCAGCGCGCCGGTGTGGTCGTCGGACATTCGCGCCGGGGCGGGGCTTGTATTGGCCGGCCTGGTCGCGGACGGGGATACCGAGGTCCACGACGTCTTTCACATCGACCGCGGGTACCCGCTGTTCGTGGAGAACTTGGTCAGCCTGGGCGCCGAGATCGAGCGTGTCGTCTAGGTTCGCAGGTCACCGGCCCCGATTTGGGACGCCCGTGTGAGAAGGCGTAGTGTTTCCACTAGCCCACGGCCCCAGTCTTGGACTGGCGGACGTGGTTTGACGTCTCTGCCGATGTGGAGTACAGTGGCAGGGTTGCCTGTAACCGGGTGTGTTGTTTGAGAACTCAATAGTGTGTTTGGTGGTTTTTGTTTGTTGTTTTTGTTTTTTGCCATGCTTCTTTTTCCCGTTTAGGGGTGTGGTTTGTTTTTTTTGCCAGTTTGATACTGGTGTTAGGTCAGATTTTTCTGAATTGCCTTTTAGGTTTTGTTTGGAGAGTTTGATTCTGGCTCAGGACGAACGCTGGCGGCGTGCTTAACACATGCAAGTCGAACGGAAAGGCCCTTCGGGGTACTCGAGTGGCGAACGGGTGAGTAACACGTGGGTGA
>NZ_JAVHWK010000009.1:0-12674 GCF_032159775.1 Mycobacterium sp.
GTTTTCAGCAAGTGGTGAAAACGGCACAGGCACTTGAGGTTTGACGGATGCGTCGGACCCACCGGATAGGGAACGGTGTGGTCGAGATCGCAGACCTGGGCGGGTTTGTCGCAGCCTGGGAACCGACACGTCAAATCCCGGCAGCGGACGAAGTCGGCCAGCGACGGCGGCGGCACGTAGCGGGGCACCGCTGGCGAATCGCCGGGATGACGCACTTCGCGGATGCGAGCCCGCGAAAGGATGCCGGCGAGTAAGGCGGCCGGCAGGATCCCGGCGCCGAACACGAACGCCGGCGGCACCGAGCACGGCACCGGCTCGGGATCGGTGGCCACGGGCTCACTGGGCGCCGGCTCGATCGGCGCTGTCTCGCTAGCCGCTGGCGGCGTGGTGGCCGCGTCGACGGATTTCTCGTCGGCGACGACGTAGACGACAGTGTTCTTGGCGGGCGCATCCCCGGTGATGCCGCCGGTGCAGTCAGGGTCTCCGCACGCGCAGTCGAAGGCGGTGCCATTGACTTTGGCGGCGATCGCCTGGGCGCGGCGTTCGTCGATGCTGCGCGGGTCGGCGTCGCACAGGCTGCGCGCGACATCTTCGACGTTCTGCTCCATCAGCGCGGCATCTGGAGAGTTCAGCCGGACGTAGATACTCGTTACTCCCGCCACATCTGACGGGGACCCGAACTGCACCGTCTGCTCGGAGGCGGCTTTTTGGCTGCGACGCAGCGCGCCGGGGTCGTGCTCGTCGACCAGCGCGTCGATGGCGGCTTCGGTTTTAGCCACCGACAGCGCACCCCACCGGGTCACCCGCCTGGCGAGGTCGGCGTCTACAGCGGCCATCGCCTCGTCGTCGATGAGGTACGTGCGCGACACGATGGTGCGCACCAGAAGATCGCTGATCATCCCGGCTTCGAACAAAGCCGCCACCCGCGGCAGCCGGTGGCGGAGCGCGACGCCGCGGTGGGTTTGGTGTAGCGCCATGCCGGTGCTGACGTTGAGCGCGGCGGCCAGTTCGGCGGCGACGGCGGCGTCGGGGTCGATCCACCACAGCTCGCGCTCCTCGGCTCGGCAGGCGGTTCGTCGGACAAAGATCTCGGCCATCACCGCTAACTTCCGGGCCCCCGCCGCGTTCTCCGCTCGCGCCCACCCGCCCGCGGCGTCCACCAACGCAGCGTCACTCAACGCAGAGAGGTCGGCGATCTCGGGCAACGAACCATCGAACATGCATTCGAATCTACTCATGTCGGCCGACGAGAACCACCAGGTCAACCGCTACCTGTGGATGAAACTACAACTGTGGATAACTCAGTCGGCGATCCGCGACAGGCGTACGAGCGGGATGGTCCGACGACCCGCCCGACCCTCGTAGTCGCCGTAGCCGGCGTACATGTCGAGCGCAAGATCCCATGCCCGGTCGCGCTCAGAGGCGTCGGTGATCTCGGCCGCCGAATATGTCCCGCTCTTCTTGCCCGCCAGCACCTCCACCTTCGGGTTCGCGACGAGGTTGCGGTACCAGGCCGGGTGTGACGTCTTGCCGTAGTTGGACGCGATCAAAATGATGTCGTCACCGTCGTCGAGGTACAGCAGCGGAAGCGTGCGCGGCAGGCCGGTCTTGGCGCCCGTCGTCGTGAGCAGCATGACCGGAACGGGATACACCGAGCTGACCCGTCCGCCGGTGAGACGCAGCAGCGGCGGATCGAGCCGTGGCGCGATCTGCTTCATGTACCAGTCGCCGGCCGCCGTTCGCGCGAACTTCTCCATCATTCGCTCGTACACACTCATGTGGCGGCGTTGCTGGGGGCTCATGGTCGATTACCTTGCCAGCCCGGACGCCCTTAGCACCTGCAAAAGCGCATCAACAGCCGCCGCGAACCCGTGATCGGCGGGCGCCGCGAAGCCGACGATGATCCCGTCGGGGTTCGGCACCTCGGGACCGGCCAGGGGATGCCGCAGGATCGCAAGGCCCTGCACCGTGATGCCTGCCTCACCCGCGCGACGCAGCACCTCGTGTTCGCTCTCGTCGGGGAGTGTCAGGAGCAGGGTCACGCCCGCCGACAGCCCGCTGATGCCGACATCGAATCCGGCCAGTGCCTCGACGAGGGTCTCGCGCCGCTTGCGGTATCGCATCCGCATCCGTCGGATGTGCTTGTCGTAGCTTCCCCGTTGAATAAAGTCCGCCATGGTCAGCTGCGTCAGAGCGTCGACGTAGAACTGCTGTCCACCCGCGGTTTCCAGTACGGCGTCAATCAGGTTGTCCGGCAACACCATCCAACCCAGTCGCAACGCCTGTGACAGGCTCTTGCTCGCCGATCCCATGTACACCACCCGATCCGGGCACAACGCCTGCAGGGCGCCGATCGGCTGGCGGTCGTATCGGAACTCGCCGTCATAGTCGTCGTCGAACACGTATCCACCCGTGCGTTGCGCCCAGTCGACGACTGCGGTTCGGCGTTCGGCGTGCAGCGGCATGCCGAACGGACTGTGGTGCGCAGGCGTCAGCAGCACTGCCGGAGTCTCGAGGCCGTCGAGTTCGTCGATGACCGCGCCGCGTTCGTCGACACCAATGGGCACCGTCGGCACATCCAGTGCCGCAAGCGCGTCCCAAAAACGAACAAGCCGTAGGCCTCGATTGCGATCGGACCCCGGCCCCGGAAGACCCGAGCCGACAGCTCGACGGCATGGCGCACGCCCGCGCACACCACCACCGACTCTGCCGACGTGCGTACGCCACGGGCCCGGGTCAGATACTCGGCGAGCGCTGCGCGCAACTCCGGCCTGCCGCGCGCATCACCCATTCGCAGGGCTTCGGTGGGCGCGGAGGACAACGCCCTTCGCGCGGAGGCCGCCCATTCGGTCCGTGGGAACTCCGACACATCGGGGGAGCCCGCATCAGGTTGTGCACCGTTGCCGCCCGCACGCCGCGGGCCCGTGGCGGCGCGTCCGCTCCGCCTGCGTTAAGCACCCAGGTGCCCGCGCCCTGCCGCGAGGCCAACCAGCCTTCGTTGACGAGGTCGGCGTAGGCTCGGCCACCGTATTGCGCGCCAGTCCGAGGTCCGCGGCGAGACTGCGGGACGGCGGGAGCATGGACCCAGGAGCCAGTCGCCCCGATCTAACGGCATCCCTGCACACTTTCGGGCACAGCAGCTTGTTGCCGACGCCTGCAGGGGGCGGCGGCTTCGGGGGTTCATACGGCGGGATGCTCATGGTTCGTCAACGCGCGCATCTGTGAAGTGCCTGAACGGCTACACCCAGTACGGCACGCGGGCCCGATACTGGCGCATCGCGATCCCGGCGAAGATCCAGCCGACGATCGTGAGCACCACCACCACCACCCAGTGCCGCAGCTCCTGCTGCGCGCCGAGAAGCGGCGCCCGGACAATATCGAGGTAGTGCAACAGGGGGTTGAGCTCGACGATCTTGGCCCACTTCCCGGCGCCCTGCTTCTCGAGCGTGGACTCGTTCCAGATGATCGGCGTCATGAAGAACAACAGCTGGACGAGGCTGAACAACAGCGGGCTGATGTCGCGGTAGCGGGTGGACAGGATGCCGAAGCACAGCGACACCCACACGCAGTTGAGCACGATCAGGCCGAGCGCCGGGATGACGGCGAGGTCGGCCCACGACCACGGCTTGGGGAAGATGATCGCGATGACGACGAAGATCACGATGTTGTGCCCGAACAGCAGTATCTGCCGCCACACCAGCCGGTAGACGTGCACCGACAGCGGGGTCGGGAGTTGCTTGATCAGGCCCTCGTTGTGGACGAACACGTCGGCGCCCTCGAGGATGGCCGCGTTGATGAGGTTCCAGATGATCAGGCCGAGCGTGACGTACGGCAGATGCTCGGAAAGCTCGAGCTTGAACAGCTTCGAGTACAGCCCGCCCATCGCGATCGCCGTGACGCCGGTGGCGATGGTGATCCAGAACGGCCCCAGCACCGAGCGCCGGTAGCGCTGCTTGATGTCCTGCCAACCCAGGTGTGCCCACAGCTCGCGGCGGGCGAAGCCGTCGACGAGATCACGCCGCGCGCGCGACATCGTCCTGGACTGAGCGGCAGCATCGGTGAACGTCATGGCTTCTCGAACCTTTCCCGTCTGCCCTGCCTGCGCAGCCGAACCCACTCGGCGAGTCCCCTCGGGTCGCGACGGGACACCAGGAAGTACCAGCCGAACCGCAACCACTCCTGCGGCAGCAGCTTGCGTAGTCCCGGCTGAGACAGCAGATATCCCCGATTGCGGTAGGTGTAGAACCTCTTGGCGGCGTTGTCGGGGTACTGGGTGTGCATCCGGCCACCGAGGATCGGCTTGAACTCGTCTGTCCCGCAGGGGTGCAGATAGATTGCGTCCAAACAGGTTCCGAACGACAGACCGGAGCGGACCAGCCGTCGATGCAGTTCCACCTCGTCGCCGCGCACGAACAGCCGCAGATCGGGCACTCCGACGGCTTCGACCGTGGCCGCGCGGAACAGAGCACCGTTGAACAGTGACGCGATCCCCGGCAGCAAGTCTCCCCCTTGCACGCAAGGAGGTGCCCCCAGACCCGCACCCTCGGTGCGCAGTTCACTGGCCCGCCGACGCCAGACCAGCCCGCGACGCAGCGGGAAGGCCAACTGATCCGGGTCGTCGAGGTTGCACACCATCGGCGAGACTTCGGCCAACGCGTGCCTGCCGGCGCAGTCCAGCAATGTCGCCAGCACGGTGTGGTCCTGCGGGCGGCCGTCGTCGTCGGCCAGCCAGATCCAGTCCGCCCCCAGCGCAAGAGCGTGCAGCATGCCGAGCGCGAAACCGCCTGCGCCACCGAGGTTTCGGCGGGAGCCGAGGTAGGTGGTGGCGACAGGCTGGCCCGCCACCAGATCGCGCACCCGCTCGTCGTCATCGTTGTCGACGACGATGAGGTGGTCCAGCGCGCGACTCTGAGTGGTCAGCGCGTCGAGCGATTTGGTCAGCTCATCGGGACGCCGGTGCGTGACCAGCACGCCGAAGACGGTGTCGGTCATCTGCGATCACGGGCGTTCTCTTCGAGCACCTCGCGCACATGGTGCGCGGCGTCCTCGCCCTCGTAGGCGCGCACCACCTCCTCGATACCGCCGGACATCTTGACGGTGCCGTGGTCGATCCACATCGCGGTCGTGCACAGCCGGGCAAGGAATTCGTTGGAGTGGCTGGCGAACACGAGGATGCCGGACCGTTCGACCAGGCCCTGCAGCCGCGTCTGCGCCTTCTTGAGGAACTCGGCGTCGACGGCACCGATGCCCTCGTCGAGCAGAAGGATCTCGGGATCGATGCTGGTGACCACGCCCATGGCCAGCCGCACCCTCATGCCGGTGGAGTAGGTGCGCAACGGCATCGAGAGGTAGTCGCCGAGCTCGGTGAACTCGGCGATCTCGTCCACCTTGGCCATCATCTGTTTGCGGGTCTGACCAAGGAACAGGCCGCGGATGATGATGTTTTCGTAACCCGATATCTCGGGGTCCATGCCGACACCGAGGTCGAATATCGGTGCGACGCGCCCCGTCACGGTGGCGACGCCTCGGGTGGGCTCGTAAATACCCGACAGCAGCCGCAGCAGCGTCGACTTGCCCGCACCGTTGTGGCCGACCAGCCCCACCCGGTCGCCAAGCTCCAGAGACATCGTGATGTCCCGCAGCGCCTCGATGACGACGACGTTCGAGTCGTTGCGTCCGATCGTGCCGCCCGCCTTGCCGAGGAACGCCTTTTTCAGAGAGCGCGCCTTCGCGTCGAAGATGGGGAACTCCACCCACGCGTTGCGCGTCTCGATACGCGGTGCTGCCAACCTGAGCCGCCGCTACAGGTACTGCCCGGTGCCGGGCGAACCGGGCCCGCCGCGTTGTCCCGGAATGCTGACGCCGGGCGGCAACGCGCCCTGTCGCATCTGCTCCAGCTGCTGGCGCGCAGCCATCTGCTGCGCGAACAGCGCGGTCTGGATGCCGTGGAACAGCCCTTCGAGCCACCCGACCAGCTGCGCCTGGGCGATACGAAGCTCGGCGTCGGACGGAACGGAGTCCTCGGTGAACGGCAGCGTCAGCCGCTCGAGCTCGTCCCGAAGCTCGGGTGCGAGCCCGTCCTCGAGCTCGCGGATGCTCGTCTTGTGAATTTCGGCCAGCTTGCCGCGGCTGGCGTCGTCGAGCGGTGCAGCCCGCACCTCCTCCAACAGCTGCTTGATCATCGTGCCGATCCGCATCACCTTGGCGGGCTGCTCGACGAGGTCGGTCAGCGACTTGCCGCCGCCGTCCTGGTCGGGCTCCATCGGCATATCGCCGCCGATGATCTCGATGTTGTCGTCGTCTTCGGGATTCGCAGTCATCCGTTTCGCATTTCCTCTACGCGCCGCGCCACTCATAGATCTTGGTCTCACCGTTGTCGTAGATCATCTCCCACGACTTGGACTTGTCTAGCGACACTAGCCCGTCGGGCATTGCGAACTTCAAGACCACTGGTGTGCTGGTGAGCACGTACCGGATATTGAGCGCTTTCACCGCCTCGGCGATGCGCGGGTCGGTGTCGGCATCGTCGGCGAAGGCCCAGAAGACGAAGCGGTGATAGCCAGGTCCCTGCTGGACGGGATAGTCGTAGTGGGTCCACAGCGGATGCAGGCCGGCCACCGCATACATCCATGCCGTTCCGTCGGTGTTCGCGTTGCCGATCAATGTGTCGTGCGCGTCGGGCAGCGTCGCGAGGTAGGCGAACGCCTCGAGGTCCTTCTTGTCGATGACAACCGAGTCGTACTTCTCGCCGAACAGGAAACTGCCGCGAGGTAGGTAACAGATGCCGATGACCACGGCGACGACGACGAGCACCGCTGCGGTTACGCGGTATGACTGCGGTGGACGTAACGGGCGGGCGGCGGCGCTGACGAGAACGAGGAGTCCGATCCCCGCGGCGGGTGCCAGCAGCATCGCCACCACCGCCGACAGCCTGCGCGGGTCGCTGTAGAAGAGGTCGCTGACTTTGCCGGTGAGTGCACCGAGCGGGCCGCCGAACGGTGCCGACGAGTGCACGATGCAGACGACCAGCCCGAGCCAGACGACGAGCGGCCACCAGACCTTTTTGACCAGAAAGACGACAGCGCCGACGCCGGCCAGCAGGACCAGCACCCACTGGATGGGGAAGTCGTTCAGGTGGCGGGTGTGCTGGACGACAGCGTCGATCAGCCCGCGCTTCTTGCCTTCGTGGGTGATGAACGCATGCCCCTCGATGATCTCGGCCTGCTGCAGCACGCCGACGAACTGCGGCAGCAGCAGACACACCGTCGGCGCCGCGATGAGGACGAGCGCGGCGAAATCCGACAGCCTGCCGCGCACCGGATGCCACAGCGCATCAACCAGCCACCAGACCACCACGAACACGACCGTCACGACGCCGCCCGTGATGTGCACCGAGAAAACCCCCAGCAGCGCGAGCACACCGAGCGGGATCCGATCACGGTGGCGCACCGCGGACATCACCAGTGCCATCGTCGGCACCGCGATGCCGTATGCGGCGAGATTGGGCATCGATGCGGTGTCGAACTCGACATAGGGAATCGCCGTGAAGGACGCGGATAGCGCTGCGGCGGTCGCGGCCGCGCCCGCAGTCTGCCACTCGCTCAACTTGCCGCGCAGCAGCTTCCACGTCAGGATCGCCGCGCTGGCCGGGAACAGCCAGACCGCGACCGCCACCGAATTGAGCGTGTAGGCGGTGGTGGGCGCGGCACCGGTCAGCTGACTGAACACCGCGGCGACGGCGTGGAACGTCGACGGGTAGTACAGCGCGTCATGGGTTTCGACGTTGCGCAGCTCGCCCATGTGTGTCGGTGAGGCCTGCCCGGTGTCGAGGATGAACCGGACCGTGTTGGCGTGCCAGACGGCATCCCAGGTGCTCGGTATCGACTGCCAGTGAGGGAGTCCCTTGACCGCGGCCAACCCGATCAGGGCGGCGCCGAGCAGGACGCCGACGGCGATGGTGAGCGCCGGGCCGCGGGAGGGTGCCCGCGTCTCGGCATCCCGGTCGCGGTAGCGCTTCAGCACGTTGGGCAAACCGGCGGCAATCACGGTCACGACGACAAGGGCAAAGAAAGCGGTCCATGCGTTCCATGGAATTCCGACGGCGCCGAACGGGACGATCGCCAGCGCGACGACGCCGTAGGTCAATGCGGGCCCGACGGCGATCGCGACGGAAACGGGCAATCTGCTCGCACATGCGACGATGGCTCCCGGCACTACCAGCACCAACACTGCTAGTAGCACTTCGAAGGCCAAGCTCACTGCATTAGTATGGCTGCCCAGGCGGCCCCGTCGGGCACTGCCCACGTGGGGTTGGGCAACCCACGGAACGCTGTCGGTTTGTGGACTTCACAGACTCTCTAAGGTGGCTGGCATGGCATACGACGTCGCCCGGGTGCGCGGATTGCATCCGTCGTTGGGCGATGGTTGGGTGCATTTCGACGCCCAGAACGGCATGCTTCTGCCCGACTCCGTTGCCACCACCGTCTCGACGGCGTTCCGGAACTCGATGACCACGACGGTCGGACCGCATCCGTCCGCCAAGCGGAGCGCGGCAGTGCTGGACGCAGCCCGCCAGGCGGTGGCCGACATGGTCAATGCCGACCCGCGCGGCGTCATCCTCGGGGCCGACCGCGCCATCCTGCTCAACTCGCTTGCCGACGCATCGTCGTCGCGGGTCGGACTGGGCTATGAAACGGTCGTCACCCGGCTGGACGACGAGGCAAACATCGCGCCCTGGCTGCGGGCTGCGAATCGGTATGGCGCCAAAGTGAAATGGGCCGAAGTCGACATCGAAACCGGCGAGCTGCCGAACTGGCAGTGGGAGAACCTGATCACCGAGGCGACGCGACTCGTCGCGATCACGTCCGCCTCTGCGACGTTGGGCACCGTCACCGATCTCCGGGCCGCCACCAAGCTGATGCACTCGGACGGCGGCCTGGTCATCGTCGACCATTCGGCGGCCGCACCGTATCGCCTCATCGACATCGACGAGATCGACGCCGACGTCGTCGCGATGAATGCGCTGGCGTGGGGCGGGCCGCCGGTCGGCGCACTGGTGTTCCGCGACCCCGACGTCATCAGCTCGTTCGGCTCGATCGCGCTCAACCCGTATGCCACCGGAGTCGACCGGCTGGAGATCGGTGCGCATCAGTACCCGCTGCTGGCCGGTCTCGTCGCCAGCATCGAATACCTTGCCTCCCTTGATGAGTCGGCTAAGGGGACCCGGCGGGAACGGCTGGCCGTCTCGATGCACTCCGCGTCGTCGTACATGACCAGGCTGTTCGACTACCTGTTGATGTCGCTGCGGTCTCTGCCGCTGATCATGGTGATCGGCAGACCCGAGACGGCGATACCCGTACTGAGCTTCGTGGTCAGGGAAGTGCCCGCCGAGAGCGTCGTGCAGCGACTCGCCGACAACGGCGTCTTGGCGATCGCCAGCGCGAGTTCCCGGGTGCTCGACGTGATCGGCGTCAACGACATCGGCGGTGCGGTGACGATCGGCCTCGCGCACTATTCGACGACCGCCGAGGTCGACCAGCTGATTCGCGCGCTGGCGTCGCTCGGCTGACTAGGACACGCGCAGCAGGACTTTGCCGGACACGTCGCCGGAATCGAGCAACTCGTGGGCTGCCGCCGCCTGATCGATCGGAAACTCGGCGCCGATGATCGGACGCACCCGGCCGTCGGCGACCATCGGCCACACATTGCGGACGGTTTCGGCGACGACCTCACTCTTGCTGCCAGGCCCGAACGCCGGTCGAGCCCGCAGCGTCGTGCCGATCACCCCGGCGCGCTTGCCGAGAAGCTTCGCCACGTTCAGCTCGGCCTTGACACCGCCCTGCATGCCGATGATGACAACCCGGCCGTCGGTGGCGAGGGCGTCGATGTTGCGGTCCAGGTAGGGGGCGCCCATGATGTCGAGGATCACGTCGGCGCCTGCGCCGTCCGTTGCCTCGCGCACCCGCTCCACGAAATCCTCATCGCGGTAGTTGATCAGGATCTCTGCGCCAAGCTCCTTGCACAGGTCGAGTTTGCGGGTTGATCCCGCGGTCACCGCGACGCGGCAGTCAAGGGCCCGCGCGACCTGGATGCCGTGTGTGCCGATGCCGCTGGCGCCGCCGTGAAAGAGAACCACTTGGCCTGCCGTCAGGCCCGCGGTCATCACCACGTTGGACCACACCGTGCAGGCCACCTCGGGGAGGGCGGCCGCATGGGGCAGCTCGACATCGTCCGGCAACGGCATCAACTGACCCTCAGGCACGGCAACGAACTCGGCGTACCCACCGCCGGCCAGCAATGCGCACACTGTTTGCCCGATTCGCCAACGGTCGACATGGTCGCCGACCTCGGCGATGGTTCCAGAAACCTCGAGGCCCAAGATTTCGCTTGCTCCGGGCGGGGGCGGATACTTACCGGCGGCCTGTAGCAGGTCCGCTCGGTTGACACCGGCGCTGCTAACCTCCACCACAACCTCACCTGCAGCGGGGCTGACGTCCGGTACTTCCTGCCATTCCAGCCGGTCGGATGAATGAGCCACGATCGCGCGCATCTCCAAAAGCCTACCGGCCGCGGATTTCCGCCCTTGGCAATGCCGATGTCGTTTACCATGCCGAGATGGAGGGGATGATTGCCGGGCGTACGGCTGGTGATATGCCCGGCCTGGACATCGCTGAGCAACGGTCGTGGCAAAACTTCCTCGACTCGGCACTGCGCATGTACGCGAACCTGAACCGGGCGCTGGTCGAGGCGCATCAGCTAACACTGAACGATGTGCGGCTGCTCGACATTCTGGACAGATCGCCAACGGGTTCGGCGCGAATGGGTGATCTGGCCGAGGGACTGATGTCCCTGCCGAGCCGGGTGACCCGGCAGATCCGCCGGTTGGAGGTCGCAGGCCTGGTGCGCCGTGGCGCCAGCCCCGACGACGGCCGCGGCGTGCTGGCCACCATCACCGATGAGGGCCGCCTCTCGGTACGCCAGGCGATGGTCACGTACGGGGAGGGTGTGCGCGAGAACTTTCTTGGCAAGCTGTCGCGTCCCCAGATCGCCGCGATGGGCGAGAACTGCCGTCGCATCAGCGCGGGGCTCAGGGAAATCCCGTCGGGCGCGAAGGTCGGCAGGGTCTAGACCCCTTAGGCTTACACGCGGTGGCGTGGCAGAGCGGCCTAATGCACTCGCCTTGAAAGCGAGAGACGGCTAACACCGTCCGGGGGTTCAAATCCCTCCGCCACCGCCGCGTTGTTCGATGGGTTCGAGGTACATGAACGCCTGACCCGTCCACGGCGACTTCACGTACCAGTTCGGCAGGCCCGGCGGGAAGCCGTCCCGCGACCAGGCCAACCGGTATTGCGCAGGCCGCGGGCGTTGGCTGCGGTCGAGCCGGGCGAAGTTGGCCTCGAGAAGGAATCGCATCACCGGTCCGGCCTCACGGATGCGTTTCTCGATCAACGGGAGCGTCCGTCCCGGGTCGGAGAACACGTCGACGACCGAGCAGTCGCAGGCATAGGCCACCGTGCCGATCTCGGGCGGCGACTTGACGGTGGCGTCGCCGACCAGCTTGCCGATCTCGTCCCCGGCGGCCATGTACTGCTCGGGGATCGCCCAGTTGCCGAAGATGACCGGACGCGCCCATGGCACACCGAGGCCGCGGAAGGAGACCATGGCGCCGACGATGAGCAGCACCGCCACGGCCGCAGGGACAGAGTGCCTCACGGCCGGAAGCCGCTCCGGCAGAACGCTTCTCAGAAGCAGGGCCAACCCGAACACACCGGTCAGCCCGAGGGCGACCGTCGACGAAACGTAGTACCAGTGGTAGGGCGGCACACCGAGCAGGCAGTACGCGCCGTACTCCGCGAGACCGCCGATGCCGAGCCCCGCCAGCGGCCAGTGGTCGGCGCGCAATCGGCCACGGACGCCCGTCGCCAACATCCACAGCACCGTGAGGACGCCGACCGCGGCGGGGATGAGGGCGAGTGACAGTGGAAGCAACATGCCCGGCTGCCACATTTTCGACAACCCGTTGGCGAAGGTCGCGTCGCCGAACGATTTCTGCAGTGTCTTGATCACCAGCGTGGTCGGAATCGCAGAGCCGAAGTGGTACCAGCTGAACACCCACCACGGCAGCGCGATGACAAGGGCGGTGGCGGGGGCCACCCAGAACCGCCGCCGCAGTGAAGGGGTCAACACGTACATGACGGCGACAACGATCGCCAGGTCGGGCCGGGTCAGGACGAGCAATCCGGCGAGCACCCCGAAACCGACGCGACGACCGTGCACGGCCTGTGCGGTCAGCCCGGTGAGGAACGCGGCAATGGGTACCACCTCGAGCCCGATCGCAGAGTTCACGAACGGGTTGGCGAAGACGACGGCCAGCACCGCGATCGACCAGGCGCCAGCGACATCGAGGCGCCGCGCGATCTGGGCCGCCCACACCGCCATCGCCGCCGACAGTGCGACGGTCACGATTCCGAGCCCCACCACCGGCTGGAGTGCGCCGGTCACACCGCTGATCCAGGTGCCCACCGCCAACAGGATCACGTTCAAGGGCGAGGTCGCGGTGTTGGACTCTTCGGTCGGAATCATCCCCCAGTGCAGATGTTCGGCGACGTTGCGGGCGTAGCTCAGCGTGATGTAGGCGTCGTCGATCAAGCCCCGGTGTGCGACGAACATGACGA
>NZ_JAVHWK010000049.1:0-3692 GCF_032159775.1 Mycobacterium sp.
CCCAATCCGCCGACGGCGACGGCGGCCGACAGCCACGGCAGCCAGCCCTGCGCCCTTGCCAACAGAACGCACGCCAGTATCGAGGTGACGACGACGGCCCCTGCCAGCGCGGTCGCACACGGCAGCGAAGATCTGTTCTGCCACAACAATGTTGCGCCCATGCCGATGCACGCGCCGATCGCCGGGGCGAGCGCCACGGTGTAGTACGGATGCACGATGCCGTTCATGAAGCTGAACACCGCCGCCGTCACCAGAAGCCAGCCACCCCAGATCAACGCCGCGGCGCGAGTGAGATCCGTTCGGGGCGCCCGCCAAGTAAGAAGCGCGATCGCGCCGAGACAGATGACGGCCGCAGGCAACAACCAGGCGACCTCGGTGCCCATGTTATGCCCGAAGAGCCTGCCCCAACCGACGTCGAAGTTCATGTTGCCGAGGCCGCCGGTCTCGTTGCCGGTCAGCCGGCCTAATCCGTTGTAGCCCAAGGCCAGTTCGACAATGCTGTCGTGCTGGGATCCGCCGATGTACGGCCGGGCGCCCGACGGCCACACCTCAACGAGCACGAGGAACCAGCCTGCGGCTACCGCCATCGCCGCGACCAGGCCGGCGACATCGATCAGCCGTCGACCCAGCGAACGATTCCCCGCCCACAGATATGCCGCGAGGAATCCCGGCAGCACCAGCAGCGCCTGCAGCATCTTGGCCAGGAAACCGAAGCCGACGGCGACGCCTGCCGCGACCAACCACCAACGGCTGCTGTCTTTTTCGCACGCCCGCTGCGTGCAATACCCTCCCGCGACAAGCATGAGAACCAACAGCGCGTCGGGGTTGTTGAACCGGAACATCAACGCGGCGACCGGCGTCAGCGCCATGATCGAACCGGCCAGAAGCGCCGCGCCAGGGCCACTGACCCGCCGCACCGCGGCATAGAGGATGGCGACTGCGGCCACGCCTTCGAGCGCTTGGGGTACAAGCACGCTCCACGGGTTCAGCCCGAACACGCGCACCGAAATATCCATGATCCACAGTGACGCGGGCGTCTTGTCGACGGTGATGGCGTTGGCGGCATCGCTGGATCCGAACAGCATCGCCGTCCAATTGTTCGCGCCCGCCTGCGCGGCCGCCGAATAGAAGCTGTTCGCCCAGCCGCTGGCCGACAGGTTCCACAGGTAGAGCGCCGCTGTGCCTGCGAGCAGGGCTATGAGTGCTACGCGGTTGGCAACCACGCGCGAGAAGACGCGAAAGTGCCCCGCCTCACGGCGTGTCGGGCACTTTTGCGTTCCCCAGCGCGCGGGGGGGCCCAGCTCGGCGGGAGAAAGAACGAGGGTCACTGACGCCATCTTCGAGCATCGGCCTAGGTGTCGGTTTTGGCACCGCTGTGGCTTGGCTGTGAGTTGACCGGCAGCTTCACAGTGAACTCGGTCCTGCCCGGGACGCTGTGCACGTCGATGGTGCCGTGGTGGGCCCGGACCACCGCCGACACTATGGCAAGGCCGAGGCCGGTGCTTCCCTCACGCCTGGAGCGTGACGAGTCGCCGCGCGCGAACCGCTGGAAGACTTCGGGCGCTAGCCACACCGGGATGCCCGGTCCGTCGTCGGTGACGGTGAGGACGGCGTGATCACCGTCGACGCTCAGCGCGGTCGTGACCGACGTGCCCGCAGGGGTGTGGGTGCGCGCGTTGGCGAGCAGGTTGGCAAGCACCTGATGCAGGCGCGCCTCGTCGCCCCTCACCACGATCGGCTCCTGCGGCAGGTCCAGCGACCATCGGTGCTCCGGACCCGCGACATGGGCATCGCTGGCGGCATCGACGACAAGCCGGGTCAGGTCCACCTGTTCGCGTTCCAGCGGCCGTCCGGTGTCCAGCCGCGCGAGCAACAACATGTCCTCGACGAGCCGGGTCATGCGCTCGGTCTCGGATTCCACCCGGCTCATCGCGTGCGCGACGTCGTCGGGCAACGCGTCTTGTTTGCGTTGCGCCAGTTCGGTATAGCCACGAATCGCCGCCAGCGGGGTGCGCAGCTCGTGGCTGGCGTCGGCGACGAACTGGCGCACCCGCGTCTCGCTGGCCTGCCGCGCCGACAGCGCGGCGCTGACGTGGTCGAGCATCTGGTTCAGCGCGGACCCGAGCTGACCGACTTCGGTGCGCGGGTTGGCATCTGACTCGAGTACCCGCACCGGCAATGTCACCTCGCCGCGGTCCAGTGGTAGGTCGACAACCCTGCCGGCGGTCTGGGCGACGCGGCGTAGTGGCGCCAGCGCGCGCCGGATGATCACGATGCCGGCCGTCGTAGCCGCGGCGAGCGCGATCACGGTCACGACGCCAAAGATCAGCAGCACGCGGATCATGGTGGCGTCCACGTCGGACATCGACAGACCGGTGATGACGATGTCGCCGCTGCGGCGAGCGTCGGCGGCAACCAGCCGATAGCGGCCCAGGCCGTCGATGTCGCGGGTGACCGGAGGCCGGTTGACCGCTACCGAGCCGAGTTCATCCCGGGCAGGATCAGTCAAACCGGCGCGTCCGCCGGCCGCTGTCAGGTAGCCGGCGTCCATCGCCCCGCCCTTCTTGATCACCGCCGCGACCATGCCGACGGGCTGAGCTGGAGCGTCCAAAAAGATCGGGCCAGGCCCCGGTCGGGGGTAGGGCCGCGAATGGTGGCGCCACGGCGCGGTGGGCGGCTCAGCGAAGATTCGCACCGAGCGCTGCGAGGCATCCTGCAGCTGTGTGTCGAGCTGCGCCAGTAGGTACTTGTACAAAGAGAGCTCGGTCGCCGCGCCAATGCCGATGCACACGATGGTAAGCAGGACGATTTGACCGATCAGCAGCCGAAACCTGAGGGACCAGGCCCCGCCCATGGTTAGCGAGCCGGCTTGAGGACGTAGCCGGCGCCACGCAGCGTGTGAATCATGGGTTCGCGCCCGTTGTCGATCTTCTTGCGCAGGTAGGAGATGTACAACTCGACGATGTTGGATCGCCCACCGAAGTCGTAACTCCACACCCTGTCCAAGATCTGCGCCTTGCTCAGGACTCGCTTGGAGTTACGCATCATGAAGCGCAACAACTCGAATTCAGTGGAAGTCAATGAGATCGGCTCACCTGCGCGGGTCACGTCGTGGCTGTCCTCGTTGAGCACCAGGTCACCGACGACCAGTTGTGCGCCGCTGTCCTCGGTCGTGACACCGGTGCGGCGAAGAAGTGCGCGCAGTCGCAGCACCACTTCTTCGAGGCTGAAAGGTTTGGTGACGTAATCGTCGCCGCCGGCAGTCAGGCCCGCGATGCGGTCCTCCAGGGCGTCCTTCGCCGTCAGCAGCAACACCGGCAGTTGCGGAGTCTCCTCGCGAAGCTTGCGTAGTACGTCGAGACCGCTCATGTCGGGCAGCATCACGTCGAGTACGACGACATCCGGCCGTTGCGAACGGGCGGCTTCTAGAGCCGACGCACCGTCGCCCGCGGTCGCGATGTTCCAGCCTTCGTACCGCAACGCCATCGAGACCATCTCAGCGAGGACGGCTTCGTCGTCTACCACCAAGACGTTGATCGGATTTCCGTCGGCGCGACGCATGACGACGCGCTCGACGTGGGTTTGGGGTTGACTCACAGCTACCTAGTATGCGCAGGCCGAATGGGCCGCTGCTATGGAGCTGCTATGTGCCGGCTGTGAGCCAACCCGACCGCTGCTAGAACCAGACTTTT
>NZ_JAVHWK010000066.1:0-5731 GCF_032159775.1 Mycobacterium sp.
AGCCGGTCGGCGCGTCCGGCTTACGTCAGGTGTTCGAGTTGGTGCACCAGCTACGCGGCACCGCGGGCGATCGGCAGGTGCCCAACGAGCCCCGGGTGGCTCTGGCACAGCTCTACGGGGCGCCGGGCACCGCAGCGGTCGCGATCCTCTCCAGATAGTCAGTACGAAAGGCGGTAGTGCCAATGACCGACACTCAGGCGGAAGCCCAGCGCCGCGCGGAGGTAGACCTCGACCACCACTCACCCGAGTTCCGCGAGGATCCCTACGGCAAATTCCGGAATATGCGCGAATCAGGCTGTCCGGTAGCATATTCCGACCACTACGAGGGTTTCTGGGCGCTGACCGACTACGCATCGGTGTTCGAAGCCGCTCGCGACGACGACCTGTTCAACTCCTTCCCGTCTGTCGGCGTGCCCGCCAGCGAGTTGCCGCTGCCGATCCTGCCCATTGAATCGGATCCGCCGGAGACTCAGGAATTGCGCGAGGTCACTTTGAAGCGGTTCTCCCCCGGTTCGGCCGAGCGGTTCCGCGAAGCCGCGATCGAGATGACCGACGAGGCCATCGATGCCTTCATCGAGCGGGGAGAGTGCGATCTGGTCGGCGAGTTGACCACGCCGTTGCCGGCCCGGCTGATCCTGCGGCTGTTGAAGTTCGATGAGTCGCGACATATGGATTGGGTGGGCTGGGTGCACAGCGTCGTGCACGATCGCGCCCACGATCCGGAGAAAGCCGGCGTGTCCGGCATGGAGATGTTCGGCGAGATCGTCAAGCACATGGAGGAGCGACGAGCTGAGGGCCTTGGCGACGACCTTTTCAGTGACATTCTTCGCGGCACGCTGAACGGCAAGCCACTCGACGACGGCCAGATCACCATGTACACGGTGCTGATGATGCTGGGCGGCATGGACACCACCAGCGGATTCACCGGCAACGTGTTGTTGCGGCTGTGTCGGGATCCCGAACTGCGCCAGCAGTTCATCGACGATCCAGGCTTGGTCAAGAAGGCCACCGACGAACTGCTGCGGCTCTACACACCCACTCTTGGGCTGGCCCGAACAGTTTCGCGAGATGCCGAATTCCACGGACAGCCCTTGTGCAAGGGCGACCGGGCGATTTTGATGTGGGCGGCGGCAAACCGCGACCCAGCCGTGTTCGAAGACCCTGACAAGTTGGATCTTTCACGCCCGAATGCCAAGAAGCAGATGGCTTTCGGAGTCGGCATGCACCGCTGCCTTGGATCCCACTACGCCAAAATGATGTTCGACGTCATGGTGACCAGGGTGTTGGAGCGGATGCCGGACTTCGAGCTCGCGGGCGAGCCGAAGCTGTTCGAGGACGCGGGCGAGGTGTACGCCGTGCGGGAACTGCCGGTGAAGTTCACCCCGGGTCCGCGCAGAGGCTGACCGGTGGCCTCGGTCACCGTCGGCGATGTCGAAATCGAGTACACCGATACGGGTTCCGGGCCAGTCGTCCTATTCGTCCACGGCGCCTACGTCACCGGGCGATTGTGGCAGGAGGTGGTGCAACGACTGTCCGACAGCCATCGCTGCATCGCACCGACGCTGCCCTTTGGCGCCCAGGCCCAGCCGGTCGGGGCCCAGGTCGATCTCAGTGTCGCCGCATCAGGCTCTCTGATCGTCGGCCTGCTCGCCGCGCTCGACTTGTCCGATGTCACGCTGGTGGCAAACGACACCGGCGGAGGAATCGTGCTCGCCTCCTTGGGACTCGCGACGCTCAATTGGGACAGGGTGTCGAAGCTGGTGTTCACGAATTGCGACAGCTTCGAACACTTTCCGCCGACTGCCTTCGCGCCGATCGTCCGGTTGTGTGCGCTGAGCCAGAGGCTGGGCTCCCTTGTGTTGAAAGGCTTGACCACTTCCCCGGGCCTGAAGCTGTTCACGTCGGCGGTGACCCGCCACGGCATCGACGCCGCGCGCAGGCCCGCCGTTTTCGGTGGATTCCTCACGTCGGCCGCCGTGCGCCGCGAAGCCGCGCGATTCACCGCAGACCTGAAGCCCAGCTACACCATGGCGGCTGTCGATGCGCTGAAGCGATGGGACAAACCGGTGCTTATGGCGTGGGGAGACAGCGACAAGATGTTTCCGCTGGCCCATGCCGAGCGTCTCGCCGAAACGTTCCCAAACGCCGCTGTGCGCACCATCGCGGACAGTTCGACCTATGTCATGTTGGATCGCCCCAATGAGACCGCCGAGGCCATCGGCGCCTTCGTCAGCGGATGACGCCTCTTCGGCGAAAAGTTGGAGTGACCGACCAAGAATTGGTTAAATGTTTAAAGCTTAGGATCGACGGAGGAGGTCGTTCGGTGACGACTGACACCGTCGCTGGGCTGCTCGACGAGTCCGCCGCCAGCCGGCCGGATCGGCCGCTGTTGCGCGACTGCGCAGGAGCGACCCTCACCGTGGCGGACATCGCTGCGTTGAGCTCCGCAGGTACCCGTTGGCTGTGGGAGGCCGGCATCCGACCGGGAATGACCGTCGCGTGGCAGCTGCCGTCGCACTGCTCGGCCGCCGTGCTCATGCTGACGCTGGCCCGCAGCGCCGTCACGCAGGCGCCGGTGCTACACCTGTACCGACAACGGGAGGTCTGTGCGGCGCTCGCGGTCGCCGACGCCGACACCCTGATCGTCGACGGGTCGACGGCCGCAAACGTGCCACCCGGGGTGAGCGCCATCACGTTGCCCGACGATTTTGTGGACCGATTGCGGACGTTTCCTGCCAGTGTGCAACCCGAATTGGACCGGCACCCCTCGGCGCACGACGCCCGATGGATCTATTTCACCTCGGGAACCACCGGCCGACCGAAGGGTGTGCGCCACTCGGATGCGACCCTGCTGGCCGCCGGTCGCGGGTACGCCGCGTACCTCGGGCTCGGCCAGCAGGCCGACGAGGTCGGCACGATCGCTTTCCCTATCGCGCACATCGGCGGAATGGTCTACCTGGCCAGCGCGCTGGTTGCCGATATCCCGTTATTGATGGTGCCCAAGGTCGACGCCGACGCCCTGCCGCGTCTACTGACCGAGCACAAGGTGACGGTCACCGGTGCCAGCACCGCGTTCTATCAGATGCTGCTCTCGGCACAAGTCGCGAGCGGCAGTCGCGAGCCGCTCGTTCCTTCGCTTCGCATGCTGATCGGCGGCGGCGCAGCGTGCCCGCCAGAGCTGCACAAGCAGGTGCGCGAACAGATGGGCGTCCCGATCGTGCACGCCTATGGCATGACAGAGGCGGCGATGGTGTGCGTCAGCCCGGCCACCGACACCGAAGAGCAACAGAGCAACAGTTGCGGCCGCCCGATTCCGGGGTCCGAGGTCCGAATCAGCGCTACCGGAGAAATCGAACTACGCGGTGCCAACCTGACACCGGGCTACGTGGACAGCGATCAGTGGCGGCAAGCGTTGACCTCAGACGGCTGGTTCCGTACCGGCGACAGCGGTTATCTCCGGCCCGATGGGCGCATCGTCGTGACGGGACGCACCAAGGATCTGATCATCCGCAAGGGTGAGAACATCGCCCCGGATGAGGTCGAGAACGAGTTGCTGGCGCATCCGCTCATCGACGAGGTGGCGGTGCTGGGGCGGCCCGATGAGCTGCGCGGCGAGATAGTGTGCGCGGTGGTGCGGCGGTCGCCGCGCCACCGCGACGTCACGCTCAGCGAGCTCTGCGCATTCCTCGACGAACGCGGCCTGATGAAACAGAAATGGCCGGAGCGATTGCACTTTGTCGACGATTTTCCACTGACCGGCCTCGGCAAGATCGCGAAAGTCGAGTTGGCGCAACTGATTTCAGGAGGTAGCCAATGACTGCGGAGGCGACTAGCCGAACGAATTCGGTGTTGTCCGTCGAGGAACGCGACGAGCTTGCGCGCTCCGTGCGCGCTGCATGCGAGAAACACGCGTCCGAAGACCGCGTCCGAGCGGTGGCCTATGACCACCCCGAGGACCCGCAACGCGGCTTTGACGGCGAGCTGTGGAAGGTGCTCTGCAGTCAGGTCGGGGTGGCCGCGATCGCCGCGCCGGAGAGCATCGGCGGTGCCGGCTACGGCGCGTCCGCATTGGGGGTGGTCGCCCACGAACTGGGCCGCGTCCTGGCGCCGGTGCCTTTCGTGGCCTCGACTGTGCTGGCCACCGGCCTGATGGTCGACCTGCACGGGCGCGACCCCGATGCGGATGACCGATTCTCCGGACTGCTCGAAGGCCGGCGCACCGCTGCAGCCGCGCTCACCGGCGACGGTGGACTGTGGCGTCGCAGCGCGGTGACCCTCACCGCCTCCGCGGACCACGACTCGTGGACCATCGAGGGCACCGTGCGCCACGTGCTCAACGGAACGGCCGCTGATGATCTGGTCGTGGTCGCGACGACTGACGGCGAACTGGCGTTGTTTTTGATCGACCCCGCCGCGGACGGCGTCGTCGTCGACGCGGAGCGCGTTCTTGACGGGACCCGGCCGATGGCGACGATCACCTTCACCGCCGCGCCCGCCTTGAAGCTGTCCGGGGAGGGACCGGTCGACGACATCATCGAGCGCAACGTCGATCTGGCCTTGGCGGTGCTGTCGGCCGAACAGGTCGGCGCGTGCGAGCGTGTGCTGGAAATCGCGACCGAGTACGCCCGCACCCGAGAGCAGTTCGACCGGCCGATAGGCAGTTTCCAGGCCGTTAAGCACAAGTGCGCCGACATGCTGGTGGATCTCGAGTGGGCACGGTCGGCGTCGGCGGCGGCTTTGGAGTCGGCCGACGGCGACGCCACCGAGTCGGCGGGCGAATCAGACTGGCGCGCCAGCATGGCCAAAGCGGTGTGTTCGGAGTCCTTGCGCAACGCGGCCCACGCCAACGTCCAGATCCACGGCGGCATCGGATTCACCTGGGAAGACTCCGCGCATCTGTACCTTCGCCGGGCCCGCACCGACGAAGTGTTGTTCGGCGGCCCCGGACAGCACTGGGACAGGCTCGCCGCCCGCAAAAAGCTGCTGTAACCAGAGATTCCGGCGCACCGGGCAACAGCTTGCTGGCACCTGGCGCGGTGACTACGATCACAACTAAATAACTAAATGTTTTTATGATTTACTCGAGAAAGCTCACATCACCCGAGGAGGCAGCTGTGCCGTTGCAGCCGTATATGGAACTGATATCCGTCGACGATCATCTAATCGAACATCCGAAGGTGTGGAGCGACCGGCTGCCCAAGAAGTACTTGGAGGCCGGACCGAAGATCATCGAGTGGGAGCGTCCCGACACCGGCCAGATGTGCCAGGTGTGGGATTACGAGGGCCGCATCTACCCGTACATCGGCCTGAATGCGGTGGCGGGCAAGAAACCCGAGGAGTATGGCATCGAGCCGGTGCGCTACGACGACATGATCCCCGGGTGCTACGACCCGAAGGCAAGGGTCGCCGACATGGACATCGACGGTGTGCAGGCAATGACCTGTTTCCCGTCGTTCCCCCGATTCGCCGGCGCGGTGTTCGCGGAGGGCGAGGACAAGGAATTGGCCAAGCTGTGCTCGGCGGCGTGGAACGACTTTCATCTCGACGAGTGGGCCGCTACCGCGCCGGACAGATTCATTCCCGTCGCGATGCTGCCGTTCTGGGATGTGGATGCCAGCGTCAAAGAGATCCACCGGGTCGCCGCCAAGGGCGCCAAGTGCGTCACCTTCCCGGACCTGCCGGACAAGCTGGGTCTGCCGTCGGTGCATTCCGATCACTGGGACCCGCTGCT
>NZ_JAVHWK010000068.1:0-2560 GCF_032159775.1 Mycobacterium sp.
GCCATGCTGTTCACCCGCGGCCACCGCAGCAGCTATGAGCGTTGGGCCGATGGCGGTGCGAAGAATTGGCAGTTCGACGACCTGCTGCCCTACTTCCAGCGGATCGAGAGCACCGTCGGGCGCGATCCCGCGCTGCGAGGCCTGAACGGTCCACTCACCGTCGCACCGGCCGAACCGGTGAACCCGGTCCTCGCCGCCGCGCTCGACGGTGCCATCGAGATGGGGCAGCGCCGGGCGAGCGACATCAGCGGCGGCCTCGAGGAGGGTTTCGGGCCGGTCGATCTCAACATCGTCAGCGGTCACCGCCAGTCCGCCGCGGACGCCTACCTGCGCCCGGTGCGCGACCGATCCAACCTCACGATCGTCAGCGACGCGTTGGTGCATCGGCTGGTGATCGACAACGGCCGGGCCACAGGTGTGGAGTACAGCGTCGGCGGCCGGATGGAGTCGGTCTCGGCCGGCGAGGTCGTGGTCACGGCGGGTGCGATCGGCTCGGCGCAGTTGCTCATGCTGTCCGGCGTGGGACCGGCCGAGCACCTACAAGCCCATGGCATCAAGGTCGTTGCCGACCTGCCCGGTGTCGGCGAGGGCCTGCAGGATCACCCCATCGCCAACGTCGTCTACCGCTCGGCGCAGCCGGTTCCGACGCCGCGTAACAACCACGGCGAAGTGATCGGCCTGGTCCGCAGCCGCGACGACCTGCCTGGTCCCGATCTGCAACTGATCTTCGTCGACCTGGCGCGCCCGGTAGCTGGCTTCACCGGCCCAGACCAGGGGTTCGGCTACACGATCGGTGTTTCGGTGATGCTGCCGCACAGCCGCGGCACCGTCCGGCTCGCCGACGCCACGCCAGGGTCCGCCCCGCTCATCGATCCGAACTACTACGGCGATTCCCGCGATCTCGATGCTGTCGTAGCGGGCCTGCGCCTGGCCCGCCGCATCGGAGGGGCGCCCGCGCTCGATCAGTGGCGCGACGCTGAGATGGCACCCGGGCCCGCCACCGACGATGAGGCAGCGCTGCGTGACTACGCCCGCGCCACGGTCGCGTCCTACTGCCACCCGGTAGGCACCCTGGCCATGGGTGACGGCCCCGACGCGGTGGTCGACCCGGGCCTGAAACTACGCGGAATCGACGGAGTACGGATCGCTGACGCTTCTGTGATGCCTGCCATCCCCGCAGGCAACACCAATGCCACCGTCTACGCCATCGCCGAACGCGCCGCCGAACTCATCCTCGAGAACTGACGCTGACGAGGTAGACCGCCGACAACGACGTATCTACAGACGCCCATCACGTATCCATTGCCTCCGGCAACTAGTACCGAGAGAAAGAATCCATGCCCACAAGATTTCGCATGCGTCGCAGATCTCTAGCCCAAGCGGCGGCAGTACTGGCGGGTGCCGTTTTATGCGCCACCCTGGCGGCGAGTGGTTCGACCGCTGGAGTTGTCGCGTCACCGGACGAACCCGGCCGGTCGGGAACGCCAGAGGTTTACAGTGGCGACGCACACCTCCGGGCGGCCCTACAGTCTCCGATGAACACCGCGCAGCGACTAGCGCTCAAGCAGCAGTACGCCGACGCGCGCCCGTCGGCCACAGCTCCAGAAGGCTCTGAGGCGAGGCAAGCAGCATGGGCCGCGGCCAGCCACGTGATGGAGATGTCAGCGCGGGGCGGTGTAGTCACGGCAGCGCTTCCACGCACTGCATCGGCGACTGCCCTCGAGGCCGCCAAGAAGTCGTTCCAGATGACCGGAGCACGGAGCACCATCGCGGTGAAGCGCAGCGTGCTGACCAAGGCAGAACTCGATGCCACTACCGTCCGGCTGTCTGATCTCTACAACGCGCACGCTCGGCGGGGTGAAGGCATGACCTTCTACTACGACGCTGCCGAGGACGCGGTCATCGTCACAGGAAATTTGTCGCCGTCGCTCACCGCGCAGATGAAGGCTCTTCGCGGCGTCCGTGTTGAGTCCTCTCCGTCGGTCCGGGTTTCGAACAACTCTGGCGACAGGTACAACGACTCTGGGCCCTGGCACTTCGGCGCGGCATCGATCACGAACCAGACCACTGCGAACAACTGCACCAGCGGATTCACCATGCAGGACGGCCCTCAGAACAACTACGCGTCCTACACCGTGACCGCAGGTCACTGTGGGAGTGCGGGGAACAGCTTCAAATCGGGCGGCATCTGGTACGGCACCATCACCAACAAGCCGGCGTACCCGAACTGGGACGCCGCGAAGATTCAGTGCTGCGGCGACCAGTACGGCAAGCAGATCTATACCAACCGGTACAGCACGCGAAATCAGATCACCGCGTGGAATCCGGGTCCAGGCCGACCCGCACCGAGTGGCGTCTGTGTGTCCGGCCGAGCCGGTTACGCCGAGAAGTGCAACGGCAACATCAGTTCCATCAACGCGACGTTCTGCGTCGCCCAATACGTGTGCACCTACGACTTGATTCAGTACGAGACACCCAACACCGGCGAGGCCATGACCAGCCCCGGCGACTCGGGGGCGCCTGTGTACTCGCTGAACGCAGCCGGGGAAGCCCAGATTCA
>NZ_JAVHWK010000157.1:0-29237 GCF_032159775.1 Mycobacterium sp.
TCGGGTGCTGATCATGGTCAAGGCGGGCGACCCGACCGACGCCGTCATCAACGAGCTCGCCGATGCGATGGAGGAGGGCGACATCATCATCGACGGCGGAAACGCGTTGTACACCGACACGATTCGCAGGGAGAAGGCGATGCTAGACCGCGGCCTTCACTTTGTCGGCGCAGGTATCTCCGGCGGTGAGGAGGGCGCGCTGAAGGGACCGTCGATCATGCCGGGTGGGCCCGCGGAGTCGTACAAGTCGCTCGGCCCTCTGCTCGAGGAGATCTCCGCGCACGTCGACGGGGTGCCGTGCTGCACCCACATCGGCCCCGACGGCGCAGGCCACTTTGTGAAGATGGTGCACAACGGCATCGAGTACTCCGATATGCAGCTCATCGGCGAGGCCTATCAGCTGCTCCGCGATGGGCTCGGCCTCGGCGCGCCTGAGATCGCCGACGTTTTCGCCGAGTGGAACAAGGGCGACCTGGACAGCTTCCTCATCGAGATCACCGCCGAGGTGCTGCGCCAGACCGACGCCACGACGGGCAAGCCGCTGGTCGACGTGATCCTCGACGAGGCTGAGCAGAAGGGCACCGGCCGCTGGACGGTCAAGTCGGCACTCGACCTGGGCGTTCCCGTCACCGGTATCGCCGAGGCCGTGTTCGCGCGTGCGCTTTCCGGTTCTGTGGCCCAGCGCAAGGCCACCACCGGGCTGGCCTCGGGCGACCTCGGCGACAAGCCAAGTGACGCAAAGCAGTTCATCGAGGATGTCAGCAAGGCGCTGTACGCATCCAAGATCATCGCCTACGCCCAGGGTTTCAACCAGATCCAGGCAGGCAGCGCCGAATACGACTGGGGCATCACCCCCGGCGACATGGCCACCATCTGGCGCGGCGGCTGCATCATCCGGGCGAAGTTCCTCAACCGGATCAAGGAGGCGTTCGACGAGGACGCCGACCTGCCCACGCTGATCGCGGCGCCTTATTTCCGCAGCGCCGTCGAGGCGGGTATCGACAGCTGGCGCCGCGTTGTGGTGACCGCCACCCAGCTCGGCATCCCGATTCCCGGTTTCAGCTCGGCCCTCTCGTACTACGACGCTCTGCGCACCGAGCGGCTACCCGCGGCGTTGACCCAGGGGCTTCGCGACTTCTTCGGTGCGCACACCTACGGCCGCATCGATGCCGATCGCGACAAGAAGTTCCACACCCTTTGGAGCGGGGACCGCACTGAAGTGCCCGCCTAGACTCGAGCCTGATGAGATTTCTTGACGGCCAGTCGCCACCGTATGACTTGACCTACGACGATGTGTTCATCGTTCCCGGTCGGTCGGACGTGGCGTCCCGGTTCGACGTCGACCTGTCGACCTCGGACGGCTCTGGCACCACCATCCCCGTCGTGGTGGCCAACATGACGGCGGTCGCAGGCAGGCGGATGGCCGAGACGGTGGCTCGCCGCGGCGGCATCGTGGTTCTGCCGCAGGATCTTCCGATCTCGGCGGTCCAGGAGACGGTCGACTTCGTTAAAACCCGTGACCTGGTCGTCGACACGCCGGTGACGCTGCTTCCCGACGATTCGGTGTCCGACGCCACCGCGCTGATCCACAAACGCGCGCACGGCGTCGCCGTGGTGGTTTCCGAGGGCAGACCGATCGGGCTGGTCACCGAGGCCAACTGCTTCGGCGTCGACCGCTTCGCACGGGTGCGCGACGTCTCGATCACCGACTTCGTCACGGCTCCGGTGGGCACCGATCCGCGAAAGGTCTTCGACCTGCTCGAGCACGCGCCGGTCGATGTCGCCGTGATGACCGATGCGGACGGCATCCTGGCCGGCGTGCTGACCCGTACCGGCGCGATCAGGGCCGGCATCTACACCCCGGCCGTCGATGCCAGAGGCCGGTTGCGGATCGCGGCGGCGATCGGCATCAACGGCGATGTGGCAGCCAAGGCCGGCGCGCTGGCCGAGGTGGGCGTCGACCTCCTCGTGGTCGACACCGCACACGGTCATCAGGTCAAGATGCTCGACGCCATCGAGTCGGTGTCCTCGCTCGATCTTGGCCTGCCGTTGGCGGCGGGGAACGTGGTGTCCGCCGACGGCACCCGCGACCTGATCAACGCCGGCGCATCCATCGTCAAGGTCGGCGTCGGTCCCGGTGCCATGTGCACCACCAGGATGATGACCGGCGTCGGCCGCCCTCAGTTCTCGGCTGTCGTCGAATGTGCCGTGGCGGCAGAACAACTCGGTGCCCACGTGTGGGCCGACGGTGGGGTGCGGCATCCACGTGATGTCGCGCTGGCACTTGCCGCGGGCGCCTCCAACGTGATGATCGGGTCGTGGTTCGCAGGCACCTACGAGTCGCCCGGCGACCTCATGCGCGATCGCGAGAACCAGCCGTACAAGGAGAGCTACGGCATGGCGTCCAAGCGCGCGGTTGCCGCGCGGACCGCAGGCGACAGCGCGTTCGACCGCGCCCGCAAGGCGTTGTTCGAGGAGGGAATCTCCACGTCGCGGATGGGTGTGGACCCCGCGCGGGGCGGCGTGGAGGATCTGCTCGACCACATCACCTCCGGTGTTCGCAGCACGTGCACCTACGTTGGAGCCAATACCATCGGCGAGCTACACGACAAGGCTGTGCTCGGCGTTCAGTCCGCGGCGGGATTCGCCGAAGGCCACCCGCTGCCGACGGGCTGGTGAGTCGGCCGACCCGGCCCGACCGGTTAACATAAGGCATTCATCTGGTCGTCCACAGAAAGGCAATTCGTGCCGCAGGCACCCGTTGAGGCCTCGAGCTTCCGGGACGAGGGGCCGGGCCCGCCGACGCCGGAAACTGTGACCGGAACCGAGCCCGAAGCCGAACCCTCTTCTAGTCGGCCGGGCATTCGGTCCGGCGCGGATCTGACGAGCAGGCGATGAGCGTCGTTTACACACTACTGGCCCTTTTGGCCTTCGTCGTTCTCACGCTGGGGACGGCGGTTTTCGTGGCGGCCGAGTTCTCGCTGACGGCCCTCGAGCGCAGCACGGTCGATTCCAACGCCCGCACCGGCGCGCGGCGTGACCACCTGGTTCAGCGCGCCCACCGGACACTGTCGTTCCAGTTGTCCGGCGCGCAGGTCGGCATATCGGTGACCACGCTCATCACCGGCTACCTCGCCGAGCCGCTGATCGCGCGGCTGCTGGAGCCCCTCTTCGCAGGTCTGGCGCTCAGCGCGGGAGTGGCAGGCGGACTGGCCCTGGGACTTTCGCTCCTGATCGCCACGTCGGTGTCGATGGTCTTCGGCGAACTGGTTGCGCAATACCTGGCAGTGGCGAAACCGTTGGAGACGGCGCGCGTGGTGGCCGGGCCGCAAGTGCTGTTCTCGATGTTCTTCACCCCGGTGATCAAGCTGACGAACGGCGCCGCCAACTGGATCCTGCGCAGGCTGGGCATCGAGCCGGCCGAGGAACTGCGCTCGGCGCGCTCACCGCAGGAGCTCGGTTCACTGGTCAGAAACTCCGCCCGCCGCGGGGCCATCGATCCGGTGACGGCCGCCCTCGTGGACCGCTCACTGCAGTTCGGATCGCGAACCGCCGAGGAGCTGATGACACCGCGCTCCAAGATCGAGGTCCTGCAGGCCGACCAGAACGTCGCCGACCTGGTCGTGATGGCGATGGAGACCGGCTACTCCCGCTTCCCGATCGTCGAAGGCGACCTGGACGAGACGATCGGGCTGGTACACGTCAAACAGGTCTTCGAGGTGGCACCCGACGACCGGCCGCGCATCGGGCTTGCCGGCCTCGCCACAGCGGTGCCCGTCGTGCCCTCGACGCTCGACGGCGACGACGTGATGGCACAGGTGCGGGCCAGCGGGTTGCAGACCGTGCTGGTGGCCGACGAATACGGCGGCACCGCGGGCATGGTGACCATGGAAGACCTGATCGAGGAGATCGTCGGCGATGTCCGCGATGAGCACGACGACGTGACACCCGATGTGCTGCGGATGAGCCGCGACAGCTGGCGGGTCTCGGGGCTACTGCGCATCGACGAGGTAGCCGAGAACGCTGGTTTCCGTGCTCCCGAAGGCGAATACGAGACCATCGGCGGGCTGGTGATGCAGGAGCTCGGCCACATTCCCAAGCCCGGTGAGGCCGTCGAGTTGACAGCATTCGACACCGAAGGCCCGATGGACGACCCGGTGCGCTGGCTGGCCACGGTCGTCCGGATGGACGGCAGACGTATCGACCTGCTCGAGCTGACCAAGCAGGGCCGCCGTGGCGACACCGACGACGGGGACGGGGCGCGCTGATGGGCGACATCCTCGCGGTGCTGCTGACCGTGCTGCTGCTCGCGGCGAACGCATTCTTCGTCGGCGCGGAGTTCGCACTGATCTCGGCGCGCCGCGACCGCCTAGAAGCCCTCGCCGAAGGCGGCAAGCGCCGCGCCGTCACGGTGATCCGCGCGGGCCAGAACCTGTCCGTGATGCTGGCAGGCGCGCAACTCGGCATCACGATCTGCTCGATCCTGCTTGGCCGGGTCGGTGAGCCTGCGGTCGCGCACCTGCTCGCGAAGCCGTTCGACCTCCTCGGCGTGCCGGACGCCCTCCTGCACACGGTGTCGTTCTTCATCGCGATCACGATCGTCGTCGTGCTGCATGTGCTGCTGGGCGAGATGGTGCCCAAGAACATCGCCATCGCGGGCCCGGAGTCGGCGGCGATGCTGCTCGTGCCGCCCTATCTGGCGTGGGTCCGATTGGCACGACCCGTCATCGCGGTCTACGACTGGTGTGCGCACATGGCGCTGCGCACCATTGGCATCAGAGCCAAACCGGAACTGGAAAACACGGTTTCGTCGGTCGAGCTCTCCGAGATGATCGCCGAGTCGCTCTCCGAGGGACTGCTCGACACCGAGGAGCACAACCGGTTGTCGCGCGCCCTGCAGATCCGCACCCGGGTCGTCGCCGATGTGGCCATCCCGCTGAAAGAGGTGCACGCGGTGTCTGCGGACGGCGACGACAGCGGCCCGACCGTCCGCGCGATCCAGCAGGCACTGCAGGACAGCGGCTACTCCCGATTCCCGGTCACCGGCGGTGACGGGCGGTTCATCGGCTACATCCACATCAAGGACGTCTTGAAGCTGGTGAACGACACCGACGCCGTCGTCGACCTCTCGGTGGTGCGGCCGCTACCCCAGGTGCCCGCGTCGTTGCCGCTGCCCGACGCGTTGTCGCGGCTGCGCCGCAGCAACAGCCACCTCGCCCTGGTCACCGCCGACAACGGCAGCGTGACCGCGATGGTGGCACTCGAGGATCTCGTCGAGGACCTCGTGGGCGCGATGAGACACCGGACCCATGACGGCTGAGGAGTTGCTGCCCGAGGCCGACTGGACGACCAGGGAGCGCAGGCATCGCGGCCGAGTCGACGAGTTCCTCGCACCGCACCGCAGGCGCGCGCAGATCGGTGAGCCACATCCGGTGTGGGACTTCCTGTTTCGCTACTACAGCCTGCGACCGCGCCAACTTGGGGTCTGGCATCCCGGCTTCGGCGTCGTGCTGGGCGGCACGGACAGCGGGGCGGCGCGGACGTACCTTGACCGCGCTGGATACGGTCCGCATCCAGACGGTGTGACGGTCACGTTCGAGCATCTGCGGTCCCGCGTCGACACGGTCGAATTCATCGCGGATCTGTTGCGCGCCACGGCAAGCCGCTCCCCCGCGATGAACTGCTTCGGAATGCATGAGTGGGCGATGGTGTACCGAGCGCCGACCGTGCGGCACGAACGGGTGCCGCTTCGGCTCGGACGGGACGCAACCGACGCCGTTGTCGAGTCGATACCGTTGCGCTGCACCCATTTCGACGCGTTCCGGTTCTTCACCGAGCCCGCGGCCGCGAGAAACGCGGGCACCCCGTCGCGCAGCGAGCAGTCCGGATGGGAGCAGCCGGGCTGTGTGCACGCCAACATGGACCTGTACAAGTGGTGCTACAAGCTGGGTCCGCTTGTCGAATCCCAGTTGCTGATCGACTGCCTCGAGTTGGCCGCCGACGCCAGGGCGCTCGACATGCGGGCCAGCCCGTACGATCTCGCCGGGTACGGCTTCGAGCCGATCGCCGTCGAAACGTCTGCAGGTCGGGCCGCCTACGTCCGCGAACAACAGGACATCGCCACGCGGGCGGCGCCGCTACGGGCTGCGATCGCCGCCCGATGCGACGACTTGCTGGTCGCAGCACTGACCGCCGCTGGCAATTAGCCCTGCTACTCGCGGGTAAACTGGACCGACGGCAGCGCGTCATGCGGCGCCATGCAGCCGAGGGAGGAACAAGATGACTGATCGTGTGACGGTGGGCAACCTGCGCGTCGCTGCGACGTTGTACGACTTCGTCAACGATGAGGCGCTGCCGGGTACCGACATCGACCCCGACACCTTCTGGTCGGGAGTCGACAAGGTCGTCGCCGATCTGACCCCGAAGAACCAGGACCTTCTTGCGCGACGCGACGACCTGCAGGCCCAGATCGACAAATGGCACCGGCACCGCGTCATCGAGCCGCTCGACCCGCAGGCCTACAAGCAGTTCCTGACCGAGATCGGGTACCTGCAGCCCGAGCCCGAACCCTTCACGATCACCACCTCCGGCGTCGACGAGGAGATCAGCACCACGGCTGGTCCGCAGCTGGTGGTGCCCGTGCTCAATGCGCGGTTCGCTCTGAACGCCGCCAACGCGCGCTGGGGTTCGCTGTACGACGCGCTGTACGGCACGGACGTGATCTCCGAAGCCGACGGTGCCGAGAAGACGTCTAGCTACAACAAGGTGCGCGGTGACAAGGTCATCGCCTACGCCCGCGAGTTCCTCGACAAGGCGGTGCCTCTGGAGTCGGGGTCCTGGGCGGATGCCACCGGCTTGAGCCTCGAAGACGGGGTGCTGGCTGTGGCAACCGCCGACGGCTCTGTCGGTCTGGCCAGCCCGGAGAAGTTCGTCGGCTATACCGGGAAACTCGGCTCCCCCGACTGGTCTGTGCTGCTGGTCAACAACGGCCTGCACGTCGAGATCTTGATCGACCCGGAGTCGCCCGTCGGTTCGACCGACAAAGCCGGCATCAAGGACGTCGTGCTGGAGTCCGCGATCACCACCATTCAGGACTTCGAGGATTCGGTGGCCGCCGTGGACGCCGACGACAAGGTGCTCGGATACCGCAACTGGCTCGGGCTGAACAGGGGCGACCTGTCCGAGGAGGTCAGCAAGGGCGACACGAGCTTCACCCGCGTCCTCAACCAGGACCGCACCTTCACCAGCCCCGACGGTGGTGAACTCACGCTTCCCGGCCGCAGTCTGCTGTTGGTCCGCAACGTCGGGCACCTGATGACCAACGACGCGATCGTCGACGCCGACGGCAGCGAGGTCTACGAGGGCATCCAGGACGCGATCTTCACCAGCCTGATCGCCATGCACGGTCTCAAGGAGGGCGGCGCCAACGGGCCGCTGGCCAACAGCCGCACCGGCTCGATCTACATCGTCAAGCCGAAGATGCACGGTCCGGACGAGGTGGCCTTCACCGCCGAGTTGTTCGCGAGCGTCGAGGATCTGCTTGGCCTGCCGCCGGCCACCATCAAGGTCGGCATCATGGACGAGGAGCGCCGCACCACCCTCAACCTGAAGGCCTGCATCAAAGCCGCCGCCGATCGCGTCGTGTTCATCAACACCGGATTCCTCGACCGCACCGGTGACGAGATCCACACGTCGATGGAAGCGGGCCCGATGATCCGCAAGGGCGCCATGAAGGGCACCACGTGGATCAAGGCCTACGAGGACGCCAACGTCGATGCAGGCTTGGGCGCAGGCTTCTCCGGCAAGGCGCAGATCGGCAAGGGCATGTGGGCGATGACCGAGCTGATGGCCGACATGGTCGAGCAGAAGATCGGTCAGCCCAAGGCCGGCGCCACCACCGCCTGGGTGCCGTCACCGACCGCGGCGACGCTGCACGCCATGCACTACCACGAGGTCGACGTCTTCGAGGTGCAGAAGGAGCTCGAGGGCGAGAGCCGCACCACCGTCGACGAGTTGCTGACCGTCCCGCTGGCCAAGGAGCTGGCATGGGCGCCCGAGGAGATCCGGGAAGAGGTCGACAACAACTGCCAGTCGATCCTGGGCTACGTCGTCCGGTGGATCGATGCCGGCGTCGGCTGCTCCAAGGTCCCCGACATCCACAACGTCGCCTTGATGGAGGACCGCGCGACATTGCGCATCTCGAGCCAGCTGCTGGCCAACTGGCTGCGGCACGGGGTCATCACGTCCGATGACGTCAAGGCCAGCCTGCGCCGGATGGCTGCCGTGGTGGACAAGCAGAACGAGGCCGATCCGGAGTTCCGGCCGATGGCTCCCGACCCGGACGCCAGCATCGCCTTCCAGGCCGCTGAGGAGTTGATCCTTGCCGGCGCGCAGCAGCCCAACGGCTACACAGAACCGATCCTGCATCGGCGCAGGCGCGAGTTCAAAGCAGCGAATCCCAGCAACGCCGGCTGACCGGCGAGGTTTCGCTATGTGGATAAACTTCGGCGGGGCAGGTGACCTGTCGGCAATGATCGGCGAACGGAGAGGACGCAGGCGCACGAGTGGGTAGGCACAGGATTCCCGACCCAGATGAGTCTTCCGGCGGTACTCCAGAGGGCGCCACCGATGCGACCGAGTCGTTCGATCAGCCGCTCGTTCCGTACGACGACGCATACGACCAGCCGGGTTACCCGGCGGCCCCGGCGGAGCCCGACGATCCGCGCTACGGCGAGCCCCGGTACCCCGAGCCCGGCTTTCGGGAGCCGGAACACGGGAAGTCCGACTATGAGTCGGAATACGACGACGAGTACGAGTCCGACTACCCCGAGTCGGATTACCCCGAGGCCGGGTATTCCGACGTGCCGGACTACCTGCAGCCCGGCCACCGGGACTCGGACGCCCCCGTTGCCCAGTTCCGCCGCCCGACCGATGAGACGCCGTCGTACCTGACACGCACGCCCGAACCGAAACCTCCGCCCCGCGCCCAGCACTCCGGCGACTGGGAAGGCGGCGAATGGACCGGAAGCCACCGCGCGATCCAACCGGGCCGCCGCGGCGTCAGCTGGGGTGTCATCGGAGCCCTGGTCGCGGTCGTCGTGGTGGTGGCCGCATTCATACTCTGGCGCTTCTTCGGCGACGCGCTGTCCGACCGGTCCAGCATCGCCTCCGCGCGGTGTGTCGACGGCCAGAAGGGCGTCGCCGTCATCGCCGACCCGGCCATCGCAGGCGAAATAGCCGCGCTGGCCAAGAAATTCAACGAAACGGCGAACCCGGTCGGCGACAGCTGCGTTGCGTTGAAGGTCAAACCCGCCGAATCCGACCAGGTGATCAACGGCTTCGTCGATACCTGGCCCGCGGAGTTGGGCGAACGCCCGGCGTTGTGGATTCCCGGCAGCTCGATCTCGCAGGCCCGCCTCGAGGCGGTGGCAGGTGAGGAAACCGTCGACGACAGCCGCTCGCTTGTCAGATCGCCGGTGGTGCTTGCCACCAGGCCTCAGCTCAAAAGTGCTCTCGGGCAGCAGAACTGGGGGACGTTGCCCGGCCTGCAGAGCAACCCCAATTCATTGAACGGGATGAACCTGCCGGGCTGGGGATCGCTGCGCCTCGCGCTACCGCTCAACGGCGACAGCGACGCGTCCTATCTCGCCGCCGAGGCGGTCGCGGCGGCTTCTGCGCCTGCCGGAGCGCCACCGAGTGCGGGCACCGGCGCGGTGAATACCCTGATGTCGGGCCAGCCGAAGCTGGCCGACAACAAGGCGACGACCGCGATGGACGCACTGCTCAACGGGACCGATCCGGCCGCCGCCCCTGTGCACGCCGTCGTCACCACCGAGCAGCAGTTGTATCAGCGCGGTACGTCACTGTCCGACGCGAAGAACGTGGTGGCCTCGTGGCTTCCGCCGGGCCCGACTGCGACCGCCGACTACCCGACCGTTCTGCTCAAGGGCACCTGGCTGTCGCAGGAACAGGTCACCGCCGCCAGCGAGTTCTCCCGGTTCCTGCGCAAGCCCGAACAACTCGCAGAATTGGCCAAGCTCGGATTCCGCACCGACGGCGGCCAGACGCCGAAGAGCGACATCACGAACTTCGCGCCGGTCTCTGCTCCCCTGTCGGTCGGCGACAGCTCGATGCGAGCCACGCTAGCCAACGCTCTCACCACGCCAGCGGGCAACCCGGCCGTGACGATCATGCTGGACCAGTCGATGTCGGCCCAGGAGGGCGGCAAGAGCCGGCTGGCCAACGTGGCGGCCGCGCTGGAGGCGCAGGTGCAGACGTTGCCTGCGGCGGCGGCGGTCGGGTTGTGGACGTTCGACGGTGTGGAGGGGCGGTCAGAGGTCGCGACGGGTCCGCTGTCGGATCCCGTCGACGGCAAGCCGCGCTCGGCTGCCATCGGCGCGGCACTGGACGGGCAGACCGCGTCTGGCGGCGGGGCGGTGTCGTTCACCACGTTGCGAATGATCTACGACGACGCATTGGCGAAGTTCCGCCAGGGACAGACCAATTCGATACTCGTGATCACCGCCGGTCCGCACACCGACCAGAGCCTCGACGCAGGCGGTCTTCAGGACTACGTGCGCCGCACCTTCGACCCCGCAAAGCCGGTGGCGATCAACGTGATCGACTTCGGTGGTGACCCCGACCGCGCGGCGTGGGAGGGAGTCGCCCAGATCAGCGGCGGCGGCTACCAAAATCTGTCGACGTCGGCATCGCCGGACCTGGCGACGGCGATCACCACGTTCCTCGGTTAGCGCGTCAGCCGATCACGCACGGCGCCATCGCATTTCGCGGATTCTTTAACCGCCCGGTGCGGCCGGTGCGCCGCCGGCGCCGAGCAGGCTGCCGAGTTGGCCGAGCACCTCGATCGGGTTCGGCTTCCCAGGCGGGGCGGCGTCGGTCATCTGCCAATCCTGGCACTCGCTGCTGGTGAAGGCTGTGTCACCCGCCTCGATCTGGACGGTCTGCGCCTTCTTGGTCATCGCATTAGCGACGATGCCGTCGCCGTTGACCCGCTTCCAGTAGCACGCACCGTTGTCAACGGGACCGGCGGACTGGTACACGCCCGGCGTGATGTCGGTTCCGACCGTGTAGGTGCCGTTGCCGAAGCTGGTCTTCGGGCCGGGCGGTGGTGGCGGGACGGGATCGGCATTGGCCACTGCGATTGAGGCGGACCAGCCGACCACCAGCACAGCTGCTGCGGCAGCGATTCGAGACATCAAGCGAACGCCTCCACCGGTGGACATGAACACATCAGATTCCGATCACCATACGCGCCGTCGATGCGACGGACCGGCGGCCATACCTTCGGCCGGAACGCCTTGCCCAGCGGATATGCGGCCTGCTCGCGGCTGTAGGGATGGGTCCAATCGCCGACGATCAGGCTTTCCGCCGTGTGCGGTGCGCCGCGAAGCGGGTTGTCGTCGGCGGGCCATGCACCCGAGCCGACCTGATCGATTTCGGCCCGGATCGCGATCATGGCCTCGCAGAACGCGTCCACCTCGGCAAGGCTTTCACTTTCCGTCGGCTCCACCATCAGCGTGCCGGCGACCGGAAAGCTCATCGTCGGCGCGTGAAACCCGTAGTCCGCCAGTCTCTTCGCGACATCGTCGACGGTGACGCCGGTGGACTTCGTGATTCCGCGCAGGTCGAGGATGCACTCGTGGGCGACCATGCCGTTCTCACCGGTGTAGAGCACCGGGTAGTACTCGTCGAGGCGACGGGCGATGTAATTCGCCGAAGCGATCGCGGTCAACGACGCCGCGCGCAGCCCCTCAGCGCCCATCATCCGGATGTACGCCCAGGTGATCGGAAGGATCGACGCCGACCCGTACGGCGCCGACGACACCGTTCGCGCCGATGGAAGTTCGTCGGCGAGCGGATGGCCTGGCAGATACGGCTGCAGGTGGGCCCGAACCGCGACCGGTCCGACGCCCGGGCCCCCGCCCCCATGTGGGATGCAGAACGTCTTGTGTAGGTTCAGGTGGCTGACGTCGCCGCCGAATTTCCCCGGCCGCGCCAGACCCACCAATGCGTTGAGGTTCGCGCCGTCGACGTACACCTGACCGCCGACGTCGTGCACCGCCGCGCAGATGTCGGCGATGTCGTGCTCGTAGACGCCGTGGGTGGACGGATAGGTGATCATTAACGCGGACAACCGATCCGCGTGTTCAGTGACTTTGGCCCGCAGGTCGTCGAGGTCGACGTCGCCGTTGGCCCGGCAGGCCACCACCACGACACGCATGCCGACCAGCGCCGCGGACGCCGCGTTGGTGCCGTGCGCGCTCGACGGGATCAGACACACGTCGCGGTCGGGCTCGCCACGTTCGGCGTGGTAGGCCTGGATCGCCAGCAGCCCCGCGTATTCGCCCTGCGAACCGGCGTTGGGTTGCAGCGACACCGCGTCATAGCCGGTCAACTGCGTCAGCCAGCTCTCCAGGTCCGCGATCAGCTTGTGCAGGCCCGGTGCGTCGGAGTGCGGCGCGAACGGATGCTGGCGGGAGAACTCGGGCCAGGTGATGGGCTCCATCTCGGCTGCCGCGTTGAGCTTCATCGTGCACGAACCGAGCGGAATCATGCTGCGGTCCAACGCGATGTCCTTGTCGGCCAACGACCGCAGGTAGCGCATCATCTCGGTCTCGGTGCGGTACCGGGTGAATGCGGGATGGGTCAGGAACTGCGATGTCCTGGTGGCGATCTCGGATGTCGCCGCCGGTGCGGCTCCGTTGCTGGATGTCGCCCCGAATGCAGCCAGCACGCTCTCGACGTGTTCGGTCGTCGTCGCCTCATCGCACGACACCGACACGTGGTCGTCGTCGACGAGCCACACGTTGACGCCGCGCGACTTGGCCTCGTCGCGAACCTGTGCGGCCCGACCGGGCACGTCGGCCAGCACGGTGTCGAAGAACCGGTCGTGCACGACGCCTACACCGGCCGCCATCAGACCTGCAGCCAGGGTGCGCGCGCGATCGTGGACACGGCGCGCGATGCCGGTCAGCCCGTCGGCACCGTGATAGCTGGCGTACATGGCGGCGATCACGGCGAGCAGAACCTGCGCGGTGCAGATGTTGCTGGTGGCCTTGTCACGGCGAATGTGCTGTTCGCGGGTCTGCAGCGAGAGTCGGTAGGCCGGCGAGCCGTCGGCGTCCACCGAAACCCCGACAAGTCGGCCGGGAAGTTGCCGCGCGTGGTTGGCGTGCACGGCGAGGTAGCCCGCGTGTGGCCCGCCGAAACCCATTGGCACACCGAACCGTTGGGTGCTGCCGAACGCCACGTCGGCGCCGATCTCGCCGGGCGGGCTGATCAGCGTCAGCGCGAGCAGGTCGGCCCCGATGGCCACCAGCGCTCCGCGTTCGTGGGCCTGGCTGACCAGGTCGGTCCAGTCGACCACCTCTCCGCCCGCGCCGGGAAGCTGGGTGATCACGCCGAAGAAATCGCCGTCGGGCAGGCCGAGACGCAGGTCGGCGGTGACGATCTCGATGCCTATCGGCTCGGCCCTGGTGGCCAGCACCGCCGCGGTCTGCCGGTACAGGTCGGCGTCGACGGCCAACCGGTTCGACGTGCCACGCACCGCCCGATGCATCAGCGTCATCGCCTCTGCCGCCGCGGTGCCCTCGTCGAGCATCGATGCGTTGGCCACCTCGAGGCCGGTCAGATCGGCAACCATGGTCTGGAAGTTCAGCAGTGCCTCGAGCCGGCCCTGGCTGATCTCCGGCTGATAGGGCGTGTACGCCGTGTACCAGGCCGGGTTCTCCAGGATGTTGCGCCGCAGCACAGGAGGCGTCAGCGTGTCGAAGTAGCCCTGCCCGATCATCGAGACCGCGACGGTGTTGGCGTCGGCAAGGGCACGCAGCTCTGCCAGGGCCTGCTCTTCCGTCGCGGCCTGCGGCAGCTGGTCAAGGCCAGGTGCGATGCCGTCGGCTGACAACGCGTCGAGAATGCCTGCTGGAAGCGCCTTGTCGGCGAGTTCATCGAGCGAGCCGACGCCGATGGTCTTGAGCATGGTGGCGACTTCGTCGGCGTCCGGTCCGATGTGTCGGTCCGCGAAGTTCGGTTGATCGTGGGAGAACATTCATCTCCTGACGCTGGAGGGCGCAGAACCCGATGGGGTTCCTCTCCCTCAGTCGTCGACCCGAAAGGGCGCTCCAGAGGCATTCGGGGCCCTGCCCGGTCCGGGTGCCTGAGAGTTTGACGGAGAGGTGTTGCTCCTTCGGCGTCCGTGGCTGGCGGCCACGGATCTCTCCCGCGCAGGGGCGATGCGCTGCCGATTCTACCGGCAGGCTGTCAGGAGTGGGCAGTCAGCCGATCTTGCGGTCGCGGTGCTTGCGACGGGACGCCAGCTCATCCTCGGGCGCGCTGATCGATTCGCCACCATCGGCGCGCTCGCCGGGGAAATCGGCGATGGCGCCGGTCAGCTCCCGCATCGCGCCGGAGACGGCGATGCCGAAAACGCCCTGGCCACCTTGCAGGAGGTCGACCACTTCCTCGGCCGACGTGCATTCGTAGACGGTGGTGCCGTCGGAGAACAGCGTGATGTTGGCCAGATCGCGGACGCCGCGCTGACGTAGGTGGTCGACCGCGACGCGGATGTTGTGTAGCGAGATGCCGGTGTCCAGCAGTCGCTTGACGATCTTGAGGACAAGGATGTCTTTGAACGAGTAGAGACGCTGGCTGCCAGATCCGGCGGCGCTGCGAATCGACGGCACCACCAGCGAGGTCCTGGCCCAATAGTCCAGTTGCCGATAGGTGATCCCGGCGATCTGGCATGCGCTCGGTCCGCGGTAGCCGACGAGCTCGTCGGGCACCGAGTCATCGGGGAAAAGGCCGGCCTGCACGGGTTCGCTGGGAACCGTGGCCGGCGGCTGCGGCGCACCATCGCCAGAGGACAGATCCAATTGCTCTTGACGTGGCGTGTCGTCCACCCTCAGAATCCTCTCGCCGATCGAACTCGCGTCTGTGACCTGCACCGCGGCACGTTTGCCAAGCCCGAGTGTGTCGAGCATACGCTCCCCGACGAAGCCTGACTGCCCGTCGTGACCACCAAAGTATGGCTGCCCGGATCGCGGTTGGCAGAAACCCGCGCCGCGTGTCGAGTCGAAACGTCAGATGAGACGCATCCGTGATGTTTCGACGTGAGTTCAGGTGGCTTTGAAGTCGTCGGGCGACACGCTGTCGAGGAATTCCTTGAACTTCTCGACCTCGTCCTCACGCACGGCGCCCGTCGCCTCGTCGTCGTTCTCGTCGGGGATCAGCAGCCCAGCCTCGGCCAGCACCGCCTCCTCGACGTAGATCGGCACCCCGACCCGAAGCGCGATGGCCACCGAGTCCGACGGCCGTGCCGACACCTTGATGTCGCGATCGAAGATCAGATCGGCGTAGAAGGTGCCCTCTTGGAGGTCGACGATGCGCACTTCTTTCAGCGAATGACCAAGCGCAGCAATGAGATCCCGGATCAGGTCGTGGGTCAGCGGTCGAGCAGGCTCGACACCCTGCTGCTCGAGGGCGATCGCCGCAGCCTCGGACTGGCCGATCCAGATCGGCAGATACCGGTCACCGTTGGACTCACGCAGCAGCAACACTGGCTGGTTCTGGGGTTGCTCCACGCGAATGCCGACCACACGAACCTCACCCATCTGTGTCTGCCCTCCGCACCGCCGAAGCCAATGAGACGAGTCTAATCCTCACCTGTCGAGAACGTCGCGCACGGCCGACTTGATCAAAGACGTGTGCAGTGTGATCGCCAGCGCGGCCACCTCGCGAGCCAGATCGTCGGCACGATCGCGCGCGCCCGCCTTGCCCGCCTTCACCACCGGTCCGGCGATCTGAGCGATCAGATCGGACTGCCGGTCGGCCGCCGACCTGAAGGCACGCAGATGTCGGGGTTCCACCCCGTAGTCGGCGAGGGCCCGAGCGCACTGGGCGATCACCACGGAGTGCTCGTCGAAGAATCCGCCGGGACCCGTTGTGATCACCCCCTCCTTGATCAGGGCGCTGAGAACCGAGTCGGCAACCCCTGAGCGCGCCACCAGGTCTTCGCGGCTCAGCCGCACCTGGGTCGGCGCGACGGCGGCGTCGATGTCCTCCGGCTCGCCGGACACCGGCACCAAACGCGGTACACCGTATGAGGATCCGGTGCGCGGCAGCTCGCCGTCGGGCTGGGCGTCGAGTTGGGACTTGATGACCTTCAACGGCAGGTAGTTGTCGCGCTGCGCGGTCAGCACGAAACGCAGCCGGGCACAGTCGTAGGCGGTGAACCGTCGATAGCCCGACGCCGTCCGCTCGGGCGTGACCAGTCCCTCAGCCTCCAGAAAGCGGATCTTGGAGATGGTCACGTCCGGAAAGTCCGGTCGCAGCGAGTCGAGTACCGCTCCGATCGACATCCCGGTCGGAGACGGACCGATGTCGGGCTGTGTCATCAGCTCTTGGCGCGAGCGCTCAACGCGGTCACTTAGCTGCCCGACCCGCTGTCGTCGTTGGTCTTGGGGCCGGTCAGGAACACCAGGCGGAATTTGCCGATCTGCACTTCGTCGCCGTTGGCCAGAACCGCCGAGTCGACGGGCTCCCTGTTGACGTAGGTGCCGTTGAGGCTGCCCACGTCCACAACCTGGAACTCGCCGTTCTCCAACCGGAACTCTGCGTGGCGTCGGCTCACCGTCACGTCGTCGAGGAAGATGTCGCTGTCGGGGTGTCTGCCCGCCGACGTCGTCGGCTGATCGAGCAGGAAGCGGGACCCCGCGTTGGGGCCGCGCTTGACGACAAGCAACGCCGATCCCACCGGCAGGCCCTCGACGCCCGAGACGGACCCCTCGTTGCCCGTCGACGCCGGGGCGTCCAATTCGTTGAGGAAATCGGCGCGGAACACCGATGTGGTTTCCACCGTCAGGTCGTCAGACGTCTGGTCAACCCCGGAATTGTGATCCTTGTCCGTCACCCGCTGCTCCTCACTGGCTGCTGTGGCGATATCTGGCCGGGCCCTCCATGGGTCCCCATCCAGCCGTCATACGTTTGACGTCGACCGTACCGCGCGGCGGCCGCCGTTGGGTCCACCCCCGCCGGATCAACGTGAACATGCATCACCCCGCGAATGTGGAACCGATCGTTGGAAACCCTAACAACATCTCATTCGGTCACCAGAGCCTGGTACGCGTCGGCGTCCAGCAGGCCGTCGACCTCTCCGGCAAGAGCATCGGCGTCCGCCTGCAACTCGATGAGCCACCCTTCGCCGTAGGGATCGGAGTTGACCAACTGCGGGCTGCCCTCCAGTTCTCCGTTCACGGCAACGACTTTCGCCGTCACGGGCGAGTACAGGTCGGACACCGATTTGGTCGACTCGACCTCGCCGAAGGACTCCCCCGCGGTGACGTCGGTGCCGACATCGGGCAGCTGGACGAACACCACGTCCCCGAGGGACGACTGGGCGAAGTCGGTGATGCCGACCCTTACGGTGCCGTCACCGACGCGTTGCACCCACTCGTGCTCGGCGGTGTAGGACAGGTCTGGCGGGATTTCGCTCACGGCGCTCCTCTTCGCAGGTAATGCTCATTTCACGGGCTGAGCGTATTGGCGGGGTTTCGGTTGCCGCAAGGCGGTTACGTCCACCCGGTCGGATTGTTGTACCACCATCGTGCCGCCCACGCGCTCAACACTGTCAGTCGCGCCGCCGGGAATGTTCATCGCCGCGGCCAGCGTCGGCGGATCGCCAATCGCCACAACGGTATACGGCGGGTTGAGGGTCTGGCCGTCGATCTCGAGCGCACCGGGCCTTCCGACCACCCAGGTGTCAACGCCGACCCGCACAGAGACCTTCGGGTCGCCCTGTCCACCCTGCACCTCCATCGCCTCGGCGCCGGCGTTGCGCAGCTCGTTGATCACGTCGAGCATGGTTTCCGGCGCCACCCCGACGGCGGCGTCGTCGATGGTCAGGGTCACCCCGGGACCCGTGGCCGACACCGTGCCGATCAGGATCGACAGCGCCGCCAGCCGGGCCTGGGCGTTTTCGATCGCCGCCTGGTCGCTGCTGCCCGAGGCCTGCAGTGCGGCCAGCGTCCGCTGCAGGTCGGCGACCTCCGTGTTCAACGCCGCCTCGCGCTGCTGCAACGAATCCAGCAACACCAGCAGGTCGGCGGGTCGCGCGGTCTCCAGCGAGTCGCCGGAATCGTTCTGCCGGACCTGGGTGACGATCGCAACGCCGAGCAGAATGCACAGCAGCACGCCAAGCGCCCCGAACACCAGCTGCGAGCGTCCCCGGCGCAGCACGCCTTCGACGCCTGCGGGCTGCAGGTCGCCGATCCGCTGCGGGGACTCGTCGGCCGGCAGCTCGTGCCGGCCCGCCTGCTCGGCCTCCTGAGATCCCGCGGTGTCGGGGCTGTCGCTGCTCACGGTCAGGCGCCGAACAGTCTGCGACGCAGGGCCGCCGCGTTGCCGAAGATGCGGATGCCGAGAACGACGATGATCGCGGTCGACAGCTGCGTGCCGACGCCGAGTTGGTCGCCGACATAGACGATCAGCGCGGCGACGAGGACGTTGAACACGAACGACACCACGAAGACCTTCGAGTCGAAGATCCGTTCCAGGTATGCCCGAAGCCCGCCGAAAACCGCGTCCAGCGCGGCGACTACCGCGATCGGCAAATAGGGTTCGACGAACTCGGGCACGCTGGGATGGAAAACCAGGCCGAGCACGATACCGATGACAAGCGCCGCGATTCCGATCATCTGTCCCCGATTCCCTTGGCGAAGTTGACATCTCGCACCGAACCGGCGGGCAACCTCACGTCGTCGCCTGCACTGACGGTGACCACGACGCCGTAGCTGGCCTCCAGAAGGCGCAGCCGCTGCAGGCCGGGGCTGCGATCGAACGCATCGGCCATATTGTGCGGTGGGCCGACGGCCAGAATGGCGTAGGGGCTGGCGATCGGCTGATTGTCGACCAGGATGCCGCCGCCCGCCTGCCGGATGGTCACGTTGGGTCCGATGCGCACCCCGCCGACCGAGATGGCCTCGGCGCCACTGGCCCACAGCGAGTTGACCACCAACTGCAAGTCCCGATCGAGGATGACCTGACGGCTGCCCTCGACGCGTTCCTTCGACACGTCGCTGAGATCCTTCGAGGCGCCAGGATCGGTGAGTGTGACGGTCAGTCCTGGACCGGTCACCGCGGTGGCCGCCGCCGAGAAGTTGGCGCCGTCGAGGCTGCCGAGCAGCTGTCTGCCCCGCTCATCGCCCTCGAGCCGGCTGCGTCGTTCGGTGTCGAGCTCTCCTGCCAGCGCATCGCGCCGGGTGGTGGCCGAGTTCGTCGCCTCCTGGGCGGACCGCACACTGCCCGAAAGCACCTGCTGGCTCTCGCGCACACCTGGCGCGGTGGCCTGTGCCTGTGCGACCGCGAAGGCGAACACGGTCGCGATCGCCAGCGCGGCGAGCACCTGCCAGCTCGCGGCGACCAGCCGGCTCTTGGGTTGCCCGCCCGCGCTGCGCTGCGCGGCCGCCGCCGCGTAACCGGGGTCGAGGTGCTCGGACAGCAGCGATCGCAGCAGCGACGGCACGGGGATCAGTGTCGGCGCGCCCGCCCGGTGCATACTGCGTCCGGCATCGGGATCGTAGCCACCGAGTGCACGCCGCTCCTCGGCGTCACTCACGCGAGGACGCCCTCGGCATCTGGCGCATCACCATCGCCACCTGCACCAGGTAGAGCACGGCAGACCACAGGTAGAGCGCGAGCCCCCAGATCACAAAGGCCCACCCGCACGCCAGGATCACCCGACTCCACAGCGCATCCCACTGCCCGAGCAGGATCAACGGAAATCCCGACATGAGCGCAAACGTCGCACCCTTGCCGATGTAGGTGACCGGCAACGCGGTCAGGCCCCGAGTGCGCAGCAACGGCAGGGTGGCCGCCAGGATCGCGTCGCGGCCGATCAGGGTGATCACGATCCACCACGGCACAATGCCTGCGAAACCGAACGCGAGCGGCACCGTCAACATGTAGATGCGGTCGACGGCGGGGTCGAGAAGTTCACCGAGCCGCGACGACTGGTTGTCGACCATCCGCGCGATCTTGCCGTCGGCCCAGTCCGAGAAGCCGCTGAACATCAGCACGGCCACTGCCCAGCCGTTGGCGTGGGCGACCAGCAAGAGATAGAGGAAGACCGGAACCAGCAGGAGGCGCAGCACCGACAGCGCGTTCGGCACCGTCACCACGCGATCACGCTCCCCCGCAGCGCGCTTCATGGGGTAAACCTAGCGCGTTATCCCCGGCATGCTCAGCGCCGACATGGAGTCATCCGACAGCGGGTTGTCGTGAACCATGTACGTCCATGTCGAGGTCGGCCGGGCCAGCTTGGACAGGTCGAGTCCCTGCTCGTCCTCCAGCACGTTCGCGGTTTCGAACGTCTGCTGTGCGGCCTCGATAGCGTCGGCGGCCAACGAGGCGAACGCGTCGACGGCCATCCGGTGGAATTCGTCGATCGGCTTCTGGTGCCCGAGCGCCCGCAGGTGAATGCTCTCGCGGATATCGGCGAGGTAGCCGAGGTGATCGGCCCACCCGCGGTCCAGGTGGTACAGCATGATCTGCCTGCAGATCCGTTCCAGCTGTTCGTCGCTGAGATCCTCGGCCAGCTTCTGGTAGCGGTCCGGGGACTTCTTCTCCAGTTCTTCACGGGCAGTCGGGGTGCGCAGCAACGTGTTACGACGTTCGACCAGAATGGCCCGCTGCTGCGCGATCAGCTCGTTGAACTGCCAGGTGTTGGCGTGCACCGACAGCAGCCGGCCTTCGGCGACACGCTGCGCGTGGTCGAGCAGGCCCGCGGCCTTCTTGCTGATGACGAGGCCGTTGTCGTCGGTTTCGGTCGGTAACTTGTTGAACTTCTCCGGCTCGAGGTGCGCCCTGACCACGTCGTCTTCCCAGCTGGAGAAGAACACTGAGGAACCCGGATCGCCCTGACGGCCCGCGCGCCCTCGCAGCTGGTTGTCCAGCCGTTGGGTGCTGTGCCGGCCGGTGCCGATGACGTGCAGCCCGCCGAGCTCGGCGACCTCGTCGTGGTCGACCTCCTCGGAGCCGCCCAGACGGATGTCGGTTCCGCGGCCCGCCATCTGGGTGGACACCGTGACGACGCCGAGCTTGCCGGCCTCGGCGATGACCCGCGCTTCTTCCTCGTCGTTCTTGGCGTTCAGCACAACGGCGGGCACGCCTGCCTTGACCAGCCGCTCGTGCAACTCCTCGGATTCGGCGACGTCGCGGGTGCCGACCAGGATCGGTTGCTTGGTCTTGTGGGTTTCGATGATGTGCTCGACAACGCCGTCGGTTCTGGCGGCGGCCGTGATGTAGACGCGGTCCGCCTCGTCCTCGCGGATGTTGGGGGCATTCGGCGGTATCGGCGAAACCCCGAGCTTGTAGAACTGGCGCAGCTGCTCGCCGGCGGCCAGCGCTGTGCCCGTCATGCCGCAGACCGTGGGATACCGATTGACCAGTGCCTGCACCGTGATGGTGTCGAGCACCTCGCCGGTCTCGGTCGTCTCGATCCCCTCTTTGGCTTCGACGGCGGCCTGCAGCCCGTCGGGCCAGCGCTGCAGTTGGGCGATACGGCCGCGGCTCGCATTGATGAGGTGCACGGCGTCGTCGCGGACGATGTAGTGCACGTCCCGGTGCAGCAGAACGTGCGCGTGCAGAGCGACGTTCACCTCGGTCAGGGTGGTGCCGACGTGTTCCTCCGAGTACAGGTCGATACCGCCGAGTTTGGCTTCGACCTTCTGCGCGCCGGTCTCGGTGAGGTGAACGTTGCGGCTGTCGGAATCGGTGTCGAAGTCGTCGCCTGCGACCAATTCGCCGACCAGCCGGATGATTTCGAGCTTCGGGAGTTCCCGGTGCGAGGTGCCCGCGAGCACCAGCGGGACCAGCGCCTCGTCGACCAGCACCGAATCGGCTTCGTCGATGAGTGCTACGTCGGGATTCGGCGACACCAGATCGGCGACGTCGGTGACGAGCTGGTCGCGTAGCACGTCGAAGCCGATCTCGTTGATGGAGGCATAGGTGATGTCGCTTTTGTACGCGGCGCGCCGTTCGCCTGCTGTGGAGTCCGCGGTGACCCAGCCGACGGTCAGCCCCAACGCCTTCAGCAGCGGGCCCATCCATTCGGCATCGCGCTTGGCCAAGTAGTCGTTGATGGTGACGACGTGCACGTGCCGACCCGCGAGCGCGTAGCCGGCGGCGGCGATCGCGCCGGACAGCGTCTTGCCCTCACCGGTGGCCATCTCGATGACATCGCCCGCCAGCATCCGCAGTGCGCCGAGCAACTGAACGTCGAACGGCCGCAACCCGGTCGTGCGTTCGGATGCCTCCCGCGCGATCGCGAGGAACTGAGGAATGTCCTTCGACTCGGCAAGATTTTTGAGGTTCAGCAGCTCGGTGGCCTTCGTCAGCTGCTCCTCATCGAGGTCGGCGGCCTTGCCGTCGAACTCCTCGGCAGCACTCACCTGCGCCAGCGACCGGGCCTGATCCCTGTCTGTGCTCGCGCCGAGCAGTTTCCAGAACCGGTTGCTGGCACCACCTGAGGTGCGGGTTTTCGTTCTCGCCACGAGAGCTACGGTACGCGGCGGCCAATAACGGGTCCGCCGACACCGCGTCAGCCGGCTGCCTCGAATGCACCGCGAGCGTGCACGGTTGCACAGGAATCCGCGGCGTGTCGTGTGCAGACACGCACGCTCGCGAGGCAGGCGTCAGGCGAGGTTCGACCGGCGCGGGTATGCGACCTGCGGGTCGGTGAGCGTGTTGACCACTGCGGGTACGCCACACGAGAAGGCCCGCTCGAGCGCGGGCCGCAGCCCGGCAGGCGCCGACACCAGCTCACCGTGCCCGCCGAGCGCGGTGACCACCTCGTCGTAGCGGGTACCGGGGCGCAGTTCGGCCACCACCGAGTACCCGTAGAGCATTTCCATCGGGTGCTTCTCCAGCGCCCAGATACCGTTGTTGCCGATCACCGAGACGACGTGAACACCGTGGCGCACCAACGTGTCCCACTCCATACCGCTGAACCCGAACGCGCCGTCGCCCTGCAGCAGCACCACCTGCCGGTCGGGCCGGGCCAGCTTGGCCGCCAGCGCATAGCCGGGACCCGACCCAAGACAGCCGAACGGCCCGCTGTCCAACCACGCGCCCGGCACATAGCTGTCGATGACGCGGCCCGCGTAGGAACCGAAGTCACCGGCGTCGATCACCACGATGGCGTCGCGGTCCAGCAGCGGCTTCAGTTCGGCATACACCCGCATCGGATGCAACGGGCAGCGGTCATCGGTCAGTTCGGCTTCCTCGGCGGCACGGCTCGCGGATTCCACGGTCCTCAGGTCGGCGATCCAGGCCTCGTGGTCGGTGCCCCGCTCCCCGGCAAGCGCCGACAACGTCGCGGAGAGGTCGCCGTACAGCTCGGCGGCGACGTCGCGTGGATGCGGTCGCTCCGGCAGGACACGGTCGGCGACGATCAGGCGGGTCTGTTCCCCGAAGACACCGCCGAAGCCGAGCCGGAAATCCATCGGAACGCCGACGACCAGCGCAACGTCGGCTTCCTTCAACGCCTTTGACCGCGCGCGCGAAAACGCCAGCTCATGGTCGGCCGGTACCGTTCCGCGGGCCATACCGTTCATCAGCACCGGAATGCGCAACTTCTCGGCCAGCGACAGCAGCGCCTCCTCGGCATGACCCCACCACACGTTGGTGCCCGCCATGATCACCGGACGTTGGGCGCCGGCGAGCAGACCGGCCGCAACGGCGAGCGCCTCCCCGTCGGCGTGCACCGGGTCCGGCCGCGCCGCGAGCGCACCGGGATCGCCCGCATCGTCGGCCTCACCGAAGACGTGATCCATCGGGAAGTCGACGAACGCGACACCGGTCGGCGAGCCGCCGAAACCCATGGCCGCCCGCAGCGCGTCGTCGATGAGCCCACCGACTGCGCCTGATGACGGCGCGGTGGCCGCGAACCGGGTCAGCGGCGCGACGAACGGCACATGGTCGATTTCCTGAAGCGAACCCTGACCCCAGCGCAGCGCCGGTGCCCGGCCGCCGAGCACGATCAGCGGTGACTGGTTCTGCTGGGCGGCGCCCATGGCGCTCATCCCGTTGGTCACACCCGGTCCGGCGGTCAGCGCGGCAACCCCGGGCACCCGGGTGACTTTCGACCAGCCCTCGGCCGCGAAGGCCGCGGTCTGCTCGTGTCTGGTGTCGATCAGCCGAACACCTTCGGCACGGCATCCGTCGTAGATGGAGAACAGGTGCCCACCGGAGAGGGTGAAGATCGTGTCGATACCGCTGGCGCGCAGCCGGCGGGCGATCAGGTGTCCGGCGCCGATCTTGTGTGCCGATGCCGCATCGATGCTCATGGCCGCAGCATAATCACCCTCATGGTCCCGACCGACGTGCTGATCGCGGGCGCAGGCTCCGTCGGGCTGACGGCGTCCATCGAACTGTGCCGCCGAGGCGTCGACCTGCGGATCGTCGACCCCGTCGTTGACCCACCGCAATACGCCAAAGCCGTTGACGTGCAACCTCGTACGCTCGAAGTTTTCGAAGGGATGGCTGTGCTCGGCTGCCGGCCGACGTCCCGTGCGGGTTCACCGCGATCCCGCAGTACGTACGTCGTGCGATCTGACGGCTACCTCTCGGTCACCGGATCAGGCGTCGACGCCCACGAGCTGGTCGCCCACCTGTGCACGACGTTTGGCGCAGGCGTGTCGACCACGGCGACGCCCGACCTGCGGTAGCTTCGCCGCAGGCCGGCTCCGGCTGGATGGAGGTGTCGCAGCGTGAACACCGGCACCTTCAGGTCGTCGATCGACTGGAGCCATGAGCTCCTCAACTCCACGGTATGGGTGCTGGTGGCATTCGCGATCACAGCGCCGTGCCTGATCGTCGTTCTCATCCTGATCGGACGGACGACCGAATGGGGCCGTCAGTTCTGGCGCGTCACCGGGCCGTACTTCACGGGCAGGCAGAGCCGGTTGGTGTGGGCCATGTTGGCGGCCCTGCTGGTATCGACCATCATCGCGGTCCGCATCACCGTCTTGATCAGCTACTACACCAACGACGTCTTCACCTCGCTGCAAGTTGCGCTGCAGGGGATCGCAACGGGCGAAGGCGATGTCACCGATTCGGGCATCCACGGCTTCTGGGTGACTATCGGCATCTTCCTCGTCCTCGCGGTAGTGCACGTCATCCTCAACCTTGCCGACATGTACCTGATGCAGAGGTTCATCATGCGGTGGCGAATCTGGCTGAGCGGCAGGCTGATTGACGACTGGCTCGGCGACTTCGCCTACTACCGCAGGCAATTCTTCCGCAACCCCAACGACAATCCCGACCAGCGTATCCAGCAGGACATCGACATCTTCACCACCGGAGTCGGTGGACAGCCCAACAACCCGGCGTACGGGTCGGGACACACCTTGTTGTTCGGCGCGGTGGCCGCCGTGCTGTCGGTGGTCGCTTTCGGATCGATCCTCTGGCACCTGTCGGGCGCACTGACGCTGGGCGGAGTCACGCTCCCGCGGGCGCTGTTCTGGATCGTCATCGGCTACGTGCTGGCGGCCACCGTCATCGCCTTCGTCATCGGCAGGCCGCTGATCCGGTTGAGCTACCTCAACGAGCTTCGCAACGCAGGGTTCCGCTACGCGCTGGTTCGGGTGCGGGATGCGAGCGCCGCCATCGGTTTGTACCGCGGCGAGAACACCGAACGCCGACTGCTGGGCGGTCGACTCTCGGAGGTGATGTCGAATTACGGCAACTGGCTCAACCGCATGGTGCGGTTCACCGGCTGGAACCTGACGGTGAGCCAGGCGATCAACCCGTTGCCGTACGTCGTGCAGGCGCCGCGGCTTTTCGCCCGCGAGATCTCGTTCGGCGACGTCATCCAGTCGGCGACCGCGTTCGTGACGATCCACAACGCGCTGTCGTTCTTCCGGGAGGCCTACGACGAGTTCGCGAGCTACCGCGCCGCGGTGATCCGCCTCGACGGGCTGGTCGAGGAGAACAAGCGTGCCCGCACGTTCAGCCAGGTGACGACGGCAATCACCACCGACGGCACCTTGACGGTCGAGGGTGTCGAGGTGCGCACCCCCGACGGCGCGAATCTGCTTCGGGCCCTTGACTTCCGCCTCGCGCCGGGTGACACGCTGCTGATCAGTGGTCCGTCCGGGATCGGCAAGACCGTTCTGCTGCAGAGTCTCGCGGGCCTTTGGCCGTTCGTGTCGGGCAGCGTGCGGCTCCCGGCAGGCAGGCAGGCGGCGATGTTCGTGCCTCAGCTGCCGTATCTCCCGCTCGGCGACCTCCGCGCCGTCGCGTCGTATCCGAACGACGAGGGCGCCGTCGACGACCGGGAGATCCAGCAGGCCCTGATCAAGGTCGCCCTGCCTCAGCTGGCGATCCGGCTCAACGACGTCGGCGACTGGGGCAAGGTGCTCTCGGTCGGCGAACAGCAGCGGATCGCCTTCGCCCGGATCCTGCTGACCAAGCCGCGGGCGGTGTTTCTCGACGAGTCGACCTCGGCGCTGGACGAGGGCCTCGAGCTGACGCTCTACGAGCTGATTCGCGCCGAGCGGCCGGAGATGATTCTGGTCAGCGTGAGCCATCGCGCGACGGTGGAGCGCTTCCACGCGCGCCATCTGGAGCTGGTCGGTCGTGGCGAGTGGCGGCTGGAGCCGCTCGGCTCGCGAAGTTGAGGCGTCTGCAGCGCTGGCTCAAGCTTGCCGGGGTACGTTGCCGGGGTGGAAGAGGGAAAGTTCGAGCCCACGCTGGACTGGGGCAATGAGCTGTTGGCGTCGCTGCAGTGGGTCGCTCAGGCGTGGGCGATCGCGGCGATCGCCACGCTGCTGATCTGCGTACTGCTGGCCAAGTACACCGTGTGGGGCAGACAGTTCTGGCGCATCACCGGCGACTACTTCAAGGGTCCAGAGAGTGTGCTGGTCTGGGTGTGGCTTGCGGCGATTCTGCTGTCGGTGATGATCGGCGTTCGACTTTCGGTGCTCTTTACCTACCAGGGCAGCGACATGATGACGAGCTTCCAGGTGGTTGCGTCCGGCCTCGGCAGCGACGACGGCACCATCAAGAACTCCGGCAGGGACGGCTTCTTCCTCTCGATGATCGTCTTCTCGGTTCTTGCCATGCTTCACGTCGCACGGATCATGTTGGACCTGTTCATGGCGCAGCGGTTCATGCTGGCCTGGCGCGCCTGGCTGACCGACCGACTCACCGGTGACTGGCTCGAGGGCAAGGCCTACTACCGCGGCCGGTTCATCGACGACACGATCGACAACCCTGATCAACGCATCCAATACGACATCGACATCTTCACGGCGGGCGTTGGCGGACTTCCCAACACACCGAACAACACGTCCACCGCCACGCTGCTGTTCGGCTCGGTCGATGCCATCGCCTCGATGATTTCGTTCACCGCGATTCTGTGGAAACTGTCGGGCACGCTCACGCTGCCGATCGTGAACGTCAACCTCCCCAAAGGCATGTTCGTGATCCTTATCGCCTATGTGCTCTTCGCGTCGGCATTCGCGTTCTGGATCGGCAGGCCGATCATCTGGCTGTCCTTCCGGAACGAGAAGACCAACGCGGCATTCCGTTACGCGTTGGTGCGGCTGCGCGACGCGTCGGAGGCGGTGGCGTTCTACCGCGGCGAAATGGCCGAGCGAACCGGCCTGCGCAAACTCTTCGCCCCGATCGTCGCCAACTACAAGCGGTACGTCAACCGGCTGATGGGCTTCTACGGCTGGAACCTCTCGATGAGCCAGATCATCGTCGTCCCGCCGTACCTGTTCCAATTCCCCCGGTTCTTCGCCGGCGAGATACCCCTTGGCGCCATGTCCCAGTCGGCGTCGGCATTCGGCAACATCGAACAGGGGCTGTCGTTCTTCCGGAATGCGTACGACTCGTTCGCCAGCTATCGCGCGGCGATCATCCGGCTCGACGGTCTGATGACGGCCAACGAAGAGGGCAGGGCGCTGCCCGAGATCACCACGACGCCGTGCGTCGACGGCACGGTTCAGCTGGCCGATATCGAGGTCCGCACCCCTGACGGGAAGCAACTCGTCAGCCCACTCGACCTGCGACTGGAGGTCGGCGACACGATGGTGGTCACCGGTGCGTCCGGCGTGGGGAAAACCACGCTGCTGCGCAGCCTTGCCGAGCTGTGGCCGTACACGTCGGGCACGCTGACGCGGCCATGCGGGCCAAACGAGACGATGTTCCTTTCGCAGATGCCCTACGTTCCGCTGGGCAACCTGCGCGGCGTCGTGAGCTATCCGAACGAAGAGGGCGACATCGACGACCAGACGCTGCGCCGCACGCTGGAGAAGGTGGCGTTGCCGCATCTCGTCCATCGGCTCGACGAAGTCGAGGATTGGGCCAAGGTGCTCTCCCCTGGCGAGCAACAGCGCATCGCGTTCGCTCGCGTGTTGTTGACCAAACCGAAGGCGATATTCCTCGACGAGTCCACGTCGGCGCTCGACGAAGGTCTGGAGTTCGTCGTCTACAACCTGGTTCGGACCGAGCTGCCGGACACCATTCTGGTCAGCGTCAGCCACCGCAAGACGGTCGAGCGGCACCACACGCACGAACTCGAGTTGCTCGGTGAAGGAGAGTGGCGGTTCGGCCGGGTGCAGGGCGAGGAGATCGAACCCGCTCCGGTGTGACCACGCCGCGGTAGCTTCCCGGGATGGAAACGTTCACGCCGTCCCTTGATTGGGGCGACGAGCTGGTCGGGTCCGCGCTGTGGGTGGCCAAGGCATGGGTGTTCGCCGCGATCGGCATTCTGGTCGTCTGCACCCTGCTTGCCCGCTACACCATCTGGGGCAGGCAGTTCTGGCGAGTCACCGGCGATTACTTCAAGGGCCGCAGAAGTGTGCCGGTGTGGGCGCTCCTCGGCGTGCTGCTCGCCCTGGTGATGATCGACGTTCGCATCACCGTGTTGTTCACGTATCAGTCCAACGACCAGTTCTCGGCCTTGCAAGCAGCATTCCAAGGCGAAGGCTCTGCTAAAAGCATTGCGGTTCACGGCTTCTGGGTGTCCATGCTAATTCTGGCCGCGCTGATCATTGCGAATGTCACTCGAACGCTGCTCGACACCTATCTGATGCAGCGCTTCATCATCAGGTGGCGGGTGTGGCTCACACATCGCCTGACCGGTGACTGGCTCGACGGGGACGCCTACTACCGGTCGCGGTTCATCGATGCGCCCATCGACAACGCGGACCAGC
>NZ_JAVHWK010000180.1:0-62446 GCF_032159775.1 Mycobacterium sp.
GCGGCGATCGCGTCGGTCGGCAGGGCCCGCATCGCCGTCGCCGAGGCTGTGCTGGCCGTCGACAGGGCCCGACGTGACACCACCGGAACACCGGCCGTTGCGGGTCATCCGCTTCGTGCCGTCGTCACCTCACCGGTATGAAGCGCTATGACCTCAGCGGCCTGACCCTCTACCTGTTCTCCGTTGTGGTCGGCAGCGTCGTGTGCACCAATTCTCTGTGCTTTGAAGCCGAGCGAGTTCGCACCGCGCTGGCCGTCGGCCAACGGGTATGGCGCGTCCTGGTGGTGCAGAACATCGCGATGGCGGTTCTCATCACCATTGCCGGTCTCCCCGTCATCGCGGCCCTGACGTGGACGCGGGAAGCCAACCCCGTCGCGCTTGTCGACCAACTGGTGACGATGGTCTTCATCTGGCTGGGCGTCGGCAACGTGCTCTCGGTCCTCTACCCGTTGCGGCACGAACCGATGGCGGCGCGGTTGAAAGACGGTACGTGGAAGCCGTTCCTGTTCTCGTTCGTGTTGTCCTACGGCGTGGGGCTGACGGTCAACCTGATGATCTACTGGCGGCTGTGGGCGCGTCAAACAGCAAATGCCCAGATCACCGGTGGCGCCTGGGTGGCATTCATGCTGGTGCTCGCCAGCGCCATCCTCAGCTGGATGCTGCTGACGGTATTCGCTGTCGCGTGCAGCCAGCAGCCCATCGTTCGCCGCAAGCTGTCCCGCGAAATGATCGCCTACCGACAACCCGCTGACAGCTGAGTCCACTGTGGGGCACAGTGGTCGTTATGACCAGCCGAAGGACGCCGGGGCCCAAGGACATCAAGGCCGCCGGACGGGCAGCCGCAGAGACCGCGCAGTCGCTCGTCAGCGACGCTATGCGCCTCCCGCCGGCGAGCATCCAACTTGCCAGCCAGCTACCGGATTTGATCGAGAACATGGCGACCGCCACCGCACGCCTGAACGACGCGATCGATCGTGCCGAACGCTACCTGGCGCTTGCCGATCCGATGATTCGGACAATGGATCACCTGCTCCCCCAGCTCGAGAGGCTGGTCGCGACAGGCGACGAAGTGTTCAAAACCGTTTCGTCGCTTCCCGGTGTCTCGACGATCGGTCGATTCGCCGGTGGCCCGACGTCGTCAACACGAAAGCGTCCTCGCGCGAAGGGCACCGAGCCGCGCTCGAAGTGACTTTTCCACCGCCTGGGCCACGGGCGATAAAGCCCCTGCGCCCGTTCGTTGCCGCCGCCTGCGGTGCCGGTTACCTGGTCGCCGGAGAATGGCTGATTCGGCGGCTGTTCTCCACCTACGGCCCCATTGTGTCGATTCCGCTACCGGGCACCCCGGTGGTTCTCATCAAGGACCCCGATCTCGTCAAGCAGGTCTTCACCGAAAAGCCCGACATCTTGCTCGGCGGCAAAGGCGTGCGACCGTCAGCGCTCATCTACGGCACCGGCTCGATGTTCGTTCAAGAAGAGCCGGAACATCTTCGACGGCGAAAGCTTCTGACGCCGCCACTACACGGCAAAGCTCTCGAGAACTACCGACCGGTCATCGAGGACAGCACGCGCGAAGCCCTTGCGGGTTGGCCGAAGGACGAGCCGTTCACGATGATGCGGGCGGCGCGCGACCTCGCCCTCGACGTGATTGTCCGCGTGATGTTCGGCGTCGAGGACAAAACCGACCGGACCCGGCTCGGCCGCCCCTTCGAGGAGCTTCTGGATCTCGGGTCGTCGGAGCAACTGATCCTGCGCGTCGCCATGGCCTCGGTGGGCGGCTTGAAACGGTGGCCCAAGCTCGACCGCGCGAATCAGGGCATCGATGACCTGCTGTCGCCGATGATCGCCGCCAGGCGTCAGGACGCCGATCTGCACGAGCGCACCGACATCATGTCGCTGTTGCTGACCGCCCGCAGCGAGGACGGTGAGTACCTCACCGACAAAGAGATTCGCGACGACCTCGTCACCCTGGTGCTTGCCGGTCACGAGACGACGGCCACCACGCTGGCCTGGATGGTCGACTTGGTGCTGCACCATCCCCGCGTACTGGCCGAGGTACAGGCCGAGGCCGATGCGGGCGAGTCGACGGCCTACACGCAGGCAGTGATCAACGAAACGCTTCGCATTCGGCCGCCCTCCCCCTTTACCGGGCGCTACACCGGGGCCGACTATCGAATCGGCGGGTACACGGTGCCCGCCAGGACACGGATCGTGCCACACATCGGCGAGGTCAATCTCAACCCGCAGACATACGACCGCCCGCACGAGTTCCGACCCGAGCGGTTCTTGGACTCCAACCCGCCGACCTATGCGTGGATCCCGTTCGGCGGCGGTATCAAGCGTTGCCTCGGCGCGAGTTTCAGCCTCCTCGAGCTCACCGTCGTCCTCCAAACGCTGCTGCGCTGCGGCTCTTTTGAGGCCGTCCACGAGAAACAGGACAAGCAGGTTCGTCGCGGGATCGTGTTGCTGCCGCATCGGGGGGTTCCGGTCCGCTACCACTCCTAGCGGGTCATAATCTTGCGAGCGCTCGCCACACGACAAAGGAGTCCTGGATGGAGATCGACCCTGCCGCGACCGCTTGGGTCCTTGCCTGTACGGCGATGGTCCTGTTGATGACGCCCGGCCTGGCCATCTTCTACGGCGGCATGGTCCGCTCCACCGGCGTGCTCAACATGATCATGATGTGCTTCATCTCCATCCCCGTGGTGACGATCGTGTGGTTGCTCGCCGGATATTCGCTGGCGTTCGGCCCCGATGCCGGCGGCGGCCTGATCGGCAACCTCGATCACTTCGGACTGCTCGGCATCGACCCGACCACGGTTCGGTCCAACATTCCCGAATTGCTGTTCCTGACATTCCAGCTCGGCTTCGCCATCGTGACGGCGGCATTGGTGTCCGGCGCGATCGCCGATCGCGCCCGGTTCTCGGCATGGATGATCTACATCGCCGTCTGGACCGTTGCCATCTATGCGCCTGTGGCGCACTGGGTGTGGGGACCGGACGGATGGCTCGCATCGTTGGGCACTGTCGACTATGCCGGCGGGCTCGTCGTCGAGATCGTCTCCGGGGCATCGGCACTGGCGTTGGCACTCGTGCTGGGTCCGCGGATCGGCTTCAAGTCCGAGGCGATGCGGCCGCACAATCTTCCCTTCGTCTTGCTGGGTGTCGGCCTGCTGTGGTTCGGCTGGTTCGGCTTCAACGCCGGTTCTGCGCTCACCGCCGACGGCAAGGCGTCGGTCGTCTTTCTCAACACGTTGATCGCCGGGTGCCTCGGGATGCTGGGCTGGATATTCGTCGAACGCCTCAGAGACGGTAGGCCAACGACATTCGGCGCTGCCTCCGGCGTGGTGGCGGGCTTGGTGGCGATCACGCCATCGTGCGGATTCGTTGCGCCGCTCGGCGCATTCGTCGTCGGGTTGGCAGCCGGCGTGGTGTGTTCGTACGCGGTCGGCTGGAAGTTCCGGGCCGGCTACGACGACTCGCTCGACGTCGTCGGCGTCCACTTCGTCGGCGGCGTCGTCGGCACCTTCCTGATCGGACTGCTCGCCGCCGAAGTGGTGTCCGGAGGTGTCGAAGGCCTCTTCTACGGTGGCGGACTGTCACTGCTCGGCAAGCAGACCCTCGCCATCCCGGTGGTCGCGATATTCGCCTTCGTCGTGTCCTACATCATCGGCAAAGTCATCGACGTGACCTTCGGGTTCCGCGTCCAACGCGAAGATGAGATCTCTGGAATCGATTTTGCCCAGCACGCGGAAACCGCCTACACCGAAGGTGTGCACGGCGCACCGCAGAAACGTCCGGGGCTGAACTGATTCGTCACAGTGACATATCAGGCGCCACTGTCCGGTCCGTAAGTCCAATCATGCAGTGGCGACGGCCTTTACGGCCTCGATGCGCGCCGGCACGTGCTTGTGCCACGGTGTACCGGCATAGGCGTCTCGCCACTCGGTCGACGTGAGCGCATTCGGTGCGACACCCGGCACATGCGTCAGGCCATCGTCGTCGACGAAGTCAAGCCCGAGCCCGTTGGGCAACGACGCATGGCCGGCAAGCATCGTCTCGCTGATCTCGACGCTCGCCTCGGCGCTACCCGCCGCAGTGGTGATACGCGCACGTCCGCCTGCGACCAGGCCGAGAACCTGTGCGTCCTCGACGCTGACACGCAGTGCGCCTTCGGCATCGCGTTTACGCCAGCTGGGGTCTCGGAAGATGTCGTTGGCCGTATAGGCGCGGCGCTCACCCGCCGACAGCACGATCGGGAACTCCGGCGTCGTCAGCGCCGACGGGGCACCGGCCAATTTGCCTATCTCCTCAAGCATTTCGGGCATTGCCAGGGCGATCTTGTGATCGGCGTGAGCGATGAGCTCGAAGTCGTCCTCGTACTCGTGCACCGTGAATGTCACACCTGAGCGGCCCTGCAGGATCGCCTCGAACAGCGCATTGCCGTCGGTGTGGCCGGCACGCCGTACGGCCTCGGGGTACTTCATGGCCGCCTTCTGGGCCAGCCCCCACAACGCCGCGGCACCCTTGAGATGCGGGGGAAGCGTCGGGCCGAGCGTCTCGTAAAGGACATACGGTAGGGCCCGACTCATCGCTGCATTGGCGGTGACGGCCGCGAGGAACGCCTGTGTGTATTCCTGCAGCCCGAGATCGGCGGCCTCACGCAGCGGCGCGAGGTCGGCGTCGTCGACGACTCCGAGCGCCCGTACCAACCGCGCCCAGATCTCCGGTTCGGGCAACGTCCCCGGCAGCGGATCGAGAAGCGGATGACGTAGCTGGAATGTGTTGTGCGGGAACTCCAGATTGAAGAACGTTGCCTCCGGTTTCTCGAACTGGCTCGCCGCAGGCAGGACATAGTGGGCAAGGCGGGCCGTCTCCGTCATCGCAACATCGATGACCACCATCAGCTCGAGTGACTCAAAGGCCTTGCGGCAGGCAGCCGAGTCCGCCAACGAGTGAGCAGGGTTGCTGGTCTCGACGATCATCGCCCGAAACCGGTCAGGATGATCGGTCAAAATCTCCTGCGGCACAACGTTCGACGGCACAAGGCCGGAGATGACGGGCGATCCGGTCACTGGCGATCGCCCGACGCCGCCGAATGTGAACAGCGGGGCGAAGGCCGAATGCAGGTGCTGGCCACCGCGTTTGGCGAAGTTGCCGGTCAGAATCCACAGGAGCTTGTTCAGGTACGAGCACAGTGTGCTGTTGGGCGCCTGCTGAATGCCGAGGTCCTCGAATACCGCGACGCTGTCGGCGCGGGCGATGCGCCTGACCGCCGCCCGGATCAACTCCTCATCGACACCGCAGCGCTCCGCATAGTCGGCCACCGGCACCGCGCGCAGCACATCCCGAACGGCGTCGACACCGTGGACGTGTTCGGCCAGAAACTCTTCGTTGCAGAGGTTTTCCTGTACCAGCACTGCCGCCATCGCCGCCAGGCACCATGCGTCCGTGCCTGGCCGAACCCGCAGATGGAAGTCGGCCATCTTGGCCGTATCGGTGATCACCGGATCGATGACGATCATCGAGCGCCCCGGGTCCTTGGCGATCTCGTTGAGCACTGTGCGGGCACGCGGAAAGCTCTGCGACATCCACGGGTTCTTGCCCACGAAGACCGACACCTCGGCGTGCTCGAACTCGCCGCGGGTATGCCCGCCGTAGAGATACGCGTCGACCCAGGCTTCCCCGGTTTTCTCCTGCGCCAACGCATTCGAGCGGTACCGGGAACCGATGGACTTGAGGAACGCGCCTGCGTATCCGCCGCCCAGGTGATTACCCTGGCCCCCGCCACCGTAGTAGAAGATCTTGTCCCCGCCGTAGGCGTCTCGAATCTGTGTGAACCCCTCGGCGATCTCGGTGATGGCAGTGTCCCAGTCGATCTCCTCATAGCTGCCGTCGGGGCGCCGTCGCAGCGGCGAGGTCAGCCGGCCTGGATTGTTCTGGTAGTGATCGAGCCGCAGCGCCTTGTTGCAGGTGTACCCCTGCGACGCCGGGTGCTCTTTGTCGCCGCGGATCTTGGCGAGCGTGCGGTCCTCGAGCTGCACGATAATGCCGCAATTGCATTCGCAGAGGATGCAGGCCGTCGCTTGCCATTCACCGGTCATCGGGCTTCCTTTCGGGCGTCTGCACGGCCAGCAGCGAGCGCAGCTGACGCTGGACAAGGTCGATAGGTTTCACGTCGCGCGATGCCCGGGCGACGATGATCGCCCCCTCTATCGAGGTCGTGACGAGCATCGCGAGCTCTTCGGCTCTCGAGGCCTCGACACCTTCGGCAATCAGTCGTCGGCCGATCAGGTCGGTCCAGAGTGCGAAGGCGGCCGCGGCGCGCTCGATGACCTGGGTCGTGCGCTCGGCCTTGTCGGGATCGCCGGCTTCGACCGTCACCGCGACGATCGGACAGCCCGCCCGGAAGTCACTGCGGATCAACTGCTGGCGATACAAACCCGTCAGCTCGTCCAGCAGCTCCACAGCGCTCTCGGCGGCCGAGATCTTGTCCGCGATGAAGGCGCCCGCGTAGTCGGTCGCCTCTTCCAACAGCTGCATCCGACCGCCGGGGAAATAGTGATAGGCCGATCCGCGCGGCGCGCGGCTGTGCTTCAGCACATCGGAGATGGCAGTTGCCCGGGCGCCGCGTTCACGAATCAGCAGCGCTGCGGATATCACCATCCGCTCCCGCGGGTTACCGACCACGCTATATATGATGGCATACATAACGCCGGCCCGCGCGATCATGGCCCAATGTCATCCGGTCAGGATTTGGCTGGTTGCTTCTCGTGGTCTTCCTCGCCCGCCCGCTCCCCGGCATCTTCGGTATCCCGGCGACGCTCACGCAGCACGAATGCCGACAAGGCCAGGGCGAGGACCACCCCGGCCAGCACACCGATCTCGACGACCGCGCGCGAAAAGGCCGGACCCTTCTCCAGCAGGGTCGCCGCCTCGACGGACAACACGACGATCTCCTTGATGCCCGCCAGGATGCCGACGATCAGAAACGGCTCGGCGACGATCTCGTGCGACCGCAGACAGGCTCGCACGGCGTAGAGCAACTCCACGAAAATGAAGATGAGTAACAAACCGTCCAGGACCTCGAGCATCACAATCTTCGCGGGTGAATTGCGCAGCGTCAGCAGCGAGTGGAACTGGGAGATCAGCAGCGCGCCCGACCCAATGATCAGTACTAGCGCAATTCCCCAGTAGACCGCGTCTTCAAGCCTGCCCAGCACACGGTCGGCGAGGCGTTGGCGTTCTTCGTCCCCCTCCGATTCCGACTGCTGTGCCATCAACGGTTGGTCCAGATTCGGGTGCGGGGCATGGACGTTATTTAACCCCTCTGTCGCCGATGGTGTAGCGCGCCGTTGAGCTAGCGTGACACCGATGGCGGCTGCGTGGCGGGTGCGGGTAGGAAGCGTCGACGATCTGGACCTGATCGGACCGTTATGGGTCGCGGTGCATCACCGCCACTGCGAGAGCATGCCCGAACTCGCGCCCTACGTGGACGACGCCGAAACGTGGCGCGCCCGCAGAAAGCTCTACGAGGAGCTGCTGACCAAACCGGACACCCTGTTTCTGCTCGCCCTTGTCGATGGCGCGCCGGTCGGATACGGGTTGACACACGTGATGCCCGTTGCGGAGTCCTGGATTGAGGACACCTGGCAGACGGGCGGCCGGATCGGGGAAATCGAATCGCTCAGTGTGCTGCCCGAATACCGCGGCAGCGGGCTCGGATCCGAACTGCTCGACCGGCTGGAGACGCATCTGCGCGAGCGCGGCGTCGACGACTTCATGCTCGGCGCGCTCGCAGGCAACGCCGACGCGATCCGGTTGTATCAGCGGCGCGGTTACACACCCACGTGGCTCTACCTGTCCAAATTCGCGGGGCGAGAGCGCGACAGCCGATAGCCGCCGTAGAGCACCGCCGCGACGAGGAAGTTGACGAAGTAGGCGACGTCGGCGCCGTGCCATGCCTCGGCGATGGGACCGGTGAACAGCGAGGTGTTCATGAACGGTACGGCTGCGGTGTAGGCGAGCACGAATGCGACCACGGCCGCGACGGCGTCGCCGCGGTCGGTGTGTTCCTCGGCGGGGTTGATGGTGGGACGACCTCGTGCACGACGCGCCCAGTCGATGACGACCACGGCGACGAACGCCGGAATCCAATAGCTCACCAGCAGAAGGACGTGCTCGAACCGGGATGCGGTCTCGCCGGCGTGCAGCCACAGGATCAACGCGAACGCGGAGGCGGTGACGACGATCGCCGAGATCGGCCTACGCACCTGCACGCCGATGGTCTGCAAAGCGAGAGACCCGCTGTAGTCGTTCATCACCCCCGAGCCGATGGAGGCCAGCGCGATGACGAGCAGTGCCAGTGCCCCCAGGATGCCGCCGCCCATCACCGACCTGACGCCGTCGGCTGTATGTTCGGAAACCAGATCGCCCGCCGCGATGCCGATTCCCTGAACGAATATGTAGGCCAACACGATTCCGGCGAAGGTGAATCCGAAGACCCGGGCGCGCGACGAGTCGGCCGGCAGATAGCGGCTGAAGTCTGCCGCGTAGCTGGCCCATGAGATCGACAGGCTCAACGCAATGGTGACCTCGAGGACGAATGCGCCGACCAGGTCGGCACCCTGCACGGTCGCGGGCGTCACGACCTGGTGTCCGGCGGCGAGCTTGATGGCGAACACGACAAAGGTGACCAACAGGACCACCGTCAGCACGGCCTGGATGCGGTGGATCATCTCGTAGCCGAAGAAGCCGACCACACCCTGCACGCCCAGCACGATGATGACCGCGCTCCAAAACGGAATGCCGAGCAGCGTGGCGAGTGCCTCACCGCCGAACAAGCCGACCAGCGCGTCCCACGCGATCGACGAAAGCCATTGCAGCGCACCGGGAAGCACCACCCCACCGCCGAACGCCATCCGCGAGTTCGGCAGTTGGGCCGCACCGGTGCGCGGGCCCCATGTCGACAGGTAGCCCACCACCAGGGAGCCGAGCACCGTTCCGATCACCATCGCGAGCATGCCGAGCCAGAAACCAAGCCCCAGCGCGATCGCCAGGGCTCCGGTGAAGACACCCGTCATGTTGACCTGGGGCGCGAACCACACCGTGAACAGCCGCCGCGAGCTGCCGTAGCGCTGGTCTTCCCGGATCGGTGCGATGCCGTGCGTCTCGACGGATAGATCCCCGACGCCTGACGGCGTACGGCCACTGAACGTCGGCGACGTGAGCGCACTACCCGCTTGGCCCCCTGGTGTCATGGCCCCATTCGATCATGGCGACATAATCGGGTAGAACCGAAGATGGGCTAACGATCGGAGCGTGGAGTGGTCAGGGCGGAACCGACACGCTCTACGGCGAGCCATCGGCCGGTTCGGCGACCCGCGACATTGATCGTCAGCCTGAGCATCGTCGTCCTGACCGTCGCCATCCTGCAGACCGCCGTCGTTCCGGTGCTCGGAATCATCGCCGACCAACTCGACGCGTCGATCGTCGGTGTCAGCTGGGCGGTCACCGCGAACCTGCTCGCCGCCGCCGCGGCCACGCCGCTGATCGGTCGCCTCGCCGACCTGCACAGCAAGAAGCGCGTGTTGTTGTGGGTGCTCGCCATCGTGTTGGTGGGTTCGGTCCTCGCGGCCACCACATCGTCTCTGGCCCTTCTGATCCTGGCTCGTGTTCTGCAGGGTGCCTCGTTCGCGCTCTATCCGATCGGCGTCGCGATCCTGCGCGAGGAGCTCGCAGAGGACCGGATGGTGTCGGCGATGTCGGTGCTGTCGGCGACGCTGGGCTTCGGCGGCGGAACCGGACTGGTGGTCGTCGGCCTGCTGATGAACCACGGCGCCAACTACCACCGTGTCTTCTGGCTGACCACCGGCTTCACCGTCGTCGTCATCGCCGTCGTGGTCTTCGTGGTGCCCGCCCGGCCGCGCAGCACGACGGGTTCGATCGACTGGCTCGGCGCCGCGGGCCTCGGGGCCGGACTGTCACTGGTGCTGCTGGCCATCACCCAGGGCAACACCTGGGGCTGGACATCGCCGAGGACACTGGCGTGTGCGGCCTTGGGCATCGCCGTCGCGGTGGGCTGGTGGTTCTGGGAACGACGGGCCAGCCAGCCGCTGGTGTCGACGACGATGCTGAGCCGACGCCCGATCCTGCTCACCAATCTGGCCACCGTCTTCGTGGGCATGGGCCTGTACTTCGCGTTCCTCGGCTTGACGCAATTCGTCCAGATCCCGCGCGAGGCAGCCGGTTACGGCTTCGGGGCGACCGTGCTCGAGGCCAGCGTCGTCTACCTGTTGCCCGGTGCGATCACCGGATTTCTCGTTGCGCTGATCAGCGGTAGGTTCATTGACCGCTATGGCGCCCAGCCGGTGCTCATCGTGGCGGCCGCGGCAGGTATCACCGGCTTCGGTTTCATATCCTTTGCGCACTCCGCGCCGTGGCAGGTCATCGCGGCCAGCATCCTGGCCAACGTGTACATCAGCCTGGGCTACGGCGCACTGCCTGCGTTGGTGGTCAGCGAGGTCGCCGCAGGCGAAACCGGTGTCGCCACCGGCATGAACGCGATCGCCCGCACGATAGGCAGCTCAATCGCCGCCGCGCTGGTCGCCGTGGAGTTGGGGCGAACCGCGAGCGGCACCTCTGTGCCGATGGAGGGCAGCTTCGTCGCGGTCTTCATCGGCGGGGCCGCGACCGCCGCGTTGGCGATGGTGCTGATCGCACTGTCCCGGATCCGGGCCCGGCGCATCGATACCGTTGAGGCGCGGTACGAATCCCGCGCCATGAACCACGAGTGGGGTTAGCGCAACGCGGCGAGGTTGGTCACCGACTGCTGAACCTCTGACTTGACGAATCGAGCCACCAGCCGACCTACCGGCGTGCTGAGCACACCGCCCGAGAGGTCGGCGACGACACGAAACCGGGCGCCCTCCTTCTTGGCCTGGACCTCGATCGTCAAGCTGATCCTGATTCCGCCGCGGCCGGCACCGCTCATCTCGATCAGCTTCGGCTCGTCGTATCGGGTCACCCGCCAGTGGATGACGTTGCGGACGCCCTTGAGTCTGATGCACGCGGAAACACAGGTCCCGACCTCGATTGCAGGCGGCACGTCGCTGCGCCAGCCACCGAAGATGGTCAGCCACTCGTCGAAGCGGCGTAGATCGGAGGCCAGCTCCCAGGCGCGCTGGGGCGCCAAGTCGGTTGATACCGCAACATCGGTTGTCGCCATGTCGCTGTCGTACCCCCGACAGAGGGGTGACGAAACTAAGCTGACAGGTCTCGCGCCATCGGCAGCGCCAAACCGGCTGCCGATAGTCAGCCGCGGCCCAGAGCTGGCCCCTGCCGCGAAATCTGCCTGTAGGTGGCCGCTGAGACGAGCGATTCCATTGTCGATATGTAAATTCGTTGCGGAATCGCTTGCGAAGGACGACGGAATCCGCGATTGTTTACCCGAAAGCTACGGGGGCTTTAGGGAGGACTCGCCCTGACCGGCACACATACCACCGCCGCAGATCAAGCGACGGGACGAGACGAGGCCGCTAGCGCCAAGGGCGGTCCGGTTGTCGAGATCGACAACGTCACGAAGCGTTTCACCGACTACGTGGCGGTCAACGAAGCAGACTTCTCCATTGGCTCCGGCGAGTTCTTCTCGCTGCTGGGACCATCGGGCTGCGGCAAGACCACCACCCTGAGGATGATCGCTGGATTCGAGACCCCGACCGAGGGCGCCATCCGGCTCGAGGGCCGCGACGTCTCGCGGGTGCCACCGCACAAGCGCAACGTCAACACGGTTTTCCAGCACTATGCGCTGTTTCCCCACATGACGGTATGGGACAACGTCGCGTACGGTCCGCGCAGCCTGAAGAAGGGCAAGGCTGAGGTCACAAGGCGCGTCGACGAACTGCTCGAGATCGTGCGCCTCACCGATTTCGCGAAGCGCAAGCCCGCACAGCTCTCCGGAGGCCAGCAGCAGCGCGTCGCGCTGGCCAGGGCGCTGGTGAACTATCCGAGTGCGCTCCTTCTCGACGAACCGCTCGGGGCGCTGGATCTCAAGCTCCGGCAGGTCATGCAATTCGAGCTCAAGCGAATTCAACGCGAAGTCGGAATCACATTCGTCTACGTGACGCACGACCAAGAGGAAGCGTTGACGATGAGCGACCGCATCGCGGTCATGAATGCGGGCAACGTCGACCAGATCGGCACCCCGACCGAGATCTACGATCGGCCTGCGACCGTGTTCGTCGCCAGCTTCATCGGCCAGGCCAACCTGTGGGCGGGTCGCCAGAGCGGCCGCGCCAACCGAGATTTCGTTCAGGTCGACGTTCTTGGCACCTCACTGAAGGCCAGGCCGGGCGACACCACCATCGAACCCGGCGGCCAGGCGACCTTGATGATCCGGCCGGAACGCGTTCGGGTGTCGATGGACCCACCGACAGGCGATGTCGCGACCGTGGCCGCAACAATCACCGACCTCACCTTCCAGGGGCCTGTCGTCCGGCTGTCGCTCGCTGCTCCGGACGACTCGGCGATCATCGCGCACGTGGGACCCGAGCAGGACCTGCCGATGCTTCGACCGGGCGACCAGGTGCACGTCAGTTGGGCGCCCGACGCCTCGCTCGTGCTTCCGGCCGCCGACATACCCACCACCGAGGACCTCGAGGAGATGCTCGACGACTCGTGACGGAGCGTCTGTCAACCCGTCCTCTCTCCCCCAGCAATCCAACGAAAGGCACAGTCGCCATGCCACGAGAAATCGACCCCCGGCTCTTCGCACGACTCGCGTCGAATCCAACGTCTCGCCGACGCTTCATCGGTGGTGGCGCCGCGGTTGCGGCCGCCGCTGTCCTTGGGCCGTCCTTCCTTGCCGCCTGTAGCAAGAGCGACAGCGGCGGAGGCGAGCAAGCCGCGTCCGGTTCGCTGCGCATCTCCAACTGGCCGGCTTACATGGCCCCCGATTTCGTCAAGGGGTTCCAGGACAAAGAGGGCATCACGGTCGACTACAAAGAGGATCTCAACGACAATGAGGAGTGGTTCGCCAAGATCAAGGAGCCGCTGTCGCGCAAGCAGGACATCGGCTCAGACCTCGCCGTGCCGACCACCTTCATGGCGGTCCGGCTTCAACAGCTCGGTTGGCTCAACGAGTTGAACCACGGCAACATCCCGAACATCGAGAATCTGCGGCCCGATCTGCTGGAGGCCAGCGTCGATCCCGGGCGAAAGTTCAGCGCGCCCTACATGTCCGGGTTCGTCGGTCTCGGCTACAACCGGGCGGCGACCGGCAGGGACATCAAGAGCATCAACGATCTCTGGGATCCCGCCTTCAAGGGCCGGGTCAGCATGCTCTCCGACACCCAGGACGGGCTCGGGATGATCATGCAGTCGCAGGGCGCGTCGCTCGACAAGCCAGACGAGGCGAGCGTCCAGAAGGCCGTCGACCTGGTCAAGGAGCAGAAGGACAAGGGCCAGATCCGCCGCTTCACCGGCAACGACTACCTCGATGATCTTGCGGCAGGCAATCTTGTTGTCGCCCAGGCATATTCGGGCGACGTCGTGCAGCTGCAGGCAGACAATCCCGACGTGCAGTTCGTGGTTCCCGAGTCGGGCGGAACGACGTTCGTCGACACCATGGTGATCCCTTACACCACCCAGCACCAGGACTGGGCCGAGAAGTGGATCAACTACATCTACGACCGCGCCAACTACGCGAAGCTGACCGCGTTCGTTCAGTACATCCCGGTGCTGTCCGACATGACCGACGAGCTCGCGAAGGTCGATCCGGAGGCCGCAAAGAACCCCTTGATCAACCCGTCACCGGAAGCGTTGAAGGCAGTGCACGGCTGGCCGCCGTTGTCAGACGAACAACTGCAGAAGTTCAACACGATCTACGCCACGGTCACCGGCGCCTGACCGATGGCCGGTGTAGCCGCCAGCAGTCGACAGCGGAGCAAGATCGCCCCGTACCTGATGATCGCGCCAGCGCTCATTTACCTCGGGATCTTCTTCGTATGGCCGGTCATCTCGCTGGCGATGACGTCTTTGTCGACCGCCGGCGGCTCGGTATTCCTGCCGACGATGGAGTTCGCCTGGAAATTCAGCAATTACAGCGAGGCGTTCAGCAAGTATCAGGACCAGATCCTGCGGTCGTTCGGATACGCCATCGTCGCCACAATCGTGTGTCTACTGTTGGCGTACCCGCTGGCGTATGTCATCGCATTCAAGGCGGGTCGGTACAAGAACCTCATCCTCGGGCTGGTGATTCTGCCGTTCTTCGTCACGTTCTTGATTCGCACCATCGCGTGGAAGACGATCCTCGCGGACGACGGCTGGGTGGTGAGCGCCCTCGACTCGGTCGGCCTGCTGCCCAGTGACGGCCGGCTGCTGTCCACCAGTTGGGCGGTGATCGGCGGCCTGATCTACAACTGGATCATCTTCATGATCCTGCCGCTGTACGTGAGCCTCGAGAAAATCGATCCCCGGCTGATCGAGGCGACGAAGGATCTGTACTCGTCGAACACGCGCAGCTTCACCAAAGTGATCATGCCGCTGTCGATGCCGGGCGTCTTCGCAGGCAGCCTGCTCGTGTTCATCCCCGCCGCGGGCGACTTCATCAACGCCTCATACCTTGGCAGCACACAGACCACGATGATCGGCAATGTCATCCAGCAGCAGTTCCTTGTCGTCAAGGACTATCCGGCGGCCGCCGCGCTTTCCATGGTGCTGATGGTGATCATCCTCGTCGGTGTCTTGGCGTATACCCGCGCGCTCGGCACCGAGGACCTGGTATGACAACCCAAACGGGTGCCGCGGTGTCGCCCGCGGCCAAAGATGCCGACAAAGCGCCGAAAACCGTTAAGGGCAGCCCCAAGTGGGGCGACCTCGTACTGCGGATCGTCGCCGGCTTGGTGCTGCTCTATCTGTTCCTGCCGATTTTCGTGATCATCCTGTTCTCGTTCAACAACCCGAAGGGCAAGTTCAACTACAGCTGGCAGGGCTTCACGCTGAAGAACTGGCTCGACCCGTTCAAGTATCCCCCGCTCACCGACGCACTGCTACTCAGCATCAACGTCGCTGCCGTCTCGACCGTTATCGCCCTGGTGCTGGGTTCGTTGGTGGCCGTCGCCCTTGTCCGGCAACGGTTTCGGGGCAGTCAGACCGTCGACACATTCCTTGTGCTGCCGCTGACCGCTCCCGAGGTCGTGATGGGTGCGTCCCTTCTGGTGCTGTTCCTCGACCTGGGCTGGGCCACCGGGTACGTCACGATTCTGCTGGCGCACATCGCCTTCGAGGTGAGCTTCATCGCGATGACCGTACGAGCCCGTATGCGCGGTTTCGACTGGACGCTCGAGGACGCGTCGATGGATCTCGGCGCGAATCCGACGCGCACGTTCTTCAAGGTGACGCTGCCACTGATCGTCCCCGGCATCATTGCCGCGGGGATGTTGTCGTTCGCCCTCTCGCTCGACGACTTCATCATCACCTATTTCGTGAGCGGGTCCTCGGTGACGTATCCGCTCTATGTAAACGCGTCAGTGAAAGCCTCGGTGCCACCGCAGATCAACGTGCTCGCCACCGCGATCCTGCTTATCAGCCTGCTCTTGCTCGGCGTGGGAACGCTCTACCGGCGCAAGAGGTTAGACGCCTGATCGGCAAACCGTCACAAGCGCCCTGACCGGCTGTTAGGCTCGCGCCGTGGCAAATTCCGGTGGTCGAATGTCCTGGTGGCAGATCGTCGCGATCTTGATTGCGGTCGGGGCCGTGGTGGGTCTGGTCATCGGCCTGCTCAGCGCTGCACTGGGCTTTTCGACCTCGTGGAGTGCCGCCGGTATCGGCGCCGCCATCGGCGTTGTCGGCGTGGCTCTTGTCAGTCGGCGCAACCAGGCAAACCCCGAAGCGCCGAAAGCCCGCTAGCTCACTGGCGACCGTCGAGGCGTACGGTTACCGAAACCCGGCCTCGGGCATCCCGTTTCGCGACCGCGTGGCCGTTGCGATCCTTGCCGTTGAAATTCACGAAGGTGATCGGTGCGCCCTCTCCGAGGAAATTGCGCCACCAGTTCTTCGCGTCCGGCGCGCTCACACCGATGACGAAGCTGCCGCCGGACCGCCGGTAACCGACCGGAATCTCGAACGTCGTCCCAGAGCGCCTGCCGACGTAGCGGATCACGACCAACCCTCGGCCGATCAGCCGGCCGACCACCGGCGCGTTGATCAGGAACACCGCGGCGTCGTTGACGATGCGGACGACGGGCGAATTGAACACACCTCGACTCATCAGCCGAGAGTAGCGACCTCAGCCGATCTCGGCGGGGACGGCCGTTGGCCTGCGCGCCCCGGTGCGCGCGGCGCCGACACCCGCGGCGACGACCAGGCAGATGCCGACGACGCCTGCCGAACCCGGCACCTGATCCAGGATGATCAGACCGACGATCATCGCGAATGCCGGTTCCAGCGCCATCAGCGTCCCGAACGCGGCCGTCGTTAGCCTGCGCAGCGCCAGCATCTCCAGCGCGAACGGCACAACCGGCAACATGATCGCCAGACCCACGCCGATCAGCAGGATCTCCGGCGTCATTCGCTCGAACACGCTGGGGCCGACGACGATCGTGGCCACCACACCGGCGACCGGCATCGACACCGCCAGGCCTTTGATGCCGGCGACCTCGTCGCCGACGCGTTGAGTCAGCAGGATGTAGCACGCCCAGCATCCGGCCGCGGCGAGCGCATAGAGCACTCCGACCGGATCGACCGTGCCCTGCCACGGCTCGGTGAGCAGGATGACACCGAGCGCCGCAAGCCCGGGCCACACCAGACGGGCACTGCCCTTGCCGTGCACGACCGCAACGCCCAACGGCCCGAGGAACTCCAACGCGCTCGCGGTACCCAACGGAATTCGATCCAGCGCCGCCATGAAGAGCATGGTGACCGACGCGGTCACCACCCCGAGCGCCACGCAGGCCAGGAAGGTCGACCGGGTGAACGCGGCCGGCCGGGGCCGGACGATGATGAGCATGAGGACCCCGGCCCAGGCCAGTCGCAGCCAGGCGGCGCCCTCGACGCCGACGCGGTCGATCAATGTCACCGCGATCGCGAGCCCGACCTGTACGGACAGCATCGACCCCATCGCCATGAAGGCGCCGGTGCGGGCCTGGTTCTCGCTCACATCTGCATTGAACGCGACGGTGACCGTTCACGTCCACGTGACTTTTGTGGACATACCGTTCGGTAATCATGAACGATAGACGATATGGAGATGTGGGAACCAGTCGTTCGGGAGTCGGTCCGGCAGACGCTGGCCGACTACACCGCGGCAACCGACCGCAACCGAATCGCCGACGTCGCGGCCTGCTTCGCACCGGGCGGGACTCTCACGTTCACCGGCGGCGACCCGATGGTCGGCCCCGAGGCCATCGAGGCGGCGCTGCGCACACAGGTGAATCGGTTCGCAGCGGGCCCGGTTCCCCTGACCCATGTGCGCCACCACGTATCGAGTGTCCGGTTCGGCGCGGTGAATCCCGACCGAGTCGAGGTGAGCAGCTACTTTCTCGCACTGACAAACATCGGCGTAGACCACTGGGGGCGGTACCGCGACGTGCTGGTGCCCGTGACCGGCCGCTGGTTGTTCGCGTCGCGCGAGGCGGTCGCCGACGGCTTCTCGCCCGAAAGCCTGATGCGGTAGTCATGGACACCCGACGACTTGCGCTGCTTCTGGCCCTGTCCCGGCTGGGTTCGATGCGCGCCGTCGCCGAGGTACATCACCTCACCACGTCGACTGTGTCCCAGCAGATCGCAGCGCTCGCAAAGGAAACCGGCGCCCGGCTGATCGAGCCGGAAGGCAGACGGGTCCGCCTGACGCCTGCCGGGCAGCGTCTCGCAGACCACGCCGTGACGATTCTGGCCGCGGTCGAAAGCGCGCGGGTGGACCTCGACCCGGACGCCGAACCCGCCGGGACGGTTCGGGTCGGCGGCTTCGCCACCGGGGTTCGCGTGTCACTCCTGCCGATAGTCGCCGAGCTCGCGACGCGTTATCCGAACGTCGAATTCGTCATCAGCGAGTACGAGCCGATCGAAGCGTTCAAGCTGCTCGCCAACGACGACCTCGACCTGGCGCTGACGTACGACTACAACCTCGCGCCCGCCTCACCCGGACCAGGTCTCGAGACCGCACCGCTGTGGTCGGTCGACTGGGGACTCGCGGTGCCCGATGATTCCGCCGCAACGACGGACATCGGCGCGTATGCGGATCAGACGTGGATCGTCAACTCCCGCAACACTGCTGACGAAGACGCCGTGCGAACCTTGGCTTCGCTGGCCGGCTTCACGCCGCAGATCGCCCATGAGATCGACAGTCTCGATCTGGTCGAGGATCTGATCGTCGCCGGATACGGCGTCGGACTGCTGCCAATCGGCAGGCCGACACACCCCGACGTCAGGGTGCTGCACCTGTCGGATCCGAAGGTCGTGATGACCGCCTACGCCGCGACGCGACGGGGTAGATCAACGTGGCCACCACTGCGCGTGGTTCTCGATCGGCTCAGCCCGCCACGGGGCGTGCCGTTGCCGCGACCCGACTGGCCGCGGCCATTCGCGTGACCAGTCAGGCGGCCCTGCGCTGCCGCATGGCCCGTCGGCGGGTGTCCGTCGACCACAGGTAGGCACAGGTCGGGCACTGCATGTGCACCAGCGTGCCCTGATTGCTGAGCAGGTATTGCCAGTGCGTTGCACAGTTCGCGTGGCTCTGGCAGACAGCGCAGGCCCGGCCGTGCTCGCAACGGGGGCATTCCAGCCAGGCCCGACGGGCCCGGTCCGCGGTCGGATCAATCGGTAACACGATCGCCACCTCGTTCGGGCAGCACTCCCGCATCGACCAGTTCGTCGTAGATGCGCTGCTGCTCTTCGTCGAGGTCGGCGTAGAGCATGTCGTACGCCCTGTCCTCCTCGGCGAGCACCGCTACCGGGTCCCAGTCGTCACCGATGGCCTCGAGGACTGCGGTGCGTCGGCGGGCCTCGTCCAGCGTCATGTCGTAGGCAAAGTCGAGGTCGGCCATCGGGCACCTCCCGTCATTCAATCGTGCGGTAACCGAGGTTAGGGTGCCCTGCTCAATACCCAGCGGACAAGGAATTACGTCACATCAATAGTGCGAAATAGGTCACACTCGGCCGCGCAGCCATTCCTGTTGACGCCGCACGAAGCGGGCGTCGACGACTGCGCCGTGGCCGGGAACGAATATCGCGTCGGACCCGCCCGCGTCGAGCACCCGATCAAGCGTCGACGGCCAGGCTTTCAGGTCTGAGTCTCGCCCGAAGGCGGGATCGCCGGACTCCTCGACACGATCGCCGCAGAACACGACAGGAGCCTCGGCGTCCACGACGATGATCAGGTCGTGACGAGTGTGTCCTGGACCCGGATGGCTGATCGCCGCAGTCGTGCCGCCGAGATCGACGTCTGCTCGGCTGATCGGGTTTTCGGGCGTCCGAAGCGCCGAAATGGCGTTCGCCACCTGTCGGCCTTGACCGCGGTTGCCTCGGTCAACGTCGTTCCGGTGTCGATCAGCAGTGTGCCCGTCGCGCCGTGTACCAGACCGATCGTGACGTCGAGGAACGGCAGACGGCAACGATGAACTGTGTCGCTCAGCTGTTCCCAGACGAAGTTCACAACTCAGGTCTGGCCCAGCGTCAGCGGCTGCGCCAGCCGATACCGGTCGAGCACCTCGGGTGTCGGGTCGGCGGCGAACATCCTGGTGATGCCGAACGACCATCCTGGCGGCGAATCCGATTGCGAGAGCGCCCAAGCCGCCTGCCGGGCCGCGCCAAGCGCGACGTACTCCGCGGGTGTGGGCACCAGCACCGGCTTGCCGAAAATCGCAGGCGCGACAACGCGTACCGCCTCGGAGCGCGCCCCGCCGCCGACCAGGATGATGCGCTCGGCCTCGACGCCGTGTGCCGCGATCTTGTCCAGGCAGTACGCCAACGAACACAGCAGCCCCTCGACGCCCGCTCGTGCGATGTTGGCGGCGGTGAGGTTTCGCGCCGTCATGCCGTGCAACGCACCCGTGGCGTTTGGCAGGTTAGGAGACCGTTCGCCCTCGAGATACGGCACCAGGACCAGCCCCCCGGCGCCGGCAGGGGCCGACAATGCCAGCCGGTCGAGGTCGTCGTAGTCCACCCCGAGCATGGCCGCGACGGCGGCCAGCACCGGTGCGCCGTTGAGGGTGCAGACCAGTGGCAGCTGGCGTCCTGTCGCATCGGCGAAGCCGGCCACGATTCCCTCCGCGTCGTGTGGCGCGGCATGCCCGACCGCGCTCACCACGCCGGAAGTGCCGAGCGACACGATGCAGTCGCCGGGTTTGGCGCCGAGACCCAACGCGGCGGCCGCGTTGTCGCCCGCACCAGGACCGAGCGTCGCTCCGCTCGGGGTCTGGCCGGCGCTGTCGTGTGGGCCGAGCACCGTCGGCAGCAAAGGTCGCCGCCCCCGCATCGCCAGCTCGAGCAGATCGTCCTGGTAGGTGTCGGCCTCAGCGGAGAAGTACCCGGTGCCGCTGGCGTCACTGCGATCGGTGCACAGCGCGCTCACATCGGAGTCTCCGCGCAGCCGCCACGTGAGCCAGTCGTGCGGCAGGCACACCGCGGCGGTCGCGGCGGCGTGTTCAGGTTCGTGTTCGGCGAGCCAGCGCAGCTTGCTCACGGTGATCGCGGCGACGGGCACAACGCCGATGCGTTTCGCCCACTCAGCTGCCCCGCCGAGTTCGCCGACGAGTTCGGTGGCCGCATCACTGGAGCGAGTGTCGTTCCACAGCAACGCATCCCGTATTACCTCACCCGATTCATCCAGACACACCATGCCGTGCTGCTGCGCGCCCACCGACATGGCGGCGACGTCGTCAAGTCCACCGGCTTTCTCGATGGCGGTCTGCAGCGCGGCCCACCACAGTGCTGGGTCGACCTCGGTGCCGTCCGGGTGCGGCGCCGTGCCCGAACGCACGGTCTCGCCGCTGTCCGCATCGCACACGAGCACCTTGCACGACTGAGTTGACGAGTCGACGCCGGCGACGAGGGACACTCTTGCGAAACTACCCCGAACCGGGCGATTAGTTCACCCACGCCGTGAAGTCATCACAGGTATGCGAAGACTCGTCATCACTCAGAACGTCACGCTCGACGGATCGATCGAGATGCTCGACGACTGGTTCGACCCTCAGAGCCAGGACGAGGAGCTGCTGGCCGAAACACACCGCCAAGATGCCGAATCTGACGCGTTGTTGTTGGGGCGCCACACGTTCGAAGACTTCCGCGGTTACTGGCCGCACCAGGACGACGACCAGACCGGAATCTCCGCCTACCTCGACGACGTGGCTAAATACGTGGTCTCGACGACGATGTCCGACCCGGGGTGGAAGAACTCGACGGTGATCGCTGGCGACCCGGTGTCGCTGGTATGCGAGTTGAAGGCGAAGTCGGGCAAAGACATCGTGCTCACCGGCAGCATCAGCCTCGCGCACAAATTGATTAGGGCGGATGTGGTGGATGAGTACCGGCTGTTGGTTCATCCCGCTGTTCAGGGCCGTGGCCGTCGACTGTTCCCCGACGGCGTGTCGATGTCGAAGCTGACTTTGGCCGAGGCGCCGAAGTCATTCCCGTCCGGCATCACGCTGCTGCGCTACGCGGCCGACTGAAAACGACGATCGGCCCAGCCACGCCGACACCCCTGCGACAATGAGCCCCGTGCACATGAAGCAGCCGGGAGCGGAAGAGCGTTGGGATGCGGACCGCAACGAGACGGAAGCCCAACGGCTGGACCGTAACTGGTCAAGCCTCCTGCAAGAGTTGAGAGTCACCCAGACGGGTGTTCAGCTGCTCACCGGCTTCCTGCTGACCCTGCCCTTCCAGACCAGGTTCACCCAGCTGGACGGTCTGATGCGCACCGTCTACCTCTTCACCGTCGCGTGTTCGCTCGGGGCGACCGTGTTGCTGGTTGCGCCTGTCGGCATGCACCGCATTCTGTTCCGTAGACACCGGCTGGACGCCCTCGTGTCGGCTGCGCACGCCTGCGCGATCGCCGGACTGGTCCTGCTCGGCCTGGCGCTCGCAGGCGTCGGTGTCGTCGTTTTCGACACGGTCGTCGGGCGGACGGGTGCATGGATCGCGGGTGGCTGCACACTGACGGCTTTCGTCACCCTCTGGTTCCTGGTACCACTGCCGCTACGCCGAAGGACTGACAGTTCTTACTAGGGTTTGTGATCCCCTGACCAAGGGAACACCTGGCCCATGCTTATTCGACGAATTGCACGCCCCCTACTTTCAGTGGCTTTCATCGGGCAAGGGGTGGATGCCCTTCGTAACCCCAAGCCCGCCGCAGACGCGGCCCGCCCAGCCCTCGATGGGATGCGCCAGCTTCCCGACCCCATCGGCCCGAACGTCCCAACCAACGCCGAGACCTTCGCCCGGGCCAACGCCGCGGTGCAGATCGGTGGTGGTCTGCTACTCGCGACCGGCAAACTGCCGCGACTGGCTTCTGCGGCGCTGGCGTTCACCGTCATCCCCGGCAGCGTCGGCGGACACATGTTCTGGAACGAGACCGACGCACAGCGCAAGGCCGACGAGCGTCGCGCCTTGATGACCGACCTCAGCCTCCTGGGCGGGCTGATCATCGCCGCAGTCGACACCGAGGGCAAACCGTCGCTGGGATGGCGCGGCCGCCGTGCGGCCCGCAAGGTATCCGAAGCTGTCAGCTCCGCCCTGCCGGTCGGCGCGGCGTCCGGCGGTGCTCTGGCCGACAGCGCGTTCGCCGAGAAACTGGGACACGGCCTGCAGGCTGCTCGAGAACGAGGTGCAGAGCTGGCCGACGTCGCCCGTGACCGGGCACCTGAAATCGCCGAAGCCGCCCGCGAACGTGCAGCGGTTCTCGCTGAGATCGCCCGCGAACGCGGACCCGAGATCGCCGAAGCCGCCCGCGGTCGTGCACAGGAATTCGCCGAGGTGGCACGCGAACGCGCACCTGAGTTCGCCGATGCAGCCAGGGGACGCGCCGCTGAGTTTGCCGAGGTGGCACGCGATCGTGCGCCCGAACTCGCCGATGCGGCGCGTGAACGCGCCGAGGCCGCCCGTGACCGGGCAGGCGACCTTGCGGTGACCACGCGGAAACAATCGAAGAAGCAGGCCAAGAAGCAGCGTCGCCGCTTGAGCTGAGCCAGCCCACGTCCGCGGGCCGGTCGGTAGATTGGGCAACCATGACAACCGATCCGGCGCAAGGACCGTATGGCAGTGATCCGCGGGGCTATCCTCCACCGTTTCCTGCGAACCTCGAGCCGGGCGGTCTGCTCGTCCGGTTCCTTGCCCGGCTGATCGATGGCATCCTAGTCGGCGTCGTCAGCCTTCTGCTGTTCTTCGTCACCGACACCCTGTCGAACTACTGGGTGACCGGCCTGTTCACCGGGTTGCTCACGTTCATCTACTTCGTCGCGTTCGAGACCACCCAGGGCTGGACGCCCGGCAAGAAGGTGCTCGGTCTGCGCGTGCACGGCCCCGGAGGCGCGCCGAAGCCGACCTTGCAACAGTCGGCAATCCGTAACGCGTGGACGCTTTTTCCCATCATCCCGATCATCGGCGGCCTTCTCGGCGTCATCGCCATCGTCGTGATCGCGCTGACGATCAACGGCAGCCCGACAAAGCAGGGCAAGCACGACGGTCTGGCAGGCGGTACCCAGGTCGTGAAGGGCTGATCGGCGTCAGATAAAGATCCCGAGCACCAGCACCAGCACCAGGCCGGTGACCGACAGCACGGTCTCCATCATCGACCAGGTCTTGATCGTCTGACCGATGCTCATCCCGAAGTACTCCTTCACGAGCCAGAAGCCGGCGTCGTTGACATGGGAGAAGAACACCGACCCGGCGCCGACCGCAAGCACGATGAGCGATATCTCGCCGGTACTCATCCCCTCGACCAACCCGAGCATGAGGGACGAAGCGGTGATGGTCGCCACCGTGGCCGAACCCGTGGCGAGCCGGATCAGCACCGCCAGCACCCAGGCCAGCAGAATCACCGAAATGTGGGCGGCCGTCGCCCATTCCGCGAGTTTCGTGCCGATACCGGTGTCAACGAGCACCTGTTTGAACCCGCCGCCGGCGGCGACGATCAAGATGATGCCCGCGACGGGCGGCAGGGACGTCTCGAGACACTTGGCGATCTGGTCGCGGGTCATGGCGGCGCCCCTGCCGAGGGTGAACATTCCGACCACCACGGCGATCAGCAAGGCCATCAGGGGCCGACCGATGATGTCGAACGTCTGCCGCAGCAGGTTGTTCTCATCGTCGATGAAGATGTCGACGAGTGCCTTGCCCATCATGAGCGCCACGGGAAGCAGAACCGAGAAGAGCGTCACGCCGAATGACGGGCGTTGACGCTGCGTGCGCGTGGCGGTTTGCGTCGCGGCTCCCGATCCGCCTGCTTCCACCTCGCCCGCGGCGGCCCCTGCTCCGCCGTTGCCGGAGAAGTCGTCGGCGTCGAAGCGGTCCGGCACATCGAGGACCACCCAGCGGCCCGCGAGCTTGCCGAACAGCGGACCGGCCACGATCACGGTCGGGATCGCGACGGCGACGCCCAGTGCAAGGGTGATGCCCAGATCGGCGCCGAGCAGGTCGATCGCGGTCAGCGGTCCGGGGTGCGGCGGCACCAGGCCGTGCATGGCGGAAAGGCCTGCGAGCGCGGGGATTCCGACCGTGACCAGAGACAGCTGAGAGCGCCTCGCCACCAGGTAGATGACCGGCATCAGCAGCACCAAGCCGATCTCGAAGAACATCGGCAGGCCAATGATCGCGCCCACAAGGGCCATCGCCCACGGCAGCGCCCGCGGTGACGCATGGCCGACGATGGTGTCGACGATCTCGTCGGCGCCACCGGAGTCGGCGAGCAGTTTGGCGAACATCGCGCCGAGCGCGATCAACACACCGACCCCGGCCGCGGTCGTGCCGAATCCATCGGCGAAGGATTCGAGAACATCACCGATGTTCACCCCCGCGACGATGCCGACGGTGAGACCGCCGAAAATCAGCGCCAGGAACGGGTGCAGCTTCGCCACCGTGATCAAGACGACGATGAGCGCAATGCCTGCGAGTGCGGCGAGCACCAGCTGCCAGCCCGCCGCGACGGGCTCGGCCAACTCGGTATCGGCCGCCAGGACGGTGAGTGCCGGGGTCATTTCGTCTCCTGTTCGGTTGTGCGCGGGGCAGATAGAGCGAGATACGTTTCAATGATCGAGTCGATGTCTTGGTCGACGTCGATGGTGACGCCGCGCTCGTCGGCCCCGAGCGGCTCGAGCGTCGCGAACTGTGAAGCCAGCAGTGAGGCGGGCATGAAATGGCCGGGCCGACTGGCCTGCCGCTTGCCGATCACCTCCGGCGAGCCCGCGAGGTGAAGGAAGATGACGTCGGGACAGTGTCGCCGCAACTGTTCGCGGTACCTGCGCTTCAGCGCCGAACAGCTCATTACGCCGCCATCGCCGCAATGGCCGCCCAGCCACACACCGATAGCGTCGAGCCACGGGTGCCGGTCGTCGTCGTCGAGCGCCTGTCCCGACGACATCTTCTCGATGTTGGCCGGCGGATGAAAATCGTCGGCGTCGGCGAACGGCACCCGCAGCCGCTGACCCAGTGCGGCGCCCACCGTCGATTTACCGGACCCGGATACGCCCATGACGACGATCGGTGACCCCATCCACTCCACCTACCCTTTTGTGCTTGGTGTCACACAGCATGCATCAATAGGCATACGATTTCAACTGTGTCACGAAAAGATATGTTCTAAGTCGCCTCCAGCAAACGTATGACAAGATGTATAGATGGCTGCGCCATCAAACGTCGGCGCCTTACACCGCAATCTGCTGGAGGCGCTGGGCACCGCGATTGCGTCGGGGCACTATCCGGCAGGTGAGGTGCTGACACTTGACGGCGTCAGCGCCGAACACGGCGTCTCCCGCAGTGTCGCTCGTGAAGCGATCCGGGTGCTCGAATCGATGGGCATGGTCGCGTCCCGCCGGCGGGTCGGCCTGACGATCCTGCCGTCCGAGAAGTGGAACGTCTTCGACCCGTTGGTCATTCGCTGGCGACTCGAATCCGACAACCGTGCAGCGCTTTTGGTCTCGCTCTCCGAGTTGCGGCGCGGCTTCGAACCCGCCGCCGCGGCGTTAGCCGCCCGTCGGGCCGATCCACACCAATGCCGAATCATGGCGGCGGCGGTGTCAGACATGGTGATTCACGGCCGATCCGGTGACCTCGAGTCATACCTGCTGGCGGACAAGGTATTTCATCGCACACTTCTCGAAGCCAGCGGCAACGAGATGTTTCGTGCGCTCAACGACGTGGTTGCCGAAATCCTGACCGGCCGGACTCATCACCACATGATGCCGTCGAATCCGAACCCGGTCGCCATCGAGTTGCATGACGAAGTCGCCCGTGCGATACGGCTCCGCGACGAGGCCGCCGCGGAACGCGCGATGCGCGCAATCATCGACGAGGCGGCCGCTGCGGTGTCCGACGAGTTCGCCTCCGACCTCGATCAGCGCCCGTCGTCAGCTTGACGGTCGGACCGGCCTCAACCGCGTGCGCGCTGGATCCACCTCGAGATCCATCATCAGTCCGTTGACGCCGGAAACCCCGATGATGCGACGTGCCAGGAGGCCGGCGGCCTCGACGTCACAGTTCACCGCCGCCCCTACCCTTCCGTCGATCCCCGACTCGCACGACACCGCCGTGACGCCACGCGTTCCGGAATCTGAGATGAGCCTTGCGACCACGCCTTCGAGTTGTCGCCGCGATACCGCAGGCATCATCTCGTAGTCGACCGCCGACCCGTCGACGGCGGTGACCGTGACTATCGGCTCGAAGTTGTTCGTCGCGCTCACCACGACGTCGCAGCGGGCCGTCGCGCCCACTTCACCGACGAGATCTTGTTTGCACGTCACCGACTCCGGCTTTTCTCCAGCATCGGCCAGTCGGTGCGCGATGTCCTGCTGCAAGGCGGTCCTGGAGACCCTGGGTAGATTTGTTCCGCCGCCGTTCGCGATGCAGCCGGACAGCACGCAGCACACCAGACCGGCCGCAGCAACAACGGCCGTCGACCGACCCATCCGCCCTCCTGATGTTTGCTGTATTTACGTACGATGTAAGTTTTGGGAGACCATATCAAGATATTGACGAGTGGAGTACTTAACTATGAGAGAACCACGACTGGCGCGTCGCTTCTTCGACCGTTTCGAGCCGGTGCACGCCGTCACCTACTTCTCGCCGGAAAGTCGGGCCGCATCCGACGCGCTGGGCTTCCGCGGCTTCTGGATGGGTTACTTCGCGGGTCGCTCCGCGCCGCTCGGAGTCGTCCCACCTGAAGTCGTGACCGCGATGTTCTACAACTTCGCTCCCAGCCGAGTCGCCAAGGCGCTGCCCGCCGCGTGGGACGTCGCCACCCCCACCTCGGCCCTGCGCGCCCGCGAGGACTCCGCGGTCGCCACGCTGCGGCGGTACGGGCTGAGCGACGAGCGCGCCGGCGCGGCCGCGGACCTTGCCGCCAAGGCCGCGCGGCATGCGCCGCTCGACGGCAGGCCGCTGTTCGCCGCGAACGCCGCGCTCCCCTGGCCCAGTGACCCGGTCGCTCGGCTGTGGCATGCGACGACCCTGCTCCGCGAGCAGCGCGGCGACGCGCACGTGGCGGTCCTGGCCTCGTCGGGGTTGTCGGGGCGCGAATGCAACGTGCTACATGCGGCGGCGGGCCGGGTGCCGGCCGAGATGATCATGCGCAGCCGCGATTACGACGAAGAGCAGTGGCGTGGGCATCAGAATCAGCTCACCGAACGCGGTCTGCTCGACGGGCACGGCGCACTCACCGACGCGGGTCGCGCACTCAAGCAGCACATCGAGGACACCACCGACGCGCTGTCGCTCAGCGCTCTGGACGCACTCGACGACAGCGAAGTCGAGGCGCTGTTCCGCGCTCTGACACCGATCACCAGAACGGTGGTCGCCGCAGGCGATGTACCCGCCGCCACGCCGATGGGCTTGTGCCGGGACGACCTCGACGACGACAGTGCCCACCTCGGCTGAGGTGGGCCGGCTATTTCGTCGGGTCGTGGCCCCAGTTCATCAGTGAGTAGCGCCAGTCGGTTTCCTTGATGTCGCCCGAAGGGCGCTGCGCGAGATGGCGTTTCGTGTAGCCGACGACCTTGCGCATATGCGCGTAGTCGTTGTCGGACAGGTCCGACTTCTTCGCCTTCAGGATCTTGACGATATGTCGACCGCTCTCGTGGCCGGTGGACTCCCCGCCGCCACCCGGCTTCTGGCCTACCGACTTCGAATCGTCGGTTCCCAACCACTTCTCGAGTTCTGAGGCCGTCATGTTGACCGCGTCGTCGAACTCTTTCTTGGTGTCATCGTTGTGGCCGGACATCGCCGGTCACTTCTTCTTCAACGCGTCAGGCTTGTGCACGGCGTCACCGCCGCTCTTCTCGCTGCGAACCTTGTACTGCGGCTCATCGGAGGAGGCGCGCACCTTACGACCCGCCTCCTCGGTGTCCGACGTGATCTTCTTCTCGACCTTGCCCTCGGCGGTGCTGCCGTGGCTCTGCCACGTCACCTTGTCGCCCGTCTTGAATTCCTTGCTCATGCGCGGGGTCTACCCCTTGCCCATCAAAAAATGCACGGCCCCGCGGGTGACCGGAAAATGTCACTTTTTGGCGGATCACCGTTGGTTGCGATTCCACTCCAGCCAGCCGACGCCTTCGCGGCCGTCGGCGGTCGTCACGGTGGCCCAGGCGCGCGGAAACTGGCTCACCCGGCCGTCGGTCGCGGTCAGCAACACCGGTGCATGACCTCTGATCTCGGCGGTGGCGGTGATTTCCCCGGGGGCGAGCGTCAGCTCGGTGGTTACCGGCAGATCGTTGTCGCCGAACACTTCCTGCGCCGACACCGACTGCAGTTCGACGAGCGCAGCCCCCGGCGACTGGATGTAGCCGACGCCTATCGGCGGCGCTCCTGGGATGCGCAGGTCGACGCCGTGCAGATGCGTTCCGTCCGCCAGGTGCAGCGCGCTCCACACCCAATCCATGCTCCACCAGTCCCGCACTCCCCACGAATGGTCGCGCTGGCCCGGCACCGCCGCGATATCGAGCACGCGTCCATCGGCGACCACCGTCCCCGACACGGCGCACGGGATCTCGTACCTGGGCGTCAGGCGGTACTGGTAAGGGGTGCCGGTCGTGGTCCAGGTGAGATCCATGGACAGCTCGACCGCTCGGCCGGATTCTCCCCGCAACAGGGCTGAGGGGTCGTCATACGCGTGACCCACACCGCGCAGTGTCACGTGGTAGGTCTGCAGAGGCTCGGTGGCCCCGTGGGTGAGCTCGATCTGATCCGTGCCGACCACGGCGGCGTCGTCGGGCAGTGCCACCTCGAAATCGTTCGCGGCCACCGTGGGGATGCCGGGTCCGCACAGCAGCGCGTTGACCCACGCCCTGTTCTCGTTGGGGATCAAGCCGAGCCGGAACCAGCCGCCGACACCCTGCGCCTCGTCGACGAAGTCGGCGTACCAGCTTTCGCTCCACATCGGCTCGGCGCCGGGTTCATGCGCCCCCTCGTCAACGGCGGACGGGCGTAACGGTTCTGGAGCAGCCGGTCCGGGCAGCGTCGCCAACGCGTCGGTGTCGATGACATGCTGGCTGTGCCTACGCAACATCGTCATGAACATCTCGTCGCCGCGCGCGGTGCGCTGCACGAGCATCGACGAGACGATCGCCATCATCACGCCGAAGAATGCCTGCCTTCGAACGCCTTCGCGGACGTCATCGAGCCGCAGAGCGGCAGCAGGACCGAGCGCGTCGTGATAGCTGCCGAGCAGCGCGTCGTAGTTGTCGCGCCGGATGTCGTCGGCCAGTGCGCAACCCAGGAAGTAGGCGACGTCGGTCGTGGCCGGGCCCCAGGTCACGGTCTGCCAGTCGACCACGGTCAGCGGTCGGTCGGCCCCCTGCTGCCCGAACAGCATGTTGTCCAGCCGGTAGTCGCCGTGCACCAGACCGTGAATGCGATCCGCTGCCGCCTCTTGTGCGAGGTATGCGTCGAAGCCGCCGACCAGCCGCTCGCACACCTCGCGGTGCGCGGGCGCGATCTGGTCGCCGTACCGGTCGATGAACCCGGTGTACAGCTGGGCGATCACCGCCTGGTTCATCGGGGACTCGCGGTTGAGCCACTCCACGTCGGCCATCGCCGATTGTCCGAGAAGTGGCGCGTGCAGCCGCCCCAGCTCGGCCACCGCCAGAGTCGCCTGTTCCACTGTGGCACCACGGATCTCGTCACCGACGACCGCGGGAGCGGCATCACCGAGCAGAAGATGGAACACGCCGCTTTCCGCGGCGAACGCGGCGCTGTAGCACGGAGCGACAGGCCCACCTACGCGCGGCGCGATGTCGGTGTAGAACCGCACCTCGCGTTCGTAGAGACCCAGGGCAAGGCCCGTCTGCCGACTCGCCGGATCGGAGGCCGCGACCTTGAGCACCACCGACCCGGGGCCGGCAGCCCCGCCTGCGTACGTCAAGGCGACGCGGTAACACTCGCTCATCTGGCCGGTGCCGATCCGCTCCGTGCCGAACCGTTCGACGGTGCCCGCGCCGATCGCGGTCGTGAGCCAGTCGGCGGTCAGGTCCTCTGGCCGCTCGATGTCAGTGACCGGCACTCGTGCTGTCCGTGTGGCAGGTGTCCGGCGGAGTGCCGACGACGTCGAGTGCGGGATTCCGGTCGAAGAAGCCGTAAGGCTTGAGCCAGAACGACACCACGTCAACCGGCATCACCGGCCAGTCCTCCGGTCGGGTGATGTGGTGGATACCGAACACATACCAGAGCACGACGTCGGTGTTCTCGATTTTCCTGTCCGCCTTCGTCCATTCGGCGAGTCCGGTGTCCTTCGAGGACTGATTGATGAATTCGCCTGCCGGCCAGCGTTCGTCGGGGCTGTTCGGTGTCACCCACAGTGTGTGTCCGATGACGGTGGCACGCTGGAAGACCGGCGATGCCGGGTCGAACATCGCCGGGATTGCGCCACTGGGCACCAGTTTGTACGACGGGTTCGTTCCGAGACCGTTGACGACGTTCGTGTTGACGACCTTCCACGCCCGCTGGGTCGCGAAGTTGACGTCCTGTTTGCCTTCGCTCTCGGTCTTCAGCGGGACGTTGCGCAGCACCACGGAGAGCCCGTACGGGTTGTCCGGTCCGATCGGCTCGGCGTAGGACTCCGACATGTAGACCGTGTTGTCGGCACCATCGACGTCCATATCCAGCCGGGCCACCAGAAAGTGTTGGTGGAACGGTGCATACGTGCGTTCGTCGACCAGCGTTCCGTTCGGATGTGGCTGACCCTCCGCAACCGGCGTGGTCACCATGATGCCGGTGGCCCGGATCTCGCATTCGATATTGCCGTCCTGATAGAACCGCCAGTAGACGAGGTACTCATAGTTGGCGACTGTGACGTGGAACGATATCGTCAGCCTGCGCATCCGCCGCACCTCGGCGCCGGCGTCATGGTCGACGTGCTTCCACAGCACCGCGTTGTCTTCCTCGTGGATGCAGACGGCGTTGGTGATGGTGTACGGCTCGCCCTTGCTGTTGTGCAGCACCGCATCCAGATAGCGGATCTCGCCGAGACAGTCGCAGCCCAATTCGAGCGACGTCGTCATGAACCCGAGGCCCCACTCGCCGATGTCGAAAGCGGTGCGCCGGTAGTGGTCCTCCGACGAGTCGCGGTAGGGCACGATCATCTCGGCGAGCGAGATCCGGTGTGCCACAGAACGGGTCCGGTCACCGTCGCGATAGTTGATGGTGTGCAACGTCATTCCCTCGCGGTGGTTGAACCCGACCCGCAGCGACCAGTTCTGCCAAGTGAGTAGGTTGCCGTCGAGGGTGAACGACACACCTTCTGGCTGGGTGAGGTGCAACGGCTTGAGCGGCTCGCGCCGCGAAGCCGCGCGGATCCGCTCCGGGATGTGCTTGGGCACATACTCGCCCATCACGTTCGGCTCGTCGACCCCGCCGTTGTCCTCGACCCGCAACACCTCCATCGAGTTGACGTCGATGACACAGTGCAATCCGCTGATCGGGTGGGCGTAGGGACTCTGGCCGGGGCCGTCCTTGCGCCAAGTGTCAGACCAGCCGAGGCGACGGTCGCGGAACTCGGGCGGCGCGACCGCATCGCCGTAGGTCCAGGTGTCCACGAACACCAAATCCAGATCGGTGATGCCGCGTTTGGTGAGGGCCGCGATGAACTCCGGATGCTCGCGCACCAGCTCGTCGCACTCGAGGAACTCGTCGACGGTGAAGTTCGCCTGCACGCCGGGAATGTGGTCGAACGACTCGACCCGGCCGCCGTCGAGAGACACCACGCCTTTGTAGGTGGCGTTGTCGGCGCGCTGCAGGCAGATCACCTGGGCGCGCCGGGCAGGCGGTTCTCCCCCGCCGTCGAACACTGCCAGTTCGGCCTTCGTCGGTTCAATCAGGTCGATGGAGGCGATCCGCCAGCCCAGCTCTGATGTCGCCGGCCGTCCGGCGCCCAGGTCTGATGTCGCCGGCAGTCCGGCTCCCAGGTCTGATGTCGCCGGCAGTCCGGCTCCCACCCCCACCCCTTGCTCGCGACCCACGATCTCTGCCACCGCGGTGAACTCGTCGGCCGATAGCGGATCCAAGGGGTGGTTCACCCGATCACGCAATCACATCAGCCGATTGCGCGTGGTCGGTTTGGGTGACCCGGATCAGCGCTCCGCCAACGTGAAGCCCTGCCACGCCTCGCGGCGTTCGGCGTGCGGGTCGTACGCGACATGTGACCGGCGGTCGAACACCATCACCGCACGGTCGGCGTGCGTGTAAGCGGGCCAGTCGTCGCCGGGCACACCGGTGCGGCTGAACTCGCGCCAGCGGGTCTGCACGTCGTCGCTGACCCGGCGCGCGGATCGCCCGTCGGCGGCTGCAGTGAGCAACGAGCCGAACCTCGTGCGGTACACGTCGAAGACGGCGAAGAGTTCTGTGCCGTGGGTGGCACCCAGCCCCGACCAGTTGAAGGTTCGTGGTGCGTAGTCGTAGCGGTACCGATAGGTCGGTGCGTGGGTGCTGTGCGCCTCGGCGATCTGCCAGGCCGCCGTACCGAACGCGAAGTCGCCCCCGAGACGGATGCAGGCGCCTTCGTCCGGATAGCCCGGGTATGCCGAGGTGATTCGTTCCCGCTGTTCGACTTCGAGGCCACCGAGCAGGCCTTCGATCATCGCCTCGTTCGTCGGCAGCAGCTTGAGCCATCGGGTGAACAGCCGACCCTCGTGGGCGTTGTTGCCGACGATCAGGGGCACGGGGTGTGCGGCACCGGTCTGCATCGCCTCGACCGGGTCGAGCGGCAGGTAGTCGGTGCCACTGGTCGGGCCGACCGCGAAGGCGCCGAGCATGCCCGTCTGGGCATTCTTGATCAGCGCGTCGAGGGTATTCACCAGTTCGGCAGGCTTGGCGGCCAGCAATGCCGTGGCCGCATCCTTCCTCTGCGCACCGAGCAGGTGGGCGAACTGGTCCGCGTAGGACGCTCTGACGTCGGGGGTGCCCACCAAGCCGCTGGCCGGGCTCTCCGAGATCGCATGCGCGAAAAGGCCTTTCGCGGCAGGCACCGCGAGCAGTGTTGCCACGGCCTGCGCGCCGGCACTCTCGCCGAAGATCGTGACGTTGTCCGGGTCACCGCCGAACTCAGCGATGTTGTCACGCACCCATCGCAACGCCATCACAAGGTCCCGCAGGAACAGGTTGTCCTCGATGGTGACGTCCCGGGTGGACAGCGACGACAAGTCGAGGCATCCCAACGCCCCGATCCGGTAGTTCACCGAGACGTACACGCATCCCTTGCGCGCCAACGCCGCGCCGTCGTAGATCGGCGTGGCGGAACTGCCGAGAAGGTAACCACCGCCGTGAATGAAGACCATCACCGGCATCGGCTCGTCACGTCGCCGTCTCGGCGTGGTGACGTTCAACGTCAGGCAGTCCTCGCCCATCGACTGGTATTTGCCGACGCCCAGTGCGGTGTACATGCGCTGCTGTGGAGCGCAGTTGCCGAACCCGTGGCAGTAGCGCACACCCCGCCATGGCTGCACAGGCCTCGGCGCCTGATACCGCAGCGGGCCGACCGGGGGTTGGGCGAACGGAATCGACCGCCACCGGTGCACGCCGTCACGCGTGAAGCCCTCGACGGTGCCGGCGCCGGTCGTCGCTCGGACGACATGTTCGTGCATGAAACGACCGTAGCGAACGAACTCACCGCCCGCGCCTCGCCGGTATCGGGTCGTCGGCCCGCTAGCCTGGCCGATATGCGGATTGCTGTGCTGATTGCGGCGTCTGTGCTGGTCGGGGGTTGTTCGCAGGGGGTCGGCCCAGAAGCTGAGCAGACGCAGACCTCGCCTGCGGCTCCGACCAGGACGACGATGTCGACGCCGCGCACGACCACCCCGACGTCGATGACGCCGGCCAAGCCGCCGGAAGCCGGCTCCGACATCGCCGACGTGATCGCCTTCGTCGAGTCTGGCCAGTCCGCCGATGCCGGCCAGTTCCATTCGGCGACGCGCGACGGGACGACGACACAGTTGGGCGACGACGTCGCCTTCACCACACCGTCGGGCAAGTCGAACTGCATGACCGACTCGAAGAACTTCGGCGGCGCGCTCGCGTGTCTGGTTGATCTGACCATTCCGCCGCTGCAACCACCCGACGTGTATGGCCAGTGGAAGGGAAATTGGGTCGACTTCGGCGGTCCAAGCATCGAAATCGGTTCTGCGCACGGCGATCCCGGCCGGTTTGTCAACGGCACGGGCCCAGAGTTGCCGTACGGCGAGGTCCTCTCCTTCGGCGACTACCGCTGCCGGTCCGATCCGGCAGGGCTGTACTGCGTCAACTACGCCCACCAGTCGGCAGCGCGATTCAGCGACGCGGGCGTCGTCCCGTTCGGCTGTCTGCAGAAGGCGACACCTCCCGCCGACATCGGCGAGAAGTACAGCTGCTGAGCCGATCTCAGGCGACACCCTTCTGGCGGAGCAGAGGCAGCACACCCTCGGCGAACCAGTACGCCTCTTCCAGGTGCGGATAGCCCGACAGGATGAACTCGTCGAATCCGACCGAGTGGTATTCGTAGACCAGGTTGGCGACTTCTTCGTGGCTGCCGACCAGGGCGGTGCCTGCCCCGCCTCGAACCAACCCGACACCTGCCCACAGGTTCGGGTAGATCTCCAGTCGATCCACCCGGCCGCCGTGCAGCGCCGTCATTCGACGTTGCCCTTCGGACTCCGAACTGGCGTGCAGCTGCGTCTGTTTCGCGATCTGCTCCGGTGACAGCTCGGCGAGCAGCTCGTCGGCGACCGCCCATGCGGCGGCGGACGTGTCGCGGCTGATGGTGTGCAACCGAATTCCGAATCGCACCTTGCGACCGCGCTCTTCGGCAAGTTTGCGCACCCGCTCGATCTTGGCGGCCGCCGTCTGAGGTGGCTCCCCCCAGGTGAGATAGACGTCGACGTGCTCGGCGGCGATCGGAAGTGCGGCGGCCGACGACCCGCCGAAATAGATCTCCGGTAGCGGGTCCGGCGGTGAGGACACCCGAGCGTCCTCGACGGTGTAGTACTTGCCTTCGAAGTCCAACGAGTCCTGCCGCCACAACGCGTTCACGATGTGCAGAAACTCGCCGGTGCGGGCGTATCGCTCGTCGTGGTCCAGCCAGTCGCCGAATCGGCGCTGCTCGACGTCGTCGCCGCCGGTGACGATGTTCAGCAGCACCCGGCCTTCCGAGAACCTCTGCAGTGTCGCGGTCTGCTGGGCGGCCAGCGTCGGCGGTATGAGGCCGGGCCGGAAGGCCACAAGGAACTTCAGCCTCTCCGTCTCGGCGAGCAACGCCGACGCGGTCAGCCACGCGTCTTCGCACCACGTGCCCGTCGGCGTCAGCACCCCTTCGTAGCCGAGCCGGTCAGCCGCACGTGCGATCTCCGCCAAATACCGGCGCGAGGGCGCTCGATAGTTGGCGGGGACGACGTGGTGCGACGACGCGTGCGAGGCTCCGACGATCGAACGGCTGTCACCGTTGGTGGGCAGGAACCAATGGAACTTCGCCGGCGAAGTCGGCGGTTGAGCCTGAGTGGGCACATCGCTCCTAACGATTGATCAGCAGCGGGTTGAGCACGTCGCTGTAGCGGCGGTCGACCCAATTGTCGAACTTCGGGGCGTCCGCAATCTGCTTGGACTCGGCGAACAGGTCAGCGAGCTCCTGTTCGGATCCGACCAGCTCGTCGGAAAGCGCGGTGGGCAACCTCAGGCTGCGCGCCTGCGATGCCGCGGCGACCTGCGGGTCGAGGCCGACGGCGGCGGCGTAGTCCCGTGCCCATCTATCCGGATTGTCCTTCGCCCACCGCACTGCCTTGGCATAGCGAACCAGCAGATCGCTCAGTGCGGTACTGCGTTTGGGATCGGCCAGCGCTTCGTCGGATGCGATACCGAAGCCGGCGCCGTTGGTGACGCCGGTCGCCTCGACGATGCTGCGAACCGAAATATCGGCTTCGGCTTGCGCGGTGTACGGATCCCAGATCGCCCACGCGTCGACCTGGCGTTGGGTGAAGGCGCCCAGCGCGTCGGCGGGCTGCAGAAAGACCAGCGTGACGTCGGACGGCGAAAGCCCAGCCCGGTTCAATTGAGCCAGCACGTTGCCGTGGGCCGAGCTACCCTTGCCGACCGCGATCCGCTTACCGCGCAGATCTGCCACACCGCGAATCGACGAGTCGGTGTGAACCAAGATTCTGTCGCCGCGGCCGCTTCCGTCGTAGGCGGAGACCACCTTCACCTTCGCGTTGGACGCCGCACCGAAGATCGGCGGCGTGTTGCCGGTGATCGCGAAGTCGATCTTTCCTGCGGTTGCCGCCTCGATCTGCGGGGGGCCGGAAGTGAACGTGGAGAACGCGATCTTGTACGGCAGCCCGTCGAGTGCCCCGGCCGCCCGCAGCAGCGATTCGGTGCCACCCTTCTGATCACCGACTTGCAGTGTCAGACCGGCTAAATCGGACAACGGGACGGTCGCGGGCGCCTGCTTGGCACCGGAGCTGTCCTCACGCGATACGCAGGCGGTCAACAGCCCCATCAGGATGGCGGCAACGGCGAGGCGAAGCGCCATCGGCCGTCGTGATGTCGACATCAAAAATCCCTTTCAGCAGTCGTCTTCATGTTTGTCAGAGGTGCACGCCGAGCTTGTCCAGCAGGTCGGTCCGGTAACGCTCGGCCTCGGCGGCGCCCTGTCCCGCGCCGGGCCGCGGCTCATCGATCCTCAGCGTGTGGATCACCCGGCCCTCGTCCAACACGACCACCCGGTCGGCGAGCGCGACGGCTTCCTCGACGTCATGTGTCACAAGCAGCACGCCGAATCCGTGCTCACGCCACAGGTCGAGCAGCAAGCGGCGCATCGTCAGCCGGGTCAGCGCATCCAGCGCGCCGAACGGTTCGTCGAGCAGCAGTAGCTCCGGTTCGGCGACCAATGCGCGCGCGAGCGAAACCCGTTGCGCCTGACCACCCGACAGTGTCGAGGGCCATGCGTCCCCCCGGTCTTCGAGGCCGACGTCGGCAAGCGCCGCTTGAGCCCGAGACCTGGCCTCCTCTCGACCGAGCTTGCTCCGATTGAGCCCGTAAACGACGTTTGTGCGCACGTCCCGCCAGGGGAACAGGCGTGGCTCCTGAAAAGCCAACGCTGGTGAACCGGCCACGGTGCGATCTCCGGTGTGGTCGGTCGACAGGTCGGCGAACACCCGAAGCACCGTGGATTTACCGGAACCGCTTCGGCCGATCAGCGCGACGATCTCACCGCGGTTGATCGCGACGGAGACGTCGGTGAGAACCCGGCGCTCGCCGTACCACTTGCTGACGGCCCGCAGTTCACCAGCGAGGTCGGTCCGCCGGTCGATGATGACAGTCATGTGCGATACCTCAGTGCTCGTCGTTCCAGGGCGCGGACGATGGCGTCGGTGCCGATTCCGAGCAGTGCGTAGACGATCAGTCCGAAGATGATGATGTCGATACGCAGAAAATCCCGCGCGTTGTTGATCAGGTAGCCGATTCCCTTGTCCGCGTTGATCTGTTCGGCAACGATCAACGTCAACCAGGCGATCGCCAGTGACTGTCGCAACCCGACCAACACCTGTGGAGCGGCGCTCGGGACGATGATGGTGCGGAACCGCTGCCAGAACGAGAAGCCAAGCACCTGAGCCGTTTCGAAGAGTTTCCGGTCGACCTGGCGGATCGCCGAGAACGTGTTCAGATACAGCGGGAAGCTCACGCCGAGCGCGACGAGAAGGACCTTCGGCAGCTCGCCGATGCCGAACCAGATGATGAAGAGCGGGATGAGGCCGAGGTGCGGTAACGCTCGAACCATCTGCATCGGGGGGTCCACGGTGGCCTCGAACCACCGCGACAACCCGACCGCGACGCCCAGTGCGACCCCCAGCACTCCCCCGAGCAACAGCCCCTCGACCACTCGGACGCCTGACACTGCGAGGGCGTCGCCGAGTTGCCCGTTCTCGATGAGTTCGACGCCGGCCTCGGCAATCAGGGACGGCGCAGGGAGCACCGCCTGTGGGATCAGGCCCAGCGCGCTACCCAGCTGCCACAGCGCAAGGAGCACCAACGGCGACGACCATCGGATCAAAGTCCACGTGCGATCGCTTCGCCGTGCGGGGGTGGCGCGGGCAGGCGCCAGCTCTGTCGGTGTCGTCACGGTGCCCCAAACGCTATGGCGCACCCGATCAGGAGTGAAGGTTTGAACTCTGCGTGAAGATAACGGACCCTGCCGGGGCAAGCGTCGAAACGCTCACTCCGGCAGGGCCGTTGCGCTGCGGGTTAGGTGGTTGTGGTCACAACCGGAAGTTGCCGTCGACGACGACCGGCGTTACGTCCTGGCCGTTGATCGTCGAGCGTGCCGAGCGGTTGGCCAGCACCTGAATCTGCTGGGCCTGCTGCAGCTGCCGCTTGTTGCGCACGCTGTTGCGGAACTGCAGTTCGTTGAGCTGCTGCAACTCGGCCTGCTCGAAGTCGCGGCCGCTGATACCGCCGTTGAACTGCACGCCGGTGGCGCTGCCGTCAGGCCGGACCACCCACGATGCGCGCACGCCGTTCAACTCGGCGGTGTACATCCCGGCGGGCGCGGGAACCGCGGGAGCGCTGAACGTGAACGCGACCCCGTTCATGGTCAGATCGCCGAACACGTCCTTACCGTCGAACTCGGCCTGCAGCGTGTCCTTGAAGCGGGAGGTGATGTTGATTTTGCCGTCCTTCTGATTGCCGAAGAACCACGCCTCGTCGTCGGTGCCGTTGCAGGCGTACGCGGCGATCTCGGTGCCGTCGACGGCGATGCCGATGACCATCGGCTTGCCGTCGGCCGACTTGACGTCGGCGATGTACTTTGCCGACTGCGGAAACGGTGATGCGGTAGCGGGTGCGGGGGCGGCGGAAGTGCCGGACGCCTCAGAGGTGTCCGTCGCTTCTTTCGTGCCGCTCGAGCATGCGGTCAGAGTGCCGAGCGCGAGGATCGCGACGACACCCAGCAGCAGGATGCGGATGTGCTTTTTCATGTGACCAGCATGGATGGCTCACAGCCGACGCACATGAAGAATGTATGGAGATTAGGTGGAGATCTCAGCGCGCCATCGCGCAACGTCGTGGCGTCAATCCGCGAGGAATCGCTCCACTTCGTGGAGGAACACCCGCCATGCGGGTTCGGCCGCCGTCAACAGGTGGTTGTTGCTGTCGAGCGCGACCAGGCGCGCAGCGGGTATCAGCGCGGCGAGTTCCTCAGCGGCGGGCAACGGCTGCCGGTGATCGTCACGCGAGTGCAGAATCAGCGTCGGGCAGGACACCTGGCCGGCCTCGTCGCGCACATCGATACGACCGAACTCCTCGAGGAATCGCACGGCGTTCTGTGCCGTGCGGCGTAGGCGACGGCCACGGCGGCACCCTGGGACACCCCGAGCAGCGGGAAGCGCTCCAATCCGAGCGCCTCGACAACGGATTCGAGGTCGCTGACCCAGTCATCGAAACTGAAATCGGTGACGCTCCAGTCGGATAGGCCGCAACCCCGTTCGTCGTAACGGATGAAAGTGTGTCGCGACGAGAGGTCACGCACCCAGTGCCGCCACACCGGACTTTCGATGTCGTAACCGAGGTGCGTCATCCAGTTGGCGGCACGCGTCAGCGGCGGACCCTCCCCCGCAACCGCGTACGCCAGCCGCACGCCGTCAGCCGCCCGACAGAACGCGATGTGCTGTCGCGGCGGGGGCGGTTCGTCCTGCGGTGTCGGTGCGTCCGGCGCCGCCGGTGTGTCGTCTGCGACGGTGGCAACGAACTGGTACCCGCGACCGCGCACCGTCCTGATGAAGCGCTGCGATTCGCCGTCGTCGCCCAGCGCCCGCCTGGCCGCCTTGATCCGGCTTGTCAGGGGCGCCTCGCCGACGAACCGTCCGCCCCAGACCGCGTCGAACAGCTCTTCCTTGGTGACGCAGCGCTCGCGGTTGCTGACGAGCTGGGTCAGCACGTCGAACACCTGCGGCTCGACACGGACCACCTCGTCACCGTGGCGCAACTCGTAGCGCTGGGTGTCGAGGACGAATCCCTCGAAGCGCCACAACTCGGGGGCCCCTATCGCCAGCCGTCGGCCGCCTTGGCCGCGCGGATCAGAGCGTCGCACAGTTCTCGCAGCTCTGTGGGTGCAGCGCCCTCATCGACCGCGGTCGCCACGTCCTCCGCGGCGCACCGAACCTGGTAGACGCGGTCGGACAGCTGGGCCGCCTCTTCGGCGCTGAGCACCACCGAATCCGGAGAAAGCGTGGTGCCCTTCACCTGGGCGCGCTGCTCGTAGGCGCGCTGCCGACACGACTGCCTGCAGTACTGTCGGCGCCGCCCGAGTCCTGCGTCGTCGACGTCTCGACCACACCATCGACAGGGTTGCGTGCGAGCTCGCCTTCTGGTGATGGTTTCCACGAAATCAGACCTTAGACCGGGTATGGCCTCGATCCCGGTATCATGGGCGGTCGAGTCGGGAACTTCTTTGCGCGCCATCGCGTTGCTATTCCGGACCAAAAGCTGTGAGGAGTGTTGACGAAATGGCTGATCGGGTTTTGAGAGGTAGTCGCCTCGGCGCCGTGAGCTACGAGACCGACCGCAACCATGACCTGGCGCCGCGTCAGGTCGCCCGCTACCGCACCGACAACGGCGAGGAATTCGACGTCCCGTTTGCCGACGACGCCGAGATCCCCGGCACCTGGCTGTGCCGCAACGGCATGGAAGGCACCCTGATCGAGGGTGACGTGCCTGAGCCCAAGAAGGTCAAGCCGCCGCGTACCCACTGGGACATGCTGCTCGAGCGCCGTTCCGTCGAGGAGCTCGACGAGCTGCTCAAGGAGCGCCTCGACATCATCAAGACGCGGCGTCGGGGTAGCTGACCGGCTGCTAGCGCACCACGCCGCGGGCGCGATCGAGGCGTCCGCGGACGCCCCACTCCGCAACTTTGAGCATCGCCTCGCGGATGTTTGACCCGCTCATCTTCGAGACACCGAGCTCGCGCTCGCTGAAGGTGATCGGTACCTCGACGACGACGAACCCGTTGTTGATGGCGCGCCAGGTCAGGTCGATCTGGAAGCAGTACCCCTTCGAGTCCACGGCGGCCAGGTCGATCTTTTCGAGCACCTCGCGCCGATACGCGCGATAACCCGCGGTGATGTCGCGTACGCCGACGCCGAGCAGCACCCGCGCGTAGGTGTTGGCGGTCTTGGACAGGGCGAACCGGCGGCGCGGCCAGTTCCGGATGGCGCCGCCCGGCACATAGCGCGATCCGATGACCAGATCGGCGCCCCCGCCAACCGCGTCGAGCAGGCGGTGAAGCTCCTCGGGCGCGTGACTGCCGTCGGCGTCCATCTCGACCAGCACAGAGTATTCGCGCCCCAGTCCCCAGGCGAAGCCCGCCAGGTATGCCGCTCCGAGCCCATCCTTGCTCGCGCGGTGCATCACGTGCACCCGGTCCGGGTCGGCCATCGCCAGATCGTCGGCCAGCTCACCGGTGCCGTCGGGGCTTCCGTCGTCGACGACGAGGATGTGCACCTCGGGCTGGGCGTCGTGCACACGGGCGACGATCAGCGGCAGGTTCTCCCGCTCGTTGTAGGTGGGGATGATGACCAGAGTGCGCTGACTCGGGCGTTCTGCTGGCCCAGGGCCGCTCATGTGCTTCCTCTTTCGGTGCCGTCCTGGTCGGACGGTGTGGCTCTGCCGCTGGCGTCGGTCACCGGCCGGCGAAGACGCACGAACCTTCCATTCTGCATCATCGCGACGATCAGAGCCCCGACCCCGACGGCGACCAGCAGGCCCTGCACAAGCGGACCCCATCGTGTCGCCGCGGTGAGCTGCGTCTTGAGCCGGATCGGCATGTCGAGGTAAGCGGGTTCGAAGAACTCGGTGCGGGCAAGCACACGACCGTCGGGCGCAATGATCGCGCTGATCCCGGTGGTGCCCGCAACGATGACGAAACGGTTGTGCTCGACGGCCCGCAGCCTGCCGAACGCGAGCTGCTGGGTGCTCATCGACTCGTTGAAGGTGGCGTTGTTGGACGGCACGGTCAGCACCTGAGCACCGTTTCGCACCGACTCCCGCGGCGACCGGTCGAAGATGACCTCCCAACAGGTAGACACGCCGATCGGCACGCCCGCCGCATCGACGACGCCGGTACCGGTGCCGGGCACGAAATATCCGGCCCGATCGGCGTATGACGAGAAGTGTTCGAAGAAGCTCCGCCACGGCAGATACTCACCGAACGGCTGGACGATTTGCTTGTCGTGCCGGTCGCCGGGGCCGGTTTCGCGATTCCACACGATGACCGAGTTGGTCGATACCGGGTTGTCGCGGGTGTACCCGGGCGCGGCCAGCACACCGCCGACGAGAATCGGCGCCCTGATCGCGTCGACGGCGACCGCGATCTGGTCGGCGGCGTCCTGGTTGGCGAGCGGGTCGATGTCTGATGAGTTCTCCGGCCACACGACGAACAACGGCTGCGGCGCCCGGCCGGCCCGCACATCCTCCGACAGCCGCATCGTCTCCCGAACATGGTTGTCGAGCACGGCCCTGCGTTGAGCGTTGAAATCCAGCCCGAGCTGAGGCACGTTTCCCTGAACGGCTGCGACGTTGACCGACGGCTCGTCGGCTGCGCCGGCACCTGATTGCCGGACCGCGGGCGAGATCGCCGCGGCGGCGATCAGCACGAGGCTGATGCATGCACCGGGCAGCACGACCGCGGGCCGCGCATTGGTGTGTGGGCCGTCGCCGCCGCGTCGCCACCAGGTGAAGATCTCGACGACCAATGCGGCAAGGCCGAATCCGAGCAGGGTGGCCGCGAACGAAACCAGCGGCGCTCCGCCGATCTGGGCCAGTGGCAGCAGCGGACCATCGGTTTGGCCGAAACCGACGACACCCCAGGGGAATCCGCCGAACGGCACCGTCGACTTCGCCCACTCGGTCAGCGCCCAGAGACCGGCGAACCAGATCGGCCACCCGGTCAACCTGCGCGCCACGAAGACGGCCGCCGGCCCGAACAGCGCGGGGAACACCGCCTGCAGCAGCGCAAGTGCGAGCCACGGCAGGAGCCCGACCATGACGCCGGTCCACGGCAGCAGCGGAATGTTGAACGCCGCCCCGAAAAGAAAGCCGTAGCCGAATCCGCCGACGAGTGTGGTGGCATCCCGCGTCAGCACCCAAGCCAACAGTGCGAACGCGACGATCCCCGCATACCACCAGCCGAACGGCGGGAAGCTGAGGCAGAGCGCCATCCCGCCGAGGATGACGGCGGACAGCCGCGGCAGCCGGGCCACCACCGCGTCGCCGAACCGCTTGACCCATGCGGGCACTTCCCGCTCGGTGGCGGTCGTGACAGCCGGCGTCGCCTCGTCGTCGTCGACCGGGGCGGCCTCTTCGTCGCGGGCACCCGCGACGCCGGGACCGGTTTCATCATCGGAGGCGTGCTCGTCGACCTGATCGGCGGTCAGCACCGGTAGGGAGTCGGTGTCGTCGTCGGCGCGACCCCAGTCGCGCAATCGCCTAGCCATGGATGACGGCACCCCGGTGAACCGTCTGAACGCAGTGGGGCAGCCGGTCGTCGGGGCCGAGTCGGGGCAGCGCGGGTACCCGCGACCGCGGGTCGGTCGACCAGCGTGCCACCGCGTCGCCGGGGGCGCTGACCTCAAGCTGGTCGGTCTGCCACACCGCGTATGACGCGGGCGCGCCCGGCACGAGCGTCCCGGTGACACCGTCGCGCACCCCGCCCGCGCGCCATGCGCCACGCGTCGCCGCCGAGAAGGCCGCCCGCATCGACACCGAACTCGTCGGTGTCTGGTGCCGGGTTGCGGCGCGGACGGTCGCCCATGGATTCATGGCCGTGACCGGCGAATCAGAACCGAAGGCGAGTGGCACGCCTTGGGATGCTAACAGCGCCAGCGGATTCATCCGGAGGGCTCTGTCCCGGCCGAGGCGCTGTGCGTACATCCCGACTTCACCTCCCCACAGCGCATCGAAGTTCGGTTGCACGCTGGCGATGACGCCCCATTCGCCCAGCCGTGCCGATTGCTCGGGGGTGACCATTTCGAGGTGTTCGAGCCGGTGCCCGCATCGGGCGACGGCCTGGGTGCCGAGCCGGTCGGCCACGTTCGCCAGGGCGTCGACGACGGCGCCGACCGCGGCGTCTCCGATCACGTGGAAGCCTGCCGGGATTCCGGCTTGGGTGCAGGCGCGCAGGTGCGCGGTGATGGCGTCCGGATCGAGATAGGTGTTGCCGCAGCGGTCCGGGGCGTCGGTGTAGGGCTCGCGAAGCCAGGCCGTGCGCGATCCGAGGGCGCCGTCGACGAACAGATCGCCCGCAAGCCCACGGGCGCCGGTCATCTCGATGAGGGACTGCGCCTGGACTCGATCGGCGACCGCTTCACCCCAGTACCCGACGATCTCGACGCCGTGGTTGGTTCGGCGCAGTTCCTGCCAGTCGTCGAGGCCACCGATGTCGGGACCAGCGCATTCGTGGACGGCGACGATCCCGTTGGCCGCCGCCAGGTCAAGGGTGGCGGCACGGGCGCGGGCCCGCTGATCGGGTGTCAGCCGGTCACGGGCGGCTGCGCGGACCATGTGGTGGGCGTCCGCGGTCAGCGGGCGCTGCGGGTCGAAGCCCCGCGCGGCAGGCAGGCCTGGCGTCAGCCGCCGAAGCGCCGAGGACGCCGCCGCGGAATGGACGTCGACGCGCGCCAGGTAGACAGGCTGGTCACCGGCCACGGCGTCCAGGTCATCGGTGCTCGGCGGCGTCGCTTCCGGCCAGCCCGACTCGTCCCAGCCGTGCCCCCAGACGAGGCCGTCGGGGTGGGCCTGGGTGAACTCGGCGACGAGCGCAAGGCAGTGCCGCATCGAGGAGGCGGCTCGCAGATCGAGGCCCGAGAGCATGAGGCCGGTGGCGGTGACATGCATGTGGCAGTCGACGAAAGCAGGTGCGACGAACGCGCCGTCGAGATCGATGACGGCGGCGTCGGGGAATTGAGCGAGGCCGATGTCGTCGCTGCCGAGCCAGGCAACGACGCCATCGCGGACGGCCATCGCGGTGGCGTCCGGCATGGCCGGACTGTGAATCCGGCCGCCGAGAAGCAGAGTGGTCAACTCAGTCGCGCTTGGGAGGCAACGCCGGGGGTTCGATGTCCACGACGTCGACGATGTCACCGTCGACGTCACTGTCGACGACATCGATGACCTCACCCTCGATATAGTCCCCGCGTCCGGCTCCCCTGCGGCCCGCAGCGGTGCCCGCGACGGTGATCAGCGGCATCCGGCGGGCGGCCATTGCCGTCAGCACCGGGCGGGCGACGGCGCGGGTCGGTGGTATCAACAGCAGCAGGCCGGCAGCCGTGGTGACCAGCCCCGGGATGAAGACCAGCACGGTGCCCAACGCGACGAGGGCGCTGTCGGTGACGGCACCCTGCGGGGTGGTGATTCCGGACTTCAGTCGACGGATATGCCTCTTGACCTGCGAGCCGGCCAGGACGAACCCCGCGATGGATGCACCGAGAAGCGCCAGCACGGTCCAGCCGAAGCCGATCGTCGAGATCAGGGCCACAACGACCGCCAGTTCGACGACCAGATAGATCAGGAACAGCCGCATCGCCATGATGTGCCAACGCTCCGCGGGGCGCCAGGGTTCCTGTCCGTCTCGAACCCTAGGCGGGTGCGGTGACTTCGATGGCCGCGTGCACCTTATCGACGCCGCCGCGGAAGATCGCCTGCGGAACCCACCACCACGCATGCCACCAGTAGCGCTTGGTGACCTTCGCGAAGACTTCCCGCGTCTCGGATTCGGGCAGGATGCGCGCGACGGCCTCTACCGGCTCACCCTTGACCTTGCCGAGCGCACCGGCCTTCTGGATGGTCACGCGCGGGGTGTTGTTGATCCGCTTGGTCTTCCAGGACCCGTCGTCGGTGATGATCAGCAGCTTGTCGCCCTCGGGCACCCCCCACACCGTGGTCGGCTTGGATCTTCCGTCCTTGGTGAAGGTCGTCAGCAGCAGATACTTCTCGTCGTAAACGTCTGTGAAACTCGGGGCCATGCCGATCAGTTCACCGGTTTCAGCTCGATCGAAACGTTGTTCTTCATCCCGCCGCGCAGCTTCGAGAACAGGTTGAAGGTCCTGCCGAGCAGGCCGTACCGCTTGCCGATGGCATCATAGGTGGCGCCGTTGGCGGATTTGTCGAGGATGCGCGCAACGGCCTCGACCGCCTCACCCTTGGGGTTTCCGCTTCGGTCGCATTTCGCGATGGTCACCCGGGCGGTGTTCCGGATTCGCTTGACCTTCCACGACTTCTCCTGCGTGATCACCACGAGGCCGTCCCCGTCGGGTGCTGCCCAGATCGCTGTCGGCTTGGGTCGGCCGTCCTTGGTGAAGGTGGTCAGCAGGATGTATTCGCTTTTCGCGACGTCGGCGAAGGTGACAGGCACGTCAGCCAACTTAGCGGGATTCAGCCCTCGAGGTCGCCTTCGGTTTCCAGCAGCACGTGCCGCAGACCGTTGAGGGTGTCGGCCTCCGGCTGTGCCCACATGCCCCGGTCCGCCGCCTCGAGCAGGCGCTCGGCCATGCCGTGCAGCGCCCACGGATTGGACTCGGCCATGAATTTGCGGTTTTCGTCGTCGAGCACATAAGCCTCGGTGAGCCGTTCGTACATCCAGTCGGCCATCACCCCTGCGGTGGCGTCATAGCCGAACAGGTAGTCGACGGTCGCCGCCATTTCGAATGCGCCCTTGTAGCCGTGCCGACGCATCGCGGTCATCCAGCGCGGATTGACCACCCTGGCGCGGAAGACCCGCGTCGTCTCCTCCGACAACGTGCGGGTACGCACGGCGTCCGGCCGGGTGTTGTCGCCGATGTAAGCGGCGGGGGCCTTGCCCGTGAGCGCGCGAACGGTGGCCACCATTCCGCCGTGGTACTGGAAGTAGTCGTCGGAGTCCGCGATGTCGTGCTCGCGGGTGTCGGTGTTCTTGGCGGCCACCGCGATGCGGCGGTACTGCCGGCTCATGTCGTCGGCGGCCGGCGCCCCGTCGAGACCGCGTCCGTATGCGAACCCGCCCCAGGCCGTGTACACCTCGGCGAGATCGGCGTCGTCGCGCCAGTTGCGGCTGTCGATCAACTGCAGCAGCCCCGCGCCGTAGGTGCCTGGTTTCGAGCCGAAAACCCTTGTGGTGGCGCGACGCCGGTCACCGTGCTCGGCGATGTCGGCGTCCGTGTGCGCGCGCACGTAGTTCGCATCGGCAGGCTCGTCGAGGTTCGCGACGAGCGCCACCGCGTCATCGAGCATGGTGACGACGTGCGGAAAGGCGTCCCGGAAGAAGCCGGAGATCCGCACAGTGACGTCGATACGCGGCCTGTCGAGTTCGGCCAGCGCGATCGTCTCCAGGTCGATGACGCGGCGGGATGCATCGTCCCACACGGGCCGAACCCCCAGCAGCGCAAGCACTTCGGCGATGTCATCGCCCGACGTCCGCATCGCCGACGTGCCCCACACCGAAAGGCCGACCGACCGTGGCCAGCTGCCGTGGTCGGCGCGGTAGCGCGCAAGCAGCGACTCGGCCATCGCGCTGCCGGTCTCCCAGGCTAGCCGCGACGGCACGGCCTTCGGGTCGACGGAGTAGAAATTGCGCCCGGTGGGCAACACGTTGACCAGTCCCCGCAGCGGGGAGCCGGAGGGGCCAGCGGCGATGAACCTGCCGTCCAGGGCCCGCAGGATCTGATCGATTTCTCCCGCGGTGCCCGCAAGCCGGGGCACCACCTCGGTGCACGCGAACCGCAGGATGGCCGCGACGTCACCGTCATCGGTCAAGCGCTCGACCGCCGCCGCGTCCCAGCCGGCCCGCTGTAACTCGGCAAGCAGTGCGCGGGCACGGGTTTCGGCGTCGTCGACCGCGCCCCGTTCGTCGGTGCCGTCCTCGGCGAGACCGAGCGCCTGCCGCAGCCCCGGCACCGTCTGCTCACCGCCGAACAGCTGTCGCGCCCGCAGGATCGCCAGCACCAGGTCGAGCTCGGGCTCATCGGACGGCGCCTGACCGAGGATGTGAAGCCCGTCGCGGATCTGCACGTCCTTGATCTCGCACAACCAGCCGTCGACGTGCAGCAGCATGTCGTCGAACGAGTCGTCCTCGGGACGTTCGGCCAGGCCGAGATCGTGGTCCATTTCGGCGGCGCGCATCAGCGTCCAAATCTGCTGGCGGATCGCGGGCAGCTTGCCGGGGTCGAGCGCGGCGATGTTGGCGTGCTCATCGAGCAGCTGCTCCAACCGCGCGATGTCCCCGTAACTTTCGGCGCGGGCCATCGGCGGGATGAGGTGGTCGACCAGTGTGGCGTGCGCGCGCCGCTTGGCCTGGGTGCCTTCGCCCGGGTCGTTGACGAGGAACGGGTAGATCAGCGGAAGGCTGCCGAGCGCCGCGTCGGACCCGCACGCCGCGGACATGCCGAGCGTCTTGCCGGGCAGCCACTCCAGGTTGCCGTGCTTACCGAGATGCACGACCGCGTCGGCGCGGAATCCACTGTCCAGCCAGTGGTACGCCGCCAGATAGTGATGGCTTGGCGGCAGGTCTGGATCGTGGTAGATCGCGACGGGGTTCTCCCCGAAACCCCGCGGCGGCTGCACCATCAGGACGACGTTGTCTTCCTGCATCGCGGCTATGACGATCTCGCCGTCCGGATCTGTCGAGCGGTCGACGAACAGGTCGCCCGGCGGCGGTCCCCAGTGCTTTTCGACACCCTCGGTGAGCTCGGCGGGCAGCGTCGCGAACCAGGTGCGGTAGTCCTTGGCAGACAGTCGAATCGGATTGCCCGTCAAGTGTTCCTCGGTGAGCCAGTCCGGGTCCTGACCACCGCGCTCGATCAGCGCGTGGATCAACGCGTCGCCGTCCTGTGCGGCGACGCCGGGGACGTCACCTATCCGGTAGCCTGCGTCGCGCATGGCGCGCAACAGTGCGACCGCACTCGCCGGGGTGTCCAAGCCGACCGCGTTGCCGATCCGGGCGTGTTTGGTCGGGTATGCCGAGAACACCACCGCGACACGCTTGTCCTTCGGTGCGACGGCGCGCAGTCGCGCATGGCGCACCGCGAGACCCGCCACCCTGGCGCAGCGTTCGGGGTCGGCGACGTAGGCGATCAGACCCTCGTCGTCAATCTCCTTGAAGGAGAACGGGACAGTGATGATGCGGCCGTCGAACTCCGGCACGGCCACCTGGGTTGCGACGTCGAGCGGGCTCATACCGTCGTCGTTGTCGTGCCATTGTGACCTCGAGCTGGTCAGGCACAGACCCTGCAGTATCGGAATGTCCAGCGCTGCAAGGTGTGCCACATTCCAGGCGTCGTCGCTGCCACCCGCTGTGACGGTGGCGGGAACCGCGCCGCCCGCGGCCAGCACGGTGGTCACCATCGCGTCGGCGGATTTCAGCAACTCGAGCATATCGGGCTCGGCGGTGCGCAGCGAGGCGCAGTACACCGGTAGTGCGCGCCCTCCCGCCTCTTCGATTGCGCTGCAAAGCGCTTCGACATAAGCGGTGTTGCCCGCCAGCTGCTGCGCCCGGTAAAAGAGCACCGCGATCGTCGGGCCGTCGTGGCTCATCGACTGACGTTGCAGGACACCCCAATTCGGGACGGCCGCAGGGGGTGCGAAACCGAACCCGGTCATCAGCACGGTGTCGCACAGGAATGCGTGCAGCTGGTGAAGGTTCACCACGCCGCCCTGGGCGAGATACACGTGCGCCTGCAGGGCCACGCCGGCCGGGACGGTCGAATAGCTCATCAGGTCTGCGTCAGGTGCCTGCTCGCCACTGACCACCACGGTCGGCACGCCGCTTCCGACAACGGTGTCGATGCCGTCCTGCCAGGACCGGTAGCCGCCGAGAATCCGCACCACGACCAGGTCGGCGCCCTCGAGTTGCTCGTTGAGCTCACCGTCGACGAGCCGCGACGGGTTGGCCCACCGGTAGTGCGCTCCGCTGGCGCGGGCGGTGATCAGGTCGGTGTCGGAGGTCGACAGCAAAAGAACGGTGGGCGCTTGCACCCACCATTCTTAGCGCAGGCGGTGGTCAGTCGCCGAAGCGGCCGTGCCAGGTCTGCGGATATGGCAGTCCGGTCGCGGCGACCAGGACGACGAGAACAGCACCGAAAACGATCAAGGAATACATCGTTGGTCCTTCCGTTCCTTGTTACACACAAGTGCAACTGCGAGAACCGTACGACGAAACCGGCGATAAACCACCACCGTGTGGTTGACGGAACTACCAGGTCAAGTATGTGACAACCGTCACGTCGGGTTCTGCTCCCGCTGCGTAGAACCCTGGCGCGCGACCGCGTCAGGGTCCAGCTTGGGCGGATGCACGTGGTCAAACTCGGAGCCAACATCGGTGCCCGTATCGACGGCATCCGCCTTGCTGGACGCCTCGACAGTTCCACCGCAGCGCAGATCAATACGGCACTGCTCGAGCACAAGGTGATCTTCTTCCGCGGACAGCACGACCTCGACGATGACGGTCAGCTGGCGTTCGCGCGCAGGCTGGGCACGCCAACAATTGCGCACCCGACGGTGACGTCGCGCGGAGCCCGGCTGTTGCCCATCGATTCGCGCTACGACAAGGCCAACAGCTGGCACACCGATGTCACGTTCGTCGACCGGATTCCCAAGGCCTCGCTGCTGCGCGCCGTCACGCTGCCCGCTTACGGCGGGACGACGACCTGGGCCTCGACGGAGGCGGCGTACGACCAATTGCCCGCACCCCTTCGCGTTCTGGCCGAGAACCTCTGGGCTGTGCACACCAACCAGTACGACTACGCCTCGCCTCGGGAAGCCGCCACCGCCGAGGAACGCCAGTACCGCGACGAGTTCGTCTCCGACTACTACGAGACAGAGCACCCGGTGGTGCGCATCCACCCCGAAACCGGCAGGCGCGTGCTGCTGCTCGGTCATTTCGTCAAGCGGTTCGTCGGGCTCGGTTCCGGCGAGTCCGCCGCGCTGTTCAACTTGCTGCAGTCTCGAATCACCAAGTTGGAGAACACTATTCGCTGGGACTGGCAGCCAGGCGATCTGGCGATCTGGGACAACCGCGCCACCCAGCACTATGCCGTCGCGGACTACGACGACCAGTTCCGCATGCTCAGCCGGGTGACGCTCGCCGGTGATATCCCGGTGGCTGTCGACGGCAAGACCAGCCGCGTAGTCGAAGGCGACGCCTCGCACTACTCAGATGTGGTGGATCCGATACCGCTGGCCAGCTGACGGGTCAGCGCGACTAGAGCCGGTCCATTTCCCGCGACATGGCGGACTGCTCCAGATAACTGAACCGCTGCGGGTGGTGCCGTGGTGCTCGCACCTTCTCGGGCCGCGCAAACAGCGCACGCACCGACGTGGCGAACTCGTAGGCGACGTTCCGATGTCGCGCAGGCACAACTGCGGGTGCCAGCGCCGCCGCCGACGCGAACAGCACCTGCTGTTCGGTGATCAGCGCAGTCGTGTCGGTGGACTTCTCGACGATCGGCGCCGGCGTGCTTTCGATTGTCGGTGTCTGGTTCGGCGTGCCAGCCGTGGTGTCCAACGTGGTCATTTCGGTACTCCAACCGCCCCAACGTCCCGTGCTCTACTGCCGCGGGCTCCCTGATGTTTGAAAACTAAATTCCGCGGCCTATTGACGCACGCGTAGTTCACTACTCCAATTCGACTTCGTCGCGGCTACGGGTACCGTGAATGTGGTGGCTCGGACCCGTGACCAGGACGAATGCCCCGGCGCCTTGCAGATGCACTCGGCAGCCGACGGCGCGCTCGCTCGTGTCCGGCTGCCCGGCGGGATGATTGAGCCGCGCCAGCTTCAGGCGCTGACGCATGCGGCCAGCCGGTTCGGCTCCCCGGCGATGGAGTTGACCTCGCGGGGCAACATCCAGATCCGCGGCATCCGCGATGACGAGGCAGCCACCTCGCTCGCCGACGCGGTCGCCAATGCAGGACTGCTGCCGTCGCCGACGCACGAGCGGGTGCGCAACATTGTCGCCTCCCCCCTCTCCGGTCGGGTGGGCGGCAGCGCCGACGTGCGGGAGTGGGTGCGGCGGCTCGACACCGCGATCTGCGCCGCGCCCGACCTCGCCGCGCTGCCCGGCCGGTTCTGGTTCAGCATCGACGACGGCCGCGGTGATGTGTCCGGCCTTGCCGCCGACGCGGGGGTGCAGGTGACCGGTGACTCCGTCGCCCTCCTGCTGGCCGGCCGCGACACGGGCGTTCGATTCACCCCGGCGGACGTCGTGCCCGCGCTGGTCTCGGTCGCGCAGCGCTTCCTCGAGATTCGGGGCGACGCGTGGCGCGTGGCAGAGCTCGCGGACCCCTCTGCGCTGATCGACGGTCTTGCCCGGTCCGCCGAGCCCGGGGCGACCTGGCCTCCTGCCGGCAGGCCGCCGGTCGGCTGGATCGGCCAGGACGACGGCCGGATCGCGCTCGGTGCAGGCGCACCGCTTGGTGTGCTGCAGGCGCGCGTCGCCGAATACCTGGCGGCCATCGACGCCCCGATGGTCATCACGCCTTGGCGCTCGGTACTGGTCTGCGACCTCGACGAGGGCGTCGCGGACACCGCGCTACGCGTGCTCGCTCCGTTCGGCCTGGTGTTCGACGAGGGTTCGCCGTGGCTGGATGTGAGCGCCTGCACGGGCAGCCCGGGGTGCGAACACTCCGTGGCCGATGTTCGTGCGGACGCGGCGCGCGCCGTCGGCGACCACAGCACGACGCACCGGCATTTCGTGGGATGCGAACGGGCCTGCGGCAGCCCGGCGGCAGCCGATGTGCTGATCGCCACCGGAGAGGGATACGTGCTGCGCACAGCGTCCCCGTAGGGTGAGCGGGTGCTCGACTACATCCGCGACGCTGCCGAGATCTACCGGCAGTCGTTCGCGACGATTCGGGCCGAAGCCGATCTGTCCCGATTCCCCGACGACGTCGGCCGCGTGGTCGTGCGGTTGATCCATACATGCGGTCAGGTCGACATCGCCGACCACGTCGCCTACAGCGAGGACGTGGTCGCCAAGGCGCATGCCGCACTCGCCGCGGGCGCTCCGGTGCTGTGCGATTCCTCGATGGTGGCGGCAGGGATCACCCGGTCACGGCTGCCCGCCGACAACGAGGTGGTGTCGCTGGTCGCCGATGCCAGGGCCGCCGACCTGGCTGCCGACATGGGCACCACCCGCTCAGCCGCGGGCGTGCAGTTGTGGGCCGACCGGCTGAGCGGTGCGGTGCTGGCCATCGGCAACGCACCGACTGCTCTGTTCCGGCTACTGGAACTCGTCGACGACGGCGCACCGGCTCCGGCTGCCGTACTCGGCGGCCCGGTCGGTTTCGTCGGGTCGGCTCAGTCAAAGCAAGAGCTCATCGACCGACCGCGCGGCATGTCCTACCTTGTGGTCACCGGTCGGCGCGGCGGTAGTGCGATGGCCGCCGCCGCCGTCAACGCGATCGCCAGTGGCGCCGAATGATGAACGCCGACGAGACGCGAAGGGGAACCCTATGGGGAGTCGGGCTTGGCCCCGGCGACCCTGAGCTGGTGACCGTCAAGGCCGCCCGGGTGATCGCGCAAGCCGACGTCGTCGCCTATCACAGCGCCAGGCACGGAAGAAGCATCGCGCGCGGCATCGCCGAGCCCTATCTGCGCGGTGACCAGATCGAGGAGCACCTGGTGTACCCGGTCACCACCGAGACCACCGAACATCCGGGCGGATATGCCGGTGCGATCGATGACTTCTACCGCGAGGCCGCCGACCGCATCGCCGTCCATCTGGACGCGGGCCGAGATGTCGCGCTACTCGCCGAGGGCGATCCGCTGTTCTACAGCTCGTACATGCACATGCACACGCGGCTGACCGAGCGCTTCGACGCTGTGATCGTGCCGGGGGTGACCTCGGTCAGTGCGGCATCTGCGGCCACCGCCACTCCCCTAGTCCAGGGCGACGAGGTGCTGACGATAATTCCGGGCACCCTGCCCGTCGACGAGATCAAGCGCAGGTTGGCAGACACCGACGCCGCAGTGATTCTGAAACTGGGTAGATCTTATCCCGCTGTGCGAGAAGCGCTTTCGTCGGCGGGTCGGCTCGGCGAGGCGTACTACGTGGAGCGCGCGAGCACGCCGCAGCAACGGGTGCTGCCGGCAGCCGAGGTCGATGGCGACAAGGTGCCGTACTTCTCGCTCGCCATGCTGCCGGGCGCCCCTGCCAGGCAGGCTCCTGCGGGCAGCGTCGCCGTCGTCGGTCTCGGGCCGGGTGACATCGATTGGATGACGCCCCAGAGCCACCGCGAACTCGCCGCGGCGACCGACCTGATCGGGTACGGCCCGTACCTCGATCGCATCCGGCCGCGCGACGGACAACGTACGCATCCCAGCGACAACACCGACGAACCGGCACGCGCCCGGTTGGCGTGCACGCTCGCCGAGGAGGGCCGCGCCGTCGCCGTCGTATCGTCCGGCGACCCAGGCGTCTTCGCAATGGCAACGGCCGTCCTGGAAGAGGCCAAGCAGTGGCCTGGCGTGACGGTCCGGGTGATTCCGGCGATGACCGCCGCGCAGGCCGTCGCGAGTCGGGTCGGGGCGCCATTGGGCCACGATTACGCGGTGATCTCGCTGTCCGATCGACTCAAGCCGTGGCAGGTGATCACCGAAAGACTCACCGCCGCAGCACAATCCGACCTCGTGCTGGCGATCTACAACCCCGCGTCCAAGACGCGCACCTGGCAGGTCGGCGCGATGCGAGATCTGCTGCTCGAGCACCGCGATCCGGGCACTCCTGTGGTGATCGGCAGGGATGTGTCCGGTCCGCACGAAGACGTGAAGGTTGTGCGGCTGGCCGACCTCGACCCCGCTGAGGTCGATATGCGGTGTCTGCTGATCGTCGGATCGTCGCAGACCCAGTGGTACGACGATCGGGTTTTCACACCGCGCCGCTACCCGACGCTTTGATACTGTCGCCGCAGCGATGACCATTCCACGTGGACCTGACGATGTAACGCCGGCGTGGCTCGGCTCCGTATTGGGTGCCGACGTTGCCGACGTCGACGTCACTGCGATCGGCACCGGCCAGACGGGTGCGACGTACCGCGTGGCGGCGACGTACTCGGACGAGCAGTCCAGTGCACCAACGTCATTCGCGATCAAACTGAGTGCACAGGACGACGCCGTCCGCGAGCGAGTGGCCCTCGGCTACCGCTCGGAGGTCGAATTCTATTCGCGGATCGCCGATGAGATGCGGATCCCCGTTCCGCATAGCTATCACACCGAGATCTCCGACGACGGCGCCGACGTCGTGCTCCTTCTCGCCGATATGGCGCCCGCAGTCCAGGGAGACCAGATCGCGGGCTGTTCGCCCGCAGAGGCGCAGCTCGCAGTGGAGGCGCTCGCCGGACTGCACGGCCCGAGTTGGTGCGATCCGCGGTGGATGGACCTGGCTGCCATCGTGATGCCGAAGCCGGGCGACGACGACGCCGCCAAGGGGCTCGGCGACATATCTCGCATGGCGGCCGACATCGTGATCGACCGCCTCGGCGCGAAGATCGCTCCGGCCGACCAGGAAACCCTTGTCGCCGCAATGTCGCTGGTGACTCCGTGGCTGAAGGCCGAGCCGAAGCGGTATGCCCTGATGCACGGCGACTACCGTCTCGACAACATGCTGTTCGATCCCGATCGCACTCGCATTACGATCGTCGATTGGCAGACAGTCGGGATCGGATTGCCCGGGCGCGATCTGGCCTACTTCACCGGGACCAGCCTGGAACCCTCGGTGCGATCGGAAATCGAACGCGATCTCGTCGAGCGGTATCACCGGAAGCTACTTGGGTTCGACGTCACCAGCTATGACCTCGACACCTGCTGGAGCGACTACCGTCTCGGGCTTGTGCAAGTGCCGCTGCTGGTGGCCCTCGGCACCGCGTTTGCATCGACGACCGAACGCGGCGACGACATGATGATGGCCATGTTGAGCCGCGGCTGCAGGGCGATCCGCGAGCTGGACACGCTCGAGTTGATCAGTTCCTACCAAGCGAACTGAGCCAGTCCACGGCGTCGTCGACGGTGGTCACCATGTTCACTCCTATGGGCAGCGCGGGCCGGTCCACCATCACCACCGAGACACCGAGTGCCGCCGCGGCGTCCAGCTTCGGTCGGGTCATCTCACCGCCGCTGTTCTTCGTCACCAGACAGTCGATGCGATGCTCGACGAGCAGCGCGTGCTCGTCGTCGTAGCGGTACGGTCCGCGTGACAGCAGCATCACATGGCGACGCGGCAGGGTCCGCGGGTCCGGCGCGGTGACGGCGCGGATCAGAAACCATGCGTCGACGTCTGCGAACAGTGCGACTCCGGACCGGCCGGTGGTCAGGAACACCCGCCCGAATCCGTTGTCTTGCACTGTCTTCGCGGCATCTCTATCGGACTCGGCGATGATAGCGTCGCCGGGCGCCCAGGCGGGGCGTGCAAGCAGGAGATGCGGGATCTGCAGGCTGGCGCACACCTCGGCGGCGGTGGCGGTGATCGTCGCGGCGAACGGATGGGTGGCGTCGACGACGGCATCGACCTGCGAGTCGGCCAGCCATCGCCGCAGCCCGTCTGCACCACCGAACCCGCCGATGCGTACATCGCCGACCGGCAGAGCCGGATCAGGTACCCGCCCCGCCAGCGAGCTGATCACGTCGACGACCGGATGCAGTCGCGCGGCCAGCAGTCGCGCCTCCGCCGTGCCGCCGAGGAGCAGCACACGCATCAGTGGTGCTCCCGCCGCACTCTGCCCGACGAGTACAGGTAGCTGTCCGCGAAGCCCCCGGCGGCGAGCACATCGCCGACGATGATCACAGCCGTCCTGGTGATCTCGGCCGCATGCATCTGGTCGGCCAGCTCGGCAAGCGTGCACCGCAGCACCACCTGTTGCGGCCAGCTGGCGAATGCCACTACCGCACAGGGTGTCTCGGCGCGGTAGCCGCCGGCAAGCAACTGCGGAACGATGCTATCCACCTGCGCGGCCGCCAAGTGCAGCACCAGCGTCCCGCCGGATGCCGACAATGTCTCGATGTCCTCGCCCGGCGGCATCGCCGTCGACAGCGTCGCTATCCGCGTCAAGGTCACGGTCTGCGCGACGCCCGGTACGGTCAGCTCGCGCCCAAGTACCGCCGCAGCGGCCGCGAATGCCGGTACGCCCGGGACGATTTCGTAATCCACGCCGCGATCGTCGAGACGTCTGCACTGCTCGGCGAGCGCGCTGAACAGCGACGGGTCGCCCGACTGCAGGCGCGCGACATCCAAACCGGCCGCATCGGCGGCGGCGATCTCGTCGATGATCTGGTCGAGTGTCAGCGGGCCGGTGTCGACCACCCTCGTGCCCGGCGGACACAACGCCAGCAGGTCGTCCGGCATGATCGATCCCGCGTAGAGGCAGACGGGGCAACTGCTCAGCAGCCGCTGTCCCCGTACGGTGATCAGGTCCGCGGCACCTGGTCCCGCGCCGATGAAGTAGACGGTCATTCCTTGGTGACCACCCATTGCGTGACGGGCATCGCCGGCTGCCAGCCGGTGAACTTGCCGAGCGACTCGCCGCGGTAGTGCTGATACCGGCGCAGTTCGCCGCCCTTCTGCGAATACCACTGCGCGAGAAGGGCTTCCGATTCAATGGTGACGGCGTTGGCTACCAGCCTCTTTCCCTTGGCCAATCGCGCGTAACACGCCTCGAGCAAGCCGGGCTGGGTCAGCCCGCCTCCGACGAAGATCGCCGACGGCGGTGAGACGAAATCGAAGGCTTCCGGGGCGTCGAAATGCACCTCGACCCTGACTCCGAATGCCATCGCGTTGTCGATGATGCGGCTGCGACGCGTTTCGTCGCGCTCGAAAGCCACTGCCCGGCAACCCACACCGCTGCGGCACCACTCGATCGCAATGCTGCCCGAGCCCGCTCCGACGTCCCAGAGATATTCGCCGGGTCGAGGCGCAAGGGCGGCCATCGTCACCGCGCGCACCGATTGTTTGGTGATCTGCCCGTCGTGGGCGAACGCGTCGTCGGGCAGCACTGCGAACCGCCGTCCGTCGGGCAGGTAGCGAACGGCGATGACGTTGAGGTCATCGACGTCGCCAGGCGGCCGTGCCGCCCACTCCGCCGCCGTCGACGACCGACGCCGCTCCGTGGGACCGCCGAGTTGCTCGAGCACCGTGATCTCCGAATCACCGCGCCCGGTGCGGCTCAGCAGCCGCGCCAACTCGGCCGGTGTTGACCCGTCGCGGGACATCACCACGGCCTGCCCGCCCTGCCGCACTGCGGCTTGCGGTTCGGCCGTGACGAGAGAGATCACCTCGGTGTCCTGCACCGCCCACCCGACCCGCGAGCACGCCAGCGTCACCGACGACACATGCGGCAACACAGCCACCTGCTCGGCGCCGTACAGCCGGATGAGGCTGCCGCCGACACCATGCAAGAGCGGGTCGCCGCTGGCGACGACGTGAACGTCGCTCCCGGCGTCCTCCAGAATGGTGCGCAGCGCGGGCAGCATCGGTGACGGCCACGGCCGCTTGACCGCGGCAACGCTTCCGTCGAGCAAATCGAGGTGACGTTGTGAACCGTAGATGATTGTGGCCCTGCGCAACTCGGTCAGTGAAGCCGGCGCCAGCCCGGCCATTCCGTCGGCTCCGATGCCGATAACGATGATCACCTGGGCATCCTCCGCCATATCCACTGCGGCAGCAGCCGCATCGCGACGAAGAACGGCCGCAGCGTCCACGGAATCCACACGGTCCGACGGCCTTTGCCCAGTGCCCGTGCGGTGGCGGCGGCAACCTGCGGTGGCGTGCTCGACATGGGCGCCGGTTTCATGCCTTCGGTCATCCGCCCGATCACGAATCCGGGCCGCACGAGCAGCAGCCGGACGCCCGTCCCGTGCAGCGCGTCGGAGAGGCCGCTGCAGAACCCGTCCAGCCCCGCCTTCGCCGAGCCGTAGACGTAGTTGGCGCGACGCACCCGCACACCTGCGACCGACGAGAACACGACGATCGCCCCCATCCCTGCTTGCTTCATCGTGTCGGCCAACACGGTCAGCAGGTTGGCCTGGGCAACGAAGTCGGTGTGCAGCACCGCCGCGGCGTGCGCGGGGTCTCTCTCGGCGCGGGCCTGGTCGCCGAGCACCCCGAATGCCAGCACCGCGGTGCCGATCGCTCCGTGGTCGGCCGTGATCGAGGCCACCAGCGGGGCGTGCGAGGTCAAGTCGTCGGCGTCGAACTGGCGCACGTCGACCTTGGCCGCGCCCGCCTTCTCGAGCATCGCGACCTGCTCGGACAACCGGTCGGGGCTGCGCGCCGCGAGCACCACAGTCGCGCCCGGCGCCAGCAGCTGCGCGAGTTCCATCCCGATCTCGCTGCGGCCACCGAATATCACGACGGGTCCCCGGCTCGTGTCATCCACGGCTGTGATTATGTCCTGCGCTAGTTTGGGAGCCGATGGCAAACGCAACGACACGGCTTACCAACGACGCGCTGGCGTTCCTGACCGAGCGTCATCTCGCGATGTTGACCACGTTGCGCTCCGACAATTCTCCGCACGTCGTCGCGGTCGGATTCACGTTCGATCCGAAGACGCACATCGCCAGGGTCATCACCAGTGGCGGGTCGCAGAAGGCGGTCAATGCCGAGCACCGAGGCGTGGCCGTGCTCAGCCAGGTCGACGGTGCGCGGTGGCTGTCTCTGGAGGGTCGCGCCACGGTCAACACCGACCCGGAGGCGGTCCGCGACGCCGAGCTGCGCTACGCCCAGCGCTACCGGACCCCACGGGTCAATCCCAGACGGGTCGTGATCGAGGTCCGAATCGAGCGGGTGCTCGGCTCGTCGGAACTCCTCGACCGCGGCGGCGACTAGCCTGACTCCCCCGCAGGCGATATCCGATCTATTTGAAGCCGACGACCATCGAATCGGGTCCGACGAGGTGCTCGACGTAGCTGTTCTGGAAGCCCGTTTCGGCCATCCAGGTGCAACAGTCTTTACCCGTGAAGTCGAAGCCCAGCCCCTCGATCAACATGTTGAGGCTCATCAAGAGCCCAAAAACGTTGTGCCGCCGTTCATCATCGATGATTGCCTCATAGACGATCAGTGCGCCGCCTTTCGGCAGTGCATCGTATGCCTTTCGCAGAAGTAGGCGCTTCTGCTCCAAGTCCCAATCGTGCAAGATGTGGCCCATGATCAGAACGTCGGCGCCCGGCAGTGGGTCGGCGAAGAAGTCCCCCGGGTTGAAGGTGAGGCGGTTGGCGAGACCGTGTCGGTGGGTATATGCGTCGAACACCGGCCTGATCGGCGGCAGGTCGAAGCCGCCTCCGACCAGGTGTTCATGCGCACTCGCAACCGCTACCGGCAGTGCACCCTGCGCGCAACCGATATCAACGAAGCTCTTGTAATCCTTCCACGGGAACTTGGCCGCGATCGCTTGTCCCGCGGCGCTGCTGAGGCCGCTCATGGCGCCCGCGAATTGTGCAAGCTTTTCAGGATCTGCATACAGCGTTGCGAAGAAGTCGTCTCCGGTCTTCGCTTCGCTCTGCGGCTCGCCGGTACGGAGTGCTTCGGTAAGCGAGCCCCAGAATCGGTACAGCCGAGAGTTTGCCATCTCGAGTAGGCCACCGATATACGACGGCTTGGCCGGGTCAAGGAAGAGCTCGGTGGCCGCCGTGTTGGAGTATCGACCCTCCTCGTCACGCTCGAGCATGCCCAGCGCCAACAACGCGTCGAAGAAATCCTGGGCACTACGGGGGTGCAGGCCTAGGCGGTCCCGAAGTTCGTCGCACCCTTGCGGCCCTGTTTCGCACAGCAGCTGGAAGACCTTCAGCTCGACGGCGCTCAGGAGCGTCTTGGAGCCCCAGAATGCGACGCCGAGTTGCATGATCGCGTCCGGCGTCACCGTTTCGGCTTGTTCAGCAGACGTCGGCAACTTTTGGTCAGCCATACGAACTCTCCTTCAGCCGCCGTGCAGATGCGTCATGGTTCCACAGCCAGCAGGGTTTGCGCTGGCCAATGGGGGTTTCATGACGGTCGCGTAAATGTGCAACCGCACGCCGATCGCGGGTTGGGGTGGCAAGACAAGATGTCGGTGGTTCGAACTAGTGTTCGAAGCATGAGTTCGGTGGCGGTTTCCAAGCGCATCGCGGCGTTGACCGCGGAGTTCGAGGCGCTTCTGGCCGAGTCGGTGGACGGATCGGCCGCCGAGCAGACCGCCGCGTTGTTTGCATGGGAGGCGTTTGTGCGTCGCCTGCCGGCGATGACCCATCGGATGGTTGCCTCGTTGGGCCAGGTGCCCGTCGATGACTTGGGTGAGTCGTCGGTGGCGTCGGCGTTGTCGACGCTGCTGCGGATCTCCAAGGCCGAAGCGAACCGCCGGATAAAGGAGGCCAGGGATTTAGGGCCGCGATCCTCGATCACCGGCGAGCTCCTGGAGCCAGAGCTGCCCACCACCGCAGCCGCCCAGTGGCAAGGTGACATCGGCGCCGAACATGTGAAGATCATTCGCCGGTTCTTCAAGAAGCTGCCCGGCTTCATCGACTACGCCACCCGCGAGGCCGCTGAAGCACAACTGGCCGAGTTGGCGTGCGGGCTCGGGCCAGAAGACTTGCGCGTCGCCGCCGACCATCTGGCCCTGCTGCTCGACCAGGACGGCGTGCTGTCCGACGCCGACCTGGCCAAGCGCAGCTACCTGACCAAGGGCAAACAACAAGCCGACGGCACGACCGAGATCCGCGGCCGCGCCGACCCCGAACTCGCAGCGCTGCTGGATGCGGCGTTCGCCAAATGGGCCGCACCGGGCATGTGCAACCCTGACGACGACAACCCGTGTGTCGACG
>NZ_JAVHWK010000194.1:0-8770 GCF_032159775.1 Mycobacterium sp.
CCCCATGTGGCCGCGGTGATCACCAATCTCGCGGCGGAGGCGCACCTCGTCGCGCGGATGAAGGATGCGCTGGCCGGCGAAATGACAAGGCGTCAGCAACTGTTGAGGGCCGCAGGCAACTTCGCCAACATTGCGGAGTACCGCCGGGCGCGCGCCGAACGAACGCGGCTTGCTCCATTGCCCGCGCTATTCATCGTGGTCGATGAATTCTCCGAGCTACTGACCCATCATCCGGACTTCATCGACCTGTTCATCGCGATAGGACGGCTTGGACGGTCGCTCGGGATGCACCTGCTGCTCGCAAGTCAACGAATGGACGAAGGCAGGCTGCGCGGATTGGAGTCGCACTTGTCCTATCGGGTGTGTCTGAAGACGTTCTCGGCCAGCGAATCCCGTGCGGTTCTAGGAGTCCCCGATGCCTACCACCTGCCTAATGCGCCGGGGTCGGCGTACCTGAAGACCGGCGCGGGTGATCCGCTGCGCTTCCAATCGGCCTTCGTGTCGGGACCCTGTGACGGGCTCGAGGGTCGCTCCGGCGGCCTGGCCTCGGTGTCGGCGCCGATGTTGTTCACCGCGGCGCCGATGGGCCGGACCACGCACGGTGGCAACCAGCAGGCCGAACGAGGGCCCGCACCATCCCGAACCGTGCTCGACACCGTTCTCGATCGAATCGAGGGTTGCGGGTCTCCTGCACATCAGGTGTGGTTGCCACCGCTCTCCGAATCTCCGGTGCTCGATCTACTGGACCGCGGTGGCGCTCAGATCCCACTCACCGTGCCGATAGGCCTTGTGGACAGCCCGTTCGAGCAGCGCCGCGATCCGTTGGTAGCTCAACTTGCCGGTGCGGCGGGGAATGTCGCCGTTGTCGGTGGACCGCGATCGGGCAAGTCCACGGCGCTGCGGACATTGATCTCGGCGCTGGCCAGAGCACACGATCCCGGCGACGTGCAGTTCTACTGTTTTGATTTCGGCGGAGGCGCGTTGTCGGCACTGCTACCGCTGCCGCATGTCGGATCGGTTGCAGGCCGACGCGACATCGACCTGATCCGGCGCACGATCGCGCAACTGGAGTCGTTGCTACGAGCACGCGAGGCCCGGCGAAGCTCGCCCGCTTCGGGCACCACGACCGACCCCTATGGCCATGTGTTTCTCGTCATCGACGGCTGGGCCACCATTCGGCAGGAGTTCGACACGATGGAGGCTTCGATCACCGCCCTCGCGGCCCAGGGCCTTGCGTATGGCATCCACGTCGTCGTGTCGGCGTCGCGATGGGCCGAGATACGGCCTGCATTGAAGGACCAGATCGGCACCCGCCTCGAACTGCGGCTCGGCGATCCGGCGGAGTCCGAAATGGATCGCAAGCGTGCCCGGCAGCTTTCGCAGAGTCCGCCGGGTCGTGGCATCACCGCCGACGGCCGTGAATTCGTAATCGCCGTGCCCAGGATCGACACCGCCGTCGCCGATGAGTTGCGAGCGCGGTTCGGAGGGCGCGTCGCCCCACCGGTGGAGGTGCTGCCCGAACGGGTCGAGTACGACGATCTGCTCGCGCGGTCGTCGGGACCACGCCGTGCAACAGAGATCCTCGTCGGCATCGGTGACACCGAATTAAAGCCGATTACAATTGATTTCGCCGCAGAGCCGCACCTCGTCCTCCTCGGACAGAGCGAATGCGGCAAGACTGCAGCCCTGCGAACCATCTGTCGCGACATCGCCGCGATCCACACCGCAGAATCGGCCCAGATGTTCATCGTCGACCTTCGGCGGGGACTGCTCGGTGTTGTCGAGTCAGACCACCTCGCGGCATACGCTCCGTCGGCGGCGGCGCTGGCCCCGCAAGTGTCTGCTCTTGTTCAACGCCTACATGCGCGTATGCCCGGAGCAGACGTCAACCAGCAGCAGCTGCGGATGCGCTCGTGGTGGTCCGGACCCGAGATGTACGTCGTGATCGATGATTACGATCTGGTGGCTGCGCCGAACGGCGTCAATCCACTGGCGCCGTTGCTCGAATATCTGCCGCACGCCAAAGATCTCGGCTTGCACGTCGTGGTGGCGCGGCGGTCCGGCGGCGCCGCGAGAGGGATGTTCGACCCGGTGCTGAGCCGGCTGCGCGACCTCGGATGCATGGGCCTGATGATGAGCGCCAGCCCCGACGAGGGCGTCTTGCTCGGTACCGTTCGACCGACGCAACTGCCACCTGGCCGGGGAACCCTCGTCACCCGGTCTCAGAAGCAACAGCTCGTGCAGGTCGCTTGGACCGATCCGGCGTGAATGACACCGTCGTCGAGGTGGGACCGCTTGCGGTCCGCGGACAATCCCGCGCAGAACAACACTTGGAGTCGACGGCGCTGCAGTTCATCGACGACGAGATCGCGATCCTCGATGAGCAGCCCGTCGCCGTCACGGCGGTATGGCGTCAAGTGTTCAGTGCGGTGTTAACCGAGCGTGTCGAAACCGCTGTGCTGGTCTGCCCGACGTGGTGGCCGTCGCCGCGCATCGCGCGCGTGCAAGAGGCAGCGGCCACTAGATCGACGAATGTCGTTGTAGTACAACGCGCCGATGCCCTCGTCATGAACGTCCCCGGCGTCCCGGCGGTGGTCGAGATCGCCCCGGAATTTGTGGTGATCTGGCGATCAGGCGGCGTGATCGCAGCCGAGCCGCGGCTCGGCGACGACGTTGACGTCATCCGATCAGTGGTTAACCGCGTCGGCTCGGCAACCACCGTCCTGGTGGACGCCCCGCGCGGTGTCGCGGGCGCGGTGGACCTGGCCCGGGCAATATCTGAGCATCTCCGCGCAGTCGGCGTCGCTGTGACGACAGTTCCGCCAGACCGGGTGCTGGCTGCGGCGCGGGAGCGAAGCCGCAGCCGTCACACATCCGAGCCGGCGTCGCCGAGAGGTGACCGGATCGCCGCGCTGATTACTGTCGGCGCATCAGTGGCGCTCATTTGCGTAGGCCTCGGATTCGCCTCCGGCACAGATAGATCGGATGCGACCTCGGCGCCATTGACACTTCTGGTCGAAGGAAGGGTGGCCCTGAAAGTTCCGGCGCTGTGGCGTGTGCAGCGCATCACCTCCGGTTCGGGCTCTGCGCGGGTGCAGGTGACGGCGCCCGACACCTCGAACTCCGTACTGCTGACCCAGTCGAAGGTGCGCAGGGGCGAGACGCTGTCTGCGACGTCGGCGACGCTGCGCAGCGCTCTCGACGATCAGCCGGCGGGGATATTCAGCGCGTTCAAGCCCGATGACCGCCGCGCGGATCGGGCCGTCGCCACATATCGGGAAGTTCGCGCCGGGCGGCAGATCGACTGGACGGTGTTCGTCGACGACACCGTGCGAATCGGGATCGGATGCCAAGGCGCTCCAGGGAGCGCGTTCGTCGGCGACTACGTCTGCGAGGAAGCGATTCGCTCGGCGCACGCACTTGTATGACGGGGGAACCACACGCGTCCGCGCTGCGTCGAAAACACAACAGAGACGAAAATCATGGAGAGGAACTCGATGACGACACCCGCGGGCGGATCGCTCAGCACCGACTTCGACCTGATGACAGCCGTCGCCGGGAAAATCGACGCCCGCAACGACGAAATTCGGGCAATGCTGCAGTCATTCATCGGGCAGATGATCAGCGTTCCGCCGTCGATTTGGGGCGGCGTCGCGGCGTCGCGGTTCAGAGACGTCGTGGACCGATGGAACGGCGAGTCGACAAAGCTGCACACCGCGTTGCAGAGCATCGCGGAAACCATGCGCCTCAACGAGCGCGCGCTACGTGAAGCGGCCGAGAGCCACTCACAACAAATCGGCGCCGTCGGCACCGGGATCTGAGGAGCCGATCATGGAGCCAGTTCTCTCGTACAACTTCAACGAGATCGAGTACACCGTCCGGCAGGAGATCCACAACACCTCTGCGCGGCTCAATGCGGCCCTGGATGACCTGCGGGCCCAGATCGCTCCGCTGCAGGAGGTCTGGACGCGGGAGGCAGCGGAGGCCTATCGATTTGAGCAAGCGAAGTGGGACCAGGCGGCAAGCGCATTGAACGACATTCTGTTCAGCCTCGGCAACGCGGTGCGCGACGGTGCCGATGATGTCGCAAACACCGACCGCAGCGCGGCGAGCGCCTGGGGCGCGTAACACAACAGACCACTGTGCAGTCCTGTCGGGAGGGGAGCCCCCGGGACCGCACAGGGAGGTGCGCCACCGTGGCCGCAGGAGAGGCGGCCACGGTGGCGTGAACACCACGCTGCGCCGTCTGCCATTGGCTTTCAGGTCAGTTGCGCAGGCAAAGATCTCATCTAAGACAGCGGAAATCGACCGATGATCCGAACCTTCGGAAGTAGCCTGAGCAAATATCAGGAGCGCTTTAATGAAGGAGATTCACAATGAGTGAATCCTTTGCTGTCTACCGCGACCGACTGCTGAGCCGTCACGAAAACGCCGCCACTAACGCATTGTCGACACTCGGGGATGTTGTGTTCTTAGGGGCGATCGTCTCTGCTGTAGTGACGCGACGGGTGCAGCTGGGAGTAGTCGGCGCAACGGTCGGAGTCGCCATCGCGGTGGTCGCACATCTGTTCCAACCCGGGACCGTGCGAGCTGAGGTTACCGAGGTTTTGCGGCATCCGAGGTGGGCGCTGCGGGCCGAAGGACAGCGCATCTTTGGACGCCGCCCATAGGGAGCGGAAGGCGCCTTCCGGGCGGCGAAAGAACTATCTTTCGGCGGTAGGCTGCAGCCCGCGAGACCCGAAAATTGTGAACCACCAGGCGCCAAAACACGACGGACGGGCAAGGCGGCCAGTACCCTCCAGCTAACTCACGGGGGAGGGCGCAGGACATGTTCAACCACACCAAGCTCACAATGGCAGCGCTGGTCGCTGTTCTAAGCGGTCTGACGCCGTTCATGGCATGGCTGACCCCAACGGCGGCCGCCGACACCACGCTTGCGCTCTACGAGCACGACACCGAGCAGCACGTGATCGACCACGGATCGCCAGGCCCTACTCCGGGCGATCAGTTCATCTTCGCCGGCGACGTCTTCGATCGGCCCGGCGGCGTGTTCCTCGGGCGGGCCGACGGCATTTGCACAACGCTCACCGGCGACGACAAGGGCGGCGAGACGACCTGCAGTGCGACGTTCGACCTCGATGGCGGTCAGGTGGCGGTGCAGGGCACGCTCGACAGCGCCGCGCTGTTCGCCAGCGGTAATCCGAACCCGTTGTTCATCACCGGTGGCACTGGGATCTACCGGAACGCCAGAGGCGACGGAACCATCCAGGTGCCGGTCGATGTTCCCGACCAGACCGACGCGAATTTCGTCCTCGACATCATCACCGCCTGACCGGAGCCTCTGAACGGTTTTTCGCGGATGGCCGGCTGTCCGCGGGACCGCACAGTTCTGTCACCAGCGGCTACGGGCCATGATTGGTCGAGATCTGCATCATGGTCGTGAGTTCGTCGCCATCGCAGCCCTGGTGCACAACTCGCGCCGACGCCGCTGTCGAAGGCGTTTTGACCTGCGACGACGCTCGCCGGTATGCTGCTCCGTTGGCGTGCGGTATGCACGGGTCCTCGGGTCAACGTCGGTCGCCGAGAACCACCCAACCTCACGCCTGACCGGCAGCCCGGGTCACACCGGGATCCAACCCGAGAAGAGAAGGTAAGCGCTGTGCCCACATACACGCCGAAGGCGGGTGACACCACGCGCACGTGGTACGTCATCGACGCCACCGACGTGGTGCTCGGCCGGCTCGCCGTCGAAGCAGCCAAGTTGCTGCGCGGCAAGCACAAGCCGACATTCACGCCGAATGTCGATGGCGGCGATTTCGTCGTCATCATCAACGCCGACAAGGTCGCCATCAGCGGCGACAAACTGCAGAACAAGTTCGCCTACCGCCACTCGGGGTTCCCAGGTGGGCTGAAGGCGCGTTCGCTCGGCACCGAGATGCAGAAGCATCCCGACCGCGTCGTCGAGAAGGCGATCGTGGGCATGCTGCCCCACAACAAGCTCAGCCGTCAGGTCCAGAAGAAGCTGAAGGTCTACGCCGGCCCGGAGCATCCGCACACCGCGCAGAAGCCGGTGCCGTACGAGATCAAGCAGGTGAGCCAGTGACCGAGCCAACCGATACGACTGAAACCACGGAAGCCCCGGAAGCCGAGGCCACCGAGGCGACAGAGGTGACCGAGGCCGCCCCAGAGGCGACCGAAGCTCCTGAGGCCGCCGAGCCCGTGACCGAGGCCGAGACGGCGGCTCCCGAGCCGACGCGTGAGCCGCGCGAACCGGTCATCATGGACCGTCCGATCCAGACCGTCGGTCGCCGGAAGGAGGCCGTGGTTCGGGTGCGCCTGGTTCCCGGCACCGGCCAGTTCCATCTGGACGGACGCACGCTGGAGGCCTACTTCCCGAACAAGGTGCACCAGCAGCTGATCAAGGCGCCGCTGGTGACCGTGGACCGGGTCGACGCGTTCGACATCCACGCCCACCTCCACGGCGGTGGCCCGTCCGGACAGGCGGGCGCGCTGCGCCTGGCGATCTCGCGTGCACTCATTCTGGTGCAGCCCGAGGACCGGCCCGCGCTGAAGAAGGCCGGCTTCCTGACCCGCGACCCGCGCGCCATCGAGCGCAAGAAGTACGGACTCAAGAAGGCCCGCAAGGCGCCTCAGTACTCCAAGCGCTGATCTGCACTGCCTCACCGCCCGGTATGCGTACTGCATGCCGGGCGGTGTGCGTCAGCGGCCGAGGAAATTTCCCAGTATCCCCGCGGCGGCGGAACCTGCCTGGCCCGCCTGTTGACCGCCGCCGGTGCCGCTCACGAACGAGCCCGGCACTTCCTCGGAGGGCTGCACGACGACGAAACCCTGGCCGTTGAACGACATCGTGAAGGCTTCGCCGGTGCTGCGTCCGATAAAGGTGCCGAGGCCGAACTGGTCGGCACGGTGGAATCCGGTCTGCAGTGAGGCCGACCAGCAGACGGCGGCCTGCGGGTCGGCGTAGGTCGGCTGGTCGACCTGCAGCACGACCGGCGTGCCCTTCGTGGTGATCGCGATGCGGCCCTGACCCGAGAACACACAGTTGAACAAGCCCGCGTTGGAGAGCATCCCAGCGCCCTGTACCCGGCGGATGTCGTAGGACAGCGTCGGCTCGAACGCGAGCACGTTCTTGCCGTTGATGGTGAGCCCGTCGTGCCCGCCCTCGAGGTCGATGAGGTGGATGTCGGAGGCCAGGTCGGCGAGGAACATGTCACCGCTGCCGGTGCACCTCATCAGCGGTACGCCTTCGCCGGTCAGATGCTGCTTGACGAACTGGCCGACGCCGCTGGCGCCCTGTCCCTGGAACTGGATATTTCCCTGGTAGGCCACCATGGCGCCCTGACGCACCATCATCTCGCCGTTGAGCGCGACCTTGAGCATCTTGCCGTTCTGCAGTTTCATGCCCGGCTGCGTGGTCTGGGCCTCAGCATTTTGCGGGGAAAACAGGTCGCTGCGCATGGGGATCCTTTCGTCCATGGCGACGCTATCGATCCGAGCGCGGCAGATAAATAGGGTGTTTCCCTATCGAAACAGGCTCCAGGCGCTATCGAGGTTGGGGAATGCGAAAATTTTTCTCCGCGTCAGTAACGATCATGGACGGTGGCACAGACATACCTAATGACACCGTGACCAGCTTTTCGAAGGTCACGTTATTGACGCCGAAGCTAATTAGCCAGCGCTAACAAATATGGTCTAGAACAGGCTTTTACAAAAATCTCTGTTTAGCTGACGGGTGACCGGGAATCCCTCGCCGGGGAGCAGAGGCGCACCTTTCGCGCCAGGCGGGCAGTTCCTGCCACCCGGGGTCACATGGCCGCGGTCGGGGGTCGGACTACTGCTTCCTGACTGAAAGGAAAAATTTATGACCAGCATGATGAAGAGGGCCGCAGCAGGTGCAGTACTCGGCGGTTCGTTGATGTTCACCGGCATGGGCGTCGCGCAGGCGGCACCGCCCCAGATCCAGGACGGCCTGGTCAATGTGGCCGTCGGCGACGTCACGGTGCTGCGGAACGTCCAGGTCGAAGCCGTGGCGGAGATCATCGCGAACGTCTGCCCCAACGTGGTTCTCGAGGATGTCAACGTTTTGGCCACGCAGGTCGATGCGGACGGTGGCAGCCAGCCGGTCGCCAACTGCACCGCATTCACACAGCCCGTCAGCCTGCAGCAGAACGCGCCGGGCAATGGCAATGCCGCCAACACACCCGGTCACACCCGGTAACTAATCGATAAGCGCTCACCGCCCGTGTCTCCGAGGGGTACGGGCGGTGAGTCCTTTCTCGATCTCGGCCGGGTACCGAAACGGCGGCGGCATGACTGCTGACGTCGGCGGTTGTGCCATCGGGGCTCATCTATGAGAAATTTGTCCGATGGCTCGACTGTTCGGCACCGACGGAGTCCGCGGAGTCGCCAATAGCAATCTCACCGCTGAGCTGGCACTTGGGCTGGGCTCGGCGGCGGCGCGTCGTCTGGCGAACTCCTCCCAGGCACGCCGTCGCGTCGCCGTGGTTGGCCGCGATCCGCGGGCCAGCGGCGAAATGCTCGAAGCCGCGGTCATCGCCGGGCTGACCAGCGAAGGCGTGGATGCGCTGCGGGTCGGTGTGCTGCCGACGCCGGCGGTCGCCTACCTGACCCACGCCTACGACGCCGAATTCGGCGTGATGATTTCGGCCTCTCACAACCCGATGCCCGACAACGGCATCAAGATCTTCGGCGCGGGCGGGCACAAGCTCGACGACGCCACCGAGGACCG
>NZ_JAVHWK010000195.1:0-4263 GCF_032159775.1 Mycobacterium sp.
GCGGCAGCTGCTATCGCGTCCGCCGACCGGTCGACATCGACGTCGGTCGTCGCCCAGTTCGATATGGATACCCGAAGCACGTACTCATCGCGCCAGGTGGTGCCGCCGAGCCAGCAGGTCCCGTCGCGCTGGACTGCGGCCACCGCTGCCCTGTTCGCGTCGTCACCGCCGGGCAGCGCCACCAGCACCTGGTTGAGTACGACCTCGTTGACGATCCGCGCGCCGGGAATCGCGCCGAGCCGCTCGGCCATTCGCCTGGCCTGAGCGCAGTTGCGTTCGATCAACTCGGCGATGCCTGTACGGCCCAACGACCTCAAGGCCGCATATATCGGCACGACGCGCGCCCGCCGCGAGCTCTCCGGCACGTAGTTGGTTCCGTCGCGCTGGCCGGGGTCGGCGACGAGGTACGGACCCGCGAGGCCCATCGCAGCGACGTGGGCGTCGGGGTCGGCGACGATCGCCATCGCGCTGTCGTAGGGCACGTTCAGCCACTTGTGGGCGTCCACTGCCCACGAGTCGGCGCGTTCGACGCCGGTCGTGAGGTGCCGGAGCGCCTGCGTCGCAGCGGCCCACAGACCGAACGCGCCGTCGACGTGCAGCCAGGCTCCATGCGAGGTGCAGGCGTCGGCGAGCGGTTCGAACGCGTCGAAGGCGCCGGTGGCCACGTTTCCCGCCTGTGAGCAGACGATCGTCGGCCCAGCGACATGAGACAGCACATCGCGAAGCGCGTCGACTCGCATCCGACCTTGGTCGTCGGCTTCGATGCGGATCGGCGTCTTTGCGCCGAGCCCCAGCTGGCGCAGGGCGGTGTCGATGGTCGCGTGGGCCTGTTCACCGCACAGAATGTGCACCGGCGGAGCGCCGATCAGGCCGTCGTCTTCGACGTTCCAACCTGCCTTCGCGAGCACCGCATGACGGGCCGCGGCCAGACACGTGGTGTTCGCGCCCTGGCCACCGGTGACGAATCCGACGCTGGCCGTCTCGGGCAGCCCGAAGAGGTCGCGCGCCCACGCCGCGGTGACCTCTTCGATCGCGGCGGCGGCAGGCGACAGCGAATGGAATGCGGCGTTTTGGTCCCAGGCCGAGACCAGCCAGTCCGCGGACAGTGCGGCGGGCAGTGCGCCGCCGATCACGAAACCGAAATGACGCGGCCCCGCAGTGGCAACCAGCCCGGGCTCGGCTCCGGCCACCAGCGCGTCGATGACGACATCGGGGGCCTCACCGTGCTCCGGCAGAGGACCGCCGAGAACATCGCGCACGCCTGCGGCGTCGACACGGGCGGCCACCGGACGCTCGTCGAGGCCCGCCAGGAACTCCACCGCATGCTGCGCGGCCTCAGAAAGGCCGGCGGTTCGATCCAGCATCGCTAAACCCTTTCGGCAAGCGGGGTTACAGGCCGAACTGATCCTCGATCACGCCGAGCCAGATCTGTGCCCCGTCCATCGCCACCTTCTCGCTGATGAAGGCGTGTTGGGTGCCCGTGTAGATGTCACGGAACGCCCGCTCCAGTCGACTGCCCTCCCGTATCGAGCTGGTGCCGGCGACGAGATGTGCCCATTCCGCACATTCCCGTGCGACGTCGGTGGCGTATACGGCCGCCGTCCGCATGTCTGCCCGCAGCATCGGCGTCAGGTCTCCGCCTGCTGCCACGGCGGATTCGGCGGCGGTGAACGCCTCGAGTACCAGGAGGCGGGCGGCCCGCCATGCCGAAACACTGTGTGCCAGACCTTTTTGGAAGGTTGGCCGGCTGGCCAGCGAGGCCATGTCGCTCATCCGGAATTTGGTGGCGGCGAGCTCCTGGACGTCGTCGAGCATGCTCTTGGCCACTCCGAGCGCCCACGATGCGTGGCCCGCGGCGGTCACCGGCATCAGCCCCATCCGGGTGGCCGGCGAGCTTCCCCGCAGCGGCTCCCGGGAGAACAGCGCGAAGGTGCGGCCGGCGGGGACGAACACATCGGTGGCGCTGTAGTCATAGGAGCCGGTTCCCTTGAGACCCTGGACGAACCAGCCGTCGTTGAACGAGATCTCCTCCCGCGGCACCACGGCCACCTGCATGTCGGGGATGCCTTCGCTGATCCAGCGCATCTCGCCATCTTCCATGGGGAAGAACCCTGCGGCGACGTATTCGGAATGGCCGGTTCCCGAACCGAAGCTCCACGATCCGGTCAAGCGGTAGCCGCCCTCGACGACGGTCCCCTGCCCATTGGGAAAGAACTGGCCGCCCATCGTGACGTGATTGTCGTGAGCGGTGAACACCTCCGCGAAGCCGTCATCGGGCAGATAAGCCGCGGCGGCGAACGCCGACGGGAAGTTCGCGATGCCGACCCAGCCGAATGAGCCGTCCTGCCAAGCCATCTCGATCCAGGTCTCGATCATCTCCCGGAACGACGGTTCGACACCGCCTGCCTGATGGGGGTTGAACGCGGACATCAGCCCGCACGCCCACATGTGCTCCACCACCGCAGGGGCGAGCGTCCGGTTCCGCTCGGATTCCGCGGCTCGGGCTTCAACGAGGTCCCGCATTCCGCGGGCCAACCCGGTAACGCGGTCGGGCGCTTGCGCTATCGATGTCATTCGGTTGACCCTAGCCGCGCGGGGAGCGGCCTAGTCCCCGAATTCCCCGTCCAGGTAGGCGGCGCGGCAGGCCCGGCGGGCCAGCTTGCCGCTCGTAGTGCGCGGGATCGCGCCTGCAGGCACCAGCCGGACATCGGCGACCCGGAGGCGGTGCCGCCGGGACAGTGCGGCACGAATGGCTTCGACGGCGGGCGCGGGGTCTGCGCGGCGTGTGCCCGACGCCCGTTCGGCGACGATCACCAGCTGCTCGACGGCCCCGCACGGCACCGTGAATGCGGCGGCATATCCACGACGCACGATCGGCGACGCCTCGGCCGCTGCGGCTTCGACGTCCTCTGGGTAGAGCTGTCGACCGTCGATCGTGATCAGGTCGGCGATGCGACCGGTGACATACAGCTCCCGGTCGAGATAGAAACCGAGGTCGCCCGTGCGCAACCAGGTGGCACCGGCCGGAGCGCCGTCGGCGTGACTGCCCTCGCCGACCTGCGACCGAAGGATCGCCCCGAACGTCCGCCGGGTTTCCTCGGCACGCCGCCAGTATCCGCGGCCGATGTTGGCGCCGTGCAACCAGATCTCGCCGATCCGGCCGTCGGGAAGCTCGCTTTCGGTGTCGCGATCGACGATGACGCACCATTGGCTGCGGGCGATCTGGCCGCACGCCACATGCGCGGCCGCGTCCTGGTCGTCAGCGGCGACCCGCACGGCCTGACCTTTCTCCAGCATTGCGCGGTCGAGGTGTGCGACGGCGGGGCTGGCGTCGGGGGCGATGGTCGAGACGAACAAGGTCGCCTCGGCGATGCCGTAGGACGGTTTAATCGCCGTCGGCGGCAATCCGTATGGCCCGAATGCGCTGTTGAAGGAGTCGATGGCCCTGGTGCTCACCGGTTCCGAACCAAGGATCAGCACGACATTGCTCAGGTCGACGTTGCGATCGGTTGCGGGCAGGCCGCGTTGCGCCGCGTACTCGCATGCGAAGTTGGGTGCGGCGGTCACGACGCGTCCTTCACGGGATCCGGCTGCCAGCGCATGTATCCAGCGTTCGGGCCGCCGGATGAACGCAGCCGGAGACATCAGCGTCGAGTGACCGCCGTAGACGGTGGGAAAGCCGATCATCGACAGGCCCATGTCGTGGTAGAGCGGTAACCAACTGCAGCCGTGCGTGTTTCGGTCGAGAAGGTCGATGGACAGGATCATCTGCGTCAGGTTGGTGCCGACCGCTCTGTGGGTGATCTCGACGCCCACCGGATCCCGGGTGGATCCCGACGTGTACTGCAGATGCGAGACGTCCTCGGCCTCGATGCGAACGGGCGTCAGCGCGTCCGCGGCCGCATCCGGAATGTGGTCGATGGCAATGACATGTGGTCGAGGTGCGAGCCCGACCTCGGTCAGGGCGGCCCCGACGGCTGCTGAGGCCGTCGACGTGGTGAGCACGACGGTCGGACGTGAGTCGTGCAGTGCCACCGCGAGACGCTGAGCATGACCTTGCAACTCGGGAGCGAACAGCGGGACCGCGATGGTGCCGGCCTTGATGGCGGCGAAGAACCCTGCGATGTAGTCGAGGCCCTGCGGGGCGAGTATCGCCACGCGGTCTCCTCGGGACGCGACCTGCTGCACCCGGGCGCCGATGGCGCGGATCCGCCTGCCCAGTTGCGTCCAGGTCAGCTCGGTGACGGACCCCGACTCCGATCT
>NZ_JAVHWK010000025.1:0-4423 GCF_032159775.1 Mycobacterium sp.
CCCTGTTCGCGAGCAGAGGTGAAGTGCGACAGGACCTTCTCGTACTGCGGCTGATTGGAGACCGGCCCCATCTCCGTCGCCGGGTCCTTCGGATCCCCGAGCTTGATGGTCGCCGCACGGGCGACGATGCGCTCGACCAGCGCATCGGCGACGCTTTCGTGGACCAGCAGGCGAGAGCCCGCCAGGCAGGTCTGGCCGGTGGCGGCGAAGACCCCCGCGATCACGCCGTTGGCGGCGGCGTCGAGGTCGGCGTCGGGAAACACGACTTGTGCCGACTTGCCGCCCAGTTCGAGGGAGAACCGTGTCATGTTCTCGATCGCGGCCCTGCCGACATGAATGCCGGTGGCGGTGGACCCGGTGAACGCAATCTTGTCGACGTCCGGGTGCGCCGCCAGCGCGGCGCCGGTCTCGGGTCCCCAGCCGGTCACCACATTGATCACACCGGGCGGAAAGCCCGCTTCGGCGAACAGCTTTGCGAATGCAAGCGTGGACGCGGGGGTGTGGTCGCTCGGCTTGACGACGAACGTGCACCCCGCGGCCAAGCCGGCGGCCAGCTTCCACGTCAGCAGCAGCAGCGGCGAGTTCCACGGGGTGATCGCGCCGACCACGCCGACGGGCTCGTGGCGCGTGTAGACGAAGAAGTTCGGCTTGTCGACCGGGACCACCTCGCCCTGCAGCTTGTCGGCCAGCCCGGCGTAGTAGAAGTAATAGTCCGGCAGGGCTTTCATCTGACCGACCATCTCGCGAACGAGTTTGCCGCCGTCGCGGACCTCCAACTCGGCCAGATTCTCCGCCTCGCGCGCGATGATCTCGCCCAGCCGCCACAACAGCTTGCCTCGCGCCGTCGCTGTCAACTGCCCCCACGGGCCGTGCAACGCGGCCCGTGCCGCGGCCACCGCACGGTCGACGTCCGCAGGGCCGCCGTCGGGTACACGCGCCCAGGGGCCGCCGGTGAAGGGATCGACGCTGTCGTAGGTGGCACCCGATGCGGCGGCGGTCTGCTCACCGTCGATCAGCAATTCGAACTGCACCAATTGCTCTGTCGCGGTGTCCGTCATCTCGACCATCTCCTCATCGGGTGCGCGGTGACTTCTTGTTGGCGCGCGAGTCGGTCCGGCCTGCGCCGGCGTTACCCAAATCTGTGTAGAACTTGCCGTGTCGAGCGGCGGTGCTGGGGGGCAGATCGCGAGCCTCCCACATGGCGCGAACCGTGCCCTGCACCCCCAGGGGACGTCGTGCAGCAATTTCGCACGCCAATTCGGTTGCCCGGGACCGCAACTGATCGTCGGGGACTACTTCGGTGACGATGCCGATCCGAAGTGCGGTCTGTGCCGACATCCGCTCCTCGCTGCCCAGCAGAGCCCACCTCATCACCTCGCCGTAGGGGACGCCGAGCGCGAGCATGCCCATCGGCTCCAGCGCGGAGACGATGCCGGCATTGGCATGCGGATCGAAGAAGGTGGCTGTCTCACTGCAGATGGAGAAGTCGCACTCGTTGACGAAGTACATCGCGCCGCCTGCCACGATGCCGTGAAGCGCTGCGATCACCGGCTTCCACACCCGGTGCGCCTTCGGCCCAAGCAGCTCTCCCGGATCTTCCTGGTTGAAGATCGACTTATGGGTCCACCAGGTCCCCTCTGACACATCGATGCCGGTGCAGAAGGCCCGGTCGCCGTTCGCGCACAGCACCGCTACCCGAATGTCGTCGTCGTCGCGGATACGCGCCCACGCCGTCGCGAGGTCGGCGGCCATCTGCTCGGTGAAGCTGTTCAGCCTCTCGGGCCGGTTCAACGCCACCGTGGCGACGTGATCGGACACGTCGAACTCGATGGTCTGCAGATTACCCAGGTCAGTCACGGGCCGATCCTACCTGTATAACTTGGTTAGCGATCTCCCGTTTGAGGATTTTTCCGGCCGGGCCGAGCGGGAATTCTTCGCGGTATTCAAACCGCCGCGGCTGCTTGTAGCCGGCCAACTCCGCGCGACACAGCGCAGCAAGCTCCTCGGTCAGCGCCGGCCGGTCGTGCACGTGAGACTTCGGAATCACCGCGGCGACGGGTGTCTCGCCCCATTCGGGATCCGGTACGCCGACCACAGCGACCATGTCCACCCCGGGATGCTGCGCGATGACCCGCTCGATCTCGGCGGGGTAGACGTTGAATCCACCGGAGATGATGAGGTCGGTGCGACGGCCGGTGATGTGCAGGTAGCCGTCGGCGTCCAGGTAGCCCAGATCGCCGGTGCGCAGCCCGTCGGGACGGAAGGTCTCCGCGGTCTGCTGTGGCAGCTTCCAGTAACCAACAGAGTTGGCGGGGCTGACGATGACGATCTCGCCGACGTCGCCGACCGGCACGTCATTGCCGTCGGCGTCGATGACGCGGATCGCGCACATCGGAGTCTCCTGGCCGCATGAGGTGGCGATCGACGTTCTCCCGGCGATGATGTCACGGTGATCCTGCGGCGTGAGGATGGTGGCCTGTCCGCCGCATTCGGTCAGTCCGTAGCGCTGCTGAAGGTCGCAGCCGAGCAGGTCCATGGCCTTGCGCGCCAGGCCCGGTGGCACCGGCGCTGAACCATAGGAGATTCGTCGCAGGCTCGACATGTCCCGAGGGGGACCGTCTTCCAGGATGGTCAACGTCCTGTGCAGCATCGTCGGGATGAAGGTGGTGAAGGTGATTGCGCTGCGCTCGATCTCGTCGATCACAGCCTGCGGATCGAAGCGCTGGTGGATGACCATCGTCTGTCCCAAATACAGCCAGGACACGGTGCGCACCATGCCGCCCGCGGTGAAGAACGGGGTGGTGGCCAACATGACGTCCGACCGGTTTGCCTCGGTCACCAGATTGGTGTCGGCCGCCTGGTAGAGCAGGCCGCGATGCGTGTGCATCACGCCCTTGGCGCGACCGGTGGTGCCACTTGTGTAGAGGATGACGGCCACATCGTCGGGGCTGATATCACCGCTACCCGCGTTCGGCTGAGCCGCTGCCAGCGCCGTCTCGTAGTCGGTGACCAACTCGCTGACGCCGTTCACCGTCTGTGCGCCCATGCCCAATATCGTCTTCAGTCCGGTCAATTCGCCGAGAAACCTGTCGATCTGGTCGGCGTGGACGATCACGGCTCGTGCGTCGCAGTCGTCGCGGACGTGGGCCACCTCGTCGGGCGCCAGCCTGATGTTCACCGGCACCGCGATCAACCCGGCCTTGGCCAGCCCGAACGAGATCTCCGGCCACTCGATGCAGTTGCGCGCGATCACCATCACCCGGTCCCCGGGTTCCAGTCCCCGCCCGGCCAGGTAGGCGGCCAGCCGGCGGGCCCGCTCGTCGACCTGGGTCCAGGTGTGCACCCGGTCGGCGTCGACGAGTGCGCGCTTGTCCGGATAACGGCGCGCGTTGTTGGTGGCGATGTCTCCGACGAGCATCAGATCAACGAACCGTCATATCAGGAATGCCAATGTCTCGACGGGACCGCCCGCGTCGACCAGGTGCACGATCTTGCGGACCAGCCGCGGGCCGTCCGCCGTCCGGCGAATCGTGTGAAGCACTCGGCCAGCCCAGAACCGTTGACGGATGCGATATTCGAACAGTGCGAAATTCGACTCGACTGTGACGGTGTCGCCATCCTCGGCGGCCACTTCGCTGTTGGAGATGACGCGCCGCATGACCGAGGGCGGCGTTTGGGAGTGCCGGGTGCCGGTGTTCAGCTGAGCGACCCTGCTCTTGATCCGCCGCCGGTTGTCGTTGATGTAGGCCAGCGTGGTTCGAGGATCGTCGCCGGGGTGCATGGGAACCCGGTATTCGACGGTGTCGTCGTCATCGGCCCAGAGCGTCTCCCACTCCGAGTAGCGGCCTTCATCGGCCAGCCGAGCCTCCAGGTACAGGAAGGCAAGGATCTCTGCGTCGGGGAGGGCCCGCAGCGCGGGACGAGTCTGAGTTGTCGGCTGTTCTGACGCAGCGTCGACGGTCACGCTCCCGTCCCTCCTCCGACGACGGCCGCCCATTGCGAGTAGAACCCGCGCTGTGGCGTCTCGGCGCTCTTGTCCCGGTTGATGATTCCGGTGTCGTCGGTGATGTCGTGCTCCACGCCGCGCGCCAGAACCAGCCACTCCGGCAGCTCCGCGGCGAGCCCGGCCTGGTTGCGCATGCCGATCTCGCCGTCATCGGCGATGAGGAACCCCGCCGGCCCCATCGCTCCCTCCGAGCGCCGCAGCGTGCGTTCGTTCAACGCGTCCTGGCCCGGGATCAATACGGCCGTGGTGTACGCGACGGTGCGGTCGGGCGCCTGCGGTTCGACGAACATGACGTTCATCTCCGCCAGGAAGAGGTTGGGCCAGATCAGGGTGTGGGGCGGCCCCACCACCAACGCATCGTGCGCCTGCTCGGGACCGTAAGCCTCCTCCAACGCGTCGACGTAGGAGGGCAGCTTC
>NZ_JAVHWK010000051.1:0-15152 GCF_032159775.1 Mycobacterium sp.
GTCGACAAGATCAAGCTGGGCAAGGCCGAGCTCGTGGTCGCAGGCGGCTTCGACGACCTGACGTTGGAGGCGATCATCGGATTCGGTGACATGGCGGCCACCGCCGACACCGAGATGATGCGCGCCAAGGGCATCAGCGATTCGAAGTTCTCCCGCGCCAACGACCGGCGCAGGCTTGGCTTCCTCGAGTCGCAGGGCGGCGGCACGATCCTGCTGGCCCGTGGCGACCTCGCGCTGCGGATGGGCCTGCCGGTGCTGGCCGTAGTCGGGTACGCGCAGTCGTTCGCCGACGGCGTGCACACCTCGATCCCAGCCCCCGGCCTCGGTGCTCTCAGCGCCGGCCGAGGTGGCAAGGAATCGCTGCTGTCGCGCTCGCTGGCCAAGCTGGGCGTCGGTGCCGACGACATCGCTGTGGTGTCCAAGCACGACACGTCGACGCTGGCCAACGATCCCAACGAGACCGAGCTGCACGAGCGGCTCGCAGACTCGATGGGCCGCTCCGACGGCGCACCGCTGTTCATCGTGTCGCAGAAGAGCCTGACCGGTCACGCCAAGGGCGGCGCTGCGGTGTTCCAGATGATCGGCATGTGCCAGATGCTGCGCGACGGGGTCATCCCGCCGAACCGCAGCCTGGACTGTGTGGACGACGAGCTCGCCGGCTCCGAGCACTTCGTGTGGGTACGCGAGACGCTGCGACTGGGCGAGAAGTTCCCGATGAAGGCGGGCCTGATCACCAGCCTGGGCTTCGGTCACGTCTCGGGCGTCATCGCGTTGGTGCATCCGCAGGCCTTCATCGCGGCGCTCGATCCCGAGCAGCGACAGGCGTATCAGGAGCAGGCGAGTGCGCGGATCTTCGCCGGGCAGCGAAGGCTCGCCTCGGCGATCGCCGGCGGCACACCCCTGTACGAGCGGCCGGCGAGCAACCGCCGGTTGAACGACGAGGCGCCGGAGAATCGCGAAGAGGCCGAGATGCTGCTCGATCCGGCGTCCAGGCTTGGCGAAAACGGCGTGTACACGCGGTGAGCGGTTGCGCGAAGAGCAGATAGCGGAAGCTAGTGTTCCTCGGATGAGCATCGTTGGCGTCGGCATCGACCTGGTCTCGATCCCTGAGTTCGCGGAGCAGGTCGACCAGCCGGGAACGGTGTTCGCGGAGACGTTCACGCCCGGTGAGCGCCGCGACGCCGCGGACAAGAGTTCGTCGGCGGCGCGGCACCTGGCGGCCCGGTGGGCGGCCAAGGAGGCGGTGATCAAGGCGTGGTCGGTCTCGCGGTTCTCGAAGCGGCCGGTATTGCCGGAGGGCATTCACCGCGACATCGAGGTGGTGACCGATATGTGGGGTCGGCCGCGGGTTCGGCTGACCGGTGCGATCGCCGAGCACTTGGAGAAGGTGACGATCCATCTGTCACTGACGCACGAGGGGGACACCGCCGCCGCGGTCGCCATACTTGAGGAGCGCTAGGACTTGCACCGCGAGCGTGCGTGTTAGCACACGACACGCCGCAGCTTCTTGTGCAACTGCGCACGCTCGCGGTGGGTGAGTGACCCGTTAGTGTCGTCAGCATGAACGATCTGGTGGAGAGGGTGCGTGACGTCCTGCCCTCGGTGCGGCGCGACCTGGAGGACCTGGTGCGCATCGAGTCGGTGGGCGCCGACCCGGCGCGCAAGCATGAGGTCGAACGCAGCGCCGATGCGGTGGCAAAGCTGTTGACGCAGGCGGGGTTCGGCGACGTCCAGATCGTCAGCGAGGGCGGCGCGCCCGCCGTCATCGCACGACACCCGGCGCCTGACGGCGCGCCGACGGTGCTGCTGTATGCCCATCACGACGTCCAACCCGAGGGAGATGCAGGCCAGTGGGTTTCACCGCCCTTCGAGCCGACCGAACGCGACGGGCGTCTGTACGGGCGCGGTAGCGCCGACGACAAGGCGGGCATCGCAACGCATTTGGCCGCGTTCCGCGCACACGGTGGCCGGCCGCCGGTGGGTGTGACGGTATTCGTCGAGGGCGAGGAGGAATCGGGCTCACCGTCGCTTGGCCGGCTGCTGGCGGCGCATAAGGACACACTGGCCGCAGACGTCATCGTCATCGCCGACTCGGACAACTGGAGTACCGAAATCCCCGCGTTGACCGTGTCGTTGCGTGGGCTGGCCGACTGCGTCGTCGAGATTGCCACGCTCGACCACGGCCTGCACTCGGGTCTGTGGGGCGGCGTGGTGCCCGACGCGTTGAGTGCGCTGGTTCGCCTGTTGGCCTCGCTGCACGACGACGACGGCAATGTCGCGGTCGAGGGTCTGCACGAGGCGACTGCAGCCGATGTGGACTATCCGGCAGATCGGGTGAAGGAAGAGTCCGGGATGCTCGACGGTGTCGTCGAGATCGGGTCGGGATCAGTGCCGCAACGGCTTTGGGCCAAACCGGCGATAACTGTCATCGGCATCGACACCACGCCGATCGCGTCGTCGTCGAACACGCTGATACCGCGGGCAAGCGCGAAGGTCAGCATGCGAGTGGCGCCAGGCGGCGACGCACGGGCCCACTTGGACGCATTGACCCGTCACCTGGAAAAGCACGCGCCGTGGGGAGCGCGGGTCACCGTCACACCCGGCGACGTCGGCCAGCCGTACGTGATCGACGCAACCGGACCGGTCTACGACGCCGCCCGAACGGCCTTCCGGCAGGCATGGGGGAGTGAGCCGGTCGATATGGGAATGGGTGGCTCGATCCCGTTCATCGCCGAGTTCGCCGAAGCTTTCCCGTCGGCGAAAATCCTGGTGACCGGCGTGGAAGACCCTGGCACACAAGCTCATAGCATCAACGAAAGCCTGCACCTCGGAGTGCTCGAACGCGCCGCGACGGCCGAGGCACTGCTGCTGGCGAACCTGGCGTCAGACCGCTAGATCGCGCCCGCAGAGCCGCGTCCACCTCCGCGGCCGTCTTCCTGCCCGATTCGATCGCTCGGCTGACCGTCCGGCAACGAGCCCGTGACGATAGATGGTAAGTGGGTCGGTGGGCCTGGCGCAGGTCTCTTGCGAGGGCGGGGTTACCGGAGATTGAGTGGCGATGCTTCGAGCACTCTTTTTCGCAGTAGCGATCACCACCGGGCTGCTGTTGTTTTCAACCGCGCATTCCAACGCGACCCCGTCGAACGGCTCTCTGCTGGCACCAGGCGACGTCGCTCCCGGCAATTATTGGGCAACGCCGACCGACTCCATCGGCGGCTATGTCGAAGTGTGTGCCGACTATCAATGCGACATCGGATCAGGACTGATCGAGAACTACAGCGTCGACGGGCGAACTATGGTCGTCGTCCCGTACAGCGCGAGGCATGGTCAATGTCGATCGCGCATCGCTGACGCCGGTAAACGCTTCAGGGTCTGGTACCGATTGGTCCGCCTCTGGACCCGCAGCCGGCGCTGCAGTAAGCCTTCCTCCTGGGGCGCAGACATGTCCCGGCGGACACACAGCCGTCGGAACGTCAGTAACCTCGTGTGCCTTCGCCAACCAGGTAGCACTTGCATACTCCGCCAGCGGGTCTCGTAGCTCTACACCGCGACAGGTCGAGGCGGCAAGTCCTGTTACGGGTCAGTCCTATTCCCTGACGTGTGCCGCGTTCCCTGACGTGTGCCGCGAATGGGTCATTGGTGACATGCTCTGGTGGCGACGACGCAATCATCTACGTGTATTAACCACCAGTCGATAGACCAGTTGGGCGGGACCGCCCGCGTCTGCTTCGGGTTCGCGAACCCCGCAGGCGTGGTCGCTGTAAGACAGCGCGGTAAGGCTTGTCGCGGAAGGCACCAGCTCCGCTGTCGTATAACGCGATGAGTAGCCCCAACGGGATGGCACTACAGCCACCCTGCGGGGCGTCACCGTTGGGCTGCTACCGCCGGTTCAGCTCGGGCAGCGGGACGAATTTTGATTGTGGGTGGCTGTCCCGAGATTCATCGTTCGACTACGACGCGGTGAAATAGCACAGCTAGGGCTGGGAGCAGCGGTTAAGTCGCACCCCTGGTTGGCCGCTAGGCCGGGTTGAGGGTGGCGGTCTTGCCGGATCGGTTGGTGAAATTGAGATTATCGACCGTCCAAATGCCATTGTCCGCCTGCCAGCGATCACCCACGAGGCGGAACTCGATCCGTCCTGCTGTTTCGGTCATCGACCAGCAGGACGGGCCGCAGTCCTGAGCGACAGTCTCCAGTGAACTGCCCTTGCTGGTGACGAACGTGTACGTCCCCGGTGCGGGGGCCGGTGCCGGATCGGCAGAAGCCAACGGGGCCAATGCCAACCCGGCGATGGAGAAGGCCCCCAGAGCGATTGCAATCTTCTTCTTCATGGTTTCTCGTTCTCTCTCAACCTAATTGGCCGTATGGGAAATTTCGGATACAAGCAGGGCTGGGGGGTTCTGCTCGGCGGTTACCGCTATCGGGCGTACCTGTCCGGGCCTCCCCGTGTCCTGTCGCGTCAACCGGCCTTGGTCAACGAGAAGGGGTTGCTGCCAGCAGATCCACCGAGAGTATCGTCGTTGATCGTCAACGTCCTTCCGTAAGACAGAGCGGTCCAAATATTTCCTTGTAGGTGATAGTCCACAGGCTCATATGGCCCAACTATTTGGATGTGTTTACAGCCGTCGCCACAAGAATTGACAACCATATTTTGCGATGGCGATGGATCGCCTATATACGTGATCTGGTAGGTGCCGTCAGTTAGTTCGGCGGACGCCGGGCCGGCCAAGCCGATCGCGGCGCCGACAACGGCTGCCCCGGCGATTACGCCGCGTGTAATGGTGTGCATCAGTTTTTCCTTCGCTGTTGTTATCGCCTGGTCGAGCACTACGGGCAGAGGTTGCGCTGCGACACGTCGAAGAACGTGTTGGCCTTCACCGGGTCGCTGACTATCGCCAGAATGTCGCCCACGATCTGGTCCCGAGACTGCCCCCCGGCGAGCCGGTTGCACACCTTATGGGCATTGCTGATCGCTTCCGGGGGGTAGTTATACCCGGCGTCAGCGAGCTGCTGGATCACGGCGTCCTCCTGGGGCGTCGCGTTGGCGACCCCCGCGCTGGCGAGCAGCGCGCCGCCCGCCAGCAGTCCGATGATGAGTGTCTTCATGCTTCCTCCGTTCCGGCCACCCCGTTGGCGACCATTGCGTTTGCCGGTGTGCATCAGTGCCCCAGCAACCCCGATGCGTGCCTTGTTCGTTTCCTGTATAGCGCGATGCTCGCCGCTCATTGCCCTTTGCTTCTTCCCCTGTGCCTACGCCGCTGCGTCAAGCCCCCCGTAAGGAAGGCTAGCTGGTCGAGCCCGAATCCACGATCCAAAACGGTTTGGGACCTTGTAGTAGTTGCAAACTCAACGAGTTCGCTGGCCGTATTTACTTCACCGTTACGAATCTGTGCATTTCACGGCCGCCGCTGGCTGCTAGCACACGCAGCTCGTCCACAGTGAATTGAATCTAAGACGATTCCGGCAGCAGCGACCCCAGGGGGATGACCCCTCGCCCCGCCCGATGACCGGCGGGTAATGCGCCTGAGAGGTTGCGTACGGGTTTAGGGCTTTAGGGTCGCATTCCGATGAGGCGGTTTGCTGCGAAGACTAGGAGCGGTCGGTCCGGGCTTCAACTTGTCTACGCTAAAAGTTAGCTTAAAAATTGTGAATGTCGAGTTGACGACGCAGCAGAAGTCGAGATTTCGGCGGGCGTACCGGGAGACGCTCGTCGCCGAGAGCCACAGCGACGCGATCAAGGCGATGTACGCGAGGTTCTCGGAACTCTATGGAGTCTCTCTTGATGCCCTTCAGGCCCTTGTAACGGCGGAGTGGAAGAGAGACCCCCAGCAATACAACCGGTTGCAGAGTCAACTTGCTGCACGGCGAGCCGCTGCTCAGGGGGAAGAAAAGCTCCGTCGGCCGGCATCCGCGTTAAGCAGTCCGGAAACCAAAGCCGAGAAATCGAAGAAGAACAAAACCTCGAAATCGAAGAACAAGCAGAAACAGCCGAAATCCAAGAGAGGAAGGCCCCAGGCTAGCGGCCGGAAGTGGATCTGTCCGGTGTGCCGGCGATCCGTTGCGGTCGCTGACAACGGATGCATTAAAGGCCACACGGAGTTCGCGTTTGGTGTCAAGGCTCCGGTCGGAAGGTCACTGCCCCGATTAAGTCGAGCGGCAGAGGGTCAGTTGGCTATGGTTCGAGTATCCGCACTGTGAGTGGTGGCTTGCCGGGCCTGGGAAGAAGGCACTAACGCCCTCTGGACTTCGCTCGTTGCGGTAGGATCGATCGCGGGGGTGGGCAATGTCCCGTATTTGGACTCACCGCTAAGGGGTGTGATCCATCCACTCGCGGTAGTGGTTCCTCAACCACACCTGGTCTTCTTTCCAGTCGGCCATAGCCGCCGACACGTCTAACTTCGTCTTTCTTCCCGCATTTGCCGCTAGCCCTCTAGAACGCGGTCCATCTTGTCGAACCGGGCTTGGCTGCATCGGCCACCCCACTCAGCGGTGTAGTCGCTTGCCTCTCCTGAAGGGGAGACGAGCTGGACTCTGAAAGTTTCTTCGCAGAATCTCGCGCCGCTCGTTTGGGAATAGCCCCTTCTTTCCGACGTGATAGCCCATGTCCCTGAGGATGCCGTGAGCAGGCAGCAGACTTCCGTCACCAGCGATGAGGAGCGTCTCGACTGGCTCTGCGTCACGGTCGCGGAAGACCGCTATCGCCTTCTCAAGGTAGTTGGCTATAGCTTCCGCGGTGGTTTCGATGAACGACATGATGATTGATTACCCGCTGTCGGCGATGGACTTTGAATCGTCTGTGTCGTCGGTACCTTCGTCGTTCACTGCGCCGTGGCATCTTAGTTATTGAAGATCTGACCGATCTCGTTGCGCTTGTCGTTCAACTGTTTCTCCATGTAAAAGGCATTGAAGAGAGCAAACACGAGAAGCAGTGCGGCTACGACTCGGACCCATTTATCCGCGCCCATAAAGAAGGAGACAGCTGTGCCAGCCGCCACAAAGCCAACTCCGGTCCAGATTGGACCTGAGCCGGTTAGCAAGCTGACTGATTGCAACGACATCACAACCCCGATGATGACGAGCACGCAGACGCCGATAGCAACTGCGGCCTTCTTGCCGCTGCCGCTGCTGTTGTCGGCGGTGGCGGATGCGGGGGATGAACTCACTTCAACCGGAGGCCCGGTCTACGGCCCACCGACCCACGCCGTGCCGTTCCAGTAAATCTGTCGACTGGCGTCCAATGGATCTGGATACCAACCCGCTGGTGTCGTCGTCTTTTTAGACCCCCTCTCCCTCGGCACGCTGCAAAACGCTAGCCCATTGGAAGTGCTCGGTTGAGCCGTTCCCACGACCCCTAGGCCGCGCCGTGATCTTCGATGTACTTCCGGATCTTTGTTGACGTGTGTGCAGCCTTGACGTTGTACTGGGCGACCTCGATCTTGCCCTTTTCGTCGATGACGAACGTGGAGCGGATGACGCCCTGCACCGTCTTGCCGTACATCATCTTCTTGCCATAGGCACCCCAGGCGGTCAGCACCGTGCGGTCGGGATCGGACAGCAGCGCAAAGGTGAGCTTCTCGTCGTCGCGGAACTTGGCGAGCTTCTCCGGCTTGTCGGGGGAGATGCCGACGACGTCGAGCCCGGCGTCGTTCAGTTCGCCGAGGTTGTCGCGAAAGTCGCACGCCTCCTTGGTGCATCCCGGTGTCGATGCCGCCGGATAGAAGTAGACGATGACCTTGCGCCCGCGGTAGTCGGCCAGGGACACCTTCTTACCGTCGGCGTCGGGCAGGCTGAATGCGGGGGCTTTGTCGCCCACCTTTAAACGTGGGGTCTGTGCCACCAGTGATCCCTTTCTTCTCCACCGGTGCGTCAGGGTTGGCGCCGGCTGATCTAGGGTAGTGCGGCAAGGCAGCGTGGACGCGAGCAGCGCACGAGCTCCGTGCGGACGATGGAGGACGACAGTGGCGGATCGAGATCCCGAAACCATCCGGCAGGACATCGATGCGGCGCGCGACCAATTGGCCCTTACCGTCGATAATCTCGCCGAGCGTGCCAATCCGCGCAGAATCGCCGACGACGTGAAGTCGGGCGTGCTGCGCTTCGTCAAGAAACCGCCGGTCGCGATCTCGCTTGCTGGAGTCGGCGCCGTGCTCGTGGTGCTGTTTGTTCGCAAGCTCAGGCGTTGATCAGCCTGCTCTCAGCGGCTACGCCGATCGCGTAGCCAGTCACCGAAGGAAAAGCCGGGCGGGTTGGCGCTGCGGCCGAGACGGCTGCAGTTCCGGACGGCGGCTGGCTCTGGCGAGTCCGCTACCTGCACAGCAACACCGTTTGAGGCAGGGTGGGCCGACCCATCTGACGACCGCGTCGGATCGAACGCTAACATCAGCTAAGCCTCTCTTCCTCACCTCGAGCTGCACGCCGCTGCACCTGCAACAACCTTCAGCTAACAGCAGCCTAACACAGCCGTCTGCCTTTATGCAGCGTGCAACGGTGCATTAGCAATCCCCGGAACACTCCGTTACCTGATCGTGTTTCGCGATATGGATAGCTTAGCTTGCCATCGGTGGTGCACAGCACATATTGACGGTCGGGTGTGATTTTCCTGCGATATCGCTGGCAGACGGAAACCTGGCAACCATCGGTCAATGGCAGGGTCCGGAGCGGAGACGTTGTCGCGGTTGTTAGCGCAGGTAAAGCCCCGCCGGGCATGCGGTGTGCGGATTATTCATTTCAAAGTTTGCCAGGCTATTGCGAGGTACCTTTTGAGTGCTGCGTTGCAACGCTCGAGAGGTATCCGCCATGCGGAAGGCACTCCATCCCTATGTGATGGCCGCGGTGGCCGTTGTGGGAGCCAGTGCCCTTGCCATCACCCCCGTTATCGCTACGCCGCCCGATATCAAGATCGTCAATCCGGAAGTCCGGCCCACCGCGAGCCCGTTCGACGTCTACCGGGACGCCGTCGAACACGTCCTGGCGAATCTGGAGGCCCTGCTGGGTGCGGCCCTGGCTGGACCGGAGCTGACCGGTTTGGATCTCGAACTCGTGCTCGACGGTGTCATCGGGGATCCGACCGTCGACTTCACAAGCCTCCGAGATGCGCTCTCGCGCAACGTCGACGACCTGCCGGCCCTGCTAGAAAGCACGCGGAGCAGGGTGTCTGACGCCTTGCAGGCGGCGCAAGTCGACTTTGCGGCGGGCCGCCTCGATTTGGCGGTGGGTCAACTGCTCAGTGCGAGCCTGGACGCGGTGGTTCACGTGGTCAACCTCGCGACGACCACTGTGCGCCCGCTGCTGGGTGGACTGAAAGAACCGGTCACCCGGCTTCAGTCCGACCTGACCGTCGCACTGCTCGGTCCGGTGGTGAATGGAGTGGGCGCAACCGCCCAGGCCATCCAGGGCGTCATCGCCGCACTGCAATCCGGCGAACCCGACCGCGTGCTGAACGCCGTCGTCGTCGCACCGGCTCTGATCACGGATCGCGTGCTCAACAGGGGATACGACACCGTTCCGGCGTCCGACACATTGACGACCGTCCCGGCGAGTGCGGAGTCTGAGCGAGTGGTCACGCTGAACGTCGCAACCAATCATTCGGTCGGTCAGGAACGGCGGCGTGGCGAAGATCAAAGAGATGCTCAGGATGCCGAGAAGGGCACCAATAAGGACGTGGTGGCGACCGATGGTTCGATCGAGGCGCCCTACGACAGCGGGCCACGCGCCAGGCCATTCGAGTCGAACTTCACCGGCCGAACCGCTGGACGGGCCGGCATGAGCACACTGCGTGACGGCATCCGCGGCGGCATCGAGGCGGTCCGTGACGGAGTTCGCAATGTGGTCAAGACGGCCTCGGGGCGTGCCGACACGCACGACGACGGCACAACCGGCAGCGTGGCCGAATCTCCTTGATCGGTAGCTGAGGCATAGACCGGCGGGTTGCCACCTGTCAGCATGAATCGATGTCCGCGCGGGTGGTCAGCCGTGAGCCGCAAGCGGCCGAGATCGCCGCCTTCTTGACCTCGGTTGTTGCTGCCCCCTGCGCTCTTGTCATCGAAGGCGAGCCCGGCATCGGCAAGACCACCCTGTGGCTGGAGACGATCGACCGGGCCGAGGCCGACGGCTTCCGAGTGATGGCCGCGCGGACGGTCGATGCGGAGTCGGTGCTCGCCTACACGTCCTTGGCCGACATGTTGGACGGCATCGACACCGCGGTTCTCGCGGAGTTACCTGAACCGCAACGTCGTGCGCTCGACCGCGTTCTGCTGCGCGGCGACGCCGCGGATTCCCCAGCCGACCAGCGTGCGGTTGCCGCGGGCTTCTTGTCCGTCGTGATGATTCTCGCGGAGAGGACGCCGGTCCTCGTGGCGGTCGACGACCTGCAATGGCTGGACTCCTCGAGCCGTCTCGTCATCGCGTTCATGGCACGCCGACTTGCCGGACGGATCGGCGTGCTCGCCACAGTGCGTACCGGCGACAACGACAGCGCGGGCCTCTGGTTACAGCTTCCACGCCCCGATTCGGTGCGGCGGATCACCGTGCCGCCGATGAGTGTCGGCGCGCTGCACGCGGTTATCTCGGACCGACTGGAGCGTTCGTTTTCCAGGCCGACGATGTTGCGCATCGAAGAGGCCTCCCGCGGTAATCCGTTCTATGCCCTGGAACTTGCCAGGACGATGAGCGGCCGCGAGACCAACACCGACTTGTCCCTGCCCGACAGTCTTCGGGACTTGATCCGCGCGAAAATCAGCGGCCGGGACGCTGATTTCGATGACGCCCTGCTGGCCGTTGCGTGCCTGGCAACGCCGACGATGAGCCTCGTCGCCCGTGCGCTCGGCGTAGGTGTCGATGATGTCGCCGCGCAGATCGAGGACGCGGAGAGCCGGGGGATTGTCGACATCAATGGTGAGAAGCTCCGGTTCAGTCACCCGATCTTCGCTCGGGGGGTGTACAACGAGGCGGCTGAGGAGCGGCGTGTGCAGATGCACCGCCGACTGGCCGACGTCGTCGCCGAACCGGAGTTGCGGGCCAGGCATATGGCTTTCGGAGCACCGCCCGGAGATCGGGCAACTCTCGAGGCGCTCGATACTGCCGCAGAGTCGGCACGGCGCCGAGGTGCGCCGGCCGCCGCGGCAGAATTGCTCGATCTCGCTATCGGGCTTGGCGGCGGTACGCCGCAACGGGTCATCGCTGCGGCAGCACACCACTTCAATGCCGGTGAGTCCGGCCGTGCCCGTGCACTTCTCGAAGAGGTGATCCCGCAACTCGCGCCGGGTGTGGTCCTGGCCGAGGCGAAGAGTTGGCTCGGCTACGTGCGGCTGCTCGACGACAGCTTTCCCGAAGCGGCCGACCTTCTCGAAGGAGCGATCGCCGAGGCGGCCGACGATCCCGCAGTCCAAGTTCCGATGCTGGTCACTTTGTCGTTCGCGCAGCTGAACATGGGCAGGCTTGATGACGCGATCCGCCGCGTCAGAGAGGCGGTCGACAAAGCCGGGACGACCGACAGGCCAGACCTGCTGAGTCAGGCGCTTGCGATGCGCGCAAGCATCGACTTTCTGCGTGGCGAAGGCGTCGACGAAGCCGCGATGCAGAAGGCGCTCGCGCTTGAAGATCATGAAACGAACATTCCGTTCGCACTGCGGCCAAGGGTGCACAACGCGCTGATGCGATCGTGCTCAGGCGAGCTGGATTGGGGTCACGAGGAGCTGACGTCTCTTCGACGGCATTGCATCGAAGGCGGCCAGGACGGCGAATTGATGCTCGTCGCGTTTCACACCATTTTGGTCGAGGTTTGGCGTGGGCGCTTCGCGGCGGCTTCGCTGATTGCCGAGGACACGATGCAGCTCGCGGAGCAGGTGGGTGGTGACCTTCCGCTTTCTGTCGCGCTGACGTGCCGGGCCTTGCTCGCCGCCTATATGGGTCGCGTCGGCGAGGCGAGAGCCGCGGTGGAGGATGCGCGCGCAGCCAACCACCGCTGCGGGTCAGAGAGGTTGGGCGAGTGGCCGGCCACAGCGCTCGGATTTCTCGAGGTTTCGCTGGGGAATTACAGCGACGCACTGGAGGCGCTGCAACCCCTGCTGGTGCGAGTCGAAATGATGCCGAGGGCGACGGAGATCATCGCCGCGTCCTACATCCCGGACGCTTTCGAGGCGATGGTGGAACTGGATCGGCTCGAAAGCGCCGAGCAGCTGGTGACAACGCTCGAACGGAACGGATCGCGGCTGCGGCGCGACTGGATGACGGCGGTCGGTGGCCGCGGCCGCGGCATGCTGCTGGCCGCCCGTGGCGAGGTTTCTGCGGCCGTCGATGCCGTCGGGCAGGCGATGACGGTTCACAACAGAATGACAATGCCGTTCGAACGGGCACGTACGCAGCTCCTCCTTGGACAGCTCCAGCGCCGTCAGCGGATGAAGAGCCTGTCGGCGGTGAGTTTCCAGGAGGCATTGACGGCGTTCGACCAGCTGGGCACGCCACTATGGGCGGACCGCGCACGTACCGAACTCGGCCGCGTCAGCGTAGGCGAGCGTCATAAGATTCTCAGCGCGTCCGAACGGCAGGTGGCTGAGCTCGCTACGTCAGGAATGACCAACCGCAACATCGCCGCCGCCATGTACATCAGTCCGAAGACAGTTGAATCGAACCTGGCCCGCATTTACGGAAAGCTCGGTATTCATTCGCGCGCAGAACTCGGCCGACACATCGGCGAGCTAGATATGTAGGGAAACACCCGATTCCTCGGCGGACATATCCGGTTAGCGTTGACGCAATGACAGTCCCGGTGCCCTGCTATCTCGTCGAGTGGTATCACTCCGCCGTCACGGAGGAACCACTCGATGACACCGTCGCGCGGCTGAAGGACTCCGCGGTGTTGATGTCGGCGCAGGGGTCACCGGTCCGGCTGCTCAACCTGCTCGCCGTTCCCACCGACGAGGTGCTCTTCGCCGTCTTCACCGCAGACTCCGCAACCGCCGTGGCCGAGACGTGTGACCAGGCCGGGATCCCGGCTCAGCGTGTCAGTACCGCGACAGAGCTGGACCTTTAGCGCGGTGCAGCACTAGCGCCGGAATTGAGCCCAGGGCTGTTGTGCAATTCGCGCAACAACCCTACGTGCAATCTTCATTCGGTATCCGCCGTGGGCCGTCGGCCTAGCGTTGTTTGCTCTGCTAGGGTCCGCCCTTCCAGTGTTCGATGCGGTTATGGTCCGGGGTGAAGCCATGAGCGACGCCCCAGAGCACAGCTTGAGTTCGGCTGCCGACGTCAATCTTGCGGTAGATCGTCCGAATGTAGGACTTCACCGTGTTGGGGCTCAGGTACGTCAGTCTTGCCACATCGGCGTTGCTCTTACCCTGCGTGATGAGAGCTAGGATCTCGGACTCGCGGTCACTGAGTCCCTCGCCGCGACCGGGCCAGTCAAGTCCGACGGCGCTTCGTGCGCGTGGTGGAGCGTCACTGATGATCACCTCGCCGGCATGGACCGCCTCCAGGGCGGCGACCAAGTCACGGGCCGGCAACGTCTTCGAAAGGTAGCCGTGGGCTCCGTGCTGCCTGGCGCTGGCGACGAGATCCGGATGAAAGTTCCAGGTGTACACCACGACTCGACGTGCGCTTGGATTGGCAACCAACTCGCCGATCTCATGGTGATCCGATTCGGGCTGGGCGAATGAGTCGTACAAGACGATGTCGACGGGGTCATCGACGGGCATGGTGGCGTCGATCTCGGCGACGACTATGCGGTCGTTGTATTTGTCGAACATTTTGGCGATGCCCATCAGCACGACGTCATAGTCGTCGACGAGCGCTACGGTGATCGGCTTGCCGGCGGCTGAGGGCATGCCCGAAAGATTACCGCCCTAGGGGTGTATTGCCACCCCCCTAAAGGGTCTTTTATTGGTCGCAGAGTCGATTATCTCGACCGGTCACCTTTTTCGACGCGCTGCATCCAGCGCCACATCAGAAAGGCTCTCTTATGATCTTCCTCGGCATCATCCTCGTCATCCTCGGGCTCGTCTTGCCCAGCCTCATACCGACTTTCGCCTTCGCGCACGTCCTCTTGGTCATTGGGGTCATCCTGCTCGTTGTCGGCGTCATTCTGGCGGTGCTGGGATCGCGCGGCCGCGCGGTCGGCGGCCGTCGCCACTATTACTGACCTCATCGAATTCCCCCACGTATAAGCCCTGATTGAAAGGAGTATGAAATGCCGATATGGGCATGGTTTTTCATTGCAGCCCTCGTCTTGATCGCCATTGCAGGGCTGATCGTCGCAGCTTCGGCGGGCCGTCGTAAGCGGACCGACAGCCTGAAACAGCAGTTCGGTCCCGAGTACGAGCGAACCGTCGCCGATGTCGGCGAACAGCAGGCGGCGGAAAAGGAGTTGGTCGCCCGTAAGCGCGAGCGAGACAAGCTCGACATTCGCCCGTTGACGCGCGATGCGTTGCAGGCGTACAGCCAGCGCTGGCGCCACGTTCAGACTGCATTCGTCGACAACCCCTCGAGTGCATTGGACGACGCGGACCGACTTCTCATGGAGGTGATGCGTGAGCGCGGCTACCCGGTTGATGATTTCGATCAGCGTGCAGCCGACATCTCGGTCGATCATCCGACGGTTGTTGAGAACTATCGAGCCGCTCACGCCATTCATCTCTCGAATGAAACCGGGGATGCAGGCACCGAAAAGCAGCGCCAGGCGTTCGTTCACTACCGCGCGCTGTTCGACAAGCTTCTCGAGGATAACGACCACAGGCCACAGGCCACAGATACAAACAGGAGGCAGGCGCATGACCACGCATGATTATCAAGGTGAAACGAATCCGTCGCTCGCACAGGTCGATTCCGCATCGGAGACCGACCCCGGTTGGCAGCACCAAGCTGACGAGTTCGCGGCTGATCGGGGCGAACGCACCAGTACCTACCGAATAGTTCCTGAAGCCGACTCACCGGACTCAGCCGCCGCGCGCCCGGAGGGCACGGATAATAATCAGGACGGTGATGCCCAATCATCAACCGACACCTCACTGTTCGGCGATGAGGAGCGTGACGGGCTGCGTATGCGTTGGGATGACGTTCAGGCCGGCTTTGTCGACGACCCGAGAGATTGCGTCCAGAAAGCAGATGGGCTGGTCTCGGATGTCGTCCGACAACTCATCAGTGGCTTCACAGAGGCGCGTTC
>NZ_JAVHWK010000103.1:0-6652 GCF_032159775.1 Mycobacterium sp.
GAACTCGATCCCGAACCGAATCTGTATCGCAGCGGGTGTCTCGATGTCGTGCTGGACTTCTCGCTCGTCTACACCGGTCATTCGAGAAGATCAACAACGGTGGAGAGTTCGGCCCCCGACAGGACGAACGCCTCGGCCTTCTGCAGATGCTTCTTCCACAGTTCGCCGGCCTGCTCGGCCTCGCCTGCCTTGATCATGTCCAACACCATGCGATGGGTCTTGACCGAGCGGGTGACAGCCCCGGCCGCTCGGCTTCCTTCGGTGGGTTGCAGTGACCGGTTGGCCTTCTCGATGATGTGGTGGAGCATGTCGCTGACGATCTGCAGGGTCTTGTTACCCGATAACCGGGCGATCGCAGCGTGGAAGTCGGTCAACTGGTCGACGGTGTCGCCTCCGGGCGAAAGCTGGCCCTCGCGTTCGACGATCGCCTCCAGTTCGGCTATCACCGACGGGTTTCGGTCCTTCGCGAGTTGCATGATCATCGGTGTTTCCAGCGTCACCCGTGCGTCGTAGACGTCTTTGAGCGTCACACCCTCGTACTCGAGGATCAGCCCGGCGTATCGGGCCAGGGTCTTTCGCCGCGGCCGGGTGACACGGGCTCCGCCGCGAACGCCGCGCTGCACCTCGATCAGCGACTCGGATTCCAGAACCCGGAACGCTTCGCGCAGCGTCGGCCGGGACACCCCGAAACGCTCCATCAGTTCGGATTCGGGCGGCAGCATGGTGCCTTCGGTGATCTCACCGCGGATGAACATCCGGCGCAGCACGGTGGCCACCCGATCGGCCATCTTCGGTTCCCGAAGGCTGGTGACCTCCATTTGTCGACCTCCACCGTTGAATGCTGCGAATCAACTAACTATTTGGCAGGTTATCCGAATTCGCGTCGCGAGCCAGGCATGCGCGGCCGCTCAGTGACCAAGCTCATCGTCAATACCCCATTGCCCGGCCCATCAGGTCCTTCATGATTTCGGTGGTGCCCGCGTACAACCGCTGCACTCGGGAATCTCGCCACAACCGGGCCACCTCATACTCGTTGATGTAGCCGTAGCCGCCGTGCAGCTGCAGGCAGCGGTCGATGATCTCCCACTGGACCTCCGACGTCCACCACTTCAGCCCAGCGGCATCCTGGTCGGAAAGCGTGCCGTCGTTGACCGAGAGCACGCACTGATCCAGATACGTCTGTGCGGCGTCCAGCTTGGTCTGCATCTCGGCCAGGAAGTGCCGGTTCACCTGGAATGTGCCGATCGGCTGCCCGAACGCTGTCCGCTCGAGTGCGTACGCCTTCGTGAGGTCCAGCGCCCGCCGCGCCGCGGGAAGCGCATAGCAGGCGACACCAACGCGTTCGCTGGGAAGATTGCTCACCAGGTGATAGAAGCCGCGGTTGAGCTCACCGACGAGGTTCTCTTTGGGCACTACGACGTCCTCGAAGAACAATTCGGCGGTGTCAGCGGAGTACTGGCCGATCTTGTCCAGCTTGCGGCCGCGGGTGAAGCCCTCCATGCCGTCTTCGATCATCAACAGGCTGATGCCCTTGTGCCGGGCCGACGGGTCGGTCTTGACGGCGGTGAGCACCAACTTCGAGAGCAGCCCGTTGCTGATGAAGGTCTTCTGGCCGTTGACCACCCAGTGGTCGCCCTCGTCGCGGGCGGTGGTCTTGATGCCTGCCAGGTCGGATCCGGCGGCGGGTTCGGACATCGCGATCGAGCCGATGTACTCTCCTGCGACGAACTTGGGCAGCCAGCGCTCCTTCTGTTCGTCGGTGGTGAGGTTGTTCAGATACGGCATCAATATGTCGTTCTGCACGCCGAGGCCGATCCCCACCGATCCGGTCATGAACATCTCTTCGGAGATGATCTGGTTGAACCGGAAATCTTTGACGCCGAGGCCGCCGTACTTCTCGTCGAACTCCCAGCCGATCAGGCCGTGTTCGCCCGCGGCCAGCCACGCCTCGCGGCTGACCTTGCCGTCACGTTCCCACTTTTCGACGTTCGGCACGCACTCGCGCTCGAAGAATGCGCGCGCGGTCGCGCGGAAATCGTCGTGTACCTCGTCGAAGATGTTGCGGCGCACCCGTCCCCCTAATTCCAGTTGACCATCGTCGGAAGCGCGCGGCCGGGCATGTACATGTCGAACAGGCGCTCGGCGAGCAGCGATTCCAGCTGTGGATACGAACCGCACAGCGCGTCGATCTGGAATCCACGCGCCACGTAGCGATGCAGGTCGTGTTCAGCGGTGAGTCCGATCGCGCCGCACACCTGCAGCACCGCGTCACTGATTGTGCGGTGGGCCCGGCCGGCAGCGACTTTCGCGGTTTGGGCCGACAGAACCCCGCCGTAGCACCATGACTCGTTCAGCAGTGCGCGCGCACCCTCGAGCGCAGCCGCGGCGTCGGCAAGTGCGTGGCGAGGCGACTGCAGCGACCCGATGGGCGAGCCGAACTGCACGCGAACGCTGATGTGCTCGACCGCGATTCGCAGCGCCTCGTCGGCGAGCCCGATCAGTTCGGTGGCTATCGACCGATGCGCCGCCGCGATCGCGCGTCCCCACTCGGTCGAGGCGTCTATCAGCGTGTCACCGGTCGTGCCCTCTACGCGGGTCCAGACGACGGACGGATCAAAGGTGTCCATCGGTTCGCCGCGTAGTTCATCGGCATCGACGACGGCTATGGAGACGGTGCCCATGGCACGCGAGACCGGCACCACGACCCGACCGCGAAGAGGGCCGAGCACAATGCCTTTGACCTGGTATTCACTCGAGCTCGGCGCATAGCCTTGCGAGAGTCCCGGCAACACGATGGTGTCGACGGGTCCGTCGACTAAGGACGCCAGTTCGGCCAACATGACCCGATCCAGCGCGTCGGTGAGGGCCAGCGAACGACCCTGCGCACGAAACAGCAACGCGCATGCTTCGACCGGGTATTCGGACTCGATCTCGGCCCAGCCCAATTCGGTGAGCCGAGGGCCGATGACGGCATGTTCCTGTTTGGCGGCCAGTTCGTCGAAGAGCCGGAAGACGGCCTCCTCGATCATCGGCCAGGCTTCGTCTGCCGGATTTCTTCCTGGCGCGCGGGTGGTCACGATGCGCGCCTCTCCTTCGGAAGCCCGAGTAGGTGGTCGGCTACGATTCCGCGCTGCACTTCTGCAGTCCCGCCCATGATGGTGGCGGCGCGGGAGTACCACCACTCCGCACGTACCGTGTCCAGTTCGGCTTCCCGATTGGCGCCGGGTGGGCCGCCCGCCATCAGGTGATCCCGTGCGACGTCGAGGATGAGGTCGTTGACCTCTCTCTCGGCCCGGCTGCACAGCAGCTTGTCAATGCTGCTTTCGGGACCGACGGGTTCGCCGGCCGCGAGTTTGCGCACGGTCGTCGCGGCGCGGGCCTGGGCGGCTATCACGTCGACGTAGACGCGGGCGAACCGCTCACGCTGGGAGGCAGTTGCAGCCTTGGTGACCATGTACTCCCTCAGCCGTCCCAACTCGGTGAGCACCTTGTTCAAGACGGCGTAGCCGTACATTCCCCGCTCGTACTGCATCAGGAACATCGTCACGGCCCAGCCCGCGTCGACGTTGCCGACCAGCCGCTCCCGCGGCACGCGGACGTCGTCGAAATACATCTCGGCAAGCTCGCGTCGGCCGCTGGCCAAGGCGATCGGCCGGATGGTCAGGCCGGGGGTATCCGTATCGATCAACAACATCGTCAAACCGCGGTGGCGGCTCTCCGGGGACCCGGTACGCACGAGCACACAGACTCGTTTGGCCGTTCCGCCCTGGCTGGTCCAGATCTTCTGACCGTTGACGACGAAGCCGTCCGCGCCGTCGTCGGTCGCCCGCGTACGCAGGGACGCGAGATCGCTGCCGGACTCGGGCTCCGAAAAGCCCTGCCCCCACCATTCCGAGCCATCGAGGTATCCCGGCAGGTACTCCGCCGCCAGGTCCGGCGCGAATTCGAGCACAGCCGGGCCCATCACTTCCAGCGTCCACGCCTGGGCCGGGATGGGCAGCATGGCGTGGCCGAGCTCTTCGAAGTAGACGGCCCTGTGCACCTCGTTGCCGCCGAAGCCGCCTGCAGCCGCGGGCCACCCGAACCGATTCCAGCCGTCGGCATGCAGCCGTGCCATCACCGAGGCGTCGTGCTCGAGTCCCTGTTCGGCTGTCATACTCGCGGCCGATCGCCATTGCTCCGCGCAGTCCAGCGTGCGCAGATACTCCCGGAGATCGTGTCGGTACTCGGCGACCTGCGACAGGTAGGCGTCTCGGCGGTCGTCGCTGACGCCGTTGTTGACAGGGGACGACACCGCTACCTCTTCGTCAATCCGGGGGACCCTGCCCCGCGGGGGGCTAATCCGCTAAACAATTATCTATAAGAGGTACACTAACGCACGACTTCAACTTCGCCATAGGGAGCGCCAATGACGGCATCACCGGTCGCCGCGTCCACTGTTTCATTCAATCCCGAAACCCGCCTCTACATCGACGGACAACTACGCGAATCGTCGGGAGGCAAGACCGCCGACAACATCAACCCGGCCACCGAGGAAGTGCTCGGTGTGTGCACCGATGCGGGCGCCGAGGACATGGACGAGGCGATCGCGGCCGCTCGGCGGGCCTTCGACACCACCGACTGGGCCACTAACCACGAATTCCGCCAGCACTGCCTCATGCAGTTGCACGAGGCGCTACAGGAGGAGAAGGAGGACGCACGCGCGGAGCTCGTCGCAGAAGCCGGCGCGCCGCTCGGCATGACCTACATCGCCCAGCTGGACTGGCCGCTCGCCGACGCGGTCCGCTGGCCTGCCCAGCACATCTCGGACTTCGCCTGGGAACGCCAGCTCGATGTGGACGCCAAGATGGGCGAGCCCTACAACCGCGTCGTGGTGAAGGAGCCGATGGGCGTCATCGGCGCGATCACGCCGTGGAACTTCCCGGTCGAGATCATCGCCAACAAGGTGGGCCAGGTGCTGGCCACCGGTAACACCATGGTGCTCAAGCCGGCCATCGAAACGCCGTGGAACGCACTGCGCTGGGGCCGCATCATCGCCGAGAAGACCGACATACCGGCGGGCGTCGTCAACGTCGTCCCCGCATCGGACAACGACGTGGCCCAGCGGCTCGTCACCGATCCGCGGGTGGACATGATCTCCTTCACCGGGTCGACCGCGGTTGGAGAGCTCATCGGGCGATTGTCAGCAGCGACCATGAAACGCAACCTGATGGAGTTGGGCGGCAAGTCGGTATACCTGCTACTCGAGGACGCGGACTTGGGCGCCACGGTGCCCGGGTGCATCGGCGCTCTGATGCATTCGGGTCAGGGCTGCGCGCTGACCACCCGAATGTTGGTGCCGCGCAACCGGTACGACGAGGCCGTCGAGCTGGCCACCGCCACCTTCGCGTCGGTCACCGTCGGTGATCCGACCGACCCCGCGAACTTCTGTGGCCCGCTCGTGTCGGCCAAGCAGCGCGAGCGTGTGTTGGGCTACATCGAGGTGGCCAAGGAGCAGGGCGCCCGAGTGACGGTGGGAGGCGGGAAGCCGGACGGACTCGACCGCGGGTACTTCGTAGCGCCGACGATCCTCGCCGACGTCGCTCCGGATCACCGGGTCTTCCAGGAGGAGATCTTCGGACCGGTCATCACGATCACCCCGTATGACGGCGGTGACGACGGTGCCGTCGAGATGGCGAACAACTCCATTTATGGATTGGCCGGCACGGTGCTGGGCTCCGACGAGCGGGCGATGGCCGTTGCGCGACGAATCCGTACCGGATCGGTGAACATCAACAGTGCCATCTTCTACGGCGCCGATGCGCCCTTCGGTGGCTACAAGATGAGCGGAATCGGCAGGCAGAACGGTATCGAGGGCTTCGAGCAGCACCTGCAGACCAAGGTCATCGCCTACCCCCAGGAGTCGGCGTGAGCGACATCCTGAGCGGTATCCGCGTTGTCGAACTCGCGGCGTGGACGTTCGTGCCGGCGGCGGGGGCCGTGCTGGCCGACTGGGGCGCCGACGTGATCAAGGTCGAGCACCCCGAGACGGGTGATCCCCAGCGCGGGCTCATCAGTTCCGGACTCGTCACCGGCGCAGGGGGAGTCAACCACTTCATCGAGCAGCCCAACCGCGGTAAGCGCAGCATCGGGCTGGACACGTCCACTCCCGAAGGACTCGAGCTCTTGATGAAGCTGATCGAGACCGCCGACGTGTTCGTCACCAACCTGCTGCCGGATTCCCGTCAGCGGATGGGCATCGATGTCGAGCAGGTCCGGGCGCGCAACCCGAAGATCATCTACGCCAGGGGGCACGGCTACGGCACCAAGGGCGACCTGGCATCTCAGGGTGGTTTCGATCTCGCGGCATACTGGGCGCGCGGCGGCATCGGCGAAGGGTATGCCGCAGGCGACGGTTCATATCCGCCGATCCAGCGGCCTGCCTTCGGCGACTCCTACGGCGGGCTGGCCATCGCAGGCGGAATCGCCGCGGCACTGCTGAAGCGGGAGCGCACCGGTGAGCCGTCGGTGGTGGACGTCTCCCTCCTCAACGCGGCCATCTGGCAGTTGGGCCCCGACATCGTCGGCTCGGGTGTCACGGGCCAGGACATCCCGAAGTTCAACCTCGACGAGATGCCCAACCCCGCGGCCAGCATCTATAAGACTCGCGACA
>NZ_JAVHWK010000109.1:0-50900 GCF_032159775.1 Mycobacterium sp.
CCGGCGTACTCGAACTCGCTCATCAGCAGGTGCTGATGCGTCGGGGTGAGGCCGAGGCCGCCGTACTGGGTCGGCCAGTTCAGCCCGAACCAGCCCTTCTCGCCGATCTTGCGGCGGAACGCGGTCAGCTCGCCGCCCTGGAACTCGAGACCGTGCTCGGCCATCTCGGCCTTCAGCGCCGCCGTGACGTTCTCCGCGAGGAACTGCCGCACTTCGGCGACCCACCCGCGCTGCTCGTCGTCGAGCTCGAAGTCCACGCAGGCGACACTATCGACAAGTTGTCTACCGGTCTGGCTAGCCGTAATTTCCGCCCAAAATATTGACGTTTTGGCCACCCTGCGAGGGGTAACCGCGTCGTCAACCTCATCTACAGGAGCAGCCGTGAACGTTGTCGACACCGCCAAGGCGCAGGTGAAGCAGATCGTCGAGAAAGTGACCGACAAAGTGACCGACAAGGTCACGGACACCGTCTCGTCCAATGCCCGAATTCAGGCGGTCACCATCGGCCGGCCCAGGAACGAGGTCATGCACCGGTTTCAGGACGCCGGCTTTCTGTCGCAGGTGTTCGGCGATGTGGCCGACGTCAGCGAAGCCGGACCCGAGCGGCTGCGCTGGACCTTCAAGTTCGACGGCAACGGCGGTACTGCGTGGGACTGCGTCGTCGCCACCGAGGACGACGCGCAATTGCGCTTCGTCGACGTCAACCCGGACAAGGACGCGAGCATCGTGCTGAATTTTCGCGACGCACCCCAGGACCGCGGAACAGAAGTCATCGCGCGGACCACCAGCCCGGCGCCGGGTGTCATCACCGGGCCGTTGACCTTCAAGGCGCTGTACCGGGCACGGGCCCTGCTGACAACCGGCGAAGTGCCGACCATCCAACACAACCCGAGCGCGCGCGACTCGGACCGCTGAGCGGAGGATTCACATGCGAGCACTGGTATGGAACGGCGTCAACGACCTTTCCGTCGAAACCGTCGACGACCCGGCGATTCTCAACCCGCACGACGTGATCGTCGAGGTGAAGCTGACCACCACCTGCGGTTCGGACCTGCACTTCATCAACGGCTACATCCCCGGGATGCGCGAGGGCGACATCTTCGGTCATGAGTTCATGGGCGAGGTCATCGAGGTGGGCTCGGAGGTCACGACGACGAAGGTCGGCACCCGCGTCGTGGTGCCGTCCTTCATCGCGTGCAACAGCTGCTGGTACTGCGACCACGACCTGTACTCGCTGTGCGACACCACCAACCCGAACGCCGAACTGCAGGCTCCGCTTCTGGGTGCGCCGACCGCGGGCATCTATGGCTACACCCACACGTTCGGCGGCTACGCCGGCTCGCATGCGAAATACGTCCGCGTGCCGTTCGGTGACGTCAACTGCTTCGCCATTCCAGACTTCGTCACCGACGAGCAGGCGCTGTTCATGTCCGACGCGGTGCCGACGGGTTATATGGGCGCCGACTTCTGCGACATCGCAGGCGGTGACATCGTCGCAGTGTGGGGCGCGGGAGCGGTTGGCCTGATGGCCGCCCGCAGCGCACTGCTCAACGGCGCGGGGAGAGTCATCTCCATCGACCGCATCCCCGAACGGCTCGCCCTGGCAGAGAAACTCGGCGCCGAGACCATCAACTACGAACAGGTCGACAGCGTCCAGGAGGTGTTGCGGGAGCGAACCGGCGGGCGCGGTCCCGACTCGGTGATCGAGGCCGTCGGCATGGAGGCACACAGCACCGGTATCCAGCACGCCTACGACCGCGCCAAGCAAGCGCTGCGCCTGGAGACCGACCGCGCCGCCAGCCTGCGCGAAGCCATCATCGCGTGCCGCAAGGGCGGTGTCGTCTCGGTGCTCGGTGTCTTCGGAGTGACCGACAAGTTTCCGATGGGCGCGATAATGAACAAGGGCCTGACACTGCGTTCGGCGCAACAGCACGGGCAGCGCTACATCCCGCAGTTCTTCGACTACGTCCAGCAGGGCGATCTCGACCCGTCGATCCTCATCACCCACGACCTGCCGCTGGAAGACGGCGTGCGTGCCTACGACATGTTCAAGAACAAGACCGACGGCTGCATCCGGGTGGCGCTGCGGCCCTAGCTCGAGGTCAGCGACGGCAGGGCTGCTCCGGGATGGCCATCACCGGGATCGTCGAGTGGGCGATCACTGCGGCCGCCACGCTGCCCTGCAGGTGCCCGACCAGCCCGCTGCGCCGGTGCGGCCCGAGCACGATCAGGCTCGCGTCACTTTCCTGCGCGGCCGCCACGATGCCTTTCCACGTCGGCGCCGCCTCCATCGCGATGCTGTCCGCGGCGAACCCGGCCTTCTCCGCGAGTGACGCGCCGTGGGCCGCGGTGCTCTCGGCGGCCAGCCGTACCTCGCCGGCCTGATCGGCGTCGAAGTGCTTCTTGTCCACCGGAGTGAACCCGACGTGGGCCGGCTGCCACACGCACACCACCAACGCGCATCGTCCCTGCGGCAACTGAAGTGCGGCCTGTTCGATAGCGCACGCCGCCAGGTCGGACCCGTCGTACGCGAACACCACCGGACCAACCGACGTCGGCGGGCGTTTCGGCGCCGCAGGCACGGGTTCCCGACGGTCGATCGCCGGTGCCGGTGACGGCACGCCGGACCGGAGGCGGGCCAACAACGGCGGCGAATACCAGGCGGGCGAGTCGCCGTCGAGAAATTCGTCGAGATCCGGCTTCTGCGGTCGCGCCCCGCTCAACAGGTAGACCGCCAGCCCGAAGACCGCACCGCCGATCGCCAACCCGAAACCGATCCACAGCGTGGTGCCGGTGCCTGCGGCCAGGTCGCCGGGCAGCGCATCGGCGATGTGCGCCAGGATCGGCGCCACCATGAACGCCGCGACCGCGCGCAACAGCTCGATGATCGCGAACACCCGTTGCAGGCTCGCCGACTGCAGTGAGAAGCCCGCGACGAACAGCGCCGGCGCCACCGTCGCGCCCAAGGCCAGCCCCGTCAACGCCGAGCCGACCATGGCGAGTGGCTGGTTCGCCGGAAGGGCGTAGGAGAACACCAGGATTCCCGCCGCCAGCAGCGCCATGCCGACCAGCGGCAGGTAATGCATCGCCTTGCGGGAGATGACGAAGCCGAACACGACCGCCATCACGATGGCACCGCCGACCTCGGGCAGATAGATGAGCCCGACCTGAACCGGGCTGAAGTTCTCCAACAGCACATTGGCCGTCAGCGCCGTCGCCGCGACCGAGGCCGCAGCGGCGAACAACGCGACGCCGACGCCCGCGACCGGGATCGCGCTCGTCAACATCGTGCGCACCGTCAACAGCGGTCGCTTCGCCCTGAACTGGTACACGATCAACGCCACGATCAGTGCCAGGCCGCCGAACATCGGCAGGCTGGCCGCCAGATCGCTGAACGCGTGCGTGGTGAGTTGCGCAGCGCCGACGAACGCGGCCGTACATCCGACCGTCGCCAACGCGATGGCCTTCAAGTCGCGCGGCGCGTCCAGATCGGCGGGCGGCGCGTCGTCAAATGTCAACGCCGCCATCACAAGAGCCAGCACCGCGATCGCGGCGATGATCCAGAACAGTGGTCGCCACGCATGAGCTTCGGCCTGCACACCACCGATGAACGGGCCGAGTGCCACCGCCCCGAACACACACATGTTCATGATCACGGCGGTGATGCGCAGTTTGTCCCTCGGGAAGCCGATCGTCAGGGGCGGCGCGGCCGCGATCAACAGCATGCTCGTCGATAGTCCCTGCAGCACGTGCCCGCCGATGTACATGCCTCCGTTCTGCGCGGATGCGGCGAGTATCGAGCCCACCACCAACAGCACCGCGTAGCCCACCAGCATCCTGCGCTGCGGCAGGTGCTGGGCGAACTGGACGGCAAGGACCGTACCGACCGCGTACGCCGCATTACCCAGACCCGAACCCAACGTCATCGCCTGGGTGCTCATATGGAGGTCGGCCGAGATGATCGGGACCAGCGGGTCGATCGCCGCCGACAGCGCGAGATAGGGAATCAGTGCGAGAGTGACCATGGCGGCCACCGCCGGATACCGTCCGGCGAGCGGTCCCTGGCGCATCAGGGGAACTCATAGGTGGCCGGCGGGTCCATTCGGCGCCTCCACATCACGGTGGGGCGGTTACTCGGTTGGACGGGAAAGCACACGCGTCGCTGCAACTGGCAGCAGATTGAATTTATTCCTGTACAGCAGACACACAGGCGGTCATCGCCTGAGCCGGGTCCTGATCGTCTCGAGGACACCCCAGCCGACCAGCGTGCCGAGCGCAATCGAGAAGATGGCCGCAACGCTGGTGCCGAGCATCGCGAACGGCACCACCAGCAACGCGCCGACGGCACCGGAGTGCGTCGGCAGAGGGAACGGCCCGCCCACCTTCTGCCCCACCAGCGCCACACCGACCGCCAGCATCGCCACAGCAGCGACCCCGAAGACGAGCAACATCAGTTGTGTCACACCGACTGCAAAAATCGCTGTGCCCGGCTGGTCATCGGGCGGCACGGATCGCGTCGACGACCTCGACCGTGGACACGACGGCAGCGTAGTTCGGAAGGTTGATCTCCAGTGCCGCGTGCATGTGGTCGTCGGAGTAGCTGGCCGTCGCGTCCCTGACCACCGTGACCTGGTAGCCGAGCTCGGCGCCGTATCGAACGGTGGCCTCCACGCAGCTGTGCGCGATGAGGCCGATGACGATGAGCTCACCGATCCCGTGCTTCTTCAGCAGCAGGTCAAGGTCGGTGTTGGCGAAACCGCTTGAGCACCAATGCTCTTGAGCGACGATATCGCCCGGCTGCGGTGCGAACTCGTCGCGCAGCTCGCCGCCCCCGCCCTCGGAGATGAAGTCGTTGTACGGGTCGATCACCACAAGTCCCGTGATGCCCGGCGCGAAGGTCATGGCGCCATCCTCCTCTCGGCCGCGTCCGGCGGGTATGGCATGGCGTCGCGGTCGGGCACCACCGGGGCCGCCGCCAGTCCGACGACGAACGCGGTCAGATGGCCCACCTCCGTGAACGTCGGCCGCAGCGCCGCGTTGCCTGCGAGCGCAGCGACGCCCGCCACCTGGCTGCGCGCCCTCCAGTGCGGGCGGACGTAGCCCGTCAACGCGCCCGCCACCCCGAGGACGAAGTAGCTCACCCCGACGTCGCGGGCATTCACCAACCGCCTCGGCGCCTCGCCCCTCTTCAACGACCACCTCAGAAAGCCCTGCCCGGCGAAGGTGCCGCCGGCATGCGCCGCAAATCCGATGAGAAGCCAGCGCCACCAACGCAACCGGCGCTCGGCCGGCGCGACCACTGCGACGAACATCGGCACGTACGGCCACCACATGCGGCCGTCGAGCCAGAACAGGCTCGCCGCCAGCACCCGCGACGGTTCGCTGTTCAGCCGGCGCAGGTTGGTCGAATGCTTGCGCTGGATCCGCTTCGACCCCCGGCGCCCAGCCGACCGCTGAATCCGGGTCGTGACGAACAGTACGAGCAGCCACCCGAAGGTCAGCGGCGCACTCCTGATGGCCCGCACCATGCCGTCTGGCCTCGCGTCCTCCACCTCGTCAACCTAGCGCCTCGGTGTTCGTCATACCGTGGGCGCTATGAACGCGGTCCAGCGACAGCTGGAGCAGTGGAAGCTTCGCATCGATGGCGATGCCATCGGTCACCGCGGCTCGATCGTGCAGCCAGTGCGCACCGCCGATGGCGCGCGGGCCGTCCTCAAGATCGGCGGCCCCGACGAGGAAAGCGAGCATGAACATCTCGTGCTCCGGCGTTGGGCCGGCGAGGGTGCCGTCCGGCTGTTGAGTGCCGACCCGCCGCACCGTGCACTGCTGCTGGAGCGACTGAATTCGGCGACCCTGCACACCATCCCCGACATCGACGCATGCGACATCGTGGGTGGTCTCTACCGACGGCTGCACGTGCCGACGATGCCCCAATTGCGCTCAGTCGCAACGGAGCTCGAAGGTTGGACGCGCGAGCTCGAATCGCTGCCCCGCAGCGCGCCGATCCCGCATCGGCTGGTCGAGCAGGCGATCGGGCTCGGCCGTGACCTGAGCACCGAACCAGCCACCGTTGTGCTGCATGGCAACCTGCACTACGGAACCGTGCTCGCCGGCGACCGCGAAGCCTGGCTGGCGATCGCCCCGACCCCGCGCAACGGTGACCCGCACTACGAACTCGCCCCCATGCTGTGGCACCGCTGGTCCGATGTGGCCGGCGACGTCAGAGAAGCCGTGCGACGACGCTTCTTCCGTCTTCTCGACGCATCAGGGCTCGACGAGGAACGTGCCCGCGGGTGGGCGGTCGTCCGAGTCGTTCGAGAGGCAACGCGAGATCCCGCGAACCTCACGACCTACGTCGCGGTTGCGAAGGCCATCGCGGAGTAACTGCCTCAGCGCACCTTTTCGGGGATGGAATTCAGCGCGTGCAGCACGTGCACCGCGAGTTCACCCGCGTCCTGGTCCTTCAGCTTGGAGTGAGCCACGATGGCGTCTTTGACCATGTCGACGCGAACGTCATAGGGGGTGCGGAGAGTTGTTGGCGAAGCCATCACATTGTCCTTTTTAGTCGAGTATGTTCGCTCGCAACCGAGCTGCCCGATACCAACAACAGTACTCTGTTGCGCGTCATCGGGATTCGCGCACCCGCTTACGCCGACGGGCACGCGCGCGTAACGCCGTACCGAGCCCGCTCGTCCCGTCACCCGATCCGGTGGTTGAGGCAGCGTCGGCATCAAACATCCGCTCCGATGCCGTCTCCGGCGCGTCGTCGGCGGTGGCCCTGAGGAGGTTGTCGGGAAGAGCCAGCTTGTGGATGGTGCGCAACGTCAGGAAGTACTGACGCGGCAGGGAACCGGTCGTATAGGGCAGGTCGTACTTGTCGCACAACGCCTTGACCCGCACCGCAATCTGCGCATAGCGATTACTCGGCAGGTCAGGAAACAGATGATGCTCGATCTGGTAGCACAGGTTCCCGGTCGAAAATGCCATCAGGGAACCGGCTTTGAAGTTGGCAGCGCCAAGCATCTGGCGCAGATACCATTCGCCTCGAGTTTCGTTCTCGAGCACGTCGGCGCTGAACTTCTCGGCACCGTCGGGGAAGTGACCGCAGAAGATGACCACGTACGTCCAGAGATTGCGCAAAAGGTTCGCGAGCGTGTTCGCGCCCAACGTTCTTCGCCAGCGAGACAAGCTCAGCGCCGGAAAGATCACGTAGTCCTTGGCGGATTGGCGGATGATCTTGTCGGCGAACGTCCGCCTGGCTTCAGAAACCTTTTCGGCGTCCGGAGCCAGCCGGTCACGTTCGGAGTGAATGCCGTGCAGGGCGATTCCCCACTCGAAAATGCTCGCCAGCAACAAGTTTCGAAGCGGCTGGAACAGATGCTCGAGCCGCCACGCCTCGTCGCGAGTCACCCGGATGACGCCGAATCCGAGATCGTCGTCCACGCCGACCACATTGCTGAAAACGTGGTGGCGATAGTTGTGCGAGTACCTCCACTGCGACGAGACGGCCACCATGTCCCACTCCCAGGTGGTGGAGTGGATCTCGGGATCGTTCATCCAATCCCATTGGCCGTGGGTGACGTTGTGGCCGATCTCCATGTTCTCGATGCACTTGGCGTAGGTCAGCGACGCGGTCCCCAGCGCCCAGCCGGCTCGTGACCGGCTGCAGGCGATCAGTAACCGCGACGCCACCTCGAGCGTCCTCTGGAACTTGATGGTGCGCCGGATGTAGGTGGCATCCCGCTCACCGAGTGACTCCTCGATGTCGCTCCGGATGGAGTCGAGCTCGTTGCCGAGGGCCTCGATGTCAGAAGATGTCAGATGCGCGTACGCGGCGATGTCGGCGATTGCCAATTGGTGTCCTGTCGATCCGGTCGGATTGCGAGGGCTGTTGTGACAACCCGAGGGGCGTGCGGAACACCGGCCGAAATCGAAGTGACGGCGGCAGCGCGTCGGCGTATCCCCAGCCTACGGACCATCGCCGTCGGCGGCAACGTCGTGCCGTTTGGGCCGGCCCAGGGCTAACCAAAGCGGGGTAAGGTCAGGGCATCGGGACCACCCAGGCCCCACGATCAAGGGGTCAGTGATGTCTGATAAATCTCCTCGACAAGCGATGACCAAGAAGTCCGGTAAATCCCTCAAGGAGAAACGGACCGCCAAGCACGCGAAGACAGCGGCCAAGGATTCTGCCGCCCAGGCGCTGTTCCATGACAAGAAGCGCTGAGACGCAAGAGCTTTCGATAGGGGTCCTGGCTCGTTCGCGCAAGCCGAACGAGCGCAGGTTGCCGATTCACCCGGCGCACTTCAGCAGGATCGACCCCCGGATCCTGCCGCGGATTTTCCTCGAGCATGGATATGGCTCGGACTTCGGTGCCACGGACGACGCGCTGGCCGACCTCGTCGGCGGGATCCGCACCCGAGAACAACTCATCGCCGACTGCGACGTCATTCTGCTGCCCAAAGTGCAGGCCGAGGACGTGGCGGAATACCGAACAGGACAAATCGTCCTCGGCTGGCCGCACTGCGTGCAGGATTCCGCATTGACGCAGGTCGCGATCGATAAGCAATTGACGTTGATCGCATTCGAGGCGATGAATCACTGGCAGGCCGACGGCGGGTTCGGCCTGCATGTCTTTCACAAGAACAACGAGCTCGCGGGCTACTGCTCAGTCCTGCACGCGATGCAACTCATGGGGATCACGGGCATCTACGGGCGAAGGCTGCGCGCCGCCGTCATCGGCTTCGGCGCCACCGCCCGCGGGGCGGTCACCGCGCTGAACGCCCACGGCGTCGACGATGTGCGCGTGCTGACCAACCGGGATGTGGCCGCCGTCGGCTCCCCGATCCATTCGACCCAGATCGTTCAGATGGGCCGCGACGAGGCGACGCCCGACCGGACCTGGGCGGACACCCCCGACGACGGGGTGATCCCGGTGGCCGAACTCCTCGCCGACAACGACATCGTCGTCAACTGCGTGCTGCAGGATCCCGACGCCCCGCTGATCTTCGTCACCGAGAAGGACTTGGCGTCCTTCACTCCTGGAAGCTTGATCGTCGACGTCTCATGTGACACCGGCATGGGGTTCGACTGGGCCCGTCCGACCTCGTTCACGCACCCGATCATCGAGTTGGCGGGCGGTGTCCACTACTACGCGGTGGACCACAGCCCGTCGTACCTGTGGAACTCGGCGACGTGGGAGATCAGCGAGGCGTTGTTGCCGCACCTCGACACGATTCTTGCCGGACCGTCAGCGTGGGATGCGGCGCCGACCATCGCTCGGGCAATCGAGATCCGCGACGGAGTCATTCAGAACCCGAGCATCCTGTCGTTTCAACGCCGCGACGACGCCTATCCGCACGCGGTCAGAAAAGAACAAACCGAGCCCTCGGGGGCAATGCCCTAACCCGAACCGCCCGGATGACGAATCGTCGCTTCCCGCAGCCGACGGTTGTGCATGGGTTCGTATGCCGACTTTTGGTGTTCGAGCTGCCGGATCAACTCACGCTTGGCTTCGGAGAGAGCGCAATCGATGTCGGTGTTCTCGGCGACCGCGATCAGCTGCGGACGGCCAGGCAGGACGGTACGCAGAGTGACCCGCTGTTCCTTGCCGCCGCGGTCCTGCAGCGAGACGTCCAGTTCGACATTTCGCGGGTCCCACTTTCCCAGGTGTGGTCCCAGCGTCGACAACATCTCCACCACATGGTGGTGTTCCTTTGCCACGAAGCCGGCGCCTACATGAATTGAGTTCTCACGACTGGCATCTCGTTGCTGGCTTTCGGACTTCGTCATCGTGGTGGCTCTCCTTCGGGTGGCGGTCATGTCGCAGCAGGCCGCTCAACGATAAGCCGTTGCGCCACACGTAGATACGCACCGGCCACATTGGGCCAGGCCATGTCCGGTGCCAACCCGCGTGCCTCGGCCGCCATCGAACCGGCGAGGCGCGGCTGCGTCAGGATATTGCGGAGCGCCGTCACCAATGCGTCGGGATCACTGTGGTCGACGAAGGTGCCGGCACCGTTGCGGAGGACCTCGACAGCGTGCGGGAAAGCAGTGGCGACGGTCGGCCGGCCAGCCGCGATGGTGTCGGCCAGCGCGCCCGAGCTCACTTGGTCGGTGGAGTCATAGGGCAGGACGACGACAGCCGCAGACTGGATCAGCGCGGTCAGCATCGTCCCGTTGAAGTAGCGGGCGTCGAAGACCACAGAATCCGCCACCCCATTGCTGCGAGCCTGTTCGACCAGGGCCTCGCGATATGCCTCGCCTTCTTCGGCGAGCACAGCCGGGTGCGTGGGTCCGACGATCATGTATCGGGGCCTGCCGGGCAGCTGATGAAGCGAACTCATCACCTCGATCACGCGCTCGATGCCCTTACCTGGGCGCAACAGTCCCCACGTCAGAATCGTGGGCCTGCTCGGGCGCTTCAACGGAGGGTCGCTCGGGACGACCGCTCCGTGCTGGATTGTGGTGACCTTGCGCCGATCGACCCCATAGATCTCACACAGCCGTTGCTTGGCGACCTCGGACATGACGACCACTTGGCCGGCCGTGGCGGCGATCCATGCGAGGACCGAATGCTGATGTGGTGTAGGTGTTTTCAGTACGGTGTGCACGACCACAATCGACGGAACATGCAGCCCGCGGATGATGTCCACCACATCGTTGCCGTCAACACCTCCGTAGACGCCGTAGTCATACTGGATGATCGCGACATTGCCCTGGTTGAGTAGGTCGACGCACACCTCGACCGATGTCGCCGAGTCACCGCGAAGCTCTCCGACCACGTCGCCCCGCGACGACGGCGATCCGTCGGCCACCCGGACCACCCTGACGTTGGCGTCGTGCGCCCTCAGGGCTTCGGACAGCGCAGCGCTGAATGTCGCCAGTCCACCCAATGTGGGCGGATAGGGAGTGAGGATGCCTACATCGGCGCGGCGAGATGAGTGCGGCACTCGAATAGGGGGAGCCAACGATGGGAGAAACGGCGGAGCGCTCAAGGTAAATCCCATGGACGGTTGTTACCGGCGTGTCCGACATGAGCGGTTGCTCGACAAATCAGCGGATGCCAACTGATGCATTCCGGACTGGCTGGGTTCCCAACCACTTAACGGTACACCTCGGGCATCGGAATGCCGCCTTTGGGTGCACGTGGCGCGTTTTTGCTTGCGCCAGCACATATTTCACCAACGATGTGAACAAGCCCAGGTCCGTGATGAGCGAGACGGCGCGCACGCCGCATCGCCGCAGGTGTAACGTCGGAGGTGAACCAACCCCCGCATTCGTGCGAAGGGCCAGCTCGAGGTAAGGGAATTGCCCATGGATCGCGCTGGCACGAATACGAAAACCTCTACGCACGAACAAAATCGACGCCAACCGTCCGGCCAGGTCCGTCTCACGCTGGTATCGGAACTGGGCGGCGCGCTCGACGGCGGCTGGTGGCCGTACACGTCGTCGGTCGCAAAGGAACTTCCCGAGCTGATCGAGGCGCTGGAACGCCCGTTGGGCGAGATCATCGACATCGGCGTGAACTGGTCGCCGCTGGAAGGTGTGCCCGATCTCGACTCGCTGAACTACCGCGGCAATGCCGCCGTTCGCAGCCGCAACACCCGCCCGCAACGCGTCATCACCGTCACCGGCAGCCGCGCCTGCGCGCGCCTTCTTGTGGTGCCGTGCCAGACCAGCACGGCGCTCGCCGTCATGCTGCTGCGACGAGCCGCCGGCCTTGCGGTCTTCTCGGTCCACCGAGACACCGACGCGTTCCGGACGGCGGAGGACATCGTCCTGGCCGCCCGCGCCGAACACCCCATGTTTGCGAGGTCGGCGTCCGGATCAGCGTGAGACGCTGCGCCGACGCCCTGCGGGGTTGCGATGCTGGCCGCGCGCTGAACCGCCATTGCCTCCACTGCGCCTTCGACGCGGCCCTCCGGACGTATTCGCGCCGGTAGCGTTCCCGGCAGGCGCCGGACGACTCGGCGGCGCCTTGAACGGGGCAACCTCGCCGACCAGCGCGGTCACCGGCGCGGAGTTCGCGACGACTTCCTGCGGGCGGACGTTGATTCCGGCCTTGCGCATGAGCGCGTTGGTGTCCCTGCGTTGCTCGGGCAGCACGACGGTGACCACATCGCCCGAATTGCCTGCCCGCGCCGTCCGACCGGACCGGTGCAGATAGGCCTTGTGCTCGACCGGAGGGTCGACGTGCACAACCAGTTCGACGTCGTCCACGTGCACGCCGCGCGCGGCGATGTCGGTGGCCACCAGCACACGCGCGTCGCCCGTGCTGAACGCGGCCAGGTTGCGGTCGCGTGCGTTCTGGGAAAGGTTGCCGTGCAGATCGACTGAGGGCACACCGGAATCGGTGAGCTGCTTGGCGAGCTTGCGGGCCTGGTGTTTGGTGCGCATGAACAGGATTCGCCGTCCGGTGCCAGAGGCGAGATGGTGCACGAGATCCTTCTTGGCCTGAACTCCGGTCACGTGGAACACGTGGTGCGTCATCTCAGGCACCGGTGAGTGCGCCTCGTCGATGGAATGTGTCACCGGGTTGTGCAGGAACTTCTTGACGAGCTTGTCGACGCCGTTGTCCAGCGTCGCGGAGAACATCATGCGCTGCCCGCGTGCGGGGGTGGCGGCCAAGATTCGGGTGACGCCCGGCAAAAAGCCGAGGTCAGCCATGTGATCGGCCTCGTCGACAACCGTGACCTCGACCGCGTCGAGGCTGATGACGCGCTGGCGCATCAGGTCTTCGAGCCGGCCGGGGCATGCCACAACGATGTCAACGCCGGAACGCAGCGCCGAGACCTGACGGCTCTGCGGTACACCGCCGAAGATTGTCGTGACCTTGAGTTGATGTGCGGCTGCCAGCGGCGCCAGCGTCGCAGCGATCTGGGTCGCCAACTCCCGGGTGGGCGCGAGCACCAAACCGGTCGGCCGACCGCGGCGCTGCATGGCCGCAAGCCGGGTGACCAGTGGGATGGAGAACGCAAGCGTCTTGCCACTGCCAGTCTTGCCGCGGCCCAACACATCTCGACCGGCGAGAGTGTCAGGAAGCGTCTTCTCCTGAATGGGGAAAGGGGTGAGGATTCCGCGCGCGGCAAGCGATTGGATCAGCTTGTCGTCGACGCAGAGATCAGCGAAAGTTTGTTGAGTGGTAATTGCGAGTGCCTTTCAGGCATTTGTTGCACTGCGCTGCGCGCGAATGATCGGCACGAGCGAGCACAAGTCTGGCGAGATTGCCGGTGGGCAATATCGATCGCCGTGAGAAAACCTTGTGCTGTGTGCACGATGGGGAAGTGATCCACGACGCTGTTGGCAAGATCAGTTGAACGCCAACGTTGCCACCAGACTACAGGGCGACAACCTGCGGGCGAAACCAGCTGCGGCAGCGAAGACAATGATCTCCGTCACCCCCTGGCATCGACTTGCCGCCGAAATCAGCCGGTCGCGCCGTTGATGACCGGCTTGGCGATAGTGCCTTTCTCCACACCCCATTTGGTGGCGATGGCCTTGTATTCGCCGGTCGACATCACGTGCTCGAGCGCCTGCCGTATCGACTCGGCCAGCCCCGAATCCTTTTGCACCGGCCACCCGTACGGTGCGGTGTCGAACTGCTCCCCTGCGGGTGCCAGCGCACCGCCGCTGCCCTTGATGGCGAACCCGGTGACCGGCGAATCCGCGGACATCGCGTCGATCTCACCGTTGATCAGAGCCGCGGTCAATTTGTCCTGTCTGGGATAGGTGACGCCCTCAACCGGTGGCAAGCCGGCCGCGACGCATTGATCGCTCTTGGCCGGGATCTCAACGGTTTCATGGGTTGAGCCGGGCGTCATGCCGACTCGCAGCCCGCACGCCGCGTTCGGGTCGACGCCCGACCCGGTGCGCTGCGCCCACAACGTCCCCGCCTCGAAGTAGGTGACGAAGTCGACCTGCTCCTGGCGCTCCAGCGTGTCGGTGAACGACGACATGCCGATGTTGATCTCGCCGCGCTGCACCGTCGGGATGATGTCCTCGAACAAGAACTCCCGGTACTCGGGAATCAGCCCCAGGGTCGCGGCTACCGCGTTGATCAGGTCGACGTCGAAGCCGACGATGTCGCCCCCCGAGTTCTTGAATTCGTTTGGTGCATAAGGAACATTGACGCCGACCGTCAGCCGGCCCGAGTCCCTGATCTCGGCAGGCAGTGTCGCCGCGATCGCGGGCACCAGCCCGCTCGATCCGTCCGAGGGTCCTGGTGTCGCCGACGTCGACGGCGGTTCCGCGGACCCGCCACCGTCATCACGCCCGCCCCACAGCTGCCACGCACCGAACACCAGCGCCACGCCCAGCAGAACCGCGGCGCCCACGATGGCAAGTGTCTTCGCCGACGGGCCACCACGACTCGACTTCTGCTTGACGCGGCTCGCCGAATGACGGCCGGAGCCGGTCGTCCGCACCGGAACGCTCAGCGCCTGGCGTGCCGCGGCGGCCATCTCGCCCGCCGTCTGATACCGCCGACCCGGCTTCTTCGACATGCCCTTTGCGATGACCTCGTCGAACGCCGCCAATTTCGGATTCATGGCGGAGGGTTTGGGCGCGGGCGCGTTGATGTGCTTGGCGATCTGCTGCTCGAGACTGTCCACGGGATAGGGCCGTGAACCGGTCAGGCACTCGTAGAGGACGCACGTCAGCGCGTAGACATCCGAGCGGCGATCGACCTCGCCGCCCTCGAACCGCTCGGGCGACATGTAGGCCATCGTCCCCAGCGTGCTGCCCGCGGTGGTCAACCCCTGCTGGCCTGCGGTGCGCGCGAGGCCGAAATCGATCAGATAGGCGAAGTCGTTCTTGGTGACCAGGATGTTGGATGGCTTGACGTCGCGATGGATCAGGCCCAGTTCGTGCGCGGCGTCCAGCGCGGCGGCGACCTGGTCGATGATCGACACCGCCAGTGCGGGGGCCAGCGGTTTCTTGTCGTCGTCCTCGCCCAGCACCGTCCCGAGGTTGCGGCCGTCGATCAGCCGCATGTCCAGGTAGAGCTTGTCGTCGATCTCGCCGAAGCCGTGGATCGGCACCACATGAGGCTCGTTGATGCCCGCGGCGGCCTGCGACTCGCGCCGGAATCGCTGCTGGAAGACGAGGTCCTTGGCCAGGTGCGACGGAAGTACTTTGAGAGCGACGACACGGTCGGTCCTGGTGTCGAAAGCCCTGTAGACCTCGCCCATTCCGCCGTGGCCGATGAGCTCCTGGAGCTGATATTGCCCGAATGGTGTCGCATCCACCGCGTTTACTCCTCGGCACGCGAACCCGCGCTGATGTGTCGCTTGAAGCTACACCACGTTTGCCGAGGTTGTCCGCGCGTGCGTCAATCCACCGTCAGGTCTCGTCGGCGACCTGTTTGTGCGTCTGATGTCCGCCCGGCGCGTCCGGATCGTCGTCCTGATGGTCGAGTTCGTTCTGCAGCTCACGCTGCTCGTCGGTCGCCTCGGAGGCGTCCTTCGGCGTTGCCGGTGGATCGTTGGGTTGTCCCATGCCGCGAGGGTCGCCAGAACTCCACACGCGTAAACAAAGCACACTTGCCGAGTTGCCCACCTCTGAGCGACTTTGTCGCTGGTACTGAAACGGAATCGAGAAGCGCGAATTATTCGCGCGGAGGCGGGCAGTTCGAGGCTGCGTCCGGCGGGCTATCGCGAGCCGTACTGCAGCGCGGGCTCGTCGGAGTCCACTCCGCCGTTGCTGAGGATCCGCAGCCGGTCGGGGCGCACCTCGTAGTGCGCGCCGTCGGCCGGGTTGGTGGCGTCGAATCCCCCACCGGCGGGCACCGCATTGTCCAGCTGGATGTTGGCGCCGTCGCGCAGCCGCTCACCCCGGTACTGATACCTGCCCGGCGCGGTCTCGCACACCACCGCCATCGACTGCGACGTCTCGATCGCGGCCACCGGGCTGGCGCCGGGGTCGCAACGGGTGGTGTGCCCGACGAAGCCCTGGCTGTCGATGCCGGTCATCCCCGCCAGCGCCGCCGACCTCGTCGTCGTGGACGTCGTGGTGGACGGTGTGACGGTCGTCGTGCCGCCCGACGGTGGCGCCGCCAGTGCCGTCCTGGGTGTCGCGCTGCCGTCGCTCCCCCCGGAGACCAGCAGCGACGCCAGCAGCGCGGCGACGGCGAACAGCAGGATCGTGCCCGCCGTCAGCGCCACCTGGGTCCGGCTGAATCGCGACTTCCGCGGCGGTGGCGGAGCTTGGAGCGCAGGGGGATACGGCGTGTAACCCGTTCCCGACGGATTGTCGTAGACCGACGAGAACTGCCGGGTGCTCATCGGTGGGGCAGGCGCAGGCAGCGGGGCCCGCGGCGGCTCGACCGAACCAACGGCCGCATTCGCCGCCTGGCCCAGCTCGCCCGCCGTTGCGTACCGGTCCGTCGGCGTCTTGGCCATGCCCCGGGCGACGACGTCGTCGAACGCGCGCGTGATACCCCTGCTCATGATGCTGGGCCGCGGCGGTGGCGAGAACATGTGCGCACTCATCAACTGCCGCAGATCTCCGCCGGTCTCGAAAGGCGCCCTGCCGGTGAGGCATTCGTACAGCAGGCAGGTCAACGAGTAGATGTCGGCCGCGGGCCCGACCGGACCGCCGGCAAACCGTTCCGGGGCCATATAGGCGCACGACCCGATGATCAACCCCGTCGAGGTCACGCTCGCGTCGCCGTCTCCGTGCGCGATCCCGAAGTCGACGAGGTAGGCGAAGTCACCCGCCGTCAGCAGGATGTTTTCCGGCTTGATGTCGCGGTGGACCAGGCCGTCGGCGTGGGCGGCGTCCAGAGCCGCTGCCACTTGCGCGATGATCGACGCCGCGCGCCGCGGCTCGAGCGGCCCGTTCACTCGCAGCTCGTCTTTGAGGCTGGCCCCCTCGACCAGCCGCATGTCGATGTACAGGGTGCCGTCGATGTCGCCGAAGTCATGCACAGGGATCACGTGCGGTTCCTGCAGTCGGGCGGCCATCCGCGATTCGCGCCGGAAGCGTGCCTGGTAGCTCGTGTCTGCGGCCATGTCGGCCCGTAGCACCTTCAGGGCCACCATGCGTTCCTTGGCGGTGTCGAACGCGCGGTAGACCTCACCCATGCCGCCCATCCCGATCAGCTCGTGCAGCTCATAGGGTCCGAATCGGGAGCCCAGCCGCGAGCCATCTTGCGCGGAGGCCATCGGTGATCCTTTCTGGTACTCGTGAAGCCATAGGTTGCCGCGGTCCAGTCAGACATGCGGCTACCGTTCTTGTTCCCGCATCTGAGGTCCGCTTAACGCATCCGTCAGCCAGAAGACCTGGCGCGAAGCTCCCCGACGAACGCGGTGCATTCAAGGGCCTGCCGCCCTGACACGTCATACGGTAGCGCCATGACAGAACAGACGCCCGCCGTCACCATCGCCCACCCGCCCCAGGGAATCCTGCGCGCCGTCAATCCAGCGGTGAAGTTCCTGCTCGGCACACCGCTGGCCGGTGGGCTGCGGCGTCAGATGATGGTGTTGCACTTCACGGGACGCAAGAGTGGACGCGAGTTCGCCCTCCCCGTGAGCGCACACCAGCTCGACAACGTCCTCTACGCGCTGGCCAGCGCGGGCTGGACGGCCAATTTCCGCGACGGCGCCAAAGCCGAAGTGCTCTGGGACGGGAAGAGAACCGCCATGCGCGGCGAACTCATCCGCGACCCGGCCACCGTCGCCGACATCGGCCACCGCGTCGCCGAGTCCTACGGACCGAAGAAGGCCCAGCGCATGATGGGCCTGAAGTTCCGCGACAACCGGGTGCCCACACTCGCAGAGTTCACCGAGGCAGCGCAGCGCGAAGGTATGCGCGCCGTCAAGCTCACGCCCGCCTAGGACGCCTCGCTAATACGTCGCGGCGGCCAGTTCGAGGATCTCCGAACGGTCCGCCCGCACCAGAAAGCCCGCGCGGATCGTCGCGTCCAGGGACTCCGCGAACCGTTCGAGGTATTCGCTCTTGCCACCGGGATAGAGCCGGCCGCGCGTTGCCGCGTCGAACGGCTCCCCCGAACCGAAGAGGTGCGCCAAGACGTTGTCACTCTCGGCGATCCCCGACGTCCTGGCGATCGGCACGTCGACCCACGGCGTGCGGACGCCACCCTTCGCGATCCCGTTCGCGTCGAGAACCAGAGGTGGCGGATCGCCGTCCCCGATCTCGATGCGGGGCGCGCTCGGCGGTGCCGTGCCGGTGCGGACCCAGTTTTCGAGGCCGGCGATGGCCGCCTGCAGCACGTAATGATGCTGCGGGGCGAAGTTGAAGTAGTAGCCCATGTCCTGACCCATCAGCATCGTGGTCGGGGCATACGCGGCCGCGAGCTGCGCCACCGGTGTGGAACCGCCGTCGATGAAGCCGACCGCGATGGTGTAGGCGTCGGCGTGCGCGGTCCCCGGGATCTCCCACGTCCGCAGCCGGTCGTTGTCGGGCTGCCTGGACCGGTAGTAACCGGCCAGCACCGCGCCGACGAGATCGGTCTCGGTGATGATGTTCACCACAGGGACGCGCAGATCCGTCCGGAACGGGGCGGGATCCGACGTGCCCTCCTGCAGGGCCTCCAACGCCGACACGCCGTCGAGCGGTGCCGCGGCACCGAAGCGGGAATGGACCAGGAAGCCGTCGTAGACGCCGGCGATGCGGTCCACCGAGTTGATGTACGTGGTCAGGAACATCGCCGACTGCGATTCACCGACTGCCACAACGCTTTCCGGATCCAGCCGACCGAGGATCGCATCCGATGCGTCCCGTACCAGTTTGCCGCATTGGCTGAAGATGTCGTACGCGTACGCGTCACCTGGATGGCTGAGACTCGAATACCGTTCCGGATCCTGCTTTTTCAGTGACATGTCCATGCCGGTTATGGTCAGCCCGCCGTCGACACCGACTTTCTGCGCCGAGACGACGACATAGGCGTAGCCCTCGCGGGCGATCTCGCGGTGGGCCATCATCCAGACTGCGGGCGTGTCGATCCCGCCGCTGACATTGAGCCACTCGACGAGGACGGTGCCGTTGAACGCCGATGCGTCGATCGGCGTCAGCGCGACGATGCGGGTGGTGTACTCCGCCTCACCGGCGACGCCTTCGCCTGCGTAGGACGACGCTGTTCCGGAGATGAAGAACTCGCTCGCGGCGTAGCCGAGGTCTGCAAGGTCGTAGCCGCCGATGAGCAGGTTCGGTTTGCCCGCGACGGGCGTGACGGTTGGCATGCCACGACAGTAGTCATCGGGCGATACTGAGCCGATGCCGGATCTGAACGTGCTGGGTACCCCGATGGAGCCGTGCGGCACCGACCCGCTGACAGGTTTCTATCGCGACGGCTGCTGCTCCTCGGCGGCCGAGGACGTCGGACTGCACACCATCTGCGCGGTGATGACCGCCGAGTTCCTCGAACACCAGGGCCTCATCGGCAACGACCTGTCGACCCCGCGGCCGGAATACCGCTTTCCCGGGCTCGTGCCCGGCGACCGCTGGTGTGTCACTGCCGCGAACTGGCGCAAGGCCTACGAGGACGGCCGCGCCGCACCGGTCGTGATGGCGTCGACGCACGAGCGCACGCTCGAGGTGGTGCCACTCGAAGCCCTCGCCGAGCATGCGGTCGACGTGCCGGACGACGCGAGCGACCTCTAGCACGACGGCGGGTCTCCGCGAAACGGAATTCCAGCACCGAAAGATCGAGTAAGGCCGTGCTGGAATTCCGTTTCGCGGAAGGATTAGGGCCGAAGTTGCAGAATCCGGTCGTCTCCTGCGCGCGGGTCGCCGCGGCCGTCGCGATTGCTCGTGGAGAACCACAGCGTGCCGTCCGGTGCCGCGACGACGGTGCGCAGCCTGCCGTACTGCCCGGCGAACAAAGCGGTGGGTTCGCCGACCGCGCCGTCGCCGCCGACCGGGATCTGGTACAGCCGCTCACCGCGCAGGCATGCCACCCACAGCGAGCCGCCGTAGTAGGCCAGCCCCGATGGTGACGCATCGCCGGTCGCCCACTCGACGGCCGGATTGATGAAGCCCGGATCATCGGATCGGCCCTCCACGACAGGCCACCCGTAGTTGCCGCCCGGCCGTATCAGGTTCAGCTCGTCGACCTTGTCTGCGCCGTACTCCGTCGCCCACAGCCGACCGCCGGAATCCCACGCCAGCCCCTGGATGTTGCGGTGACCGTACGACCAGATCGGCGACTTCGGGTCGGGGTTGTCACCAGGGATCGAGCCGTCGGAGTTGATCCGGAGGATCTTGCCGCCCAGCGATGACTTGTCCTGCGCCAGATCGGTATTGCCGGTTTCGCCGGTGGCCACGTAGAGCTTGCCGTCCGGCCCGAACGCGATGCGTCCGCCGTCGTGGCGGCTGCCGGCGGGGATGCCGGTGAAGACCGGCGTCGATCCGCTGAGCCTTGAGCCGTCGAAGCCCATCTTGACGACGCGATTGTCACCGCCGGTCGTGATGTAAGCGAAGACCGTCTGACCCGCCGTAGCCAAACCCAGCAGGCCGCCCTCCCCGCGCGGCGCGACGCCTGCGACGGTGCCCGCATCGGTCACCGCGCCGGACGCCACCCGCTTAACCGCTGCGCTGTCGCGTTCGGCGACCAGCGCGCTGCCGTCGCCGAGAAACGCGATGCCCCACGGCACCGCGAGGTTGGTGGCGATATCCGCCGGGCCACCGTTCGGTTGACTCTCGGCGTTTGCGCAACCGGCAACCAGCATCAACGTCGACGCCAGCGCGACAACGGTCCGCTTCAAAGCCGTGCGCGTTCTGATGGCCATGACTGTCCTGTACCCCGGTTCTCGCCGCGCAAAATCCGGAGGCGTCTGCGCGTCAGCGGCCTTGACCGCGTCCGGCCCGTTTGGCCTTGTACATCGCCCGGTCCGCGTCGCGCAGTATCGCCTCTGCGCTTCTGCTGTCGTCCCGGTCGACCTCGACGATGCCCACACTTGCACGGATCGGCACCGACGTGTCGGCGATGTCGACCGGCGCCGCAAGCCGCACCCGTAGCCGGTTGACCAGATCGTCGAGCTCGGCGCGGGTGGCATCCCCGTAGATGAGAAGCACGAACTCGTCGCCGCCGTGCCGTCCGACCACATCGGCCGGGCCGACGGCCTGGCGCAGGCGCGCCGCGGCGGCGTTCAGCAGGTCGTCGCCCGCCTCGTGGCCGAGGGTGTCGTTGGTTGTCTTCAGGTCGTCGAGGTCGATGAACAACACGCCACGCAAGTGTCCGCACTCGTCGGACGCCAACGCCTCACTGATCTTCCGCAGCACGAAGGCGCGGTTGGGCAGACCCGTCAACGGATCGTGATTGGCTTGGTAGACAAGGCGATCGAGATCTTCGCGCTCCGAGGTGATGTCAGAGAATGCGACAAGCACGTCGGACCCGGGATCGTCGGCATCCAGCAGCCGCGCACTGGTGCGCATCCATTTGCGCTCACCGGTCGGCATGTCGACGCCGTACACCTGCCCCGAACACTGAACAGCGTTGCCCGCGACCCGCGCCGCAGGACGCAGTTCGGGCGGCACGGGATTGCCATCGACGTCGTAAACCGCTGCTGCCGCAGCCTTTCTGACGAAGTCACCGACGGCTGCGTCCGGCCCGAGACCATAGATGTGCAGGGCTGCGGCGTTGACCAGCGTGATACGACCGTCGGCTCGAACGAGCATCACCCCGTCGTCGAGTGAGTCGATGACGGCTGAGAAGCGTCGGGTGGTCATCGACGAGCGAGCGTCGCGGAAGATGACCTGATGGGCGGGTCTGCCGTCCCACTGCGTCAACACCGAGACAACCGACACGCTGCGAGTCGCGCCATCGCGGCGCCGTATCTTCGCTTCGAAGTCGGCAGAGACCTCACCGATCTCCCGTAGCGCTGCGTTGGCTGACCGCAGCACCTCTATCGCGTTCGAGTCGAGCACGTCGTTGATGTGGCGGCCGATCAGCTCGTCGCTCGATTGCGCCGCCATGCATTGCACCGCAGCGGGATTGACGTAGCTGAGTCGCTCGTTCGTCAGCACCAGGATCGCGTCCGAGGCATGCTCGACCAACCGGCGGTACCACTCACCGGTCATCCAGTGGTCGATCTGCTGGCTTTGCAGCCTGGCCACCTGCGTCCGCTCCCCTCCGCGCTGTTTCGTGCAAACTTTGCTGGATACAGTTCAGCATAAACGCCGAAGATGTTCTTGTATCCGGCTTTCGGCGGCGCGTCCAGCGCCCTCATCTGCGACTTGGTTTCGCTAGTAACCATGTCCATTCGCAACGCGCTCAGAACTGACGCTGGTGAAAGTTATCGAGTCGTCACTTCGGCAACACGCGACACGTTTGCGAAATCAGCTGCTCGGTGCGACGTTTCCACTAATCTGGCGTACCGACAGCATCGGTCCGGCAATCAGGGGTAGACGTGGCAAAGATTCGCGGTGCTGCGCCCATGGCCCCGTCATGAGCTGGCCTCGGCTCGTACCGCCGGACCCGGACGGCTCACCGCAGGCGGATTCCACCCCCACCTACGAGGGGCTGGTCAGCCGGCTTGGCGTCCGAACCGACCCGGGCGTGGACGCCGCCTCGAACGGCGTCGGTCTGGTTCCGATGTTCCAGCCGGTGGTGTCCCTGCCCGATGAACGGGTGATCGGTTACGAGGCGCTGGCCCGCTGGCCGATGTTCGACACGGTCACCCCGCAGAACGTCTTCTCCTTCGCCAACGCATCGCGGCGGGCCGACCTGCTCGACCAGCGGTGCATCGACGCCGCCGTCCGCAGCGCGCTCGAGGCGGCGATGCCGCGCGGCAGCCTGCTGCTGGTCAACACCGAGCCGACGGTGGCCCACGTGCCCAGGTCCCGTCAGCCCGCGCTCGCCGCCGCCTGCGACCGATTCCAGGTGGTGTTCGAACTCACCGAGCGACAACTGCTCGCACACCCGCAGTCATTGCTGAAGAAGGTTGCGGCGATCCGCGCCGACGGCATCGCGATCGCAGTCGATGACGTTGGCGCACATCCTGATTCGCTCGCCGTGCTCGACGTCCTCGATCCCGACATCGTCAAGCTTGACATGACGGTGATCCAGAACAGTCCCGAGCGTGACAGGGCCGCCACCTTGACCGGTGTGCTCGCCCATCACGAACGCACCGGCGCACTGATCATCGCCGAGGGCGTCGAGACCGAGGAACACCTCGAACAGGCGCTCGCGGTCGGCGCCGGCTTAGCGCAGGGCTTCCGCTTCGGCCATGCCGCGCCACTGAACAGACACCAGTGCGCCGAAGGATTGCCGCGGCTCGTGCACGCGGCGCGGCGTGACGGCGGGTCCGGTCACCGGGCCGAGCACCGCAAGGCGCTGCGGGTCGCGCGCAAGGAGATCGTGACCGCGTTCTCCCACCACATCGAGGAGCAGGCGCGCCACGCCGTCGACCACCCGATGGTGCTGGCGGCGGTGCAACGGATCGACAACTTCTCGGAGAGCTCGCGCTACCTGTATCAGGAGTTGGCGAAGATGTCGCCACTGGTCGTCGTGTTCGGCGGCGACATGCCTGCCGATTTCGGCGGCGGTGTCCGCGGGGTCGCGCTCGCGGCCGACGATCCGCTGCGCGAGGAGTGGGCGGTGGTGACGCTGGGCGCCGACACCTGCCGCGCGCTCGTCGCACGCCAGGTCGCCGACCCTGTGGACCGCCCGGGCGAACGACGCTTCGAATTCCTCGTCACCACCGATCGCACGATGGTGACCAAAGCCGCGCGCGACCTGCTTGCCCGCGTGCCGTAGCTGCTTGGCTGCGGTGCCCGTTACCGTTGAGGCATCACGGATTATCGGCGAATAGCGATCGTGGTGGTGCTGGCCGCCATGAGCGCCACCCTGTTGCAATGCCGCGCTCCTGAATCCGCGCAACCGGCCAAACCAGGCTCGTCGTCCACCGCGACGACATGGTTGACGACGACGCCGCACGCCACACCGACGCGCACGTCACCCACACCGCCGCCCGCCGCCGTCCACCCCGTCACCGTCGACGACCTGGGTGCGACGTGGCGACCCGAGTGTCCCGTCGGTCCGGAGCTGTTGCGTCGGGTCGAGGTGAACTACGTCGGCTTCGACGGGCAGACGCACCGCGGCGAGCTCGTTGTGCACCAGGACGTGGTCGCCGATGTCATCTCGATCTTCGAGCAGCTGCATCGAATGCACTATCCGATCGCGAAGATGCGCACGGTCGCCGACTATCCCGGCGCCGAGGACGAGCTGTCGATGGAGGACAACAACACCTCAGCGTTCAACTGCCGGCTGCTGCCGTCCGGGCGCGCGTGGGCACTGCACGCCTACGGCCGCGCGATCGACGTCAACCCGCTGATCAATCCGTTCATCGACGGTGGCGGCGACATCCAGCCGAAGACGGCCGGACCGTACCTCGACCGCACCCGCACCGATCCGGGAATCCTGCACGAAGGCGACCCCGCCGTGCGAACGTTCACCGACCGCGGTTGGCGCTGGGGTGGCGACTGGCGAAGCCCGAAGGACTATCAACATTTCGAGCGCAGCTAACGCTGGAGGAAGCTAGCCCGGCGGGTACATCGGTTGCGGGTCGTGAAACCTGTTGATGATCGGTATGCGCTCGATGATCTTGTCGCGCAGCCGCGGCTCCGGCTGCACGGCAGGCACCTGCGGCTGCGGCGGCGCATAAGCCGGAGGCGGCGTGTAGGCCGGCGCGGGCGGCACATAGGCGGGGGCGGGTGGCACATAGGCGGGCACGTCAGCGTCCGGAACCGCTGCGGGTGCGGGCGGCACCGCCACCATCGTCTGCGCGACCGGTGGAGCGGCGGGCACAGGGGCAGCAGGCTCGGGGGCGGAGGGGCGCGCCGCGGGTACGGGCTTTGCGGCCGGATGCTGTTCCAGCTTGGGCGCGGCCCTCGCCTTCGACGGCGCGGTCATCTCCTTGATCTGCTCGCCGGTGGCGCTGGCGTTCTGTGTCTCAGACGGCGAATCCGATATCGCCTGCAGGCCGAGAGCGACCGAGAGCGAGATCACCAGGGTGACCCCAGCGGCAACCAGGACAGAGGCCAACATGCTGGTCTTCGACATCCCGCGCAGCCGCATCATCATCGTCGGATCGCCTGCCAGTGCATTCACCGCCATGGCCGACGCCACCGCCGCGCCGCGCGACATGGCCATATCGGCTTCGGCGGCGGAGATCACCGGCGCCGCCGCAACGGTGTCCATCGAGGAGACAACCGGATCGAGGTCGGCCGAGCCGACGACGAAGATGGCGTCCAACTGGCGGTCGTTGAGGTCAAGGGCGATCACGCTGGCCGCCAACTCGACATCGTCGGGCAGGTTCTGCGGCTCGGCGGTCACTCCGTCGGCGTTCACCACCGCGACCATCGTGTAGCCGGGCTCGAAGACGCAGACGGCGACATTGTCGAATCCGCCAAGGTCGGCGATACCGCTGGCCAGCGCCTCTGCGGCCTCCAACTCCGAGACAGAGATAGCGTTCTGCACGCCCCGCTCCTGCAACGCCTCGACGATCGGGCCCGCGATGGGCTCCCCGGCGGGAGTCCACGTCACGCCGACGGCATGGACGCCGTTCTCGATGACCGCCTCGTTGGCATCCAGCAACACCGTGAGCAGGGCGTCAGCGTCGAATTCCACGCCGTCGACGATGTCGAGCGCACCGCGGTCGACGGCATCGCCGTCGCCCGTCACGCCTTCGACGAGCACCCACCGGACGGCCGTCGAGGTGACCGAAAGACCGAGCACCAGGTCCATTCGCTATCCCCCTCTGCCTTTCATCCGGATCAGACATTACCGCCGTAGCCTGTCACTTGGACATTCAATGAGTTAGCGGCCGATCCGCAGCGCCCGATCGATACCATGACTGCCACGATGCCCGACACTGCGCTGACGGGACAGCTGCTCATTGCCGGTGAACCCGTTCGGGGTTCCGGCCAACAAATCCGTGCCTTCGATCCCGCTGCAGGCCAGGAGCTCGAGCCGGCGTACTTCTACGGCGACGCGACTGACGTCGACGCCGCCTGCACCGCCGCTGCGGCCGCCTTCGCCGAGTACCGGTCGACGCCCGCCGAGCAGCGCGCCCAGTTCCTCGAGGCGATCGCCGCCAATCTCGAGGCCACTAAGGACGCCCTCATCGAGCGAGCCGTCGCCGAAAGTGGACTGCCGCAGGCCCGCCTCACCGGTGAGGTCGGCCGCACGACCGGACAGCTTCGGCTGTTTGCCGGCGTCCTGCGTGAGGGCAGCTGGAACGGCGCACGCATCGACTCGGCGCTGCCCGATCGGAGCCCGTTGCCCCGACCCGACATCCGGCAGCGCTCCATTCCGCTGGGCCCCGTCGCGGTATTCGGCGCCAGCAACTTCCCGCTGGCCTTCTCGGTCGCGGGCGGAGACACCGCGTCGGCGCTCGCCGCGGGATGCCCCGTCGTCGTCAAGGCCCACGACGCCCACCCCGGCACGTCCGAGCTCGTCGGCCGCGCCATCGCCGACGCCGTCGCCACCACGGGTCTGCCCGCAGGCACCTTCTCGCTGCTGTACGGATACGGGCCCGAACTCGGAGTCGCACTGGTGACCGACCCGCGCATCAAGGCCGTCGGCTTCACCGGATCCCGCTCCGGCGGAATGGCACTCGTCGCCGCGGCGGCCGGTCGACCCGAGCCGATTCCGGTATACGCCGAGATGAGTTCGATCAACCCGGTGTTCCTGCTCGAGGGCGCACTGGCCAGTCGTGGCGCCGACCTCGGTCGCGCATTCGTCGGTTCGCTCACGCTCGGCTCGGGGCAGTTCTGCACCAACCCCGGCCTGGTGATTGCCGCCGACGGGGCCGGACTCGACGCGTTCATCGCCGCCTCCCGTGACACGCTGGTGCAGTCGCCGGCCACTCCGATGCTGACCCCCGGCATCGCCGAGGCGTTCGCCGCAGGGGTCACGCGCCTGACCGGCGAAGCCGACCTGGTCGTCCGCGGTGAAGCGAGTGACAATCAAACAGCTTGTCGCGCCGCCCTTTTCGCGACCGATGTGGACAGCTTCCTGAAATCCGAGACGCTGCAGGCCGAAGTCTTCGGCTCCTCGAGCCTGATCGTCCGCTGCGCAGACGCCGCCGAGATGCGGACCGTCGCCGAGAACATCGAAGGCCAACTCACCGCGACGGTGCATGCCGACGAGTCCGACTACGACGACGCGCGGCAGCTGTTGCCCCTGCTCGAACTCAAGGCGGGCCGGATACTGTTCGACGGCTGGCCCACCGGTGTCGAGGTGTGCCACGCGATGGTGCACGGCGGCCCGTCACCCGCGACGTCGGATTCGCGTACCACATCGGTCGGCGCGCGTGCGATCGAACGCTATCTGCGGCCCGTCTGCTACCAGGATGTGCCGAAGTCCTTGCTGCCCAGCGCAATCGCTGACGGCAATCCCGACAACCTGTGGCGGCGCATCGACGGCCGGCTCCAGCAAGATTGACCCAACCAGCCAAGGCCCCTTAGGAGGCGCCCCGGCCGCGGCGGGCGCGCTTGGCCTGATACATCGCGAGGTCCGCGTCGCGCAGAATCTCATCGGCCGTCCGCCCCTCACCGGGTTGCACCTCGATCACGCCCACGCTGGCGCCGACCCGCACGCTGCTCGCACCAACGGCCACCGGAGTATCCAGTTCACAGCGCAGCCGCTCGACCATGCCGTCCAGTTCGCCCTCGACGAGGTCGCGGAAGACGAGGACGACGAATTCGTCGCCGCCGAGTCGGCCCGCAACATCGGCTTCGGGCACCACGCGACGCAGGCTCGCCGCCACCGCGCGGAGCAGCTCGTCGCCTGCGGTGTGGCCCAAGGTGTCGTTCGTCGACTTGAGGTCGTCGATGTCGATGAAGAGCACCGCGCGCAACCGGTCACCTTCGTCGGGCGCTGCGAGAGCTTTCCTGAGCCTGCGCAGCACCGAAACCCGGTTGGGCAGCTCGGTCAGCGCGTCGTGCGTCGCATAGAACAGCACCTTCTCGGTGGTCTTACGTTCGGCGGTGACATCGGTGAACGTCATGAGCATGTCGGACTCCCCCGGCAGGTCTGGGTTCAGCAGACGGCAGCTCGACATCAACCAGATGCGGTCACGGCCCATCCTGTCGACCCCGAACACCTGGTTAAAGAACGGCACACCGGTTCGCAGCACTGCTAGCGCCGGCCGTAGCTCGGCGGGGATGTTCACGCCATCGGAGTCGTAGAAGGGCAATTGCCCTGTGAGTGCGAAGAAGTCGCCGCCGAGGTGCTCGGGTCCGGTGCCCATGATCTGCACTGCCGCGGGGTTGATCGATTTGATGCGGCCGTCCTTGTCGGTGACGATGATGCCTTCCGACATCGTCGTCACGACCGCCTCGTAATGCTGTTCTGCGCGATGCAGAGCGGTCAGATCGCAGCATACGAACACATATCCGTGTGCCATCGCGGCGGCCGAGACACGAACGTCCAGCGGCGTGCCGTCTGCGCTGCGGTGGGCGCTGTGCACGACTCCGCCCGATGCCACGATCGCGACCGGATCCATTGCAGCGCCGACCGCCTCGCTGATGAGTTTGCCGTGCGCCTCGTCGGCGGATCGACCGTAGATGGCCTCGGCCGCGGGATTCCAACTGGTGATCACGCCCGTTCGCGTCGTCCCGATGATGGCGTCGCTGACGTGATTGACCAGCGCCGCCTGGTATCTCACGGCGACGTCGGTGGCATGGCGCGAGCTGACGTCTCGGGTGATCACCTGGTGGGCGAATTCGTCGTCCCACAACGTCAGCACGATGACGATCTCGACCGCGAGCAACGTGCCGTCGGTCCGGATCATCTGCGCCTGATAGTGCGGGGAGCAGTCGCCGACTTCGCGCAGCGCGGCGACGCCCGCCTGCATCAGCGGGATCGACTCCGGCGACACGAAATCAGTGATCCGACGACCGGTGATCGCCTCAGGGGAGTCCGCCAGCATCAGCCGCACACCGGCGTCGTTGACGTAGAGAATGCGGCCGTCCCTGTGAACGCAGATCCCGTCGGGGCTGCGTTCGACCAGGCGGCGATAGCGTTCTTCGGTCAGCGCCTGATGGGGCTGCCGATGATCCACCCTCGCAAAGCTACCGGGTCGCAGGGAAAAAGCCGCACGCGATTGCCGAGCACTAAACTGATGCTTACTTGTTGCATAGGAAACGGGCAGTAACGCGCGGAGTCCATCCGTGTCATCGCTAGCCAGGCGCAGCCGCCGTCACAACCTGCCCCGCCGCCCACACCTGACAAGTACCGGATTTGGATCGCTTGATGAAGGGCAAGGATGTGTTCGACTGCGACAAGGGTCATTTCGCGCAGCCGGTCGCGGTCGTGCGCATGCCCGGTGAAGCCTGACATCACGGCAAGCTGAGACTGAACTGCGACGAGATTCCAGCAAGCGGTACGACGAACCTGTGCGACGCTGCGCAATGTCGTGCACGGCCGCTGAGCCTGTCGGTGTTAACTAGTCGGCGTGCGAGTCGACGGGCGGGAAATCACCGTTTCAGGCAGCTTGCTGCAGCCGTTGACCCGGCGCACCAGCGACATCCTGCGGCTGCTGTTGGCGGCGATGTTCCTCGGGCTCGTCATCACCAGTTCGCTGATCACCCGATATGACTGGGTGACCCTGGAGAGGTCGATCTCCGACATCGTCGGAGTCCTCACCCCCACCCAGTCCAACCTGGTCTACCTGGCCTACGGCATCGCGATTCTGGCATTGCCGTTCGCCATCCTGATCGGGCTGATCGCCGGTAGGCACTGGAAGCTGCTCGGGGCGTATGCGGCGGCGGGCGTCATCGCCCTGCTGGCGTTGTCGATCAGGCCGGGAGGCTTCGCGGCGCCGCAATGGCACTGGGACCTGGCCGAACAACCCAAGACCTTCCTCTCCCAATTTCTCGACGACCCGCGCTGGATCGCCATGCTCGCGGCGATGCTGACGGTGTCGGGCCCGTGGCTGCCTGCCCGGTGGCGGCACTGGTGGTGGGCGCTGCTGCTGGCCTTCGTGCCAATCCATCTGGTCGTCAGCGCCGTCGTGCCTGCCCGTTCCCTGCTCGGGCTCGCGGTGGGGTGGTTCGTCGGTGCACTGGTGATCCTGGTTGTCGGCACGCCCGCCCTCGAAGTGCCACTCGAAGGTGCGGTGCGGGCCATGGACCGCCGGGGTTGCACGGTGACCGGGCTGACTGTGCTGCGACGGGCCGGTCGGGGATCGCTCCTGCTCGCCGCTGACTGTTGCGATGGCGCTACCACATCGATCGAGTTGTACAGCCCGAATCAGCGCAGCGGCGGCGCGGTGCGCCAGCTGTGGCGGAAGTTCACGCTGCGCGGCGGGGAAACGGCGCCGTTCCACGCGTCGATGCGGCGCATCGTCGAGCACCGCGCATTGATGGCAATCGCCATCGGCGAGCTGGGGATCGCCAACACGTCGCCGATGGCCGTCACGCCGCTTGATCGCGGGTGGACGCTGTACGCGCACACGCCGGAGAAGGGCAGCCCGCTCGACGACGTCACCGAAACGACGCTGGTGCCGCGGATCTGGGGATCGTTGCGTACCCTGCACGATCAGCACATCTCTCACGGCGACCTGCGCGCCAAGAAGATCACCGTCGACGGTGACGCGGTGCTGTTCGGCGGCTTCGACTTCGCCGAGTATGGGGCGACGGACGCGCAACTGCAGTCGGACATCGCGCAACTGCTGATGACGACGAGCGCACTGTACGACGTCCCCACCGCGGTGCGCGCGGCGATCGGCGTCTTCGGCAAGGGCGACGTCTTGACGGCGTCGGCGCGTCTCACGAAAGCCGCTGTGCCCAGGCGGATCCGGGAGCTCATCCCCGACTCCAAGCGCATGCTCGGAACGGTTCGCGACGAGGTGAAGCTGCAGACCGGCGCCGACGAGATTCAGACCGAGACGGTAACCCGGTTCAACCGCAACCAAATCATCCAGATGGTGCTTCTGGTCGCGTTGATATACGTCGCTCTGCCGTTCATCAGCAGCGTGCCGACGTTCCTGTCCGAACTGAGGACGGCGAACTGGTGGTGGGGGCTGCTGGGTCTGGTGGTGTCCGCGCTGAAATATGTCGGTGCAGCCGCGGCGTTGTGGGCGTGCGCCGACGGGCTGGTGAGTTTCCGCAACCTCACCTTGATGCAGGTGGCCAACACCTTCGCCGCCACCACCACACCAGCGGGCGTCGGCGGTTTGGCGTTGAGCGCACGGTTCTTACAGAAGGGCGGGCTCGGCGCTCTGCGCGCGGCCACGGCGGTGGCGCTGCAGCAGTCGGTGCAGGTGGTGACGCACGTTTCGCTGCTGATCCTGTTCAGCGCGTTCGCCGGGGCATCAGCCAACCTGACGCGTTTCGTGCCGTCGACGACGATCGTGTACCTCGTCGGCGGCATCCTGCTGCTGGTGGTCGCGGCGTTCGTCGTCGTACCCAAACTGCGGAGGTGGTTGACCGAGACCGTCGGGCCGCGAACGCGAGGGGTGCTGCGCGACCTGAGAGAGTTGGCCGGCGAACCGAGGCGGCTCGTTCTCATCGTTATCGGCTGTGCGGCAACGACTCTCGGCGGAGCACTCGCACTGTGGGCGTGCATCCTGGCGTTCGGAGGTGACACCTCTTTCGTCACCGTGACCGTGGTGACGATGATCGGCGGAACGCTGGCGTCGGCCGCACCCACTCCCGGCGGGGTCGGTGCGGTGGAAGCCGCGCTGATCGGCGGTCTCGCGGCATTCGGCGTGCCTGCCGGAATTGCTGTGTCCTCGGTGCTGCTCTACCGGGTACTCACGTGTTGGCTACCGGTATTCGTCGGCTGGTTCCTGATGCGATGGCTGGCCGACAAGGACATGATCTAGCCGCGCTCGCCGATAGGGTTGCGACATGACGGAACTCGCGGTCGTGCTCTCACATCCCCCGGTGTCGGTGCTGCATGCGGCCAACTTCGTCGTGAGGTTCGAGCGTGGTGGTTAGTTCAGCCCGCCTTCGTCCGTCGCGCTCCGGAAGCCGGAGTGGTACAGGATGCCCGTTGGCCGCATGGCCTGTCGGTAGTAACCCTCCTTGTAGTAGACGCTGGACGTGCCTGGAATCATCGTGCGGACGTAATAGGTGTTCGTACCGTTAACGAATGTCTGTCGTACACCGTTGAGCCACAACCTGATCCAGCCCGTGGTGTCTGAGGTAGACCAGTTGACTTGCATTTTCACGTCGCGCCAGTCGGTGCCGAGGGGGACATCGAAGATGGAGAACGTATTCAGGTAGGTGCCGGGCGACGACTGCCTCTGGATGAACAACGACCAGTATCCGTTTCGCGCGTTCACAACCCATGCCACCGGCGGGCTACCGGTACTCGAATTGGAGTGCCATTGGTTAGTCACTCCCCAGCCCAGATCGGCATGATTCTGCGGGAAGGTGGGATCGAACCGGGTCGAGAACTGATACCACCTGGTTTGTCCTTCGGTTCCACCGCTCTGGCTGTCGGCGGACACCTCGGAACGTTCACCGCCACCGAAATTCGGCACATCCCCTGATCGAACCTCGAAGCGCCCGGCGTAGCCCTTCAGTGGGTCGGACACGATAGTTGCGGGATAAGCCGGTTGATAGTTCGCAGCAGTCGAGTTGTAGAACTTGGTCTGCACGGTCTGCCACTGCGCGAAGTTGCCCGTGGAGTAGTCGCCGTTGAACACGCGTGCCGGTACCGATGTCGGGCTCGTCGGGATCGGCGTACTGCTCGTCGGCGTAGGCGGATTCGTCGTCGTGGTCGGGCTCGGCGTGGTGGTCGTTGCACTCGGCGTCGTCGTCGTCTGTGAAGCGCTTGCGACCACTGTCACTCTGTCCACCAACAGGCTCCGGGTACAGAAGAACGACCCGCCCTGGTTGGCGAAGGCGACTCCGATGGTGTGTGAACCCGCCGGAATGGCGATCGGCGTCGTGTAATCGGTCCACGACGTAGCGGTCACCTGCACCGTCGAGATGCTCCTGCCGTCGACGATCACATTCATCACCGGCGCGCCTCCGCACGTTCGTTGACCACGGGCGCGAACGACGACAGCCGACGACGCTGTCAAGGCAACGGCTTTCGATGCAGTCGCCCCCGCGCGAAGGCTCAGCGCCAGGCCTCCAGATGCGCTGCCGTCACGCACCGTGCTGCCGGCGTTTGAGGGTGTGACAGTCATCGACTCGGCTTCCAGCGATGCCGAGTCTGCCGCTGTCGCAGCGGGTGTTCCCGACACGGTGACTGCAACAGCGGCGACAAGTGCCGTGGTCGACACGAGAGCAAGGGCACCACGTAAAGCGAACATCGGCGACTCCGCAGGTAAGTGAACGCAGCTAGCTCAGCATTCACTTGTTTTACTTAAGTAACAACAGCATCTACTATCACTTTGGTAACAATTGATCTTGATTCGACAGGTACCAACAAGGGCGTCTGCATTAATCGGACATCGTTCGGCGAGGCTTCAGGCGCTCGTGGCCACCACGTGGCCATCGGCCGCTTGTAGGCCCGCAGTCGACCAGGCAATTCAACAGTCGACCGCACCCGCGCTTTCGCAATGCTGCAATGTGGCGGACGAAATTAGCGGCTAAGCTACTTCTGGCCGATTGGTAAGACGTTCATTAGCTGTTCGATATTCGAATCCCGATCGCCTGCGCGTATGCCAGCATTGCGCCATGAGGCGACGCGATATCGCCATATTCTTTGGCGCGGCGACCATAGCGAGTTCGACTCCGATGGGCGGTGTTGCGACCGCGTTCGCCCAACCGTGCCCCGACGTAGAAGTGGTGTTCGCGCGCGGTACCACCGAGGAACCCGGCGCGGGACCCACTGGCGATGCTTTCGTGAAGGCGCTGCGGTCGCGTATCGGCACGAAGACCCTCGACCTGTATCCAGTCGACTATCCCGCGACCACCGATTTCCCCAAAGCACTTGACGGAGTGCGGGATGCGAGCGCCCGCGTCGAGTCGATGGCGGCGAATTGTCCCAACACCAACATCGTTCTCGGCGGATTCTCCCAAGGCGCCGCCGTGGCCGGCTACGTCACCGCCGACATGATCCCCGACGGGGCACCGGAAGGCGCACCGAACCCGATGCCCGACGACGTCGCCAAGCGCGTCGTTGCGGTCACGCTGTTCGGGAAGCCCAACGACCGGTTCATGCGTGCGATCAATCAGCCGGACGTCGATGTCGGACCGCTGTACGCGGACAAGACCGTCGAGTTGTGCGTCGATGACGACTTCGTCTGCTCGAGTGGCCGAGACTTCAACGCGCATACGCAGTACGTCGAGACCGGGATGGTCGACCGGGCGGCGATATTCGCCGCAGGCAAGGTGTTGACGGCCATCCCACCCGAGGGGAACGGACAGGCGCCTGCAGCCGCTCCCCCGCAACCGCATCTGCAAAGCAGCCCGGAGACCATCACCTCGTGTACAACCGAATGCCGTGTCGTCGGACCTGAATAGGGGATTCTCACGGCGTGAGGTCCTCGGATACGCGCTGTGTGGTCCGGTCCTGGCGGGCCTCGGCGCGCTGACCGGCAGCCCGCCGATCGCATCGGCCGCCAACTCAACCCTCATCGACTTCACCGAGCGACTGGTCCCGGCAGATCAAGTTGCCGCCGCCGGTTACGCGGGCGCCCTGGTTTATGTGTCCGAGCTGCGGCCGGGTGCCACCTTCGACTTCAAGCCCGTCACGCGCGAGTACGCGGATGCGTTGCGCGGGTTAGGGCTTCACGTCGTCAGCTGCTACCAGTACGGCAAGCCCGGATGGCCGACGCCGTCCGACTTCACCCGCGGCTACGACGGCGGCGTCTCCGACGCCCAAACCGCCCTTCGGCTGCACGCCGCGGCGGGAGGTCCGGATACCGCGCCGATCTTCTTCAGCATCGACGAGGACATCGACTTCGGCACCTGGAAAAATGTTGCGGTCAAATGGCTTAGGGGCATCAACTCGGTGCTGGGCGTGCAGCGCACCGGTGTTTACGGCCACGCCGAGGTGTGCGGGTGGGCGATCGCCGACGGGGTCATCGGGCAATCGACCACTCCGGGATACCGCTGGGCATGGCAGACCAGGGCATGGTCGGATGGCGAACGCGAACCAGCTGCTGTGCTGTATCAGCGAGTCATCGTCACCGCGTCGGACCCTGGCATCAGTCTGGGCGGCACGCACGTGGACGAGGACGACATTTTGGCGGCCGACTTCGGACAGTGGGATCTGTCTCGCTGAACCCGAGCCTTGCCTCGCAGATAGAAAACCCTTCCTTTATCGGCGCGGAATCTGGCTTCTCTGCAATTACGGAGCCAATGCCTATCCGTGAGCATTAATCGCAAGCCGCACGCAGTGGCGAAACCTTATTCAAGGAGTCCCACATGAACGCCAACCGCCGCCCGATCCTCCGCTGGCTCACCATTCGGCTCGCGTCGTACCTGGAGGTCCCTGTGACCGCGGTCGACCCCATGGTCCCGCTCGCCGAAATGGGCGTCGACTCGGTCCACGCGGTCAGCCTCGTCGGTGACGTCGAACTCCATTTCGACATCGACGTCGACGCGACGATGATCTTCGACTACCCCACCCTCTCAGCCATCGCCGAATTCATCAGCACCGCCGTCGGCCAGCATCAGCAGCAGCAGGTTGCATAAACATTTGCCAAGCGCTGAACGGTCCGATGCGGCCAGCACTCGCATCTGACCAGTATCTAGGGGTTGAAAAACCATACTTATGGGGCCACTATCATCACAGCACCGGTTTGCTGGGAGTGGCCGCAGCGGGGCCGGTGCCGTCCAGGGGGCGTCGCGCATGGTCTGCGTTACCCAGGTCCCGCCGGCTCGCCGGCGCGGCCCCCAAGAGGAGCAGCGATGACCATCGGTGACAACGGAAACCGACCGACGCCAGGTATCGGCCACAACAACCTCGTGTCCCACGTGCGGTCGCAGTTCGAGACGCACGCCGACACCCGCTGCTTGACGCACTTGAACGAGTCCGGACGACATCTCGTCCCCGAAGTGACGAGTTTCGCCGAACTCGACCGTGATGCGCGCACGGTCGCCGCTTGGCTGAGCACCCGCCAGGAGGCCGAGCGACCAGTGCTGCTCTTGTTCGAGCCGGGAATCGATTTCTGGCGGGCGTTCCTCGGCTGCCTGTATGCCGGAGTGGTCGCTGTGCCCACGCCGCTGCCCCTCGATGAGCGGAGCATGAAGCGCGTCGCCGGGATACTTCGCGACGCGGACAGCAGCTTGGCACTGACCACCGAAAAGCTGCGCGGTCTACTCGCCGCGGGCATCGAGGGTTTTGATCTCGATCGCCCGCTGCACTGCGTGGCCGTTGATGAGGCGCCGCTTGGCGATGCGGACTCGTGGACCATGCCGCACCTCGCCGACGACACCGTCGCATTCCTTCAATACACGTCCGGGTCGACGGGCGACCCGAAAGGCGTCGCCGTTACTCACGGCAACGTGGTCAACAACGAGACCGCGATGTCGGAAGCTCTGCGCGCCGACGCCACGTCGGTGCTCGTCGGCTGGATTCCGCACTGGCACGACATGGGCCTCATCGGCCAGTTGCTGGCTTTCTTCAATGGAGGAAACCTCGTCACGATGTCGCCGCTGGCTTTTCTGAAGCAGCCGATCAGACTGCTGAAGGCGCTGAGTGATTACCACGGAACCATCACCGCTGCACCGAATTTCGCCTATGACCTGATCGCGCGCCGGGTTACTCCAGAGCAACTCGCCGGCCTGGATCTATCTGCTTGGGAGGTCGCGCTCAACGGCGCGGAGCCCGTTCGCCGCCGCACCGTCGAGCGCATCACGGAATTGCTCGCCCCGGCCGGATTCGCACCGTCGGTGATGCGCCCCGGATACGGCATGGCAGAGGTGACGCTGATGGCCACCGTGAGCCGCGGTGTGCCGCGCCACCTCGACGCCGACGCCGACGCCCTCGAACAACACCGCTACCTACCGGCCGAGGACCGCGCGATCAGTCTGGTGAGCTCCGGCGAGCCGGCGCCCGGCGTCGAGGTGCGGATCGTGGAGCCCGAAACCCTCTGTGTGCTGACCGAAGACCAGGTAGGAGAGATATGGCTGCGTAGCGCCAGCGTGGCAAGTGGATACCACAACCGCCCCGAGGAGACGGTCGAACGGTTTGCGGCCCACACCTCGGACGGCGAGCAGCCCTATCTGCGCACCGGCGACCTCGGGCTACTACACGCTAACGAGCTGTACGTGACCGGCCGCCTCAAAGACCTGTTGATTGTCAACGGCCGCAACCTGTACCCGCAGGACATCGAAGAGTTCGTGCAAGATGTGCACCCGGCGGTGGCCGGTTCACGCGGGTGTGTGGTCCCGGTCGACGTCGACGACGCCGAGCGCCTAGTTCTGATACAGGCCGTCAAGACCGAGTTGCTCGGCGACACGAGCCTTGACGAGCTCGCCGCCGCCGTCAAGAGCGCCGTCGCGCGGGCCTTCGAGGTTCCCGCCCCGGCCGTGGTGTTCGTCAACCGTGCCGGGATCCACCTCACCACGAGCGGGAAGGTACAGCGCGCATCAATGCGGGCAGCGTTCCGAAACGGCGAGCTCACCGACGTCGTCCACGAGGAGCACCTCAAATGAGTCCTGTCGACATCGCGGTCGTGGGGCTGGACTGCCGCTTCCCGAAGGCAGATGACCCCGCCGCCCTATGGAAATTGCTGCTCGACGGTGCGGACGCTATCGACGAGATTCCCACCGAGCGCTGGAACGCGGCCGACTTGCATCGCGATGGCTCCATCAATCACCGTGCCGGCGGGCTGATCAGCGATGCCGATGCCTTCGACAACGACTTCTTCGGCATCACCCCGCGCGAGGCCATGGCAATGGATCCGCAGCAACGCCTTCTCCTGCAGACGGCGTGGCGCGCGCTGGAAAACGCGACCCTCGACCCGCGCGGGCAGGCCGGTTCCAACACCGGGGTATTCGTCGGCGTGATGGCCAACGAGTGGGCCCACCTGCACATGAGCGACTACCGCGAGATCACGGCGCAGGACGGTTCGGGCAACGGCTACTTCATGACCGCAAACCGGCTCTCCTATCAGCTCGATTTCAAAGGCCCGAGCCTCGCTGTGGATACGGCGTGCTCGTCGTCGTTGGTCGCAGCGCACCTGGCCGCGCAGGCGCTACGCAATGCGGAATGCGATCAGGCGGTCGCCGCGGGCGTCAACCTCACATTGACCCCGGCCCTGAACGTCTTCTATTCGAAGGCGGGCCTCGCCGCGCCGGACGGCCGCTGTAAACCGTTCAGCGGCAAGGCCGACGGAATCGGCAGGGGTGAAGGTGTCGCCGTCGTCGTTCTGCGGCGTCTGCAGGACGCGGTCGCTGCGGGCTTGCCGGTCTACGCCGTGATCAAGGGCAGCGCCGTCAACAGCGACGGCCGCAGCAATGGGATCACTGCGCCGAACCGGTGGGCGCAGCAGCAGGTCGTTGCCTCGGCGTGCGGGTCTGCCGGGATCGTGCCCGAGCAGATCAACTTCATCGAGGCACACGGCACCGGCACCCTCCTTGGTGACATGATCGAGGCGAAAGCGCTTGCACACGCGCATCGTTCGCGCCGTGAGACACCCTGCGCGATCGGGTCGATCAAGGGCAATTTGGGCCACACCGAGGGTGCAGCGGGTATCGCCGGTCTGATCAAGGTCGTGCTCGGCCTGCACCATCGCGTTGCTCCACCGTCGCGCTTCGCCGACACAGAGAACGAACAGCTTCGGCTCGCCGACGGCGGACTGAGGATGCTGTCCGAACAGATGGAGCTGCCGGCGGAAACCGTTCATGCCGGTGTCTCCAGCTTTGGTCTCGGCGGCACCAACTGTCACATGGTGCTCGCCAGCGCCCCAGTGGTCCCAGTGGCCGAACGCGCGCCGACGGCGAACGGCGCCGGTGTCCTCACCATCTCGGCAGACAATCCAGAGGCTCTCCGCCGCAATGCTTTGCAGCTGGCCCTCGATATCGAAAACAGCGATGTCCCGCTGGTACAGCTGTGTTGGTCAACCAACCGGATCAAGGCCTCCGGCAAGGCGCGGGTCGCGATCAGTGCCGAAGACCGCACCGAGGCCGTCGCTGCGCTGCGCGGCGAGCTCGAGATCGGCACCGCGGCGGGGATGTCGACGGGTTGGCTGTTCAGTGGCCAAGGCACGCAGTCGCCCGGCATGGCGGCCGAACTGTACGAGAGCAGCGCGGTTTTCCGCGAGGCGTTCGACGAAGTCGACGAAGCGCTGGCGCCCCACCTCGGGTGCCGGATTCGCGAGGTCATGGACGACGACCGCGTCGACCGCACAGAATTCGCGCAGCCCGCGATCTTCGCGATGCAGTATGCGCAGGCACAGGCACTAATTCGGCTCGGTGCCGAACCAGCCTGGCTGCTCGGGCACAGCATCGGTGAGTACGCCGCGGCCGCCATCGCCGAGGTATTCAGTCTCGACGACGCCTGCCGCCTGGTTGTCGCTCGCGGTCGTCTCATGCAGCAACTGCCTGCCGGCGGCGGCATGCTCGCGGTCCGCGCCACCGCCGAAGACGTCGCAGGCCTTCCGCTCGATTTGGCCGCGGTGAACGGCCCGAGCGAAGTGGTGTTGTCCGGTGCAACGGAAGCGCTCGAAGCCGCCGCGCGCACCTTGCAACATGCGGGGATCACCGTGCGTGAGCTCAACGTGTCGCATGCTTTCCACTCCCAGCTCATGGAGCCGATGACAGCGGAGTTCGCGGCGGTGGCGGCGGAGTGCAACTACGGGTTGCCCGCGTTTCCGGTCTTCTCCACATTGCACGGCCGACTGCTCGGCGATGACGAGCCGATGGACGCGGTCTACTGGACTGCCCATGTTGGCGCAACCGTTCGATTCGCCGACGCAGCGGCCGCAGCGATGAAGGCCGAACCTACGCACCTGGTCGAGTTCGGCGCTAAACGCACTCTCGGCCCGATGATCACGCGATCGCACCAAGGCGCGCCGCCTGCACTGAATGTCGCGACGGATCTGACGGACACGGTCGCCGCGCTCTATCGCGATGGCCTGAATCCTGACTGGAACCTGCTCTACCCCAACGAAGCCCGGGTGGCACATCGGCTCAGCGGCTACGCGTTCAGCACAGCGAACCGGTTCTGGATCAGGGAGGGCGCTCAGCGCGCTGCCCCGAAGGCGATTACCGCGACCGACTCACCAAAGGATTCGACGATGGACAATCTCATCGCGCTGTTTCGCGAACAGGCCGCCGTGCTCGCCGCATACGGGCAGGGCAGCACGCCGGCCGTGGCACCGGTCGAGTCTGCGCCGCAAGCGAATCCAGCTGTTGACACGGCAGCGATCGTCCGCTCTGAGATCGCGCGCGTCAGTGGATTTCCCGAGAAGAATTTGCGCTCAACGCAGACCATCTCCGGCGACCTCGGATTCGACTCGATCATGGTGGCCGATGTGTTCAGCGGGCTCACCCGCAAGATCCCAGGTGTACCTCTCGACCCGGCGGGCTTCGGCCCGGCGACAACGATCGCCGACGTGATCGGCATGGCGGGCGGCCAGCCACATGAGGTCACAGCAGCGGATGTTCGGGAGGCGGCGACAGTTACCCCGCAATATCAGATCGGCGAGTTCGAGGAGGTCAAGGCGCTGGCCGACCGGTTCGCTTTCGGCGAGGCGATCGGCATCGAGAATCCCTACTTCATGGTCAACGACGGCGTCACCCGTGACACCTCGATCATCAACGGCGCCCAGGTGATTAACTTCTCCAGCTACAACTATCTGGGTATGTCTGGCCACCCCGCGGTGGCCGAGGCGGTGTCGGATGCGGTGCGACGATGGGGAAGCTCCTGCTCGGCGTCGCGCCCGATCTCCGGCGAGAAGCCTGTCCACCGTGAACTGGAGCTCGAGCTGGCGACACTGCTCGGCACCGAGGACGCGATCGCCCTGGTCAGCGGCCACGCCACCAACGTCACGGTGATCGGGCACCTGCTCGGCGAAGGCGACCTGGTAATCCACGACAGCCTCGCGCACGACAGCATCATGCAGGGCTGCATGCTCTCCGGCGCAACGCGCCGCCCGTTCCCGCACAACGACCACGCCGCGCTCGACGAGCTGCTCGCACGCATCCGCCACCAATACCGCCGGGTGCTCGTCATCATCGAAGGCATTTACAGCCAGGACGGTGACATCCCCGATCTGCCCGCGTTCATCGCGGTCAAGCGCAAGCACCATGCGTTGCTCATGATCGACGAAGCACACAGCATCGGTGTGCTCGGCGCGACCGGCGGCGGCATAGGCGAACACTTCGGCGTCGACCGCACCGACGTCGAGCTCTGGGCGGGCACCATGTCGAAGGCCCTGGCCGGCTGCGGCGGCTACATCGGCGGAAGCCGGGAACTTGTCGAGTTCCTCAAATACACGACGCCGGGCTTCGTCTACAGCGTCGGCATGCCACCTCCCACCGCGGCGGCATCGCTCGCGGCGATCCGCACGATCCGCAGCGAGCCGCAGCACCTCCGGCGACTTCGTGAGCTGTCTGCACTATTCCTTGGGCTGGCGCGCGAAGCCGGCCTGGACACCGGAGACAGCGAGGGCACGCCGGTCATTCCATGCATTGTGGGCAGCTCGGCCACGGCACTGAAACTCTCCAACGCTCTTCTTGGGCGCGGCATCAACGCCAACCCGATCATCTACCCGGCGGTGCCGGAAGACAAAGCGCGACTGCGGTTCTTCGTCACCAGTTGCCATTCTGACGAGCAGATCCGGTACACAGTGAAGGCGATTGCCGAGGAACTCGCGCTTCTCGCAGAAGCCTCTTGAGGGCGCACAAACCATGCGGTTGTTCTGCTTCCCTCACGCCGGCGGTGCCGCGGCGATGTTCAACGCCTGGAATAAGGGCCTCGGTCCGCGAGTCGACGTCGTTCCGGTGGAGATTCCCAACCGCGAGCGATTCGCCACCCTGCGCCAGATCGTGGAGGAGGCGAATGATCAACTGCGACCGACACTCGACGGTCCGCACGTGTTCTTCGGCCACAGCTTTGGCGCGCTGTTCGCATACAGGCTGGCGTGTCTGCGCGCGGCATCGGGTTATCCTCTGCCACGCGCACTAATTGTGTCTTCTTTTGCGCCACCGCATCTTCCGGCACCGGTCCCAGCCGTCGACCACCTCGACGATCACCAGCTGACGGCGCTGTTATCCCATCTGGGCGGCATTCCGCCCGAGCTCACCGAATGGCCGGCTCTTCGTGACAACGCCGTCGCGGCGGCTCGAATCGACCTGCGGTTGTGCACGACAGACGAGGAAGCCGAACCAGTGGCGCTACCCTGCCCGATTCACGCCTTCGGTGGCAGCGACGACCCGTTGGTGACCGAATCCGATTTGCACGAATGGCGTTCGCGGACAACCGGCGCGTTCTCGGTGCACGTGCTGCGGGGCGATCACTTCTATCTCAGTGACGGACCGCAATTGTTCGCCACTCTTCTCCCACTGCTGAACAGACTCCGGCACGTGAGCGAAAAATGCTGAGCCAGTTGGCCGTTTTCACAGTGCGGCGGCCCAAGCTGGTCCTGATCGCCGTCCTGGCCCTACTCGCCATCAGCATCGTATTCGGCGGCACGGTGACCGAGAAACTCGGCGTCGGCGGATTCGTCGACCCGGCCGCGGAGTCGTCACAGGTTGCTGACTACCTCGACCAGAGCTTTCCCACAACGCCGAACCTCGTGTTGGAGGTCATCGCACGCGCCGGGGTCCTCGACGATCCTGCCGTCGCGGGCGCCGCGGAGGGGGTGCGGCAGCTCGTCAAGGCCGAGCCGTCGGCGCAGGTGGTCGGATCGTTCAGCCAGCAAGCCGCAGCCGATCTACGCGGTACGGACGGACGTTCCGGTGTCATCCTCGTGCACGTGGGCGGGACCCTTGACGAAGCCACGAAGACGTCGATTCGGATCATCGACAATTTGCCCGCCGACGACCCGGCGGTCGAAGTGCGCGCAGGCGGCCCGCTCGGCGTGTCAGTGGAGATCGAGGACCGGGTCGGTCACGATCTCGTCATCAGCGAGAGCGTTGCGCTGCCCATCCTGCTCGCCGTCCTGCTGATCGTCTTCGGCGGTCTCGTTGCCGCGTTTCTGCCCCTGGCGATCGGCATCACGTCGATCGTCATGACTCTGCTGGTGCTGTCGATCATGGTCACCGTCTCCGATGTGTCGGTGCACGCGCTCACGGTCGCAACGGCGTTCGGCCTCGGGTTGTCCATCGACTTTGGATTGCTGATGGTGTCGCGATTCCGTGAAGAACGCGACAAGGGCAAAGACCATGAGGCGGCCATCGTCGCGACCGTCACGACCGCAGGTCGGACAATCATCTTCAGCGCGGCGACGGTCACCTTGGCCATGTCCGGACTTCTGGTGTTCCCCCTCTACTTCCTTCGCTCGACCGCCCTTACTGCTAGCGCCGTCGTGATCCTGTCAGCGCTCAGCGCCATCGTGGTGTTGCCGGCGCTGCTGGCTCTGCTCGGAAAGCGGATCGACTCGCTCGCGTTAATCCGCCGAAAGGTTCCACTCTCAGCGGATTCGGCCTTTTGGCGACGGTGTGCCGAGGCGGTCACGAAGAGGCCACTGCTGTGCGCCCTTCCGGTGATTGCGGTGCTGCTGGTGCTCGGCATTCCCTTCGTTGGCGTGCAGCTCGCGATGCCCGATGAACGGGCATTGCCGTCCGACTCCAACGCTCGGTTGGTGACTGAATCGCTACGTCAGAATTACCCGGCAGACAACTCGCAGGCCGTAACACTGCTGTCCCGCAACGACACCCGGGCACTCGATGACCTTGTCGGACCGGTGTCGTCGATCGACGGTGTGGTCCGGGTGATTGCGGCCAGCGGCACCTATGAGCGCGGCAAGCTCACCGCCGGACCGACGCCAGGATTTGAAAACGACGGCGCTGCCTACGGACTGGTGTATCTGTCCGCACCCGCTCAGACGGATGCCGCGCAGCAGGTGGTACACGCCATCCGCGCGAAGATCGTCGACCAGCAAGTCGAAGTGGGCGGTCCGACCGCCACGCTCATCGACACCAGCGCGGCCGTCGGCAACCGGCTTCCGGTAGCCATTCTCCTGATCGCCCTGGCCACGTTCGTGCTGCTGTTCCTGTTCACGGGCAGCATCGTCGTGCCGATCAAGGCACTCGTCCTGAACCTGCTGATGCTGAGCGCGGTACTCGGCACAATGGTCTGGATCTTCCAGCACGGACACCTGGCGCACATACTCGGAGTCACTCCAGCGCCGCTGAACCTGTCCATGGTCGTCTTGCTCTGTTGTATCGCGTTCAGCTTGTCCGTCGATTACGAGATCTTTCTGCTCAGCCGAATCAAAGAAGCCCGCGATTCGGGGCTGTCGAACAACGATGCCATCGTCGTCGGACTGGGCCGGGTAGGCCGGATCATCAGCAGTGCCGCACTCCTGCTCACCATCACGTTGTTGTCCTTCGCCAACGGTCTGTCGTTCATGAAGATGTTCGGCATCGGCACCGCGTTGGCCATCGTCATTGACGCCACCGTGATCCGCGGAGTCGTGGTTCCCGCGTTTCTGCGCGTCGCGGGCGACCTCAACTGGTGGGCGCCACGGTCGTTGAAGTGGCTGCACGCACGCATCGGCTTCAGCGAAGCTCCCAGCCACACCGAGATCCCACCACAGGCACCTGAGCAAGACGAGGTGACGCAGCGGCTCCAACCGATCCAGGCACCCGAACCCGACACCGTCCGGTACCCAAGGCCGACCACCCGGCAAGACGAAGAGACACAACGACTCCCAACTATCCACGCGCCCGAACCCGACACCGTCCGGCACCCAAGGCCGACCACCCGGCAAGACGAAGAGACACAGCGACTCCGGCCGATCGACGCGCCCGAACCGGACACCGTCCGGCATGCGACGCCCGGGGTAACGGACGATGTCGCCGCTGACCCGGGTAGCAGCGACCAGTTTTCCGACGACACCACGATCCGACAACGTCCACGCCACTGATACGTCACGCGTGAAGACAACTCCCGGTTCGCAGTACCGGCGCAACCTCCGATGCCGCGCGAATATGAGCCCGTGGCGGCAATTCAACCGGCTGCGACTTCTGCAAACCCGTGTTCCGAATGGTTCAGGTCTGTCACGCTTCGTGCGGGAGGAGGTCTGATGCGCTTCAGCCGTACCGTCGTTAGCCGCATCGGGAACGCGCTGCTAGCCGTGAGAGGTGAGTCGGGGTGAAGATCGGGCTCGTTTCTGGCGATGGCCTGCCTGTATCGGGACTGCTGACGGTGTTTCGCAACGTGTTTCACCTCGGACAGTCGATGGAACTCTTCGACGATGTGGTCGTCGCTGATCTCGGGTTCTCATGGCGATCGGACAAAGCGCGATTCTTTCCGAACGGTCCGAATCCTCACCGATATCCGCGGTGGCTCAGACCAACGATCAACAGTTCGATCGCAGGTTTGAACTGTGCCGAGTTGTCGGTAGAGCTGGAGGACGTCCGACGATGCGTCGCCATATTCGATCAACTCGATGAACCCCAGCAGACGTCAACGGCGGACCGGATCGAAAACCTGCGAAAGGTGTACTTCGACCATTTTTCAACTTGGTTGGAGCGGCATGAGCCAGATTGGGTCTTCGCGATGAACCTCACTCTTCCGCACGCGGTGAGTGTCACCTCCGCGCTGTACATGGCCGCAGACCTTCATTTCTGCCGACGACCAGGTGGACTCGTGGTTTGGGACCATGATCTCTGTGGATCTAACGGGCGCTGGGACACCGCGATTGATCGACGGTTTTATCCGCGCGCCCCTAACGACGTGACGCCTCTGCCTGCCGACGCGCGGCACATCAAGTGGATCGTCGTTTCCAAAGCGCTTGCGCGGGAGGCCGAAAGCTACATCACCACAGCGCGCCCACAGATCCTCGCCAACATGCTGCCCTCCGTTCCACCGGGAATCGATCAACGACATCGTGAATTTGCACAGCAGTTCGACTTGAATCTCCAACGACCAATACTCGTGAGCCCGGTACGCATATACCGGGTGAAGGGCGTGAATCAGGCACTGCGATTTCACGCGGAAGTCGTAAGTGAATGCTCCCGCCGTTCCCGCCCTCCGCCCTACCTCCTCATTTTCGGCAGCCTGGATGAAGATCCGGCGTACGCAGAGGAGCTCGTCGCACTCCGCGACGAGCTTGGTACCGCGGAATACGTCCGATTCCTCGACGGCGTCCCTCTGGAGACGTTCCGGGAAGCGAACGGAGACTGGCGGTTAGATGAAGTCGATCTGTTGCGGCTGGCCCGGGTGACCAGCGGCGGTGTTGTCTTCACGCCTTCCGTCAGCGATTTCGAGACGGTCGGCCTGGGTCCCGGCTTGGCAGCTGCCGCGGAGATTCCCGCCGTTTCGACGAGATACAACGCCTTCGACGAGGTCTACGGTGCCGCCGGCGTGTCCTGCACCATGTTCGAGCCTGGCGGAAGTGGCATGAGCCAAGCGGCAACGGAGTTTGTCGACGTGCTGGCGAGATTTGCTCGTCAGGACGCGGTGCTGATCGCCGGCCTGAAACGGAACCGGCGAGCCGTAGAGTCACTGTTTCCGGCGGATCCCTGGAGGGCACTGCTCAAGTCGATGGACGGCGATATCGCCGCGTCGGGCGATGTTGTGGTGAAGAGCGAATGATGTGAACTCCGAACAACTACGAGTGGCTCTTGTCGCGCCACCCTATTTCGAGGTTCCGCCAAAGGATTACGGCGGAACCGAGACGGTCGTCGCGGATCTGGCCGATGGCCTTGTCGCGCGCGGCCACAACGTCTTCGTGCTCGGTGCGGGGCGATCCACGACGAACGCGCGGTTTGTCGCGGTATCTCCTCAGGCTGTGCCAGAACGACTCGGACAGGTTCGCCCCGAGATCGTGCACGCCATAGAAGTACGCCGGGCAATCGCGCGAATCGCAGACCGCGATGGCTTGGATATCGTTCATGACCACACCATGTCCGGCGCCCTCAATGCATCGGACTACGGCAGCCTCGGCGCCAAGACGGTATCCACACTGCACGCGACGATTGACGCAGACATGCGACGCTACTACGCGGCTCTCGGTCGCGACCTCGGCCTCGTGGCGATCAGCTCTCGTCAACGAATGTTGGCGCCAGATCTCAACTGGGTAGGGACCGTTCACCACGGCCTTCGTGTCACCGATTGGCCCTTTCGCGCGATAAAGGATGACTTTGCGCTGTTCCTTGGTCGCTTTTGTCCAGAGAAAGCGCCGCACTTGGCGTTGGATGCCGCTCACTTTGCGGGCATTCCCACAGTCCTCGCCGGAGCTTTTGTCGAACCGGCCGACCGCCCATATTTCGAGCAGCAGGTGCGGCCACGATTAACCGACAGCGACACGGTCATCGGGCCTATCGGCGGCCTGGCGAAGCGTGAACTTCTCGCTGCGGCGCGGTGCCTGTTGTTTCCGATCCGTTGGGAGGAGCCATTCGGGCTGGTGATGATCGAGGCGATGGCGACTGGCACACCCGTCGTGGCCCTACGGGCCGGCTCGGTCGCAGAGGTCGTCGTCGACGGCAAAACCGGGTACGTCTGCGACGAGCCGTCGGACCTCGGAGCCGCCTTGGAGGTTGTCGGCGATATCGATCCGGAGGCATGCCGATCTCATGTCCAGGAATGCTTCGGTTTGGACCGCATGGTTGCCGGTTACGAGGCGGTCTATGAAGGACTGAGCTGAAGCGCAGGATTCGAACTACACGGTGCTGCCGCGGCTACGCTCGGTTCTATGGGCGAACCGACTCGAACGACCGCGGAGCTTATCGTCGAGTGCCTGGAGAACGAGGGGGTCACGCACGTCTTCGGTATCCCAGGCGAGGAGAACATCCGCTTCACCGAGGCGGTGTCGAGATCGTCGATCGAATACGTGCTGACGCGTCACGAGCAGGGCGCCTCGTTCATGGCCGAGGTTTACGGTCGCCTGACCGGCCGCGCCGGCGTCTGCTCGGCGACCCTCGGCCCCGGAGCGATCAACCTACTGCTCGGCGTCGCAGACGCGACCACGAATTCGACTCCCCTGGTTGCTCTCTCGGCGCAAGTGGGAATGGGTCGCAGCTACAAGGAATCGCACCAGGGCATTGACCTCGTTTCGATGTTCGGGCCGGCAACGAAATGGTCTGCGCTTGTTGCGACACCGGGTTCAGTGCCGGAGATGTTCAGGAAGGCATTCAAGCTCGCGCAGACCGAGCGCCCTGGCGCCGTCTATCTTGCGGTACCAGAGGACGTCGAGGAGGCAGCAGCACCAGCGGATTCGAGCCCACTGCCGGTCAATGTGCCACGACCAGAAGATCCCTCTGCTGCACAGCTGGAGCGGGCTGCAGAGATTCTGGGCGGCGCCCAGAACCCCATCCTGCTGGCCGGTCACGGGGCTGCCCGTGGTGGAGCGGCTGAGGCGGTACGCCGATTCGCCGAGGCGCTCGATATCCCAGTGGCGACAACGTTTCACGGCAAAGGTGTCCTTTCGGACGACCATCGGCTCGCCCTCGGTGCGGTTGGCTTCATGCGCCACGATTACGTCAACTTCGGCTTCGACCGAGCCGACGTCATCGTCGCCGCCGGTTACGAGCTACAGGAGTTCGACCCGGTCCGGATCAATCCGGACGGCGATACCAAGATCATCCACATCCACCGATTTCCCGCTGAGGTGGATGCGCACTACGACGTCGCCGTCGGCTTGCTGGGCGACATCGGCGGAACCCTTGATGCCCTGGCAACCCGGGTCGCGCGGGATCATCGCTCCTCACCCGGTCATGACCGGATCCGCGAACTGCTCTTCGCCGAACTGGACGGCGGACGCGCAGACGACAGTTTCCCGTTGGCCCCCGCCCGCATCGTCGCCGACACGCGAGCAGCCATGAACAGAGATGACATCGTCCTGGTGGATACCGGCGCACTTAAGATGTGGATGGCCAGGCTGTATCCGACCTATGAGCCCAACACGTGCCTGATCTCCAACGGACTCTCGACCATGGCGTGGACGGTGCCGGGGGCGATCGCGGCCAAGATCGCCCGGCCTGCCGCGAAGGTGCTCGTCGCCACGGGCGACGGCGCATTCCTGATGAACTCGCAGGAGATCGAGACTGCCCTGCGACTCGGAACACCGATGGTGATCCTGATCTGGGACGACAAGTCCTATGGACTGATCAGCTGGAAGATGGACCTCGAGATCGGCCACAACGTGGAAACCCACTTCGGAAACCCCGACTTCGTCGCCTACGCCGAGAGTTTCGGCGCGAAGGGTTACCGGATCTCGGCCGCCGACGAACTGCTTCCGACACTGCGCACAGCGCTCGCAGATGACACCGTCAGTATCATCGCCTGCCCGGTCGACTACTCGGCCAACAGCGCCCTGATCGCCGCACTCGGCGATTTGGACGAGTCGCTGTCCTGACGAACCGCGCTGGCCCCAGCTACACCGAGATCCCATCTATGGCGACGGAGCAGGACGAGGACACGCGGCGGCTCCCACACATCCCGCGCGCGGCCAACCCGCCTGTCGCTAACTCAGCGCGACGTTCTTTTGAAAAGTATTGTCGGCAGACGCCGTTGCGGGGTTGCCGAAACCGCCCTCTGGGACAGACGGATCCCCATTGATTTTCGCGACCAGCTGGCCTGCGCCCGGCGCCGACCCCCGCCCCTGCACCACGATGTCGTAACGCATTTTCGCCAGAAGTTGGGGAGTTGTGCAGCGAACCGCCGCGTTGATGCCTGCATCGTGGCGGACCTCGCAATCGAGGCCACCGCTGGCCGTGACCTGGTCAGTCTGATCCAGTTGGCCCGCGAAGATGATGAAGATCTCAGCCGGTGCGCCGACGTCACCGTCATTGGTCGCGGAGACGTTGTAGGTTCCGCTCAAGCCGACCCGTAGCTGTTCCGGACCAGTTATGTAGACACTCAACTCGGGAGCAGCGAAGGCCACCGGTGCGGCGGCGAACCCGGCCGACAGCAACGCCATTCCCCCGGCAAGAGCCACAGACGTTTTCGGCAAACTGAGCAAGATAGCTACCATAGCAATTCTTTCTGATGGGAAATCGACCGTATCAGGGTCAATCTCCGCATGGCGCAATATGGCACCCGCCGCAGAATTAACACCGAAACCCGAAAAAAGTGCGCGTTATCCAGCCGGTGTCACAGTCCATTAACGGATTACTGATTACTGCCCACAATGCGGCGGAATGGTCTTCACTCGAATTCGGGTGTGAAGGAGCATCGATGTCCCTCGCCAAGTTCCTAGGGCTTGCCGCATCCGTGTGTGCCCTCGCCGTCGTTGCCGCCTGTAGCGGCGCCGGTCTACCCACGAACGGGGCCGCCAGCACCGCCGTCGGCCAGCCGAGCGTTCCCGGCCAACCGCGCAAGACCGATGCTCCGAACGTTCCGACTGCTCCGATATCGATTCCATCCACCAATGCGTGGCAAGGCAATCCGATCGATGAGGTCAGACACCGGGTGGAGCGTCTCGTCCGGACAGAATGCGCTAACGGCGAACTGTGCATCACCGTAACCGTCGCCATGGGCGACGACGACAGTTACGACCAGTGCCAGTTCGCCTCCACGCTGCCTGACACCAGCGACCCGATCACCCTCAAGCCTGGGTCGACGCTCACCCTGCTCACCGGAACGTGGCCTTGCGAAACGAGGTCATCGACTGAGCCAGAGCCGACCGAGTCCGAGTCTCAGCCGACGGAGTCCACGCCCGCGCCGACGGCCACCCAGACAGTGACGAATGTCAGACCACTCGGCTGAGCCGACGCCGGCGGCTTCGCCGTTCGCGGGCTTCTCCCGGCTCGTCCGGATCCTCGGTCAATTCATCGCACCGACGACCTTGCTTGCGGCATTGCTCTTCTACTTCGGCTGGGCCCACGTGTACTGGTTCTTCGACTACTTCGGCGTCGACTCGTCCGTGCTCGCGCCGAGCACCCGCGAATACGTCATTCGAAGCGT
>NZ_JAVHWK010000123.1:0-7043 GCF_032159775.1 Mycobacterium sp.
GCCAACGCCAGGCAGGTGGTGGCGCGGCGGCCGTCGAGCAGCACGGTGCACGATCCGCACTGGCCGTGGTCGCAACCCTTCTTCGGGGCGGTTACGCCGAGGTGTTCGCGCAGCAGGTCGAGAAGGGTTGTCCGGTTGTCCACGCGGATGCTGTGCGGTGTGCCGTCGACGTGCAGGGTGATGTCGCTGAAGTGGGCTGACTCCATCGATCCGGCATACCCGGTGACCGGGCGCAGAAACGGGGCCCCAGAAGTGGGTGCCACCGTTTTGTTGCGGCGCCGCTGGGCATCAATAGGCCATGGACGGAGAGTGGGAGTGCGCCGTCGTCGGAGCAGGCGCGGCCGGATTGAGTGCGGCGTTGGTGCTCGGGCGGGCTCGGCGGCGCACGGTGGTGATCGACGACAACGACCAGAGCAACCGGGCGTCGGACGTCATCGGTGGCCTGCTGGGCTATGACCGGCGGCCGCCTGCCGACCTGTACGCCGCCGGTCGACAGGAATTGTTGGCGTATCCGACCGTCGAGTACCGCCGCAAACGGGTGTGCAGCGGTCGTCGCGTCGACAACGGATTCGTGCTCGAGGTAGAGGGCGCCGAGCCGGTCCACACGCGGCGCGTGCTCCTCGCGACGGGAATGCTGTACTGCCCGCCGGAGATACCGGGACTTGAGCAGCTTTGGGGGACCACGGTGTTTCAGTGCCCGTTCTGCCATGGCTGGGAGATGCGGGACAAGCGGCTTGCCGCGCTGGCGGCGGGTGAGACGGCCCTGCACTCGACGTTGATGTTGCGGGGGTGGAGCGATGACGTCGTCGCGCTGACGGACGGTCGTTCCGACCTGTCGCCCGACGATCAGAGGACGCTACGGTCGGCCGGTGTGACGGTCGACGATCGGCGCGTCGTCGAGCTGATCGGGGACAACGGGCAACTGACCGCGGTCGCGTTCGCCGACGGCACCCGAATGGAACGCGACGGGTTGCTCGTCGAGGCGCCGCTGCGGCAGCGGTCGCCACTCGCGGAGCAATTGGGTGCGACGTGTATGCCGGGAGCCCTGGCGTCGGGCGCCATCAGCGTCGACGAGCTTCACCGGACGGAGGCGGGCGGTGTATTCGCCGCGGGCGACGTCTGCACCGAAGAACCGCACTTGCCGGCCGCGATCGCCGCAGGGTCGAAAGCCGCGATGATCGTCGTGCAGAGTTTGCTCGCCGACGAGTTCGGCCTGCCCTATCCGCCGACGTGAGTTCTTGGACGGGACTGCTCTGCAGGGCCAATCGATGACATTGCGGTGCAAGGCTATCCGGGACTGGTGCTCACGACGCCCTGAGCCCGACCCGGGGCCTCAGCGTAGCCAGTGCCCTATCGACGGTGTCGTTGGTGGGCAGCAATCCATGCGGGTCACAGATTCCTAGCAGCCGAGAGACGGCACCACCAGGCACCACCATCCACCCGATCCCTGCGCGCGCGCAGTTGACCGAGATTCTGTGCAGCGCCAAGAACCCCTCCGTGCCAAAGAATTCCAGATCGCTGAGATCGACGATCATTCCGCGGCAATGCTCCGTCTTCACGACATATTCGGTGAGGGAGCCCGCGTTCGCCCCGTCGATGTCGCCATTGGCGCTGACAATGGCTACCGGAGACACCGGCCATCGAGTAACGAATTTTGCGGTGTGACGCCTGCTGAGTGGTCGAGATCGATTGGCAGCCACTTCGGGTCCATCAGATTTGTCGAGCCCGGGTGGATTCCAGTCAGAAGCACGCGTGTCGCCGCGAATCTACTGAGGGTCTTCTGCGGCGGCACGTTACAGCCGGCGCCAGTCGAAAGGCCGCTCTGTGCGAGCGGCGCCACTGCGCCGACCATGATCCAAATGAGGAACGTCGCGCCGGTTGGCCCCGGTGTGGGCGTCGCCGTACACGCATGTTTTCGGTCGGTGAGTGGGCCGTCCTTGCACTGCTCGCCGCATACGTCATCGCTGCGCCGAGCAAAACACTTTCGCCAGCCAAGACACGCACTTCACGCCTCTCATCTGCTGGTCTGACTCCAGTGAACGCCTCTTCCGCCCTCGTGTCAACATCGTTGACGAACGGCGTTGACGTACCATCTGCTCGCACGCGAAGAGCCGAAGGAACAGGACGAATCGAAATGGCCGACGGTCTGGTCAGCCGCCCGATGATTCTGCAAGCGGCGTTGAGAATCATCGACCGCGACGGCAGCGACAGCTTGTCCATGCGTCGCCTCAGCGAAGAGGTGGGTCGGGATCCCACAGTCCTCTATCGGCACGTTCCGAGCAAGGCGGCACTGCTCGACGGGGTCGCCGAGATCGTGCTCGGGCAACTACGGGTGGATACGTCTGATCCAGATTGGACAGGCCAGTTGCGCGCAGTCGCTCATGAATTCAGGCGTCTGGCTCTCGCGCACCCAAACGTGGTTCCGCTGCTGGTGACTCGGCCGCTGGCAACTCCGTTGGGTCAACGGCCTCCGGGGATGCTGCGGTCGCTAGAGGATGTCCTCGCCCTCCTCACGACCGCCGGCTTCAGCGGTCCGGACGCGCTGCATATATACCGGGTGCTCTTCGGTTATCTACAGGGCCACATCCTCAACGAATTGCAGGAGGTAATCGAGCGACCCGAGGAGACCGACGATGTGCTGCGCCTAGGGCTACATCGGCTGGCGGTCACCGAGTTCCCTCAGGTGCGCGCACTTGCATCGGTTCTGGCGTCTTACGACGGCGCCGCCGAGCTTGACCGCGGCCTCGATCTGATACTCGTCGGCCTTGCCGCCACGCTCACACCACCGTCTGGTCGGGCTGAGGCTTGATCAGCCAGAGCGCCAGGACGATCGCGACGACCGGCCCGACGGCCATGATCAAACTCAGCGTGTGAATCGCGTCGACGGCGTTGTGCGGAGCCTGGGCGACCACCAGTTGCGCCTGCTCCGGATTGACCAGGTGCGCTCCGCGCCCGCCGTGCGCCGTCAGCAGCGCCTCGCGGGTCTCCGCGCGGGTGATCCCGGAGTGGGAAAGATCGTGGGCGCTGTCGGTGAGGAACAAGTTGATGCCGACGAGGGCGAACAGCGCGGGCCCCAGCGAATAGCCGCCCTCGTTGACCGCGCTCTTGACCGCGGAGATCGACCCGCCGAGATCGTCTGGCGCGCTGCTCATCATGATCGTTGCCTGCGGTGTGGTGACCAGCGCACCGCCGACCACGATGAGGGCGGTGGTGGCGAACACCACCGGACGTGACGTGTCCAGGTCGAAGGTCCGCAGCACCAGCAGGCCGGCGAGCATCAGCAGAAGCCCGCCGACGAGCACGGTGCGGGTGCCGAACCGGTTCGCGGCAGGCCCTGCCGAGAACGCCGCCACCGCCGCCATCCCGGTGGCGGGAATCAGCAGGAAGCCGAACAATTCGTGGGATTCCTTGCGGATCGTCACCAGGTAGAACGCCAGCAGCACCATCGACCCGCCGAGCACGATGTTGAACATCACGCCCGCCGTCACGGCCGCGTTGAACCGGCTCGAGCGAAACACCCGCATGTCCAGTGCCGGGTCGTGCGTGCGAAGTTCCTGCATCACGAAGCCGCCCCCGGCCGCCAGGCCGAGCGCGATGGAGGCCAGGCCGACGAGGTCGACGCCGGTCTCCATTCGTGAGGTGCCGTAGATCAGGCCGAGCAGCGCGATGGCGAACAGCACCAGGCCCGCCACATCCAGGCGGCGGTCGGCGCGCACCGTCTCGGGCACGAACCGCCAGGCGACGATCAACCCCAGCGCGGCGATGACCGGTACGACGAAAAAGCATGCGCGCCAACCGATCGCGTGTGCGAGAGCGCCACCGAGTGCGGGCAGCGGAGTGGCGACGGCGTATCCCACGCCGAAGTACGCGGCGATGGCAGCGGCCCGCCGACCCGGCGGGAACACCGCGTTGGTGATCGCCAGCGACAGGCCGACCAGGAACGCCAGCGCCACCCCTGCCCCGGCGCGCGCGACGATCAGCACCGCCGCATTCGGCGCCGCGGCAGCCAGCGCGCTGAACACGATCGCGCCGGACAACCCGACCAGATACATGCGTCGCATGCCGTAGAGGTCGCCCAGCGCGCCCGCGCTGAGCACGGCGGCCGCCAGGGTGAGGGTCGCCAGGCTCGCCACGAACGTCGAGGTGCTTCCGGTGATGTGCAGGCCGGCGGCGACGACCTGAAGGTTGGCCGAGAGGATCGTCGGGTCGCCGATCGAGATCGCATAGCCCAGGCCCATCGCGATGACCGTCATAACGGCCGCCAGGCCCGAAACGTACTGATGCTGCCTGTCGGCAGGAGCATCCGTCGGCACGCGCTGGATGCTACTGGCCGCGGGTCAGCAGGGTGCTTCGATTGTGAACGGCATGTCCGTCGTCTGGCCTGGCGTGGCAGGACCGGAGACGACGGCCGTGCCGGTGATCGTGTAGACGCTTCTGCCGTCGATCGAGGCCTCGGCCTTGCCCACATCGCCTCCGGAGACGCCGTTGAGGCCGTCGATGTTCTCGAGGGTGACTGTCTTGACGATCGGTTTGGCACCACCGATCTGCAGCTGGACGCGTGCACTTCCCGGGTCGGCCTTCGCGGCGATCTGCAGGATCTGCTCCACCTGGGTGCACTTGATGGACTGCGTCTGCTGCGACCTGTCGCCGATCGAGACGTGACCGGATTTCTGCGACGGCTCGTTGGGTTTCGTCCCGGTCAGACCGCATCCGGCGGTGACGGCGACGGCGGCCAGCGCTGCCGCCAGTTCGATCAGTCGAGTCCCCACCCGGCACCTCCCCTTGCGGTGGGGGTTACCCGAACGAGTGCCAGTTGACACGCGGGTTGCCGGTCAGAGCGCGATGCGCTCACGGCTGGCCCTGACATCGCCGGTGTCGGCGTCGAAGAAGTACGTCCGCTCCGGCGGCATTTCCAGGCCGATGCGGGTGCCGGGGTCGAAGTCGGTGCCCGCAGGCGCCTGGATGATCACCCGCGCCTCCTTCGGTGCGGACGGCGAGTCGTCGTCATGCACGTCGACCAGCGCGGTGACCAGGACGTGGCTGCCCAGTGGTTCGGTGAAGTCGACGCGGGCGGGCACCATCCCGTGGGCGTACCGACTGTGCAGCCGCAGGTGCTCGGGACGCATCCCGACGGTGACCGGTCCGTCGGTCGTCGGAACCGCCGCCACGACGGTGCCGCCGACATGCAGGACCCCCGAGCGCACCACGGCCGAGATCAGGTTCATCGGCGGGCTGCCCATGAACGCAGCGACGAACGTGTTGGCCGGCCGGTTGTAGATGTCGTCGGTGGTGCCGATCTGCTGCACTTCGCCGTCGGACATCACACACAGCCGATCGCCGAGCGTCATCGCCTCGACCTGGTCGTGGGTGACGTAGATCGACGTGACCGGTAGCTCGCGGTGCAGACGCTTGAGGTCACCGCGGACCTGGTTGCGCAGCTTCGCGTCGAGGTTCGACAGCGGCTCGTCGAGCAGGAACGCCTGCGGCTTGCGCACCAGCGCGCGCCCCATCGCGACGCGCTGGCGTTGGCCGCCGGAGAGCTGGCCGGGCTTGCGGTCGAGGAGCTGGTCGATCTCCAATAGGGCAGCCGTCTCGCGCACCCGCCGATCGACCTCGGCGCGCGGCGTCCGGCGCTGCCGAAGGCCGTACGCCAGGTTGCGGTAGACCGACATGTGCGGATACAGCGCGTAGTTCTGGAACACCATCGCGATGTCGCGGTCACCGGGCGCCAGGTGGTTGACCACGGTGCCGCCGATCCTGATATCCCCCGACGTCGGCATGTCAAGCCCGGCCAGCAGGCGAAGGGCGGTGCTCTTCCCGCAGCCCGAGGGGCCGACGAGGATGAGGAACTCACCGTCCGCCACGGTCAGGTTCAGACCGTTGAGCGCGATTACGCCGCCCGGATAACGCCGCGTGACGTCACGGAACTCTACCTCCGCCAACGTGATTCCCTTCTCGACGTCGTGGATGCCACCGGTCAGCCCTTCAGCCCGGTGCTGGCCACCGACTGCACGAAGTACCGCTGCGCGCCGATGAACACGAGCAGCATCGGCAGCAGGCTCATCACGTTGGCCGCCATCAGCAGCGGCCACCTCACGAAGTGGGCGCCCTGAAAGTAGCTCAGCCCCAGCGGGATCGTCATCTGGTCCTGCGACGTGATGACGATCAGCGGCCACATGAAGTCGTTCCATGACGTGAGGATGGTCAGTGCGGCCAGCGTCGACAGCGCGGGCAGTGACAGGGGAAGCACGATCTTGAACAGCACGCCGAGCCGCGACGTCCCGTCTACCCTGGCGGCCTCTTCGAGTTCGATGGGCACCGTCTGAAAGAACTGGCGCAGGAAGAAGATGCCGAACGCCGTCGCCAGGTTGGGCAGCATCAGCGCGCCGATGTGGTCGATGCCCAGTCCCTCCCAGACGTTGTCGCCGAACCACTTGACGATCAGGAACACCGGGATCATCGTGACCTGGAACGGCACCATCAAGGTCGCCATCAATGTGACGAAAAGCGCTCCGCGGCCGAGGAATCGGATACGGGCGAAGGCGTAGCCGGCGAGGCCGCAGACGACCAGGTTGCTCACCAGCACCACCAGCGTGACCACCGCGCTGTTGACGAAGAAGTGCGCGAACGGCGCCTCGGCCCACGCCTTGGAGTAGTTCCCGAACTGCGGGCTTTCCGGTAGCAGCACCGGCGGGAAGCGGTTGGCCTCGCCCTCGGTCTCCAGCGATGTGATGAGCATCCACAGCAGCGGCACGATCAAGATGAAGGTCACAGGGATGAGGACGAGATGCCACGGGCTGAAGGGCAGTCGCAGTCGACCCAGGAAGGGACGGCCGGTCGGCGCATCCTCGAGCGGTGCGGGGCGCAGCGGCGCCGGAGTGACGGTGTCGGTCATGAGATCACCTGTCTGCGGGCCAGCCGGAACTGCACGGCGGTGATCACCAGGATGACGACGAACAGCGCGTAGGCCATCGCCGCGGCGTAGCCGGCGTCGAACTGCACGAACGCGCGGTCCCACAGGTAGTAGACGATCACGGTGGTGG
>NZ_JAVHWK010000163.1:0-3228 GCF_032159775.1 Mycobacterium sp.
GACGGCCAGCTCGTCGCGGTAGGCGGCTTCCTTGGGGGTGCGGGCGTAGTGCACCAAGGCGATCTCACCGGTATGGCCTTCGGCGACCAGGGTGCGCAGCATCGCCATGACAGGGGTGATGCCGCTCCCTCCGGAGACGAACAGGATGCGGCGTGGTCGCTGCTCAGGCAGCACGAAGTCGCCGCCGACACCGTCCAGGCCCACCACCATGCCGCGACGTGCCCGCTCATACAGGTAGGTCGAGACCAGCCCGCCGTCATGGACACCGATCGTCAGCTCGAGTTGCGTGCTGCCTTCGACATTGGCCGGCGAGTAGCACCGGGAGTGCATGCGGCCGTCGATCTCGACCGTCACGTTGACGAACTGGCCGGCCTTGACCGTGTGGCGATCAGTGAACGCGTCGTTCGGAGCCAGCGTCAGCGTGACGCTGCGCGGCGTGGTCCGCCGAACGTCCACCACCTTGGCGCGCGGCTGGCCCGACGTCCAAGTGGGCGTGACAAGCTCGGTGTAGCGGTCCACGCCGTGCGGGCCGGTGAGCAGATCGACGAGGTCAGAACTCAGGACTCGCTTGGCGATCGTCCGAGTGAAAGTTTGGGTGAACATGTGTACACCGTGTCACCGTTCGGCGCAGGTGGTCAAGGGTTTCGGCGGCCTTGTGTTACGGTTCACATAGTGAACAGTCGTACTCCTGGCTCACACTCGCGGCGATCGGGCCAGGACAAGGCCCGCGATCGAGGCCGTGAGAGCCCCTCTCGTGAGGAGCGCAAGGAAGCGACGCGGCGGGCCATCATCGCCGCAGCGCTCAGGGCGCTCAACGACCGCAGCTTCAGCGGCCTGAGCCTGCGTGAGGTGACGCGCGAGGCCGGTATCGTGCCCGCGGCGTTCTATCGACACTTCGAGTCGATGGAGGCGCTCGGCCTGGTGCTGATCGACGAGTCGTTCCGCAGCCTGCGCGATACGCTGCGCGGCGCGCGCGCCGGAAAGTTGGATCCGAACCGGGTGATCGAATCCTCCGTCGAAATCCTGGTCGGAAGTGTCGCCGACGAGCGTGAGCATTGGCGCTTCATTTCCCGGGAACGCTCAACCGGTGTATCGGTGCTGCGCTATGCGATTCGCACCGAGATTCGGCTGATCACCTCGGAGTTGGCCACCGACCTGGCGCGCTTTCCGCGGCTCAACCAATGGAGTACCGAGGATCTCAACGTGTTGGCAAGCCTTTTCGTCAACGCAATGATCGTGACGGCCGAGGCCATCGAAGATGCGCAAGGCGCCGAAGCGCTGCAGGAAATCCATCGGATCGCGGTCAAACAGTTGCGGATGATCGCGATCGGTGTCGCAGCCTGGAAAAGCGAACCCTGATCACTCGTCGACGACGGTGAAAAGCGAACTTCCATCCTCCGGAGCCCCATCCACCTGGCCTCGGTGTGCGCGCCCGGTGGCGGCCTCATCGGGCTCGTCGGACGGAATAGAGCGTTCGGTCACGTCGGGCTCTTCGGCGGCGAGTCGCGCGTCCAGGGGTTCTCCCTCGCGTTCTTCGCGGGCCGTCATGCCGAACTTGTCAGCACCGCTCCAGTCGTCGGGTGGGTCGACGACGATGTCACCATCGTCGTTGCGCAGTTCGTCGGAGTCGGTCGACTCCTCCGCGCTCAGGGTGTCGCCGGGGCCGCCTTCCGCCGGGAAGTCCGCGGCATCGACAGAATCTGCATCGTCGGTAGCCATTGGCCACGGTTGCCCGCAGGATCCGGCAGCTAAACCCGCTCAGACAGACAGCGGGTAGCCGCCGGAGACTTTGAGGGTTTCACCGGTGATGAACGACGCTTCGTCGGAACACAGATAGAGCATCGCGGACACGATGTCGTCCATCGTGCAGATCCGGTGCACCAGCTGCAGCTCATGGATGTAGCCGTCGACCAGTGCACGCGGCACCTCGGCGAGCGCACTCTCGGTGTTCGTCAGCCCCGGCGCTATCGCGTTGACACGGATCAGGTCGGGCGACAGCTCGGAGGCGAAGGCAACGGTCAAGCCGCGCACCGCAAGCTTGGACACGCCATACGGTGTGCCGCTGCTGAACCCGGCCGTCGACGACATGTTGAGCACCACACCCCCACCGCGTTCTCGCATCGAATCACGGCACGCCAGAGTGCAATTGATGACACCCATCATGTTTACCTCGAACAGACCGCGCAGGTCGTCGCGGGAAAGTGCACCGAACGGCTGGTTGTACTTCATCAGGTGACGACCGGCGTTGTTGATGAGAATGTCGATGCCGCCGAACTTTTCGATGGTGGCGGCTACGGCGGCATCGACCTGGTGCTCGTCCGCGACGTCGCAAGTCACCGCGATCGCTTGCGCACCAACGGATATCAATTCAGCGGCGGTCCGCTGCGCACCCTCGGTATCGATCTCGGCGATCACAACACCGGCCCCCTGCGCGGCCAGCGCCTTCGCGAATGCCCGCCCGAGCCCAACCGCTGCACCCGTGATGAAAGCGGTCTTCTTCGCAAAGCGCTGCGTGGTCAACGCGGGTCCCGCCACATCGGCCAGATCGTCGGGCCGCCGTCGGGCAGCATGACCTCACCGGTGACGGAAAACCCGAAACGTTCGTAATAGGGCACATTGTCGGCCTTGCTGGATTCGAGATAGGCCGGACAGTACTCGGCATCGCAGCGCTCCAACCGTGAGCGCATCAGCACCTGTCCGAACCCGCGGCCGCGGACTGAGGGGTCGCTGCCGATGACAGCCAAATACCAGTGCGGCTCCTCGGGATGTAACCGCTTCATCATTTCCTGCGCTGCGCGCGCCCGCGCCATACGGAAGCCGAATACCCGCAGAAATGTCGGGATCTGGGCCAGCTGCGTGCGCCGCGATTCCCGCCATTGATTCGGCGGATCCCACAGCGCCGCCGCGCCGATGTCGGGACCGTCAAACGCCACCTCCACGCCGCCGGGCGCCAGATGGTGATGGCGGGTCATGGTCGCGAACAGCCGTGACAGACCGGCGAGCCGCGCGTTGACGTCGGGCAACAACCAAACCGAGACGGGATCGTCGAAGAAGGCCCGGCCCAGCGTCCGTCCCAATTCACCGACATCAGCTTTTTGCGCCGGGCGTACCTGCGGGGTCATCTCACCGAGGTTAGTGCGTTGCCGGTCACCGCGGATCCCGCCACATCGGCCACATCGTCGGCCCACCGTTCGGAAGGACGATTTCACCGGTCAACGTAAAGCCGAA
>NZ_JAVHWK010000076.1:0-51025 GCF_032159775.1 Mycobacterium sp.
CCCGATCATCAGCGAGATGCCGCATGGTGGCGTCGGCGCTTCGGGCTTCGGCAAGGACATGTCGGACTACTCGTTCGAGGAGTACCTGACGATCAAGCACGTGATGAGCGATATCACCGGCGTCGCCGAGAAGGATTGGCACCGAATCATCTTTAGCAAGCGTTAGCTTTAGCAAGCGTTAGCGCGGCAGTCGTCCACTCCCCGAAACTGCTGGGAGATTGCGAATTCGGCGGGAAAAGCGATCTGCCAGCAGTCTCGGCGTGCTTGGGTGTTAAGCACTCGTACAAATCGGGTACACGGGCTTGTCTTTCAAGATCGACAGGAGTGCGATGAGTGCCACGCCGGGATTGCAGAAGTCACTGAGTCAGCGTCAGCTGAGGATGATCGCGATCGGTGGCGTGATCGGCGCCGGTCTGTTCGTCGGCTCCGGTGTGGTGATGGGTGGCACCGGCCCCGGTGCCTTCATCACCTATGCCCTTTCGGGCGTGCTGATCATCATGGTCATGCGGATGCTCGCCGAGATGGCGGTCGCCAATCCCTCGACGGGGTCGTTCGCCGACTACTCACGTGACGCGCTCGGGCACTGGGCCGGCTTTTCCGTCGGCTGGCTGTACTGGTACTTCTGGGTGATCGTGGTCGGCTTCGAGGCGATCGCGGGCGCGAAGATCGTGCAGTACTGGATCGACATCCCATTGTGGTTGTGCGCGTTGATGTTCATGATCCTGATGACTGCGACGAACCTGTTCTCGGTGAAGTCATACGGCGAGTTCGAGTTCTGGTTCGCGGGCATCAAGGTCGCCGCCATCGTCGTCTTCATCGTGATCGGCGGCTGCTTCGTGCTCGGCCTGTGGCCCAGCAAGTCGGCTGATTTCTCGAACCTGTGGAGCCATGGCGGGTTCATGCCGATGGGTATAGGTGTCATCACGGTCGGCATCGTGACGGTGATCTTCTCGATGGTCGGCCCGGAGATCGCGACGATCGCCGCGGCCGAGTCGTCGGACCCCGAGAAGGCCGTCGCGAGGGCGGCCAACTCGGTGATCTGGAGAATCCTGATCTTCTACGTGCTGTCGGTGTTCCTGCTCGTGACGATCGTGCCGTGGAACAACGAGGATCTGGCCGCCTCACCGTTCGTCGCCGCGTTCACCGAGATGGGAATTCCCTACGCCGACGACATCATGAACGCCGTTGTGCTGACGGCGGTGCTCAGCTGCCTCAACTCCGGGATGTACACGGCGTCGCGCATGTTGTTCGTTCTCGCCGCACGCAACGAGGCACCCGAACGACTGATGCGGCTCACCAGTCGCGGTGTGCCCGCGTACGCCATCTTGTTCTCGTCGATCGTCGGCTTCCTGTGCATCATCGCGGCCGCCTTCTCCGAGAAGACCATCTTCGCGTTTCTGCTCAACTCCAGCGGCGCGATCATCCTGTTCGTCTACATCCTGATCGCGATATCCCAGATCGTGCTGCGCTACCGAGACCGCGACCGCGAACTGAAGCTGAAGATGTGGCTGTTCCCTGCGCTGTCGATCCTCACCACGATCGCGATGCTGGCGATCCTGGTGCAGATGGCACTCGACGACGCACTGCGCTCGCAGCTGGTGCTCAGTCTGTTGTCGTGGGGCGTCGTGCTGGTGCTGTTCTTCCTCAATCAGCGGTTCAACAAGCGCCACCACATCGATGTGGAGGCCGCCGAGGCGAGAGCACGCGCACTGCTCAACGAGTGATGCGAATCAGCTTCTTGTTGACGAATTCGTCGATGCCGTAGCGGCCGAGTTCCCGGCCGAAACCGGAGCGCTTCACGCCGCCGAACGGCAGCTCGACGCCTTCCGCGCCGACTGCGTTGACGAACACCATGCCCGCCTCGATCTGGTCGGCGACGCGCTTGGCCTGTTCGTCGTCGGTGGTGAAGACGTAGGAGCCCAGCCCGAACGGGGTGTCGTTGGCCAGCTGGACGGCTTCGTCTTCGGAGCTCGCCTTATAGACCGTCGCCACGGGGCCGAACAGTTCTTCTTTGTACGAAGGCGAATCCGGTGAGACGTTCGTAAGCACACCCGGCGGGAAGTGCGCGCCCTTGCGCTCGCCTTCGGAGACCAGCGTCGCGCCGTCGTCGACGGCACGCTTGACCTGTTCGTCCAGTCGCTCGGCCGCCGCGAGCGACGACAACGGCGCGAGGCCCTCGGCCTTTTCCAGCACCTTCCTGGTGAACTTGTCCAGGAAGTCGTCGTAGATGCCCTCGTCGACGATGATCCGCTTGGCGGCGTTGCACGCCTGCCCGGTGTTCTCGAAGCGACCGTCGATGGCCGCCTCCACGGTGGCGTCGAGGTCGTCGGAGCTCAGCAGGATGAAGGGGTCTGAGCCGCCGAGTTCGAGGACGACCTTCTTCAGGTTGCGGCCCGCGATCTCGGCGACGGCGGCGCCCGCGCGCTCCGAGCCGGTCAGCGAAACCCCTTGCACGCGTGGGTCGGCGATGATGTCGGCGACCTGTTCGTTGGTCGCGTAGATGTTCACGTAGGCGCCCTCGGGGTAGCCGGCGTCGGTGAAGATCTGCTGGATCGCGGCAGCCGACTCGGGGCACTGCGGTGCGTGCTTGAGCACGATGGTGTTGCCCAACGTGAGGTTGGGTCCCGCGAATCGGGCCACCTGGTAGTACGGGTAATTCCACGGCATGATGCCCAGCAGGACGCCGACCGAACCGCGTCGGATCAACGCGGATCCTTCGCCTTCGACCAACTCGATCGGCTCGTCGGCGAGGAACTTCTCGGCGTTGTCCGCGTAGTACTCGTAGATCGCCGCGCTGAAGTCCACCTCGCCCTCGGACTGGTCGATGGGCTTGCCCATCTCGCGGTTGATGATCTTCGCGAGCTCTTCTTTGCGCTCGGTGTGCAGCTTGGCGACCTTACGAATCAATTCCGCGCGGTCGGCGATCGTCGACCCCCGCGACCATTCGCGGTGCGCCTTGCTTGCCGCGGCGATGGCCGCCTCGATCTGCTGGTCGGTGGCTGTCGGGTACTCCTTCACCGTCTCGCCGGTCGACGGGTCAACCACGGCATACAGTGATGCGCTCATTCCGGTGTGCTCCTTTGCCGCTTGTTCACGAAGCGCTGCAGTACTTTTTCGCGCTTTTGGATCCTGACCCTGATCCTGCACGAAATCAGTCGCCCGGTGCAACGATCGCGACGAATTCCGCCTGGCAGAAGTCAGCCGGGGGGAGAAAATCGCAGTTCTAGACTTGGTCCATGACCGCCAGCACCCGCGTCGACGAGTTCGAGGCACTGCGTCCACATCTGCTGGCCGTGGCGTATCGGCTCACCGGGACCGTTGCCGACGCCGAAGACATCGTGCAGGACGCGTGGTTGCGCTGGAACGGCGCGAAGACGGAGGCGATCACCGATCTGCGGGCGTGGTTGACGACCGTGGTCAGCAGGTTGGGCCTCGACCGGTTGCGCTCCGCGGCTCACCGGCGGGAGACGTATGTCGGCGAGTGGCTGCCCGAACCGGTGGTCACCGGGTTCGACGGCAGCGACCCGCTCGCGCTGGTTGTTGCGGGCGAGGAAGCTCGGTTTGCCGCGATGGTGGTGTTGGAGCGGTTGACGCCCGACCAGCGGGTGGCGTTCGTGTTACACGACGGCTTCGCGGTGCCGTTCGGTGAGATCGCCTCGGTGCTGGGGGTGACCGACGCGACGGCACGGCAGTTGGCTTCTCGTGCGCGACGGGCGGTCATCACGTCCGCGCCGGAACCGGTGCCCGACGACGCTCACAACGAAGTCGCAGGCGCCTTGATGGCGGCACTCGCCGAGGGCGACATGAAAGCCGTTGTGCGCCTGCTACATCCGGAGGTGACGTTCACCGGGGATTCCAATCGCAGGGCGCCGACGGCCGCGCGCGTCATCCACGGGCCGGACAAGGTCGCGCGGTTCCTGTTCGGTCTGGCGACCCGGTACGGGCCGAACTTTGTCGCGACCGCTCAACTGGCCCTGATCAACGGACAGCTCGGCAGCTACACCCCTGGTGCGCCGGCCCGCGACGGCTATCCCGAGATGATGCCGCGGGTGACCGCGGTGACCGTTCGCGACGGAAAGATCTGCGCCATATGGGATATCGCGAACCCCGACAAGTTCACTGGTTCGCCTCTTCGGTAGCCCACGGCACCCTGCAGGCGTCTCCCGAGCTGAAGCCCTGTTCGGTGATGCCGAGCGCCGAGTACATCCTGGCCCGCATGTTCTCCACGCCGATTTGGTAGCTCAGTTCGATCACTCCGTCGTCGCCGAAGCGGCGGCGCAGATCCTCGACCTGTTCGTCGGTGATGGTGTGCGGGTCGGTCGTCATCGCGTTGGCGTAGGCAATGGCGGCCCGCTCGTCGTCGGTGAAGAGCGGAGAAGTTGCGTACTCGTCCACGTACTTGAGCCGTTCGACGTCGAGCCCCTCGAGGCGGATCAGCATCGAGCCGAAGTCGACGCACCACGAGCATCCAACGGTGCGGGCGGTCCAGAACACCGCGAGCTCGCGAACGCTGGCAGGGAGCTTCTTCGACCCGGACTGCAGCAGCATCTCGTGCACGCCGTTGGCCATCATCAACCGGGGGTGATGGGCGGCGACGGTGAAGGGCTCGGGCACCTCGCCGAACTTCCGCTTGGCGAACCTGTACATCAGCCTGGTCATCAACGACGCCTGCTGCGGCGGCACGGGAGCGATACGAGTTTTCTGTGTCATACCCGTTAGACGAGACACCCCCGCAATGTGTGACACCCAGACGCGCGAAACGGAATTCCAGCACCCAAAGTGCGAGAAGAGGGGTGCTGGAATTCCGTTTCGCGAGACAGCTAGCTGGTGGCAGTGACTACGGGGTGCCGACGCAGCCGACGCCGTTCACGCACGCACCGGTGCCGCCAGGTCCGGCTCCGGCACCTGCACCCGGCACGCCTGCAGTGGCGCCACCCGGTCCGGCTCCGGCACCTGCGCCGCCTGCGCCTGCGCCTGCGCCGCCCGGTCCGGCTCCGGCACCCGCGCCCGGCGCGCCTGCGGTTGCTCCGCCCGGTCCGGCGCCAGCGCCCGGCGCGCCCGCTCCAGGTGCTCCGGTACCGGTGCCGGGGGCCGGAGTGGCCGCCGACGGTGTCGTCATCGACGTGGTCGTGGTGGTGGTCGAGGATGTGCTGCTCTCGTCACCTTTGTCGTCGCCGCCCCCGCAGGCCGACAGCGTCAAAGAGATGGCCGCGGCGGCAATTCCTGTGGTGACGGAGAAGCGACGAAAGGTCAAGCGCTCAGTCATGGTTCAATCCCGATTCTGTGAGTGGATCTACCTCGGCAAACGTGTAGATACCCACTCGCATCCGCGACAAACCGGACCCGACGGCGCGAAAGCGTCAGCGCGCGAACATCAGCGCGCGCTTGACCTCCTGAATCGCCTGCGTGACCTGGATTCCGCGCGGGCAGGATTCCGTGCAGTTGAACGTCGTGCGGCAACGCCAGACGCCGTCGACCTCGTTGAGGATGTCGAGGCGCTCGGCGGCTGCCTCATCGCGGCTGTCGAAGATGAACCGGTGCGCGTTGACGATCGCGGCTGGCCCGAAATAGGAGCCCTCGCTCCAATAGATGGGGCAGCTGGTGGTGCAGCACGCGCACAGGATGCACTTGGTCGTGTCGTCGTAGCGGGCCCGGTCGGTCGGGCTCTGGATCCGCTCGCGGGTAGGCGGATTGCCGCTGGCGATCAGGTACGGCTTGACCGCCCGGTAGGCGTCGAAGAACGGCTCCATGTCCACCACCAGATCCTTCTCCACCGGCAGGCCGCGAATCGGTTCGATGGTGATGGTCAGCTTCTTATCGGCCTTCTTCGGCAGCATGTCCCGCATCAGCACCTTGCACGCCAGCCTGTTGACGCCGTTGATGCGCATGGCGTCCGAGCCGCACACGCCGTGTGCACACGACCGCCGGAACGTCAGCGTGCCGTCCAGATACCACTTGACGTAGTGCAGCAGGTTGAGCAGGCGGTCGCTGGGCAGGCACGGCACCCGGAAGCTCTGCCAGCCTGCGCTGTCGGGGTCCTCCGGGTTGAAGCGGGCGATCTTCAGCGTCACCATCACCGCGCCGTCGGGGATCGGCGGCAGTTCGGGATCCTTGGTGTCGACCTCGGGTGCGATCGTGGTCATCAGTACTTCCGTTCCATCGGCTCATACCGGGTCTGCACCACCGGCTTGTAGTCCAGCCGGACGTCGCTCAGCAGATCAACGCCGTCCTTATAGGCCATCGTGTGGCGCATGTAGTTGGTGTCGTCGCGGTTGGGATAGTCCTCGCGGGCATGGCCGCCGCGGGACTCCTTGCGGTTCAGCGCGCCGACGACGGTGACCTCGGCCAGCTCGAGCAGCATGCCCAGTTCGATCGCTTCGAGCAGGTCGCTGTTGAAGCGTTTGCCCTTGTCGTGCACGGTAATTCGGGCGTACCGCTCCTTGAGCGCGTGAATGTCGGTGAGCGCCTGCTTGAGCGTCTCCTCGGTTCGGAACACCGCCGCGTTGTTGTCCATCGACTGCTGCAGCGCGCCGCGGATGTCGGCAACGCGCTCGTTGCCGTGCTCGGAGAGGATGCCGCTGATCCAGTTGACCACCATGCCCTCCGGGTTCTCGGGCATGTCGACGTGGTCGTGTCCCAGTGCGTAATTCGCGGCGGCGATGCCTGCGCGACGGCCGAACACATTGATGTCCAGCAGCGAGTTGGTGCCCAGCCGGTTGGCCCCGTGCACCGAGACACAGGCGCATTCGCCCGCGGCGTAGAGCCCGGCGACGACGTTGGTGTTGTCGCGCAACACCTGGCCGTGCACGGTGGTCGGGATGCCACCCATGACGTAGTGACAGGTGGGATACACCGGCACCAGTTCCTTGACGGGGTCCACGCCGAGATAGGTCCTGGCGAACTCGGTGATGTCGGGCAGCTTGGCCTCGAGCACGTCCGCGCCGAGGTGCCGCACGTCGATGTAGACGTAGTCCTTGTGCGGTCCGGCGCCGCGGCCCTCCAACACTTCGAGCACCATCGAGCGGGCCACGATGTCGCGCGGAGCGAGGTCGACGATGGTCGGCGCGTAGCGCTCCATGAAGCGCTCACCCTCACCGTTGAGCAGCCGGCCGCCCTCGCCACGCACCGCCTCGGAAATCAGGATGCCAAGGCCGGCGAGCCCGGTCGGATGGAATTGGTGAAACTCCATGTCTTCCAAGGGAAGTCCCTTACGGAAAACGATGCCCAAGCCGTCGCCGGTGAGCGTGTGCGCATTGGAGGTCGTCTTGTACATCCGGCCCGACCCGCCGGTGGCGAACACGATCGCCTTCGCGCTGAAGACGTGGATGTCACCGGAGGCCAGTTCATAGGCGACGACGCCGGTCGCCACCGGCCCGCCAGGAGTCTCCGTCAGGCAGATGTCGAGCGCATAGAACTCGTTGAAGAACTCGACATCGTGCTTGACGCAGTTCTGATACAGGGTCTGCAGGATCATGTGGCCGGTGCGATCGGCGGCATAGCAGGCGCGGCGCACCGGCGCCTTGCCGTGGTCGCGGGTATGCCCGCCGAACCGACGCTGGTCGATGCGACCTTCGGGGGTCCGGTTGAACGGCATCCCCATCTTCTCCAGGTCGAGCACCGCGTCGATGGCTTCCTTGCACATGATCTCGACCGCGTCCTGGTCGGCGAGGTAGTCGCCGCCCTTGACGGTGTCGAAGGTGTGCCACTCCCAGTTGTCCTCTTCGACGTTGGCCAGCGCCGCGCACATCCCGCCCTGTGCTGCACCGGTGTGGCTGCGCGTCGGGTACAGCTTGGTCAGTACCGCGGTGCGGACCCGCGGACCGGCCTCCACGGCGGCGCGCATGCCGGCGCCGCCCGCGCCGACGATGACGACGTCATAGCGATGCTCAATGATCATTGGCGCCCATGTTTCTTTCCAGACCTCACAGCAACCTCACGAGATGTTCGCGTCGAAGGTGACAAGGACATAGCTGCCCAGCACCAACGTGAAGCCGGTGGCCAGCAGCAACAGCGAATTCAGATAGAACTTCGTGACGTTCTTGCGGGCGTAGTCGCCGATGATGGTGCGCATGCCGTTGGCGCCGTGGATCATCGCCAACCACAGCAGGGCCATGTCCCAGATCTGCCAGAACGGCGATGCCCAGCGGTCGGCGACGTAGTTGAAGTCGATCCGGTACACGCCGTCGTCCCACATCAGCATGACGAACAGGTGACCGAGAGCGAGGAAGACCAGCGCCACCCCGGAGAACCGCATGAACAGCCAGGCGTACTTCTCGAAATAGGGGATGCCCCTGGGCCGGCGCGGCGCTCGCGGATGGTCCAGCGAGGCAGGCCGGTCGTGCTCCCTCTCGGCGACGGGTGCCACCCGGCCCTCGCGGTGGTGTGGCGACCACGGCGCGCTCACAGGAATCGCTCCGCCATGTGCATGCCGAGCACGCCGAGTGCTGGGATCATCACGGCCAGCCAGATCGCGGCCACTCCCCACAGCATCAGCCGTTGGTAGCGCGGGCCGTGCTGCCAGAAGTCGATGAGGATGACCCGGATGCCGTTGAGAGCGTGGTAGAGCACCGCGGCGACCAGCCCGACCTCCATTAGGCCGATGATCGGCGTCTTGTAGGTGTTGACGACTTCGTTGTAGGCCTCCGGGCTGACCCGGACCAGCGCGGTGTCGAGCACGTGAACGAACAGGAAGAAGAAGATGGTGGCACCGGTGATTCGGTGCAGCACCCAGGACCACATGCCCGGGTCACCGCGATACAGGCTGCGTCGGCGTGCCGGCTTCTTCCGCGGGGCCGCTGTCTCCGTGTCCGTACTCATCGGGCCTCCAACGTCTTCGGTGGTCGGGGCGACTCTAAACCCCTTTGTAGTAGCCAAAGCACTACCGTGTTAGCCGTTCGCAGGTGTTTGACCTTGAATTTAGGGTTACCTACATCACGTGTCGAGCCACGAGACGGAGAATTCGGAATGCATTCAGTGCCCGGTTGGCGGTATTGACGTGACAGCCGATATCGATTGGAAGATGTTGCGGGGCAAGGCAATAGAGGCTGCGGGCAATGCCTACGCGCCGTATTCGGGGTTCTCTGTCGGCGCTGCGGCGCTGGTTGCCGACGGTCGATTGGTGGCCGGCTGCAATGTGGAGAATGTCTCATATGGCCTAGGTCTCTGTGCCGAGTGTTCAGTGGTCAGCGCCCTGTATTCGGGCGGCGGCGGCAGGCTGATCGCGCTGTCCTGTGTGAGCGCCGACGGCGAACCGCTGATGCCGTGCGGGCGGTGCAGACAGGTGCTGCTGGAGCACGGCGGACCGCAGATGCTCGTCGACCATCCGCTGGGCCCGCGTCCGTTGGGTGACCTTCTGCCTGACGCATTCGGTCCCGACGACCTCGCCCGCGGGGAGCCGGAAAAGCCGTGACGGAACCCACTTTCGACGCGCCGACTGTCATCCGCGCCAAGCGCGACGGTGGCGGCTTGTCCGACGCGGCGATCGACTGGGTCATCGACGCGTACACGCACGGCCAGGTGGCCGACGAGCAGATGTCGGCACTGTTGATGGCGATCTTCCTGCGCGGGATGACGCGCCACGAGATCGCGCGCTGGACGGCCGCGATGGTGAACTCGGGCAAGCGGATGGATTTCACCGATCTGCGTCGCGACAACAAGCCGCTCGCCCTGGTGGACAAGCACTCCACCGGTGGGGTGGGAGACAAGATCACCATCCCGCTCGTGCCCGTCGTGATGGCATGCGGTGGCGCCGTCCCCCAGGCCGCCGGGCGCGGACTCGGCCACACCGGCGGCACCCTCGACAAGCTGGAGGCCATTGCCGGGTTCACCGCCGAGATCTCGACAGAGCAGATCCGCCAACAGCTTTGCGACCTCGGTGCGGCGATCTTCGCGGCGGGCGAGCTGGCGCCCGCAGACCGCAAGATCTACGCGCTGCGTGATGTCACCGCCACCACCGAATCCCTGCCGCTGATCGCCAGCTCGGTGATGAGCAAGAAGATCGCCGAGGGTGCGCGGGCGTTGGTGCTCGATTGCAAGGTGGGCTCTGGTGCGTTCCTCGCGACCGAGGCGGAATCGCGCGAGCTGGCGCACACCATGGTCGAGCTGGGCACCGAACACGGGCTGGTCACCCGCGCACTGCTGACCGACATGGACCGGCCGTTGGGCAGGACCGTCGGCAACGCCGTCGAAGTGGACGAATCCCTGGAGGTGCTGGCAGGCGGTGGGCCGCCCGACGTCGTCGGGCTGACGCTGGCGCTGGCACGCGAGATGCTCGACGCGGCAGGGTGCGACGGTGTCGATCCCGCCCAGACGCTGCGCGACGGATCGGCCATGGACCACTTCCGCCTGCTGGTCAGCGCCCAGGGCGGCGACCTGTCGCAACCGTTGCCGATCGGTGCGCACTCCGAGACCATCACCGCTGCCCGCGGTGGCACGATGGGCGATATCGACGCAATGGCGGTGGGGCTGACCGTGTGGCGACTCGGTGCGGGTCGCGCGGTTCCCGGTGAGCGTGTTCAGTCCGGCGCTGGTCTGCGTATCCACCACCGTCCGGGCGAAGCCGTCGCCGCGGGCGAAGCGTTGTTCACCCTCTACACCGACACCCCTGAGCGTTTCGACGCTGCGATGGCGGAGATGGACGGCGGTTGGAGCGTCGGCGACACGGCCCCCGAGATCGGGCCCCTCATCATCGATCGGATAACGGCATGACCAGCCCGCTGACCCTGGACACCATTCGGCGCGCGCCCAAGGCGCTGCTGCACGACCACCTCGACGGCGGACTGCGCCCCGCCACCGTCCTCGACCTCGCCCAGCAGACCGGTTACGAGGATTTGCCTGCCGCCGACGTCGCCGGGTTGGCGACATTTTTCCGCACCGCCGCGCACAGCGGATCGCTCGAGCGCTACCTGGAGCCGTTCGCGCACACGGTGGGGGTGATGCAGACGCCGGAGGCGCTGTACCGCGTGGCCCTCGAGTGCGTCGAGGATCTGGCTTCAGACAACGTGGTGTACGCCGAGATCCGGTTCGCCCCCGAACTGCACATCGACCGCGGCCTGTCGCTTGACGCGGTGGTCGACGCGGTGCTGGCCGGCTTCGCCGACGGAGAGAAGGCCGCCAGCGCCGAGGGCCGCGCGATCACCGTGCGTTGTCTCGTCACCGCGATGCGCCACCAGGCCCGGTCGTTGGAGATCGCCGAGCTGGCGATCCGGTTCCGGGACAAGGGTGTTGTGGGATTCGACATCGCGGGCGCCGAGGCGGGCTACCCGCCGACACGGCACCTCGATGCCTTCGAATACATGCGAAGCCACAACGCCCGCTTCACGATTCACGCAGGAGAGGCGTTCGGCCTGCCGTCCATTCACGAGGCCATCGCGTTCTGCGGTGCCGACCGCCTGGGCCACGGGGTGCGCATCGTCGACGACATCACCATCGGGCCCGACGGCAGCCTCCAGCTCGGTCGCCTGGCCGCACTTCTGCGGGACAAGCGAGTTCCTTTCGAATTGTGCCCGAGTTCCAACGTGCAGACCGGTGCCGTCGGCAGCATTGCCGAGCATCCGTTCGATCTGTTGGCGCGCAGCCGGTTTCGCGTCACCGTCAACACCGACAACCGGCTGATCAGCGACACCACGATGAGTCAGGAGATGCTGCGCCTCGTTGAGGCGTTCGGCTACGGCTGGAGCGACCTTGCGCGGTTCACCATCAACGCGATGAAGTCGGCGTTCATCCCGTTCGACGAACGACTGGCGATCATCGACGAGGTGATCAAACCGCGGTTCGCCGTGCTGATCGGCTGAGCACTCTTGCGCGAGGGGGCCCACGCGAGAGTTGTCAGTAGAAGTAGAGGTTGGAGCCTGGCAGTTCCTGGTGGACACGCGGCCTACCCGATGGCGTCAGATCATCGCCGAACTTCGCCATTTCGCCGGTCCGGACGCTGACGATGTTGAAGTAGCCGGTGAACGCGAAGCGTCCCGGCGGGTTGGCGGGATCGATATCGGGTACCGGCACGGGGGAGATCGTGAACTCCTCGGCATGGTCGTCATTGCTCGGCGCGCACGTGTAGAGGAGCTTGTGCCCTGCGGGTGTGAGGGACGTGGCGCTGGCATGCAGGTTGCGGTTGAACGCCTGATTGGTGAACGACTTTCCAGTACCCAGGTCGTTGAGAACCCACAGATCGGTCGGATGGTTGTTGTCGAACAGCTGCTGGTGATAGACCTCGAAGTTCACCGGCGCGGCTTCGCCCGGCGGGATCGACTCGGTGTTGCTGGCATGCAGGCAGTCACTGGTGTCGTGCTTGAGGATGTACACCGGCTCCGTCGGGTCGGGTAGACCGGTGAAGATGTAGGCGGCCGATTCGGCCAGCCGTAGCTGCTGTCGGACGGTGTCGACCTCCTGCACCGCATTGGGTACGCCGAATCCCGTTACCAGAGCCTGCATCTGATCGATCAACGGCTTGAGCACCGTCTGCTGACTCTCCCGGCTGAACACGGTGTCCCGGTACGTCCGAATCTGGTCCACCAACTGCTTGCGGCGCGCGTCGTCGTTGCGGACCAACTGCGCGACGATCCCCATCCGGCCGAGCCGGAAGAACTCGCCAGGTTTCAGTATCTGGTCGACACCCCAGGGAATCATCTTGAACTTGATATCTCCCACGCCGGGCGAGGCGACGGCGGTGACGTCGTTGTAGAGATAGGTGTTGTTGGTGTTGTTCGCGTAGCCGTCCCAGTGCTTGAGGAGAAACTCCATCGCGTAGACCTTGAGGAACTGGTCCATGTCGAGCAGTTGATCCGCCCCGGCGAGACCGTTGGCCTTGATGTGCCTGCACGCGAATTTGAGATCTTCTTTGTCGTCGAACTCGGAGAGGTCCTCGACGCCGATGAAGGGGAGACGTTCTTCGCGCAAGTCATCCGTGTGCTCGATCTCGTACAGATTGCCGTTCATGTTGCCGTTGAAGGTGCGTTCGATGTAGCGCTTCATGATCGGCTCGGCGTTGACGAAAAGGCCGGGGAAGATGTCGCCCCCGAGCCCTTCGCCGACCGGCGTTCCGTTCACGAACACCATGGCGTAGTTGCACCGTGAATGCGGCAGGCCGGCCATTTCGAGCATTCGATAGCCCAAATTTTGCCTGATATAGGAATCGTCCTGCTTGGAGTTGTTGAGCGTCACGTACCGCGATCCGATGAGCGCTTCGATCGCATCCTCATTGGCGCTGCTGAACCGGCCGAAGTCGACATGCAGGCACGGCTTCTTGTCGTCGATCGAGCCGCAGAACGACTTCTTCTTGATGCCGATGTCGCTGAAAGTCGTACGGGCGGGAAACCTGGTCCCGGAGATTTCGACGGTGTCCGCTTTGCGCCAGGTGTATCTGCTGCCACCGGTCCAGTCCCATTCGCAGCGACCGCTCTTGGGCTCCTCGAGGCGCACCTTGTCCCACTCGGACGCAGGCATCGTGATCTTGATCGTGATCACGTTGTCTAGCCCATAGAACGAATCCATCGCCTGCTGCTGTTCCGCGGTCATCGCCATCTCCGTCCATCGCTGCTACTGGCAGCATGCTGCGGAGAACCGCGTACGTCGCGAGTATCGATTACTCGATTGTGCTGGGGACTACTCCTGGCGCAGCCGTGAGTCGAGGAAGGTCTCCAGCGACTCCCATTGCTCGACCGCCTTGGCGTACGGCGGGCTGGGCTTTCTGACCGTGCCGGGGTCCAGAACGTGGGCGACCAGACCGCCCAGCGGCATGTCGGCGTCCAGCGTCTCCTCGACGATGTCGTCTTCGGCGTACTCGCCGACGTCGCGAAGCAATTCGACAGCCAGCTCCAGCTGATCGCGATCCACCGACTCGGGGCCGTCGGCGAGGTCGTCGGCCAAACCGCTCGTCACATAGACGTTGTCGTCGGTGACGTCGACGCGAAGCGAGCCGTCCGTCGCGGCGGTCTTGATGTCCTCGTAGGTCGCCAGATCGGACAGGTCGTGGTCGTGCTCGTCGGCCAGGTAGCGCGCCAGCGATCGCTCCGATCCGAAGACGCTGACCCGGCCGTTTCGGCCAAGGAACACCGGCGCTTCGTCGAGATAGCACCGCAGCGTGTAGAACGTGCCGCCGCGGGTGATCATCTGAATCGGGTCGATGCCGACTTTGAGCCAGAAGTCCTCGTCGGCGCCGAGCACCAGCCCGCCGGTGGAGGCCGGGGCCGCCACCTGCTCACCCAACGTCTCGTCGGCGTCCCCGCCCTCGGCGTCGACGTCATCGCCCTCGACGTCATCGACCCCGATCTCGTCGGGTTCCTCGATCTCTTCAGGTTCGGGCTTGGGTGCCTCGAGTTCGGCCGCCGCCTTCTCCGACGCCGCCTTGTCGACATCCGGGACGGTGATGACCTCATCGATGGCGTCCACGACGTTGTCCCAGCTCCGCCCGATGACGGCCCCGATCTCGGCCCAGCGCTTGCGGCCACTTCTGCCGTTGAAGCTGTCCATGCCCGCACCGAGCGAGCCGAGGATCGGGTTGCCGTTGAAGAATTTCGTGACCGCAGGCAGTTCGCAGACAGATCCGACGGACGACACGATCGCCAGGGTCCTGTGCAGCGTCGCCACCGATTCCTCGGTCGGCTTCTCCGCCAGCAACTCCTGCACGCCGATCAGGTCGTACTCTCGCTCCGCCGGTGGATCGAACCGGTGCGCGTTCGCCCCGATCAGACCCTCCCACGCCGGGTGGTCGGTGAGGTCGTTGTCGCTGTTCGTCCTGATGAAGGCGACCAGATCGGCGACGGACTCGAAACCGTAAAGGTCCTCGTCCTTGCCGAGCAGGGCCTCCCACTCGTCGCCAGCATCGCGCCAGCGTGGAGCCCAGAGTGTGTACAGGTCGCCCTTGGTCAATCCGAGCCGGATCGGCACGATGTCAGCAGCCATGCGGCACAGCCTAGAGCGTGCCGGTGTGCATACTGCCAAACGGTGTGCGACCAGCCGCTCCGGCGATACTGTGACTCGGGCCCACAGGTGGCTCACGGGTAAGGGGAGGCGACCATGGTTGCAGCGATGTTTCCGGCGCAACAGGCGGGGCTGAACTACCTCACCGAGGGTGGTCAGGAAACCGAGATCATGTACAAGTACGGGTTCGATCTGCCGCACTTCGCCATGTTCCCGTTGCTCGACAACCCGCGTGCAGTGTCCGAACTGCACGGCATGTACACGCGGTATCTCGATACCGCGGCACGCAACGGATTCGGCGTTTTGATGGGGGGCCTGGACTACCGGGCCAGCCCGGACTGGGGCTCGCTGCTCGGTTACTCGTCCGAGTCGCTGGCCGAGATGCAAATGCGCGCAATAGATTTCCTGCGCGAGCTCGGAAAACCGTATGAGGGGCAGGTGCCCGCGCTGCTGTACGCGGGAATAGTCGGTCCACGCGGTGACGCGTACGAGTTGAACAAGACCATCACCGCCGAGGAGGCCGAGCAGTACCACGGCGAGCAACTGGCCACACTCGCCATGGCCGGCGTGGACGTGATCGAGGCCATGACGTTCAACAGCATCCCCGAGGTGGTGGGGTTGTCCCGTGCGGCGGCGCGTGCGGGCCTGCCTCTGGCGTTGTCCTTCACGCTCAATCACGACACCCACCGGCTGGAATCGGGCGCGTCGCTCAAGGAGGCCATCGAGTCGATCGATGCGCAGACCGGTGACGATCGGCCCGCGTTCTACGGCATCAACTGCTCACACCCCCTGGAGTTCACCCCCGCTATAGAACCGGGCGAGTGGTTTACCCGGGTGCGGTCTCTGCGGCCGAACGCGGCGATGATGGACAAAATCTCGCTGTGCACGCTCGGCCACCTCGAGATGGGTGACCCGCCAACGCTCGGTGCGCTCATGGGCGACCTGGCGCGGCAGTACCCCAACATCGACGTGTGGGGTGGCTGTTGCGGCACGTGGGACACCCACCTCGAAGAGATCGCGCACAACGTGGGTACAGCGCGCAACGCATAAGCCCTTGCTATGGTCCTCGCGTGCGCGGAGCAGTGACGGTCCATATGAACGCCCCCGCGCAACGGGTTTGGGAGTTGGTCTCCGACGTCCGCAACACCGGGCGGTTCTCGCCTGAGACGTTCGACGCCGAATGGCTGGACGGCGCGACAGGACCCGCGATCGGTGCCCGCTTCCGAGGGCACGTGAAGCGCAATGAGATCGGGCCGGTCTACTGGACGACGTGCCGGGTTACGGCCTGCCGGCCCGGCCGCGAGTTCGGCTTCGAGGTGTTGGTGGGCAACCGCGCAGTCAACAACTGGCACTACGCGTTCGCGCCGGGTGATGACGGCACGGACGTGACCGAGTCGTTCTGGGTCCCCGTCCCAACACTTCTGCGGGCCACCGCTTTTCTGGGTTATCTGCGCAAGCGGCGCAACATGCGTGACATGCGCACGACGCTCGAACGGATCAAGGACGTCGTCGAAGCCTGAGGAGTCAGTCCTTCTTCTTGTCTTCTGGCAGCGGCCGGTTCGCGACGACCGGGAACGAACCCGTGAATCCTTCGCGCTCCCGAGCGACCTCGAGCACGCGACCCCGGACGGCGAACCAGCCGACGACCAACGCCGGAATGATGAGCACCAGGCTGGCGACGGTCCAGGTGCCGATCGGAGGGTCGAGCGCCATCAGCACGACGACGCCGAACAGGAACGCCAATGTGAGATAGCCGGTGTACGGCGTGCCCCACAACCGGAACGACGGCCGCTCCAGGATGCCCTTCTTCGACCAGCGGTACAGCTGGATTTGACAGATGACAATGGTGCCCCAGGACGCGATGATGCCGAGGGCCGCGATGTTGAGCACGATCTCGAACGCCTGGCCGGGGAAGAGAAGGTTGAGGATGACGCCGAACAGCCCGACGACCGCAGTCAGGAAGATTCCGCCATACGGCACGCCGCGACTGGACATCCGCGCCGTGAACTTCGGTGCGCTGCCGTTCATTGCCATCGACCGCAGGATCCGGCCGGTCGAGTACAACCCGGCGTTGAGGCTGGAGAACGCGGCGGTCAGCACGACGATGTTCATGACAGTGCCCGCGCCGTTGATTCCGATCTTGGAGAAGAACGTGACGAACGGGCTCTCGCCGGCCTTGTAGGCGGTGTAGGGGAGAAGAAGGGCCAGCAGGAACAGTGAACCGACGTAGAAGACGGCGATACGTGCGATCACCGAGTTGATCGCACGCGGCATGATTTTATGTGGATGAGCGGTCTCACCTGCCGCTGTTCCGACGAGTTCAACTGCGGCGTAGGCGAAGACAACGCCGGACATGACAATCACCAGCGGGAAGAGGCCGGCGGGGAAGAGTCCGCCGTTGTCAGCGATCACACTGAATCCGGTTGGCTGCCCCTGAATTTGGTAGCGGCCGGCAAGGAAGATGGTGCCTGCGACCAGAAATGTGATCAGCGCAAGGACTTTGATGGCCGCAGCCCAGAACTCGAGTTCCCCAAACAGGGTGACCGAAATGAGGTTTACCCCCACCACGAGCGCCAACGCGATCAATGCGATCAGCCACTGCGGCACGCTCCCGAACGACGTCCAGTAGTGGAAGTAGGTGGCGATCGCCGTCGAGTCGACGATGGCCGTGAACGCCCAGTTCAGCCAGTACATCCAGCCGGCGACGAACGCCGCCTTCTCGCCGAGGAATTCGCGCGCATACGACACGAAGGATCCCGACGACGGCCGGTGCAGCACGAGTTCGCCCAGCGCCCGCAGGATGAGGAAGACAAAGACGCCACAGAACGCGTAGCTCAAGAAGAGGCCCGGTCCGGCGTTGTGTAGTCGGCCGCCGGCACCGAGGAACAGCCCGGTGCCGATGGCGCCGCCGATCGCGATCATCTGCAGCTGTCGGGGCTTGAGGCCCTTGTGGTAGCCCTCGTCCTCCGCCGTCAGCGCGGAGTTGTCGTACGTCGACGGCTTGGGTTCAGTGGTCATCGAAGCGGCCTCGCTCTAGTCGGTTCCGGGTGACGCAGGATCAACGGGGTTACCGCGGGCATCCCAATGCTCCGGAGGGTCTGGCGTATCGCTGACGTCACGAAACGTCATCACGAAGCCGGACACGGCGACCACGGCCGCAATCGCGTAGCCGATGATCGAATACCAACCGGCGTGCAGGTAGGCGGTGACCGCGACGATCGCCATGGCCAGGAACACCAGGGTCATCCCGATCAGTGGGATCTTGGCGAAAAGGTCGACACGTGCCATGACACTCACCCCCGAACCGAACGTGAACTAATGGTGAAACGAGTAGACACCCTCCCGGTCACACGGGCGACTCGAACTCCAAGATTCCTTTGAGAAACCTTCAAGAGGGTGCACAGATCCTCATCCGGTGACCACTGCAGAACTCACCAGGCCGGACGTGCGCAATGTTCCCCGGTTCTACGGCGCCGTGGCTGGGGACATCGTGCCGCGGCTGCCGTTCCTGCGGCGAATCCTCAAGCACCCGCGCCTTAAGCAGTACAACCGGCTCGTCGTGCTAGTGATGACGGTCAACCTCGGATGGGCGGTGCACGGTGCCGCGGCCGCCGGCTGGTGGACATCGGACGGTACCGACTTATGCGCCATCGCACTGACGGCGCAAACGAATCTTGCTGCTGCCGTGGTGTTTCGGCAGCCCTACATCCCCAATGCATTGGCATGGCTGGTGACCCGACCGCCGACGTCCTGGCCACTGCGGGTGCGATGGGCGCTCGGCAAGTACTACCACTTCGGCGGTCTGCACGTGGGCATGGCGGTGGCAGGCACGATCTGGTACATGACCCTCGTCGTTTCGTTGATCCGCGACGCCGTCGCCGGTGTCGGCGAGGTGTCACACGCGCACATGGTCCTCGGCATCACCATCGCCACGACGTTCACGGTCATGATCGCGATGGCGTTGCCCCGGCTGCGCGCGTCACATCACGACCGTTTCGAGGTGACGCACCGGTTCTGCGGCTGGGCGGCGCTTGTGCTGGTGTGGATCAACACCATGCTGTTCGTCGACGGTGGCCGCGGTGAGCAGTCGTTCGGCTCTGCCCTGATGGCCGAGCCTGCCTTCTGGCTGGTCGTGCTGACCGCGCTGTTGGCCATCTGGCCGTGGCTGCGTCTGCGTCGCATCCCGATCGGTTGGGAACGCCCGTCGTCGCATGCGGTGATCCTGCGTCTGGATCACGGCGTGGTGCCGGCCGTCGGTACCACCCGCCCGATCAGCCGTCGCCCCTTTGTGGGGTGGCACCACTTCGCCAATGTGCCTGCCGCGCCGGGCGCGACCGGATATCGCATGCTGGTGTCCCGTTCAGGCGACTGGACCTCCGCCTTCGTCGACGAACCGCCGACGCACGTGTGGGTGCGGGGAATCCCGACGGTCGGCGTGGCCAATGTGCGCAAGTTGTTCACCAAAGTTGTGGTGGTGGCCACCGGCAGCGGCATTGGGCCCGTATTGGGACACATAATGGACACCTCGGTCCCGTCCCAGTTGGTGTGGGTGACCAAGAACCCACGTCTCACCTACGGCGACGCGTTCGTCGACGAGATCAAAGCCGCCCAACCCGACGCGATGATCTGGGATACCGGCGCGCTCGGCAAACCCGATGTGCTGCAACTGGCTTACGGCGCCTACGCCCAATCGGGGGCCGAGGCAGTCATCTGCGTGTCCAACAGCACTGTCACGCGGCAGGTGGTGCACGGTCTGGAGCAGTGCGGGATACCGGCGTTCGGCCCGATCTGGGATTCGTGACCGACATGAGACACTTCCCTTGTACCCGATGGGATCAGGGGGTTCGACGTGGAGTCGCGCGTCGGCACGGCGTTCGGCAAGTACACCATCATCGGCCTGCTCGGCAAAGGCGGGGTGGGTGAGGTGTACGAGGCCTACGACACCGAGAAGAACCGAACCGTCGCGCTGAAGATCCTCGCCTACGGGTTTTCCGACGACGCCACGTTTCGCCAGCGATTTCAACGCGAGTCCCGTGCGGCGGCGGTGCTGCAGGAACCGCACGTCATACCCATTCACGATTGGGGTGAGATCGACGGCAGGCTCTACATCGACATGCGTCTGGTGCACGGCCAGACGCTCGACGAGCTGATCGCCACGGGCCCGCTCGAACCGTCACGCGCCGTGGCCATCATCGGTCAGGTCGGCGCCGCGCTGGACGCGGCACACGCCGAGGGTCTGATGCATCGGGATATCAAGCCGCACAACATCATCGTCACGCCGGCTGATTTCGCCTACCTGGTCGACTTCGGTATCGCCGCGACGAAGGGCGACACTCGGCTGACAACCGCGGGGATGCCGATCGGCACCATCAATTACATGGCGCCCGAACGGTTCACCGAACAGGAGGCCACCCCTGCGGTCGACGTGTACTCGCTGGCGTCCGTGCTGTACGAATCGCTGACCGGCGACAGCCCGTTTTCTCGTGACAGCCTCGAGAACATGGTCGCGGCCCATCTCGCCTCGCCACCTCCGCGGCCGAGCGTGACCAACCCGCGCGTTCCGGCGGCGTTCGACGCCGTCATCGCCCGAGGAATGGCGAAGGATCCCGACGACCGGTACGGCACCGCCGGTGGCCTCGTCCGCGCGGCGCAACGGGCGGCCGACGGCAGCAGATCCACCCTCGTCATGCCGCCGGACACTGCGGCTGCCGATCCCGCGCAGGCGGTCGCCGACCGTTACGCGGGCCGCCGGCGGGGATGGCTGATGCCTGCCGTGATCGCCGTGGCCACGGCGCTGATCCTGGGTGCTGTCGGCGTGGTCATCGGCCTGCTGACCCAGCAGGACCGGGGGGCCCAGTCGGAGGCCCCGCCAGCGCCGGTGCCCGACCACACGAGCCGAACTCAGCCAACACGCACTGGCGGCGTGCCGTTCCGCGGTTATGTGCTGCAGCGGCCCAGCCTCGAGGTGCGCGCCGAGCCGGTGCTTTCCGGGTCGGTCACCGGCTACCTACCGGTTGAGACTGAGGTGTTCGTCGTCTGCACGACGATCGGCGACGTCGTGGAGGGACCGGGCGTCGGAGCAGGACCCTCGATAGCCACACCGGTATGGGACAAGGTCCGTACCGATCCAAACGGCACCGACGTCGGTTTCGTACCCGACGCGTGGGTGAAGACGGGCACGGCGCAACCCCGGGCGGATGCCTGTTGATTGGTTTCGGGGTGCTGGGTCCGCTCGAGATGACCGTAGGCGGCGAACCGGTGTCGCTGGGCTCGCGCAAGCAGCGCGCAGTGCTGGCCATGCTCGTGATCAATCGCAATCGCGCGGTTGGCAGTGACGCGTTGATCGACGGGGTGTGGGGACAACAGGCCCGGCAGGAGCCACGTGCGAGCCTGCACACATACGTTTCCAATCTGCGCGGGTTTTTGAACAACGCCGGCGTCGAAGGGCGCACGGTGTTGGCGGCCGCGCCCCCGGGATACCGGCTCGCCGTGTCCGACACCGATTGCGACATAGGCCGATTCGTCAGTGAAAGGACGGCGGGCATACGCGCAGCCGCGGCTGGCCGATTCGAGCTGGCGAGCAGGCATCTGTCGGCCGCGATAGCGCAGTGGCGTGGCCGGGTGCTTGAAGATCTGGGCGACTTCCAGTTCGTCGCTGCCTTCGCCGCCGCGCTCACCGAGGACAAAGTCAACGTCCACACCGCCTACGCGGAAGCCGAAATCGCCTGCGGGCGAGCAGAGGCCGTGATCGGTGCTCTCGAAGGTCTGACCAACGAGCATCCCTATCGCGAGCCGCTGTGGGCGCAGTTGATCATTGCCTACTACATCGCCGAACGGCAGTCCGACGCCCTTCACGCCTACCGCCGTCTGAAGACCGCACTATCCGACGAGCTGGGTATCGAGCCGGGGCCAACGCTGCGCGCGCTGCACGAGCGGATTCTGCGTCAGGAGGTACTGGACGTGAGACGAGCCGCGCTCACCCGCGCCTCCGCGACGGCGCGCACCTTTGACCGGCGGAACACGGCGACCGGCGATACCGCGGTCGCGCGCCTTCATGCATCGTCGGGACAGGTGTATCCGCTGGTCGGGGCGGCCACCCGGATCGGCCGGTCAGCCGATAACGACGTCGTGCTCGACGACGCCGACGTGAGCCGCCACCACGCCGTGTTCAGCGACACGGGCACGAGCTTCGTCATCACCGATCTGCGCTCCGCCAACGGTGTCTACGTGCAAGGCCGTCGAATCCGGGGCAGCGTCGCGCTCGCTGACCGCGACCAGATCCGGATCTGCGATCACGAGTTCGTGTTCGAGGTCGAGCCGCGAGATTCGTAGCAGCGAACGGCGTTCCCGGTGAACGATTCACCGGGATGTGTGCGGGAACGGCAGCGGCGTAGACGAGTCGTCGCACAGGATCGCCGGTGCGACATGGCTCAGCATTTCTGCCGCGGAACAGCAGATTGCCCTGAAGGCTTACCGTGCGACCGACGCCAAGAGTTTGCTGGCCTCGCCCGCATGGATAGGAAACCGGCGGTTGACGAGCTAGGATCGCTATCTAGGACGATCGCGTTGTATGCGATAGAGGTGGCATGAAAACGATCGCTAAGTTAACGAACAGGCGCGACGCCCACGGCGTCCACGAGGGCTATCTGCTTCTCGCCGACATCTCGGGATATACCGCGTTCCTTACCGGCACCGAGCTGGAGCACGCGCACGAGATCATCCATGAACTGACCACGCTCATCCGCGAGCGGCTCGCGCCTCCCATGCGGTTTGTAAAGCTCGAAGGCGACGCTGTCTTCTGCTATGCGGACACGGAGACGTTTCGGGAAGGTGAGCGGCTCGTCGAGCTGATCGAGGCCTGCTACTTCGAATTCTCCAACCGCTTGCTCGACATGACGCGCGCTACGACCTGCCGCTGCGTGGCCTGCGCGGCCATCGGTTCGCTTGGGCTGAAATTCGTATTGCATTACGGCAGCTATGTGGTCGAGCGCGACGACCGACGCGAAGACCTCGCGGGACCGGACGTCATCTTGGCGCATCGGCTGCTGAAGAACACGATCAGCAACGACGACGGCCCGCGGGCTTACTCGTTCTTCACACGGGCGTGTCAGCAGCGCCTGCCTCCGTCGTTCGAACTGCCCTCACATATCGAGATGTACGAGTCGTTCGGCGAAACCAAAGGCGGCGTGCATGATCTCGATCCGGTCCTGAGCAGGATGCGGGAGGAGCGCCGCTTGTACATCAGCGCTTCCGACGCGGACTTCGAGATCCCGATCGATGTGCCGGTGCCACCGGCGGTCGCCTGGCAGTACGTCGTTGATCCCATCGAGCGACAGCGCTGGGCCTGCCGGCGGTACAACGAGGATCCTGACCACGACGAGCGAAACGCAGAGGGCCGCCTCGGGCCTGGCGCGACGTCGCACTGCAGCCACGGCCCTGGGCATCTGATGGCCTTCCGCGAGTTCATCGACTGGCGTCCCTTCGTTTACTTCACGTCCCGCGTGAGAACGACGGTGGCCGGAGGTCTTCCCCGTTCTCTTATCGAGACGGTCGAGTTCGTTCCCCTGGGCGATCACCGCACACGGATCATCATTCGCTATCGGGCGACGAATCGGTCCCCCATGTCGCTGCTGATGGGCCGCGCGACACGTGCGTTCGTCACCGGGTTGTGGCAGCGGAGGGGGAGCGACCTGGTCAGCATCGCCGAGGAAGATGTCGCAGCGCTTCGGCTCGGCGGCATCGAGCGTCAGGCAGTCGGCCGCCAGAAGCCCTGAAAACCCTGACCCGCGTTCGTCGTTCGGATCGGCGACAGCTGCACCGGATCGCCCGCCTCGATCATCTGGCCGTCACCGACGACCATCGCGACGTGACCGTCCCACACAGCAAGGTCACCGGGTCGAAGCGCGTTCTGGCTCACCGCTGCGCCGAGATCCTGTTCCTGAGCTAGTCGCGGAAGATCAAGTCCTGCTTCGTGATACGCCCACTGCGTCAGCCCGCTGCAGTCCAGCCCGACTCCCGGTGCGGTGCCACCCCAGACGTAGGGAACGCCGAGCTGTGTCAGTGCGTTACGGACGGCGTCGGCGGCGACGGCGTTCGGCGCTTCCACTGTGCTGCCATCCGGAAGCCGCACGGCAACCCCGTCTCCGAACTGCTCTGGATCCGGCAGCGGCAGCGACGCAAGTTCGGCGCCGGTGGGCGCAGCACCGCCTGACGCCCCGGCAGGCATGCCGCCGAATCCCGCGGGCGGCGCGAAACCGGCAGGCGCAGTAGGCGCACCGGCCGTCGCTCCCGCAGGTGCCGTCGCTCCCGCAGGCGCCATCGGTGCCGCCGGTGCCTCGACATTGGCGGCGTGGCCGTCGAGTTCTGTGCGCAGTTCGTCGACGACGGCGACCGCCTCATTCAGCGCCCGTCGAGCCTCCTCTCGCAACTCTTCTGCTGCACCGGGTTCGTCGAGCCGCGCCTCGATGGCGGCGGCGTGTTCTTCGAAGCGGCTGATGATGTCCTGCAGCCGTGAGCGCGCCCAGGAAACGGCATCAGCAGCGCCTGCGGTGCTGACCCTCAACTCATCGATCCGCTGCGCCAACCTGTCCGCGGAATCGGCGACACCGGATATGAAGTCCGCGGCTCCGTCGGCACCCACGCCTGACCATCTCTGCGCGACACGTTCCCATCCGAGACGTGCGGCAGCGGAGATGTCCGCCAACTGGTCACGTACCTCCGCAAGTGAGATGGCCGGATCCCCCTCGTCCGACCAGCCCGGCCCGACCTGCGCCGCCACCTCTCGGATGGGCGCCGATAACGCGGCGATCAGTCCGCTCGGCATCGCTAAAGAAGCTGGCTGCCGCGTCGGTCAGCGTCGGAGTAGGCCTGCGCCACCACACCCGTGACCGACTGCGCCGAGGCGAGGTCGTCGCCCAGCGCGAGGACGGCCTGCATTTCGGTTGCGACCGCGTCGGCGAGGGCGGCGAGGAATCCCGCGCCGACGGGACCGAACGCGGCGGCCGCGCCCGCACCGGGCAGCGACTTCAGGGCGGCTGCGGCGGTGGACAGGTCATCGGCGTGGGCAGAGCAGTCGGTGCCGAGCGCACTGATGGCGTTTGTGTCGACGAACATGGCGATACGACGATCGATCGCGCCGGGTGGTTCCCTGACGTTAGGGTCGGCGCATGGACGTGCGCGTCGTCGACCATCCGCTGGCCGCAGCGCGGCTGACCACATTGCGCGACGAGCGCACGAACAACGCGTCGTTTCGAGACGCGCTTCGCGACCTGACCTTGATGCTGGTGTACGAAGCCACCCGCGACGCCGCCACCGAGAGCGTCCAGGTCCGCACGCCGCTCGCAGCCACCACCGGTGCCCGACTCGCCCACCCGCCGCTGCTGGTGCCCGTGCTGCGCGCCGGTCTCGGCATGGTCGACCAGGCGCACGCGTTGATCCCCGAGGCGCACGTCGGCTTCGTCGGTGTCGCGCGTGACGAGCAGACCCACCAGCCGACGCCCTACCTGGAGTCGCTGCCCGACGATCTGAGCGGCCAGCCCGTGTTCGTGCTCGACCCGATGCTGGCGACCGGTGGCTCGATGGCGCACACCATCGCACTGTTGCAGGCCCGCAACGCCGTTGACATCACGGCGATCTGCGTCGTCGTCGCCCCAGAAGGCATCGCGGCGATCGAGAAAGTGGCACCCGACCTCAAATTGTTCACCGCAACCATCGACGACCGTCTCAACGACGTCGCCTACATCGTTCCCGGACTGGGCGATGCCGGCGACCGCCAGTTCGGGCCGCGCTAGAACTTGCCCGCGAGCTCGGTCAGCTCTCCGGCAATGCGTTGGGCCTCCGCGCGGGCCGCCGCCACATCACCGTCGACGCACGCGCGTCGAACTTCGATGTAGGACTTGACCTTCGGCTCGGTACCCGACGGCCGCACCGCGATCCGGACCTCAGTCTCGGTGTCTCCACCGGTGAGGATCACCGCGTCGGATCGACGTTGGTAAGGCTGCGCCGCAGCCAGATCCGTCATCGTCACGTCGAACCCGCACAGCTTCGTCGGCGCCTTGGAACGCAGCCGGGTCATCACCGCCGCAGCGTCGTCGGCATCGCCCACCGGCCGGGATACCGCCGTCGTGGTGTGCACGCCGTGGCGTCGGGCGAGGTCGTCGAGTGCGTCGAGCACTGTGCGTCCCTGCTCGCGCAGCGCTACGACCAGGTCGCAGAACAACACGGCGGTGCTGATCCCGTCCTTGTCGCGGACCGCTGACGGGTCGACGCAGTAGCCGATCGCCTCCTCGTACGCATATATCAGCGTGCACCCCGGCAGATCCGCGTCCGCCCGCGACAACCACTTGAAGCCCGTCAGAGTCTCGACGTGGCGAGCGCCGTGCGCGGCGGCGATCCGGGAGAGCATCCGCGACGACACCACAGAGCTGGCCACCACCGTGCATTCGGTTACGTCGCCGGGATCGATCTGAGACAGTATGTAATCACCGAGCAGCCAACCGGTTTCGTCGCCCGTGAGCATGCGCCAGCCGTCCGGCGTCGGCACGCCGACCGCGCACCGGTCGGCGTCGGGGTCAAGGGCTATGGCGACTTCGGCTTCGTTCTCGGCGGCCAGCTTCAAAAGTTCGTCGGTGGCTCCCGGTTCCTCCGGATTGGGGAACGGGACGGTGGGGAAGTCGGGGTCGGGCGCGAACTGACTCTCGACCACGGCAACGTCGGACAGTCCGGCCCGGACGAATGCATCGAGTGCGTACTCGCCGCCGACGCCGTGCATCGCGGTGAACGCCAACCGCACCGAGCCGTGCGTGTGCCGGACCTGCGACGCGCGGTTGACGTAGCGCTGGATCAGGTCCATGCCAGATGTCTGGACCGGCGCTCTTGGTATCTCGTCGGCGTGCGGCGCCTTGCCGATCAGCGCCTCGATCTCCCGGTCGGTGGGCGGGACGATCTGAATGCCGCTGTCGAAGTAGACCTTGTACCCGTTGTCCGATGGCGGGTTGTGAGACGCCGTGATCTGGATGCCCGCGCTCGCGCCGAGATGGCGGCTACCGAACGCCACCACCGGCGTTGGCACAGCGGCGAACAGCAACGTCACCATGAATCCTTGCCCGGCGAAGACTTCGGCTGCCGCGAGCGCGAACTGCTCCGAGCAGTGGCGGGCGTCGCCGCCGACGACGACGTTGGATCCGTCGAAGCCGCGTTCCTTGAGCACCTGCGCGACGGCCCAACTGGTCCGCAGAACGACGGCGAGGTTCATGCCACCCGGGCCGCCGCGCATCGGACCTCGCAGACCTGCCGTGCCAAAGGTGAGCGGAAGCGCGAACCGTTCCGCTAGCTCGTCGTCACTGCACGACTTCAACTCCGCGGCGGTCACGGGGTCGGGGTCGTGCTCTATCCATTCTTGAGCGGCGCTGGCCCGAGGGCTCGTCATACGGGCAGTGTGCCCACTTTGTGTTCGGCGTAAGCCAGCTTGCGTAGCACCGGCGCAATCAACATCAGGAGGTTGAATTCGAGGTCCGTCAGGTTGTCGCGCATGGTGACGTTCAGCCAGGCGTCACGCTCGGCGCGATCCTCGTCGAGGAGCGCGATGCCGGCAGCGGTGACCTCGATGAGTTGGCGACGTCGATCGTCGTCGTCGGGGCGGCGCGACAGCAGTCCGCGGCCCACCAACTCGTTGATGCTGTCGGTGAGGGACTGCACCCGCACGTGGAGCCGTACAGCCAGCTCGGCGGGTGTGATCACGCTTGTCCTGGTGACTTCGCTGAGCACCTCCATCTGACTCAGCGTCAGTCTGTGGTCGGGTCGGTGCCTGCGCATCTGCCTGGTCACCGCCACCATCGATTCCCGCAACTCGGTGGCGGAGGAGCTGGCGCGTGACTCGGTCATCACCAAGTTATACCTTGGTTAATCTTCGCTGTCATAGCTATAACGCCGGGTTGCACGCCAATTTTGTTAAGGGCATACTTGACATAGTGACTAGGCAGCGGCTGAATCAAGCATCCAGATGGGTGCTGCTGGCCGCAATCACGATCGCGGTCACCGTTCCCCTGACCGTCCTCGGCGTTCCCTCTGCCGCGCTGTTCGCAGCGCTGATCGTCGGTATCGCCTTGGCGCTGCCCGCAGTGGCTCCCAAGCGGGTTCCCCGCCCTATCGGCACTGCCGCCCAAGGCGTGCTCGGCGTCTACATCGCCACGATGGTCGATCGCGACGCGGTGAACGCACTCGGCCCGGACTGGACCATCGTTCTCGGGGTCGCCATGGCCACGCTTGTGCTCAGCATCGGTGCGGGCGCCCTGCTCGGGTGGCACCGCGACGTCAGCCCTCTCACTGGATCCCTTGCACTGGTCGCCGGTGGCGCGTCGGGCTTGGTCGCCATCGCGCGCGAACTCGGCGGTGATGATCGCGTCGTCGCCGTGGTGCAGTATCTGCGCGTCGCGCTGGTGACCGCGTCGATGCCGGTCGTGGTCACGCTCGTTTACCATGCCGACAAATCACACCATGCCGACTTGCGCGGTCAAACCGATTCGGCGCCTTGGTATCTCAGTGTCGCGCTGATGACCGTGCTGATCGTCGCCGGAGCGGCGGGGGGACGGCTCATCCGGCTGCCGGGGGCGGGTCTGCTCGGGCCGATGGCGTTGACCATCGTGCTTCAAGTCACCGGGTTGTCGTTCGGCCTCTCGGTGCCGACGATTCTGGTTCAGGCCGGCTACATGTTCATCGGCTGGCAGGCGGGTGTGGCCTTCACCCGCGACGCGCTGCGGGCAGTGGGACGGCTGCTGCCGGTCGCCGTCGCCCTGATCGTGGTGCTGACCATCGCCACCGCGGGCCTTGGCGTGGTGCTGGCCGATGTCGCAGGTCTGACCCCGCTCGAGGGCTACCTCGCCACCAGCCCCGGCGGTGTGTACGCCGTGCTCGCAACCGCGGTGGAGACGGGATCGAACGTCACGTTCGTCATCGCGGCCCAAGTGGTACGAATCCTGTTGATGCTTTTCACCGCGCCGTTGCTGGCCCGGGTCGTGATCAGGATGACCGAGCGATTCAGTGATCAGAGCCGCGAGATCACCGAGGCCAGCAGGGAACCGGTGCGGGTAGCCGACTGACGGCCTGCGGCAAGCACCTCTTCGTGGTTCAGCGGCTGTCCCGTCATGCCCGCCGCGGCGTTGGTCACCAACGACACCGCAAGTACCTCGGCGCCGACCGCCCGCGCGGCGATCGTCTCGTGCACGGTCGACATGCCGACCAGGTCGGCACCGAGGGTGCGCAGCATCCTGATCTCGGCCGGAGTTTCGTAGTGCGGTCCAGGCAGGCACGCGTAAACGCCCTCGGCAAGGTCGGGGTCCACCTCGCGCGCGAGCGCGCGCAGTCGAGGCGAGTAGGCGTCGACCAGGTCGACGAACTGCGCCCCCACCAGCGGAGATCTCGCCGTCAGGTTCAGGTGGTCGCTGATCAGCACCGACTGTCCGACCGCGAAATCAGTTCGGAGACCACCCGCGGCGTTGGTCAATATCACCGTCCGCACGCCTGCCGCGCAGGCCGACCGTACGGGGTGCACAACGTGGCGCAGGTCGTGGCCTTCGTAGGCGTGGATTCTGCCGACGAACACCAGCGTGCGGTGATCGCCCGTCCGCACCGAGATGACGTCGCCGCCGTGTCCCTCCGCGGTCGGGGGAATGAAGCCCGGCAGTTCGCCCACCGGCACCACCGCCGTGGGCGCACCCAACTCGGCGGCCGCCGGCGCCCATCCGGAGCCCAGGATCACGGCGACGTCGTGCTCCTCGACGCCGGTGCGCTCGCGGATTGCGGCCGCGGCCTGCTGCGCTGCCACCTCCGGATCGGTCACAGTTCGGCAGCTTAGCTGTCAGTGAGATACTGCCAAGATGCCAACCGCCACGGCCGCCGTCAGCGTCGAAGACGCGATCAACCGGCGAAGTGGCGACCTGATCGAGCTGTCGCACTCCATCCACGCCGAGCCAGAGCTGGCGTTCGCTGAGTTCAAAAGCTGCGCCAAGACCCAAACCCTGGTTGCCGAGCGCGGCTTCGAGATCAGCGCCTCACCCGGCGGCCTGGACACGGCGTTTCGCGCCGAGTTCGGCAGCGGGCCGTTGGTGATCGGCATCTGTGCTGAATACGACGCGCTGCCCGGGCTCGGACATGCCTGCGGGCACAACATCATCGCCGCATCGGCCGTCGGCACCGCGCTTGCGCTCGCCGATGTCGCCGACGACCTCGGCCTCAAGGTCGTGCTGCTCGGCACACCGGCCGAGGAGTCCGGCGGCGGAAAAGTGTTGCTGCTCAACGCCGGAACCTTCGACGACATCGCCGCGACGGTGATGCTGCACCCCGGCCCGCTCGACATAGCGCGTGCGCGCTCGCTTGCGGCCGCGGAAGTCGAAGTCACCTATCTCGGCCGTGAGGCGCACGCCGCCGTCGCGCCGTACCTGGGTGTCAACGCGGCGGACGCGATCACTGTGGCGCAGACAGCGATTGGGCTGCTGCGCCAGCAGTTCGCGCCGGGCGAGATGGCACACGGCATCGTCACCAACGGTGGGCAGGCCCCCAACGTCATTCCCGCCCGCACCGTCCTGCTGTACCTGATGCGGGCAACCGACGCCGCATCGCTGCGTCACCTCGACGACAGGATGGCGGACTGCTTTCTCGGTGCGGCGATCGCCACGGGCTGCGACTACGAGATCGTGCAGACCGAACCGCCGTACGACGAGCTCGCGCCGGACAAGTGGCTGGCCGATGTTTTCCGCGGCGAGATGACGCGCCTCGGCCGAGAACCGATCGGCCAGGAGTTCGAGGCCGCGGTGCCGTTGGGCAGCACCGACATGGGCAACGTCACCCAGGTGATGCCGGGCATCCACCCCGTCGTCGGAGTCGACGCGCAGGGGGCGTCGGTCCATCAGCCCGGCTTCGCAACCGCAGCGGCCGGTGCCAGCGGCGACAAGGCCGTCTGCGATGGCGCGATCATGCTGGCCCGCACGGTGGTCGCGCTGGCCGAATCGCCCACCGAACGCGACCGGGTGCTCGACCTGGCGGCCAAGCGGGTTGCGTCATGACCTTGGCAGACGCCGCCGACGCCTGGCTGGACGCCCACTACGACGATGTGGTGGCCTGGCGCAGGCATATTCATGCCCACCCCGAGCTCGGCAGGCAGGAGTTCGGCACCACACAGTTCGTGGCGTCCAAGCTCGCCGACGCCGGGCTGAATCCGAAGGTGCTTCCCGGCGGCACCGGCTTGGTTTGCGACTTCGGCCCGGAGCACGGCCAACGCATCGCGCTGCGCGCCGATATGGATGCGTTGCCGATGGCCGACCGCACCGGAATGCCCTACGCCTCAGTGGTTCCCAACGTCTCGCACGCATGCGGACACGACGCGCACACCGCGGTGCTGCTCGGCACGGCGCTTGCGCTGAGCTCCGTGCCCGAGCTGCCGGTCGGCGTGCGGCTGATCTTCCAGGCCGCTGAGGAGCTGATGCCCGGCGGCGCCATCGACGCCATCGCCGCCGGGGCGATCAACGGGGTGTCACGGATCTTCGCATTGCACTGCGATCCGCGGCTGGCCGTCGGACGGGTCGCATTGCGAGCCGGGCCGATCACCTCTGCCGCCGACCACATCGAGGTCACCCTGCACAGCCAGGGCGGGCACACGTCGCGACCACATCTCACGGGTGATCTGGTCTACGGGCTCGGCACCGTGATCACCGGCCTGCCCGGTGTGCTGTCCCGCCGCATCGACCCGCGCACCAGCACCGTGATGGTGTGGGGTGCGGTCAACGCAGGCGTCGCGGCCAACGCCATCCCGCAGAGCGGCATGCTCGCAGGCACTGTGCGGACCGCCAACCGCGATACCTGGCTGACCTTGGAATCGATTGTCGGCGAGATCATTACGGCCCTGTTGGCGCCGCTGGCCATCGAGCACACGCTGCACTACAGGCGCGGTGTGCCGCCGGTGGTCAACGAGGAGATCTCGACGCGGATCATGACGCACGCGATCGAGAGCATCGGTCCCGATGTGCTGGCCGACACCCGTCAGTCGGGCGGCGGGGAGGACTTCTCCTGGTATCTCGAGGAGGTGCCGGGGGCGATGGCACGGCTGGGTGTCTGGCCCGGCCGGGGCCCGCAGCTCGATCTGCACCAGCCGACGTTCGATATCGATGAACGCGCGCTCGCGGTGGGCATCCGCGCACTGGTGAATATCGTCCAGCAGGCCGCCGAGTTCTGAGGCTGGTCCCGTCGGCACCGCGAGCGTGCGTGTTTGCACACGACACGCCGCAGTTTCACGTTCAACTGTGCACCTTCGCGGTGCGGGGCTGTGCACAGTTCGACATTGATCCACCGCCCTCTCCTCTGGCTCTACCGCAGTCGCCTCGCTGGCGTCGACGATCTCGTCATGAACGCAGAGCTGGAACGATTGTTCGATGATCAAGGAGGAGTCGCTACCAGTGCCCAGATTCTCCGCCATACGTCAAGGCGCAGTTTGGAGCGACAACTCGAAAGCGGTGCGCTGAGCAAGATTTGGTACGGGATCTACTGCCGCGGAGAACCCGACGACAATACGCGTTTACGGGGTCTGGACCTCTCGTGCCGCGCCAAGGTGCCAGTATGCCTTGGGACTGCCGCTGCATTGCACGGCTTCGATACCGAAGAGCCCGCGGACCTACATGTGCTCAATCCGCCGCGTCGCCAGCTGCGACCGAGTGATGGCTTGGTCGTACATCGCCGCGACGGTGCGCCACTTGTAACGGTCGATGGGCGTCGGGTGACGTCGCCGGCATGGACCGCTGTCGAGGTCGCACGCAGCCTGCAACGTCCACGCGCACTAGCGACGCTCGACGCAGCGCTGCGCAGCGGCACGTGCAGCCGGGCCGATATCTGGCGAGCAGCTATCGAGCAGGCCGGGCGACGCGGCATAGTCGAGGTCCGAAACCTGATCGCGCTGGCGGATCCTCGCGCGGAGTCGCCGATGGAAAGCGAAGCGCGATTGGCCATGATCGACGGCAACCTGCCGACGCCGGAGCTGCAGTACGAACTCATCGACGGGAACGGTGACCTCAGGCGCCTGGACTTCGCCTGGCCCGACCATCGGGTCGCTGTCGAGTACGACGGAGTGGACTGGCATAGCGGCCCGGACGCGATGAAGCGGGATCGTCGGCGTCAGGCCGCGCTGGGAGACATACGCTGGGTCGCCCTCGCAATCGTCTTCGAGGATGTCAGATACCGGCCGTCGGAGTTCGTAGGCCGCATCGACGCACAATTGCGTCGCGCTCAGGCGGCGTGAAGGTGCACGGAATGCCACCCGGCCGCGGCGTGTCGTGTGCAGACACGCACGGTCGCGGTGCAGGGCGTAGAGGTTAAGGCTCCACGGTGCCTGGGCCGATGTTGCGGGCCGGGCGGGTGCGCAGATCGCGGACGTATTCCGCTGGTGCACCGGCGATTTCGGCGGCATCGGCCATCACACCCAGATAGCGCGCCGACGGCAGCCCGCCTTCCCACGCGTCGACCACATACAGCCACGCCAACACCGGATCGGTCGTGGTGTCCGACGACAGCCGGTCCACCCGGCAGCGGATCTTCTTGTGCACGCCCAGCTCGCCGCCCTCCCAACGGTCGAGGTTCGCTTCGTCGGACTCCGTCATGTCGTAGAGGACGACGAACACCTTTTCCAGCGGATCTTCGACCAGCGTGGCGAGTGCGCCTTCCCAGCCGATGTCCTCGCCGCCGAAGGTGAGCCGCCAGCCGTGCAGCCATCCCGTTCCCGCCATCGGCGAGTGCGGCGCCCGCTCCAGCATCTGCTCCGGATGCATGTTCGACCCGTAAGCGGCGTAAATCGGCACGGGAGCAGCCTAAGGCTTCTCTCGATGGCTGGGCGTTCAACGGCACGCTTGGCTAGGTTAGGGCGGTGGCAACCCGCATTGTGATCATCGGCGGCGGCCCGGCAGGCTATGAAGCGGCGCTGGTTGCCGCGGCCCGCGGTCGCGACGTCGCCGAGGTCACCATCATCGACAGCGACGGCATCGGCGGGGCCTGCGTGCTGTGGGACTGCGTGCCATCGAAGACGTTCATCGCGTCGACCGGTGTGCGGACCGAGCTGCGCCGTGCGCCTGATCTCGGCTTCGATCTCGAGTTCGAGGACGCCGAGATTCAGCTGCCCCGCATCAACGAGCGCGTCAAGCGGCTCGCGGCTGCTCAGTCCGCCGACATCGCCGACCGGCTGCGCAGCGAGGGGGTCACCCTGGTCAGCGGGCGCGGGGAACTCGTCGACGACGTGCCCGGCATGGCCGCGCACCGCGTCAAGGTCACGACGGCGGACGGCTCGACGAACGTCGTGCCCGCCGACGTCGTACTGATTGCCACCGGCGCCAGCCCCCGCGTGTTGCCCGGCGCGAAGACCGATGGTGAGCGAATCCTGAACTGGCGGCAGCTCTACGACCTCGATGCGCTGCCCGATCATCTCGTCGTGGTCGGATCCGGGGTCACCGGTGCCGAATTCGTCAACGCCTACACCGAGCTCGGTGTGAGGATGACGGTGGTCGCCAGCCGCGACCAGATCCTCCCGCACGAGGACTCCGACGCCGCCGCTGTGCTCGAGGAACTGTGGGAGCAGCGCGGCGTCAAACTCGAGAAGAACGCGAGGGCCGACTCGGTCACCCGCACCGATAGCGGTGTGCTGGTGACCCTGACCGACGGCCGCACCGTCGAGGCCAGCCACGCGCTGATGACCGTCGGCTCGGTGCCCAACACATCCGGCCTGGGGCTCGAGAAGGTCGGCATCGAACTCGGGCAGGGCAATTATCTGACCGTCGACCGGGTGTCGCGCACCTCGGCACCGGGCATCTACGCGGCCGGTGACTGCACCGGCCTGATGCTGCTGGCCTCGGTTGCGGCCATGCAGGGGCGCATCGCGATGTATCACGCACTCGGCGAGGCGCTGCACCCAATCAGGCTGCGCACCGTGGCCGCTGCGGTGTTCACCCGCCCCGAGATCGCCGCCGTCGGCGTCCCGCAGGCCAAGATCGACGACGGCACGGTCGCCGCTCGCACAATCATGTTGCCGCTGAACACAAACGCGCGAGCCAAGATGTCCAGCCTGAGCCGTGGCTTCGTGAAGATCTTCTGCCGCCCGGCGACCGGCGTGGTCATCGGAGGCGTGGTGGTCGCGCCGATCGCCTCCGAACTGATCATGCCGATCGCGATGGCTGTCCAGGACGGCCTGCCAGTGGACGAGCTGGCGGAGACGTTCTCGGTCTACCCCAGCCTGTCGGGTTCGATCACCGAAGCGGGCCGCAGGCTGATGCGTCACGACGATCTCGACTAGCCGCAGGTAGCCTGGAGCTAAGAAGCTACCGACCAGTAACAAGAGGAGTCCGCGTGACCGACCCGATACCCGGTCTGGGCAGCGGGCAGACCTTTCTCGGCCCTGAGCAGCGCAGACTGGCGTGGGAGCGGCTCGGAAGCGAACAATTCGACGTTGTCGTCATCGGCGGCGGCGTGGTCGGCGCGGGCGCGGCTCTGGATGCGGCCACGCGCGGGCTCAAGGTCGCTCTCGTCGAGGCCCGCGATTTTGCCTCCGGCACCTCGAGCCGCTCGTCGAAGATGTTCCACGGCGGACTGCGCTACCTCGAGCAGCTCGAGTTCGGGTTGGTGCGGGAGGCGCTGCACGAACGCGAGCTGTCGTTGACGACGCTGGCGCCGCATTTGGTCAAGCCGCTACCGTTCCTGTTCCCGCTGACCCACCGATTCTGGGAGCGGCCGTACGTGGCGGCGGGCATCTTTCTCTACGACCAACTCGGCGGCGCCAAATCCGTTCCCGCGCAGAAGCATTTGTTCAAAGCGGGCGCGCTGCGGTTGGCGCCGGGCTTGAAGCGAAGTTCGCTGATCGGCGGTATCCGCTACTACGACACCGTCGTCGACGACGCCAGGCACACGATGAACGTGGCGCGCACCGCGGCGCATTACGGAGCGGTCGTTCGGACGTCGACCCAGGCGGTCGCACTCCTGCGCGAGGGCGATCGCGTTACCGGGGTGAAGATCCGCGACTCCGAGGACGGCGACGTCACCGAGGTGCACGGCCACGTCGTGGTCAACGCCACCGGAGTGTGGACCGACGAGATCCAGGCGCTGTCCAAGCAGCGCGGCCGGTTCCGCGTCCGCGCGTCCAAGGGCGTGCACGTCGTGGTGCCGCGGGACCGCATCGTCAGCGAGGTGGCGATCATCCTGCGCACCGAGAAGTCCGTGCTGTTCGTGATCCCGTGGGGCACGCATTGGATCATCGGCACTACCGACACCGACTGGAATCTCGACCTCGCCCACCCCGCGGCCACCAAGGCGGACATCGATTACATCCTCAGCACCGTCAACACCGTGCTTGCGACACCACTCACTCATGACGACATCGACGGTGTGTATGCCGGCCTGCGGCCGCTGCTGGCGGGGGAAGTCGAGGAGACCTCGAAGCTGTCGCGCGAACACGCCGTCGCGGTCCCCGCGCCGGGACTGGTGGCGATCGCCGGCGGCAAATACACCACCTACCGGGTGATGGCCGCCGACGCGATCGACGCCGCAAGTGAATACGTACCAACCCGGGTGGCGCCGTCGGTGACCGACAAGGTGCCGTTGATGGGCGCCAACGGGTATTTCGCGATGATCAACCAGACCGAACACCTCGGGGCGATGTACGGGCTGCACCCCTACCGGGTGCGCCATCTGCTGGACCGCTACGGCTCGCTGATCGGCGAGGTGCTGGCGATGGCCGACGACAAGCCTGAGTTACTCGCGCCGATCACCGAGGCGCCGGTGTATCTGAAGGTCGAAGCCTGGTATGCCGCCGCGGCGGAGGGCGCGCTGCACCTCGAAGACATTCTCGCCCGTCGCATGCGAATCTCGATCGAGTACCCGCACCGCGGCGTCGACTGCGCCCGCGAGGTCGCCGAGGTGGTGGCACCAATCCTGAGGTGGACGGCCGAGGACGTCGACCGCGAGGTGAACACGTACATCGCGCGGGTCGACGCGGAGGTCCAGTCGCAGCAGCAGCCCGACGACGAGTCCGCAGACGCACTGCGAGCCGCCGCGCCCGAGGCGCGCGCCGAGATCCTCGAGCCGGTGCCGCTCAATTGAGTCGTGCCCCGTTGCCTGACCGCGACGGCGTGGGTCCGGCGCGGGTGCGGTTGCGCGGCGGTGCGGTGCTGGTGGAGCTGGCGGATCGGTTCGGCGAAGCAGCAGCGGCGAAAGTGCTTGCGGGCGAGGTGGTTTGTGCCGACGGTGCGGTGGTGACGGCGGCGACGGTGCTGCCGCCGAACTCGGACGTCTATCTCTACCGTGATCTGCCTGACGAAGCTGTGGTGCCGTTCGACATCCCGGTGCTGTACCGCGACGACGACATCGTGGTCGTCGACAAGCCTCACTTCCTGGCAACCATGCCGCGTGGCGGGCATGTCGCGCAGACGGCGACGGTGCGACTGCGGCGAGAGCTGGATCTGCCGGAGTTGTCGCCCGCACATCGGTTGGACCGGTTGACCGCAGGAGTGTTGTTGTTCACTGCGCGGCGTGAAATCCGCGGCGCGTATCAGACGATGTTCGCGCGCGGCGAGGTGCGCAAGACGTATCTGGCGCGAGCGGCGGTGGACCCGGCGTTGGAGTTTCCGATGACGCTGCGCAGCCGAATCATTAAGCAGCGTGGCCGGTTACAGGCGTTCGAGCAGCCGGGGGAGCCGAACGCCGAGACGCTAGTTGAGCATCTCGGCGACGGCTTGTACCGGTTGACACCGCGCACCGGGCGCACGCATCAGCTACGGGTGCACATGGCCTCGCTCGGCCTGCCGATCATCGGAGATCCGTTGTACCCGGACATCGTCGATGTTGCGCGCGGCGACTTCTCGACGCCACTGCAGCTGCGGGCTTACAACATCGAGTTCGAGGATCCGATGAGCGGACGTTTGCGCCGGTTTATCAGCGAGCGCAGTATCGACTCATGACCTCGGTTGGCAAGTTGTGGCAGTACCCGGTCAAGTCGATGCAGGGCCTAGAGGTCGACGAGATTTCGCTCGGCACGACCGGCGTCCGCGGCGACCGCGCATACGCGTTCATCGATGCCGAGACGGGTGAAATCGCCAGTGCGAAGCAATCCAAGCACTTCGGGCCATTGCTCGAATGCCGGGCGAGTTTCCTTCATCCGCCGGCCGAGGACGGTGCAGCACCCATCGAGGTGACCTTCCCCGACGGCACCGTGGTTCGGACCGACGGCGATGGCGGGGAAGAACTGGCCAAGCGCGCGTCAGAATATCTGCGCCGAGAAGTGCGCTTCGTGAAGGCCGAGCGTCATGCGCTCGGTTTCGTGGACCTTGCCCAAGTGCACGTGTTGGCCGCAAGCACGCTGAGGCAGTTGGCAGCTGAGCACCCCGAAGGAGGTTGGGATCCGCGACGGATGCGACCCAACGTCCTGGTCGACGACGGCGATCTACTCGCCGCGGAGGACGACTGGCTGAACTGCGATGTACACCTCGGTGAGCAGGCCGTCGTGCACCTCGCCATTCTGACACCGCGTTGTGTGATGACGACTTTGCCTCAGCCAGGTCTGCCGAAGGACGCTGCGATTCTGAAGGCGATCGCGCGACTCGGGCTCAAGGATCTCCCATTTTTCGGCCAATCCGCCTGTGCCGGTTGGTATGCCGACATTGTCAGTCCTGGCGTCGTGCGACGTGGAGACCCGATTGACATCGAGCGCGTAACGCCTCGAAAAGGCGCTATCGCTGCCACAATCGACCTATGACCCAGTCGCTAGAGCCTACGCATGAACAGATGGCCGCACTCGCCGCGCGACCGGCCGACGACCCCGTCGTGATGGTCAACTTGTTGCAGTTCCGCCTCGACGGCGGCCGCGAAAGCTATGCCCGCTACGCGCAGGAGGTCGTGCCGCACCTGCAACGGGTCGGCGGCACGGTCCGCTACGCAGGCAACGCGCCGACGCAAGTCATCGGAGACGGTGAAAAGCCCTGCTGGGACGCGATTCTCGTGGTGGAGTACCCGTCGCCCGCAGCGTTCATCGACATGGTGACCAACGAGGACTACGTGAAAATCCATGAGTACCGAGCGGCCGCGCTCGATCGCGGCGACCTGATCGCCACGTCGACGTGGACGATGGCCGACTAATCGTGTACCTGGTCACCGGCGCGGGCGGCGGGATCGGCAGCGTGAGCCGCCAGGTGGTGAAACTGCTTCTCGATGATGGGCATCCGGTGCGGGCGATGGTGCGTCGGGACGACGACCGGGCGACCGCGCTTCGCGATCTGGGCGCCGAGGTCGTCGTCGGAGATCTGACCAACACGCAACACGTCGCGAACGCGATGGCTGGCGTCGAGCGGATGTTCTTCAACATGAGTGTCTCGCCCGACTACCTCACGGCCACGGCCATCGTCTGCGCGGTCGCGCTCGAGGCGGCGCCAGTCGAAGTCATCGTGAACATGTCGCAGATGACCGTCTCGCAGATGACGCTGACCAGTACCTCGGAATCCAAGCAGCACCGGCTGCACTGGCTCGCCGAACACATCATGAACTGGTCGGGTGTGCCGGTCGTTCATGTGCGTCCCACGGTCTTCATGGAGAACCCGTTGCTCACCATGCTGGCCGCCGACTCGATCCGCGAACGCGGCACGCTGGTGTTGCCGTTCGGCAGCGGGCGAACATCGCCGATCGCCGCTACCGACGTCGCCCGAGTGGTGGCCACCGTGCTCCGCGAACCCGCAGGATGCATCGGCAAGGTTTACGAGCTGACCGGGCCCGAAGTGCTCGACATCGGCGGGATCGCTGAGCAGTACTCGCGCGCGCTGGGCAGGCCGGTGACCGCGCAGGATCTGCCGCTCGACGAGTGGACAGATCGAGTGCTGACCCCGATCGGGCTGCCCGCGCACGTCGCCCAGCACATCGCCACCATGGCGCGGCTTCACCGCGAGGGCCGCTACGACCGCAGCACCGACGACGTCGCGCAGATCACCGGCGCCCCAGCGCAAACGGTGGAGCAGTACGTGGCCGCACACGCCGACGTGTTTAGCTGACCGGTGTGGACCGCACAACATTCGACCGTCTCTTCGACATGTCCGACCGCACCGTCATCGTGACCGGCGGCAGCCGCGGCATCGGTCTCGCGTTGGCGGAGGGGTTCGTCCTCGCCGGCGCGCGCGTCGTTGTGGCCAGCCGCAAAGCCGAGGCCTGCGACAAGGCCGCCGCGCATCTGCGTGACCTCGGCGGCCAGGCGGTCGGCGTGCCGACTCACGTCGGCGACGTCGAGGATCTCGGAGCACTGGTGCAGCGCACCGTCGACGAGTTCGGCGGCGTCGATGTGGTGGTCAACAATGCCGCGAACCCGTTGGCGCAGCCCCTCGGGTCGATCACCGTCGACGCGTTGACCAAGTCGTTCGAGGTCAACCTGCGCGGTCCGGTGTTTCTCGTGCAGGAGGCGCTACCGCATTTGAAAGCCAGCCCGCACGCCGCTGTGCTGAACATCGTCTCCGTCGGCGCGTTCATCTTCTCGCCGATGCTGTCCATCTATTCGTCGATGAAGGCGGCGATGATGTCGTTTACGCGGTCGATGGCCGCGGAGTTCGCGCATCACGGCATCCGCGTCAATGCAATCGCGCCCGGACCGGTGGACACCTACATGATGCAGCAGAACCCGCAGGAGATGGTCGACGCAATGGTCGGCGGCACGTTGGTGAAACGACTGGCCACCGCTGATGAGATGGTCGGACCGGCGCTCCTGTTGTGTTCGGACGCAGGCAGTTACATCACCGGTTCGGTGATTATCGCGGACGGTGGCGGAACTCCTCGCTGAAGCGGGCCACGGCGCCGCCGGTCGATGCCAGGATCTGGCTGCGGTTCTCTACGTGCAGCGCCGACTCGAGGCTTGACGCCTCCAGGTTCGCCCACAGCACCTGCTTGGTCGACTCCAGTCCGAATTCGCCGTAGCTGCATAGCGTTTCGGCAACCGCGAGCGCGTCGTCGAGCAGCGCCGAATCTGCCGACAGACGGGTGACGAGGCCGAGCTGCAGCGCCTCCTGGGCGTCGATGACGCGCGCGGTGAGGATCATGTCGAACGCCGGACCCGCGCCGACGATGCGGGGAAGCGTGTAACTGACGCCGATGTCGCAGCCGCCGAGGCCGAGCTTGATGAACTGTGTGCAGAACCGTGCGGACTCGCTCGCCAGCCGGATGTCGCAGGCCGCCGCGATGCCGAGGCCGCCGCCGTAGGCGGGTCCGTTGACGGCCGCGATCACGGGTTGGCGCAGTCGGTGAATGCGGCTCGTCAGGTCGGCGATGCGTTCCTGCCACCGCATTCCCGACCGCGGGAACTCAAGCCCCGAGCCCATACCGGGCGGATTCGGGTCGGTCAGGTCAAGACCCGAGCAGAAGCCGCGGCCTGCTCCGGTGAGCACCACCACCCGGCACTGCCCGTTCGCGGCGATGTCGGTGATGGCCACGTGCAGCGACTCCACCAACTCCCGTGACAACGCGTTGAGCTTCTCGGGCCGGTTGAGCGTGACGACGGCGATCTCCGGCCTCGGATAGGTCAGTTCGAGGTGTGGCATGGCCACACGTTATTACGTTGACGGGCAGGCTATGTCGACATAGACCGTGGTTCCGGGGTGCACGCCGGTGACCGCGCATTCCGACAGCGGTGTGGTTGCGGCTCCGTTGATCCCCACCGTGTAGCCGTCGGCCTGCAGTTCTTTCACGGTGTCGGCCGCTGAGCCGACGCCGCTGGGGGCGGCACCGGCGTCCGCCGCGAACCCCAACGCACTCAATGCCAGAACGCCGGCTGCGACTGCGGAAAAAGCGAACTTCATGCACTGAAGAACGTCGGTAGTTCCTCAGGTATTTCTCAGCTTCAGGGGCCGCTAGGGGCCGCTCTGCCAGGCGTTGACACCGACGGTGATCATCCGCAGCTGTTTGACCGCGACGCGCTTGATTTCTTGGAGTGCCGCCTGGTCGCCTGCGTCCTCGATGGCTTCGGCGATGACGATCATCGAGTTGACGAACAAGCTGGCCAAGATGTTCAGGTCCTCGCTGCTCCAGGTCGTCAGGCCGGGGAAACGGGCAAGGTCGATGGCCAGCTCCGAGGTGATCAGCCGAATCTCGGTGCGGATCGCGTAGCGCAGCACGGTCACTCCGCTGTTGCGTTCACGGCCGATGAACACCCAGTGTTCGCGCCGCTCGTCGACCCCCTCGACGAGGATGTCGACCGATGACTCGATGACGCGCTTGGGATCGAGCTTGCCCGCCCGCGCGCCCCGCAGCATGTCCCGCAGAACCCGGAACGACTCGTCGATGAGAACCAGGCCAAGCGCTTCCATCGACTCGAAGTGCCGGTAGAACGCGGCGGGCACGATGCCCGCCTCGCGCGTCACCTCACGCAGGCTCAGCTGCGAGAAGCTGCGCTCCTCCAGCAGGCGGAGCGCGGCCGCCACGATCGCGCGCCGGGTGACCTCCTTGCGCTCTTCGCGCGAAGGGGTGTCCCGTGAACGCGACCGGCTTGATCTGCGCGTACGTGAGCCAGGCGTACGACTGTTCACTCTGTGAAACCTACCACAATCAGGCACTTTCCCATTGACGGACCAGGCTGTACTGGCGCACGGTATACACATGTTCACTCAAACTCTGACACGCCGAGCGCGACGGTCGCCCCTTTTGGAGCTGCTGACCGGCCCCCACGGCGTCGACCGATACACCGAGCTCGTCGACCGGACCTGGACCAATGGAGAAGCCCGCGCGAAGGTCGTCGCGGTACGGCGCCAGACGCCCCGCAGCGTGACGCTCACCCTGGAACCGAACCAAGCGTTCACCGGATTTCTGGCCGGCCAGCACATCAACCTCACCGTCGAAATCGATGGCCGCCGCCGCACCCGCTGCTACTCGCCCGCGAGCGCAGAAGGCGCGACGCACATCGAGCTCACCATCGGCCGCCATGACGGCGGGCTGGTGTCCAGCTACCTGTGCGACAACGCGCGGCCCGGAATGGTCCTCGGCCTCGATTCGGTCGGTGGCGACTTCACCATGCCGACCGAGCGGCCGACCCGAATCCTGTTCGTCTCCGGCGGCAGCGGCATCACCCCGGTGATGTCGATGCTGCGCACGATGCGCGACGAGGGATCCGACCGCGAGATCACCTTCATCCACTACGCGCGCAGCGCCGAAGAGGCCTGCTACGCCGACGAGCTTGCCGCGATGCCGGGAGTGCGCGTGCTGCACGGCTACACCCGCGAGGGCACAGGCGACCTGACTGGCTACTTCGACGCCGATCACCTGGCCGCCGCGATGCCCGTGCCGGAAGCCGTATATGTCTGCGGTCCGCCCGCACTGGTGGACGCCGTCCGGGCACACTGCCCCGACGCGAAGTCCGAGAGCTTCGTCCCGCCCGTGTTCAGCGCACCCGCCGAGGCCACCGGGGGGCGGATCTCGTTCACCGACAGCGGTGTCGAGGCCACCGATGACGGCAGGCCACTACTGGTCCAGGCCGAGGACGCCGGACTCACACCCGAAAGCGGATGTCGGATGGGCATCTGCCACAGCTGCACCCGCCGCAAGACCAGCGGTGTCGTACGCAACCTGATCACCGGGACGGTCTCGGATGCCGAGGAGGAGGACGTGCAGATCTGCGTGTCCACCCCCGTCGGTGACGTCGAGATCGCCCTCTAGGCAAGGAGAATCATGACTACAGCAACGATGACCCAGCCCAAGACCCTGTCGAAGACGGTGGCAGGCAAGACCGTCACCTTGACCCCGGAGCAGACCGAGGCGTTCGGGCGTGAGCTCGACGCACTCAAGGAGCGTGTGATCGCCGACCTCGGCGAGCGCGACACCACCTACATCCGGCGAATCATCAAGGGCCAGCGCGGCTTGGAGGTTGCTGGCCGGGCAATGCTCTTCGGCGGCATCTTCCCGCCCTTCTGGCTCGCGGGCACCGCGATGCTGGGGCTGTCGAAAATCCTCGACAACATGGAGATCGGCCACAACATCATGCACGGCCAGTACGACTGGACCGGCGATCCCGCGTTGGCCAGCAAGAAGTTCGAGTGGGACACCGCCTGCCCGGCCGACCAGTGGCGTCATTCGCACAACTACATGCATCACACCTACACCAACATCGTCGGCATGGACCGCGACGTCGGCTACGGCATCCTGCGAATGAGCAAGGACCAGCGCTGGAGCCCGTACTTCCTGGGCAACCCGGTCTACGCCTTCTTGCTGATGGTGCTGTTCCAATACGGCGTCGCACTGCACGAGCTGGAAACCGAACGGATCCGGTCAGGCGAGATCACCGTCGCCGAGAAGCGAGATATCCTCAGCGCGATTTGGCGCAAGACGAAGCGGCAGACGCTGAAGGACTATGTGGCCTTCCCGTTGTTGGCCGGGCCGTTCGCGCCGTGGGTGTTCGCAGGCAACATGACCGCGAACCTGATGCGCAACGTCTGGTCTTACATGATCATCTTCTGCGGCCACTTCCCAGAAGACGTGCAGGAGTTCTCCATCGAGGAGACGAAGGCCGAGACCCGCGGCGGGTGGTACTTCCGCCAGATCCTCGGATCGGCGAATCTGACCGGCGGCAAGCTCTTTCACATCCTGAGCGGCAACCTGTCATTCCAGATCGAGCATCACCTGTTCCCCGACGTGCCGGCCCATCGGCATGCGGAGATCGCCCCCGAGGTGCAGGAGATCTGCAAGCGGTACGGCATCCCCTACAACAGCGGTTCGCTGCCCAAGCAGTTCGCCACCGTGGTGCGCAAGATCGTCAGGCTCGCTCTGCCCTAGGTCTGGCAGTTCGGGCACCAGAACGTCACCCGGTCGCCGGTGCGATCCGTCTTGATGGCGGTGCCGCACCGGCGACACGGCTCTCCCGATCGGCCGTACACCCACACCTGCTGCCCTCGCCGGGTGTCGCCGGTGGTAGTGCGGTTGGACCGGGTTCTGTTCAGCCACAACATGTCACGGGCCCGTTGCGCCAGCCGCAACGGGTCCTTCACCGACCCCGTCGGCGCCGTCGGTAGGTGTCCGAACAGGAAGCACAGCTCGTTGGCGTACACATTCCCGACGCCTGCCATCACCCGCTGATCCAGCAGGGTCTCCGACAACGGCCGGTCCGGATCGGCGACGAGGTTGGCGGCCGCAACGTGCGGATCCCAATCCGGCCCAAGCAGATCGGGCCCGAGGTGGGCGACGACCTCCTCGTCGTCGGCGCGCTCGAGGATTTCCAGTACGCCGAGATCGATTCCTGCAGCCTGCACGTCGCCGGCCTCCAAGAGGATGCGGATCCGGTGGCCCGCGCGGCTGGGCCGGTCGGTGCTGGTCACCCACCAGCTGCCGTCCATTTTCAGATGGGAGTGGATACTCGCCCCACCGACCCTGATGAACAGGTGCTTGCCGCGGCTGACGACCTCGTCCACCCGCTCGCCCGTCAGATCGACGGTGGCATACCGCGGCACGCGAACATCGCAGCGCGTCAGTGTTTTTCCCTGCAACGCCTCGCGCAGCTTGGCGGCGGTGTGAAAAACGGTGTCACCCTCAGGCATCGTTATCCGGTCATCCGTAACGAGACTTCCCACAGCCGTTCGGCGTTCGCCGGGTCGACCGCATACGCGGCCACCCCGCCGCTTCCGGGCGCGCCGCGACGTTCGACGACGCGGGCTTCGTTGCAGTCCTCGAAATAGCGGCCGCCGATGCCTTCGAGCGACGGTGACGTCGCCACCAACACCGACGTTGCCGCACCCTGCTCGACGGTTTTGACCCTGAGGTCTTTCTTCGCAGAGACCGCATGGCCCGCACCGACGTGGCGCCCCAGCCGGGTATCGAAGATCGCACCGGGCATCAGCGCGTTCGACGTGATCCCGTCGTCGGTCCATCGGCGGGTCGCCTCGACGGCGAACAGCACGTTGGCCGTCTTGGATTGCCCGTACGCGCTGAACGGGTCGTAGTCGCGGAATCCGTAGTCGATGTCGTCGAATACGACCGGTGAACGCAGATGGCCCGCCGAACTCACCGACACGATCCTGGCCCCGTCCGCGGCGGCGAGCGCTTTGTGCAGGCCGACGGCGAGCAAGAAGTGGCCGAGATGGTTTGAGGCGAACTGCAATTCATGCCCGCTCGGCGCCATGGTCAGCTCGGGCGTCGCCATCACGCCCGCGTTGTTCACCAGGATGTCGAGCGGCCTCGTCCAGGCTCGAACGAAGGCCGCGACGCTGGACAGGTCGCTGAGGTCGATGACACCGACGTCGACGCTGTAGTTTTTGGTGCTGTCGCGGATCTCGGCGGCGACACGATCGCCGTAGGTGGTGTTGCGGACGGCCAGCGTGACCGATGCGCCCGCCCCGGCCAGCGCGCGTGCCGTTTCGACGCCGATACCCGACGAGGCGCCGGTGACGATCGCCGTCCTGCCGGTCAGGTCGACACCCGCGATGACGTCGGCTGCGGTGGATTCGGGCCCGAACGGTGTCGTGACGCGGTTAGTCATGGTGACTGCCTACAGCGGCGATGGCTTGCTCGGCTTCGCGCGCGATGCGTTCGACGATTGCTGCGGCGGAGTCCTGTTCGGCAATGATGTCGACGGCCTCGCCCGCCCAGACGGGAACGTAGTCGGGGTCGCCACGGCCGACTCCCTCGCGGAACGCGGCCCTGGCCGCATCGTCGATGTCGGCCTCGCGACCCTGCCAGGTATCGGTGACCCTGTTGCGCAGGGTTCGGGCGGGGTAGCGCTCCGGCCACGCTGAATCGCGGATGACGTCGAGCGCGCGTCCCCGGGTGGTGTCGTCGGCGCCCGCGGCGATGATCGCCTTCATGGCGTCAGGGGCGATCAGCGCCTCGTGGGTGACCTCGAACCGGGTGCCGATGACGGCGCCCGCGGCGCCGAGCACCAACGCCGCGGCAAGCCCTCGGCCGTCCGCGATGCCGCCGGCCGCCAGCACCGGCACGGAGCCGGCGATATCGACGACTGCAGGAACGAACGGCAATGTCGCGCGGCCGCCGCCGTGCCCACCCGCCTCGGAGCCCTGCGCCACGACGACGTTCGCACCCACGTCGAGCGCGCGACGGGCCTCCGCCACGGTGGTCACCTGAACGATGATCGGGATTTTCGCGGCTCGGATCGCCTCGGTGAACGGTGCGGGATCGCCGAACGAGAGCATGATCGCCGCGGGCGACTGCGCTATCGCCGCGTCTATCGTCGCCGCGTTGATGGCCCAGGACAGGAAGCCGATGCCCCACGGTTTGCGGGTGGATGCCCGCGCCTGCGCGCACTCCCGGTCCAGCCAGGCCAGGTCGCCGCGGCCCGCGCCGATCACGCCCAGGCCGCCGCCTTCGGAAACCGCGCCGGCCAGTGCTCCGCCTGCGACATCGCCCATCGGGGCAAGCACCACCGGATGGTCGATGCGGAACATCTCGGTCAACGCTGTGCGTAGCCCCATGTCGTGAACTCTAGGAAGTCGACCGGTCAGCGCAGTCGGAGACCCCGTGGTGTTCGTGCGAAACCGGCATCGGTGAGCGCGGTAACCACGGCGGCCTGGCCGACCTGCGCGTCCGGTGCGAGCACCGGTCCGCCGTTGACCTTCTCGACGAGCAGCGACTGCACGCGGCGCGCGCCGACAAGGTCGGCAAGCGCCCCGGCGGCGGCATGGTGGGCATTCGGATCGTCGGTGAAGGTGAGCAGTGTGCGTCCGCCGCGCTCGAGGAACCAGGCGAGTTCCCCGTCGACGAGCGCAACAAGGGCGCCGGCTTTCCGGCCAGGCCGGTGGGCGCCGTCCGGCCACGGCAGTGCCGCACCGTACGGGTTGGCGGGGTCCGCAGCGGCGAGGACGACAGTCTGGTACTCCCTGCGATCCGAGTCGACGCCGTCGAGGTAGGTCCGCAGCCGATCCACCGTAGACGCGACCGCGAACTGCGCCCCGCCCAACGACTCGACGAAGTACCCCCGCTGACACCGGCCGGCGTCCTCGAAAGCGCTGAGCACCTTGTAGAGCATGGCGAACCCGCCGGGAATGCCCTCGGCCGCGGCGGCGCCCTTGGTCAGCACGCCGTATCGGTTGAGCAGCAGATCGGCCTGAAAGTGCGCCCGCACAGTCGAATCCAGCTCGGCTTCGGGAAGCGCCGACCATCTGCCCGCGACTGTCGGATCAGAGGTGCGCGTCTGCGCGTGGGCAACGCTGTAGCGGCTCAGCCGCGGCGGTCGCGAGCCTTGGCGGTGTGCGGGCCGACTCGATCGCCGCCCGCTGCCGCCGACCAATGCCCGAACGGGCGCGAACGTGTCACCGGTGATCCAGCCGGCCCAAACCAGTTCCCACAACGCCCGTTTGAACTCTTCGGTGTCGCCGCCGGCCGAGCCGGCGAGCTGACGGAAGAAGAACGCGCCGCCGCCATGGCCGGGGGAGCCGAGAATCTCCAGCATTGCCCGGTGGGTGTCGGTGAAGTCGATCTCGGTCGGTTGGGCGAGCGTCAGCGGTGCGGATTCGGCCGGGTGGAAGGCGATCCAGCCGTCGCCGCTTCCGATCGTGCCCGCCCCCGACCATGTCACCTCGCCCGACGCGAGCAGTTCGTCGAGCATCGCCGGCTGGTAGTCGCGGACGCGGGTGGCGAACACCAGCGGTTCGATCGCCGACGCAGGAATGGGCACCCCAGCGAGTTGATCGATGACCGATGCGAGGCCGTCGATGCCGGAGGCCTTCTCCAAACCGACCTGCTGCCACGCGGGCAGGAACCGGGCATAGGCCGCGGTGCTGACCGGCTCCACCTGCGCCCGCAGCGCGGCCAGCGATCGCCGCCGAAGAATCTTGAGCACACCTGCGTCACACCACTGGTCGCCTGCTTCTGCGGTGTCGGTGAACTCTCCGCGCACCAGCTTGCCGTCGATCGCCATGCGGCCCAGCACATCTGCGGCCACCCGCTGGCCCAGCCCGAACCGGGCCGCCGCCTCGTGCGTGGTGAACGGCGCACGGGTCCGCGCGTACCGGCCGAGCAGTTCGCCGAGCGGATCGGCGCCCCCTTCGGTGAATACCGCGGGCACGCCGACCGGCACCGCGACGCCGACGCCGTCGCGGAGCAGGCCGATGTCCTCGATAGCCACCCACCACGTCTGCCCGGCGAACGACACCGTCAGTGCGCGCTTGGTCTCGCGCAGCCCCTCCAGCCAGCCGCCGACGTCGTCGGCGGTGCACCGCTCGGCGATCTCGGCCTCCGTCAGCGGCCCCAGCATCCGCAGCAGGTCGGCGACGCCCTCCGCGTCACGTGCCGCGCGATCCTCGCTGAGGTGCTGCAGTTGCGCGGCGGTGCTGGCGATCACCTGGGGGTCGAGCAGCTCGCGCAGTTCGACGCGGCCCAACAGCTCGGCCAGCAGCATGCTGTCCAACGACAGCGCGGCGGCACGGCGCTCCGCCAACGGGCTGTCGCCCTCGTACATGAACGCACCGACGTATCCGAACAGCAGCGACGCCGCGAACGGCGACGGTGTCTGGGTTTCCACCTCGACCAACCGCAGCCTGCGCTGTGCGATGCGGCCCATCAGCTCGATCAGCGTCGGCACGTCATACACATCCTGCAGGCATTCGCGGACGGTTTCGAGCACGATCGGGAAGTCCGGGTATTTGCGTGCCACATCGAGAAGCTGTGCCGCACGCTGGCGCTGATGCCACAGCGGCGACCGCTTGCCCGGGTGGCGGCGCGGCAGCAGAAGGGCGCGCGCCGAGCATTCGCGGAACCGGGATGCGAACAGCGCCGAACCGCCCACCTCGGCGGTCACGATCGGCTCGATCTCGTCGGCGTCGAAGACGAACAGTTCGGCGCCCGGCGCCGCGTCCTCGGTGTCCGGCAGCCGCACGATGATGCCGTCGTCGGAGGCGGTCGGCTTCTCGTCGATGCCGTAGCGCTCACGGAGCCGTCGCGACACCGCCAACGCAAGCGGGCCGTGCACCCGCAGCCCGTAGGGGGAGTGCAGGATCACCCGCCAGTCACCCAGCTCGTCGCGGAACCGTTCGACGACGAAGGTGGCGTCGGTCGGCACGGTGCCCGTTGCCTGGCGTTGGTCGTTGAGCAGCTGCCACAGGTTGTCTGTCGCGTAGTCGTCGAAACCCATTGCGACGCAACGCTCCGCGAAGGTCTCGCGGTCAAGACCGGCGAGCTCCCCGGTGAAGGCACCGATCGCCGCGCCGAGCTCGGCAGGCCTGCCCACCCCGTCACCGCGCCAGAACGGCAGCCGGGCCGGCTCGCCGGGCGCCGGGATGACGAGCACCCTGTCGTGCGTGATTTCGGTGATTCGCCAGCTGGTCGCGCCAAGGGAGATCACATCGCCAGGTCGCGATTCGTAGACCATCTCCTCGTCGAGTTCGCCTACCCGCGAGGGTTTGTCGGATTCCGCGCTGGACGCCAGGTAGACGGTGAACAGCCCGCGGTCGGGAATCGCCCCGCCGGAAGTGACCGCCAGCCGCTGGGCGCCCGGCCTCGCGGTGAGCGTGCCCGCATCGCGGTCGTACACGAGGCGAGGCCGCAGCTCGGCGAACTCGGTCGACGGGTACTTCCCGGACAGCAGATCCAGCGTCGCCTCGAAGGCGCTGCGCGGCAAGGTCGCGAACGGCGCGCTGCGTCGCACCGCCTCGAACCAGAGGTCGGCGTCAAGAGGCTCGAGCGCGCACGCGGCCACGGTGTGTTGGGCCAGCACGTCGAGCGGGTTCGTCGGCACCCGCATCGTCTCGATCTCGCCGGACAGCATTCGCCGCACGGTCACCGCGCAGCCGATCAGGTCGGTGCGGTGCTTGGGGAACAGCACGCCCTGGGAGATCTCGCCGACCTGATGGCCGGCCCTGCCGATGCGCTGCAGCCCGCTGGCCACCGACGGCGGCGTCTCCACCTGGATCACCAGGTCGACGGCGCCCATGTCGATGCCCAGTTCGAGGCTGGAGGTGGCCACGACGGCCTTCAGTCGTCCCGTCTTGAGGTCGTCCTCGACGAGCGCGCGCTGCTCCTTGCTGACCGAGCCGTGATGCGCCTTCGCCAGCAACGGTGAGGCACCAGAAGCGAGCCCGCTGCCCATGATGTGGGCCGGTGAGCCGCCGCCCACCTGCGTGTTGGGGCCGGTCTGCAG
>NZ_JAVHWK010000098.1:0-20417 GCF_032159775.1 Mycobacterium sp.
CCCGCTATTCTCCTCGTGTAAGCGCGGGGTCGTACCCAGCGGTGGGGAAGCCGCTGGAACAGCCCGTGCCTGAAGGATTGGGTTGCGATGACGTCTATGAACGGGCCATCGGGGCGGGATTCGGCGAGCGGGAAGCATGCACGAGGTGACGCGGTTCCCGACCAGCCGCCGCGTGCTCAATTTCTTACCGTCGCGGAAGTGGCCAGCCTAATGCGGGTCAGCAAGATGACGGTCTACCGCCTGGTGCACAACGGTGAGCTGCCCGCAGTGCGGGTCGGCCGGTCGTTCCGTGTGCACGCCAAAGCGGTCCACGATCTGCTGGAAACGTCATACTTCGACGCCGGATAGCCGTTGTCGGTTTTTTCTCCGCAACACCTGCCCGGTAAAGTGTGCGGGTCGCGCCAAGTGGCGCGTAAGCACGTCCCAAACATCTAGGTAGCGGAGTTCATGGGTTCAGTCATCAAGAAGCGGCGTAAGCGCATGTCGAAGAAGAAGCATCGCAAGCTGCTTCGTCGCACCCGGGTGCAGCGCAGAAAACTCGGCAAGTAGTTTCCGTCGATAGGCTGACCGGATGGATTCCCAAGATCGCTCCGGGGGCCGTAACCCGGGGCAGGACGATGGCTCCCTGCACCACCCCAAGGTCGTGCTGGTCACCGGTGCCTGCCGTTTTCTTGGCGGTTACCTGATCGCTCGGCTGGCGCAGAATCCGATGATCGACCACGTCATCGCGGTTGACGCGATCGCGCCGAGCAAGGATCTGCTGCGCCGGATGGGCCGCGCGGAGTTCGTCCGCGCCGACATTCGCAACCCGTTCATCGCGAAGGTCATCCGCAATGGCGGCGTCGACACCGTGGTGCATGCCGCCGCGGCGTCCTACACGCCGCGCTCCGGCGGCAAGGCGGCGCTCAAGGAATTCAACGTGATGGGCGCAATCCAGCTCTTCGCGGCCTGCCAGAAGGCGCCGTCGGTGCGCCGGGTCATCCTCAAGTCGACGTCCGAGGTGTACGGGTCGAGCCCGTTCGATCCCGTGCTGTTCACCGAGGACTCCAGCAGCAGGCGACCGCCCAGCGAGGGCTTCGCCCGCGACAGCAGCGACATCGAGGGCTACGCACGCGGTCTTGCGCGACGCAGGCCCGACATCACGCTGACGATCCTGCGGCTGGCGAACATGATCGGCCCGGCGATGGACACCGCGCTGTCGCGGTATCTGGCAGGTCCTGTGGTGCCTACCATCATCGGCCACGACGCCCGGCTGCAGCTGCTGCACGAGCAGGACGCGCTCGGTGCACTGGAGCGCGCGAGCATGGCGGGCAAATCGGGCACGTTCAATGTGGGGGCGTCCGGAATCATCATGATGTCTCAGGCCATTCGGCGCGCCGGCCGCGTCGCGCTGCCGCTTCCTCGGTTTGCCCTGTCTGCTGCGGATTCGCTGAGACGCGCAACTCGCTACACTGAGCTGGATCGCGAACAGTTGGACTACATGAGCTATGGCCGGGTCATGGACACCACACGCATGCGCAATGAATTAGGCTATAGCCCAAAGTGGTCCACGACCGAAGCTTTTGACGATTACGTGCGTGGTCGTGGATTGACTCCAATCATCGACCCGCGATGGGTACGCTCAATGGAGAGTCGCGCCGTATCGGCGGCGCAACGTTGGGGACGTTGAACAATGGCTCTAAATCGGGTGGGGAGAAGGTAGCGAAGTGGCGGGTGAATCAAAAGCGAAAGTGATTCCGCTGCATTCCAATACGGGTAGGCAGGCTGCTCAGCGGCGGGCCGCCGCCCGTGGCGAGGCCGCGCGCCGACATCCCTCCCTGCTCAGCGATCCGGCCGGCCGCGCGTCGGCCGAGCAGATCGCCGCCGTCGTCCGCGAGATCGACGACCGCCGCTCGGCGGCTGCAGGTGCCGCGCCCGTCGACGAGTCGCCGAACGAACTCGCCAGCCGTATCGCCGGAGTTGCTGAATTCGTCCGCAAGCGGATGATGGGCGACTACACAGTCGACGAATTCGGGTTCGATCAGCACCTCAATGATTCGGTCTTCTTGCCTTTGCTGAGAGTTCTTTTCAACTCCTGGTTCCGCGTCGAGGTCAGCGGCATCGAGAACCTGCCGGAGACCGGCGCGGCGTTGATCGTCGCCAACCACGCCGGCGTCCTGCCGTTCGACGGGCTGATGGCGTCGGTCGCCGTACACGACAAGCACCCCACGCACAGGGACCTGCGCCTGCTGGCCGCCGACATGGTGTTCAACATGCCCGTGATGGGCCAGGCGGCACGCAAGGCGGGCCATACGATGGCCTGCACCTCCGACGCGCACCGACTACTCGCAGCAGGCGAGCTGACCGCGGTGTTCCCCGAGGGCTACAAGGGTCTGGGCAAGCACTTCAAGGACCGGTACAAGCTGCAGAGATTCGGTCGTGGCGGCTTCGTCTCAGCGGCGCTGCGGGCCAAGGCGCCGATCGTGCCCTGCTCGATCGTGGGTTCCGAGGAGATCTACCCGATGATCGCCGACGTGAAGCTGCTGGCCCGGCTGTTCGGGCTGCCCTACTTCCCGATCACGCCGCTGTTCCCGCTCGCCGGGCCCGCGGGCCTGGTGCCCCTGCCGTCGAAGTGGCACATCCAGTTCGGCGAGGCGATTGACACGACTGACTACGACGACTCGGCGGCCGACGATCCGATGGTCACATTCGAATTGACCGACCAGGTTCGCGAAACCATCCAGCAGACGCTCTATCAGTTGCTGGCCAACCGCAGGAACATGTTCCTCGGCTGACGAACGGGCGAGCCTTCGGGCGTGCCGCGGTCAGCTCGTAGAGCTTTGCCCGGCAATCATTTTCGCGATCGCGGCGTCCCGTCGCGCTTTGATCGTCGCGCTCACCTCGTCGGCTTCGTCATCGTGGGCGGCTTCACCGATGACGGTGACGACGCTCGTGATCACCGGCTCTCCGTTGGCGTCGCTGGCCTCGCCGCGGATTTCGGCGACCACGGTGCCGTGCGCCTCGATGACGTTGTCGAGGTAGGAGTCGAAGAACAGCTTGTCGCCTGCGACGATCGGCCGGTGGAAGGTGATCTTCTGGTCGCGGTGCAAAACCCGCTCCATGTTGATCGGGATGGCGAACTGGTTGAAGATCTCCAGTTGCACCTTGCGGCCCGCCACGGCCAGGAACGTCAGTGAGGCCACCACGGAGTCGTAGCCGACCTCCTTGGCGGCGTCCTCGCTGTAGTGCGCGGGATGGTCGTCCTTGACCGCGGCCGCGAACTCGCGAACCTTCTCCCGGTCGACCTTGAAGTAGTCGGGATACCGGTAGTGGGTTCCGATGATGTCTTCAGCAATGGCCATTGCGGCGCGAGCCTATCAGCGCAGGCGAAGCTATTTGTCGTGGCGTCGCGATGCGATGGCAGCCAGCGCGCCGCCCGCCGCACCGAGCGCGAGCGCCGACGGCACCCCGATCCTCGCCGCCTTTCGCGCGGTCCGGAAGTCGCGGATCTCCCAGCCTCGCTCGCGGGCCAGATCACGCAGGTCGGCATCCGGGTTGATGGCTACCGCCGTGCCCACCAGCGAGAGCATCGGCACGTCGTTGAAGCTGTCCGAGTATGCGGTGCAGCGGCGCAGGTTCAGTCCCTCGCGGATGGCCAGTGACCGCACCGCATGGGCCTTGCCGCTGCCGTGCAGGATGTCGCCGACCAGACGACCGGTGAAGATCCCGTCGACCGACTCCGCGACGGTGCCGAGCGCGCCGGTCAGCCCGAGCCGGCTGGCGATGGTTGCCGCCAGCTCGTACGGCGTCGCGGTGACCAGCCACACCTGCTGGCCCGCGTCCAGATGCATCTGCGCCAGCGCGCGGGTACCGGGCCAGATCTTGTCCGCGATGATCTCGTCGAAGATCTCCTCGCCGACGGCGCCCAGCTCGGCAGTGGACCTGCCTTCGATGAACGCCAGCGCCTTGCGCCTGCCCTCGGCCACGTCGTCGCTGTTCTCCCGACCGGTGAGCTGAAACTTGGCCTGCGCGTAGCCGAATCGCAGCAGATCGCCGTAGGTGAAGTACTTGCGCGCCGCCAGCCCGCGGGCGAAGTGCACCAGCGACGACCCCTGTACCAGAGTGTTGTCGACGTCGAAGAACGCGGCCGCGGTCAGATCCGGTGGCGGCGCCGCGGGGCCGGCATCCTCGTCGTCGACGAGATGTGCCACGGCGGTCTGCGCGCTGGCATCGCCTGCCAACGCCTGCACGGCGGCTTCGTCACCATCGCGAATGGGCACCCATCAACCCTAAGTCACCCGCGGTTGCCGATACTGAATGCCGTGAGCCGTTCGCAGGTGGTGTTGCTGACCAGACAGGGGTGCTCGCTGTGCGAGCGGACCGCGGCACGGCTCGTCGAGCTGGCGGCCGAGCTCGAGTTCGACTTCACCACCACTGACGTCGACGCGGCGGCCGCAGCGGGCGATTCCGGGTTGCGCGTCGAGTTCGGCGACCGGCTGCCGGTGGTGCTTCTCGACGGCCGCGAGCACAGCTACTGGGAGCTCGATGAGCCCCGGTTGCGAGCAGATGTCGCGAAGTCGGAAAAGGGTTAACCGCGTCACGAATTTGGTGACCTGAGCAACTAGCGATTACCGTGGTCAACGTGGTGATGAGGCCATGAGCGTATTGCTTTTCGGCGTTTCGCACCGCAGCGCGCCGGTGTCCGTGCTCGAGCAGTTGAGCACCGACGAGTCCGATCAGGCCAAGATCGTCGACCAGGTGCTGCAATCCTCACTGGTGACCGAGGCGATGGTGCTGTCGACCTGCAACCGCGTGGAGGTCTACGCGGTGGTGGAGGCCTTCCACGGCGGCCTTTCGGTGATCGGACAGGTGCTTTCCGAACACTCCGGGATGGGGCTCGGCGAGCTCACCAAATACGCCTACGTCCGGTATGCCGAGGCGGCCGTCGAGCATCTGTTCGCCGTCGCCAGCGGCCTGGACTCGGCCGTGATCGGCGAACAGCAGGTGCTCGGACAGGTACGTCGGGCCTACGGCGCGGCCGAGGCGAACCACACCGTCGGGCGGACCCTGCATGAGCTGGCTCAGCGCGCCTTATCGGTCGGTAAGCGGGTGCACAACGAGACCGGCATCGACGAAGCAGGCGCGTCGGTGGTGTCGGTGGCGCTCGGCATGGCCGACGGCAAGCTGAACGGGCTGGCCGGACGCAGCGCGGTCGTCATCGGCGCGGGCGCGATGGGCGCACTGTCCGCGAAGCATCTCGTGCGGGCAGGCGTCGAGCGGGTGCACATCGTGAACAGGACGCTGCCCCGCGCCAAGAAGTTGGCCGACAAGATCCGCGAACTCGGTGTCGTCGCCGATGCGTTCCCGTTCGACCACCTGACCCCGGTGCTCACCGACGCCGACGTCGTCGTGAGCTGCACCGGCGCGGTGCGCCCGGTGGTCTCGCTGGCCGACGTGCACCGTGGACTCGCGCACGGGCTGGAGCCCAAGCAGTTGGTGATCTGCGACCTCGGCATGCCTCGCAACGTCGATCCGGCGGTTGCGGGCCTTCCTGGCGTCTACGTCGTCGACATGGACCGGATCCAACGCGATCCGGCGGCGCGAGCGGCCTCGTCCGACACCGAGGCGGCCCGAGCGATCGTCGCCGCGGAAGTGGCCAGCTATCTGGCCGGGCAGCGGATGGCCGAGGTCACTCCGACCGTGACGGCGCTACGCCAGCGGGCCGCCGATGTCGTCGAAGCCGAGTTGCTGCGGCTCGACAACCGGCTGCCCAGCCTGGAGGCGGCGCATCGCGACGAGGTCGCACGGACCGTGCGGCGCGTGGTCGACAAGCTACTGCACGCGCCGACTGTGCGGGTCAAGCAGCTGGCCAGCTCGCCGGGCGGCGACAGCTACGCAGAGGCACTTCGCGAGCTGTTCGAGTTGGACCCGCAGGCCGTCGAAGCCGTCGCTGGTCCTGAAATGCCCTTCGTGACAACCGATTTCGAAAACCCCGAGTAACACTTGGCAGATCTCATCCGGATAGGCACCCGGGGCAGCCTCTTGGCGAAGACCCAGGCAGGTGCCATCAAAGACGCCCTGGTGGCCAAGGGACACAACGCCGAACTGGTCATCATCGTCACCGACGGCGACGACCGGGCAGACGATCCGATCGCCGCAATCGGCATCGGCGTGTTCACCGCGGCACTGCGCGAGGCCGTGCACGACGGCCGCGTCGATGTCGCCGTGCACTCGTACAAGGATTTGCCGACCGCTGCGGACCCCCGGTTCACCATCGCGGCGATACCGCGGCGCGAGGACGCCAGGGACGCACTGGTGGCCCGCGACGGACTGGTGCTCGGGGAATTGCCGGTGGGTTCGGTGATCGGTACATCGAGCCCGCGACGGACCGCGCAGCTTAGAGCATTGGGTCTCGGTTTGGAAATCCGCCCCCTACGAGGCAACCTTGACACCAGGTTGAACAGGGTAAGCAACGGTGATCTCGACGGCGTCGTCGTTGCCCGAGCGGGACTGGCCCGCATCGGGCGTTTGGGCGATGTCACCGAGACTCTCGAGCCGGTGCAGATGTTGCCAGCGCCGGCTCAAGGTGCGCTCGCGGTCGAGTGCCGCGCGGGCGACACCGGGCTCGTCGCGCTGCTGGCGGAGATGGATGACGCCGACACGCGTGTCGCAGTCACCGCTGAACGAGTCCTGCTCGCCGAACTGGAGGCGGGTTGCTCCGCACCGGTGGGTGCGATCGCGGAAGTGGTCGAGTCCATCGATGAGGACGGTCGCGTCTTCGAAGAGGTGTCGCTGCGCGGTTGCGTGGCGGCGCTGGACGGATCCGATGTGATCCGTGCGTCCGGCGTCGGGACTCCCGAGCGGGCACGAGAGCTTGGCCTCTCGGTCGCCGCGGAGTTGTTCGAACTGGGGGCACGCGATCTGTTGGCAGACGCTGGGAGAGATAGATGACGACCCGAGGGCGTAAGCAGAGGCCCGGCCGCATCACGTTCGTCGGCTCAGGGCCCGGCGATCCAGGCCTGCTCACGACGCGGGCGCGCGCGGTACTTGCCAACGCTGCGCTGATCTTCACCGACCCCGACGTGCCCGAAGCGGTGCTGGCCCTGTGCGGGTCCGAGCTGCCGCCGCCGTCAGGGCCGGAGCCGGCCTGGGCCCACACGCCAGTAGGGGAGACTGCGACCCACACCGACGGTGACGGCGAGACCGCGACCACGGCGACGATTCCCGGGGGCCCCGACATCCGGCCCGCGCTCGGCGATCCCGCCGAGGTGGCCAAGACCCTTGCCACCGAGTCCCGGACCGGAGTCGACGTCGTTCGGCTCGTCGCGGGCGATCCACTGTCGGTGGATTCGGTGATCACCGAGGTGAACACGCTGACGCGGTCACACCTGCAGTTCGAGATCGTGCCGGGCCTGCCCGCCACGACGGCCGTGCCGACCTACGCGGGTCTTCCGCTCGGGTCGTCGCACACCGAGGCCGACGTGCGCGGCGACGTGGACTGGGCGGCGCTGGCCGCCGCGCCGGGTCCGCTGATCCTGCAGGCCACCGCATCACACCTGGCCGACGCAGCGAGCACCCTGATCGAGTACGGATTGGCCGACACCACCCCGTGTGTCGTCACTGCGCAGGGCACCACGTGCCAGCAGCGGTCGGTGGAGACCACGCTCGGCGGCCTCAACGACAAGGCGGCGATCGGCGCCAACGAGCCCGCGGGCCCGCTGACCGGTCCGCTGGTCGTGACGATCGGCAAGACGGTGGCCAACCGGGCGAAGCTGAACTGGTGGGAGAGCCGGGCACTGTACGGCTGGACCGTGCTGGTGCCGCGGACCAAGGACCAGGCCGGCGAGATGAGCGAAAAGCTGGTCTCGCACGGCGCGTCGCCGATCGAGGTGCCGACCATCGCCGTCGAGCCGCCGCGCAGCCCGGCGCAGATGGAACGCGCGGTCAAGGGTTTGGTCGACGGCCGCTACCAGTGGGTCGTGTTCACCTCGACCAACGCGGTGCGGGCGGTGTGGGAGAAGTTCAACGAGTTCGGCCTCGACGCCCGCGCGTTCTCCGGTGTGAAGATCGCGTGCGTCGGCCAGTCCACCGCCGACCGGGTGCGTGCATTCGGCATCGAGCCGGAACTGGTGCCCTCGGGTGAGCAGTCCTCACTCGGGCTGCTCGACGAATTCCCGCCCTACGACGATATTTTCGACCCGGTGAACCGTGTACTGCTGCCGCGTGCCGACATCGCCACCGAGACGCTGGCCGAGGGTCTGCGCGACCGTGGCTGGGAGATCGAGGATGTCACCGCCTACCGCACGGTGCGTGCCGCGCCGCCGCCCGCACACACCCGCGAAATGATCAAGACGGGTGGCTTCGACGCGGTGTGCTTCACATCGAGCTCGACGGTGCGCAATCTCGTTGGCATCGCAGGCAAGCCACATGCGCGCACGATCGTCGCGTGCATCGGCCCCAAGACTGCGGAGACAGCAGCGGAATTCGGCCTTCGCGTCGATGTGCAGCCCGAGGTCGCGGCGGTGGGTCCGTTGGTGGAGGCGCTGGCCGAGCATGCTGCCCGCCTTCGCGCCGAGGGTGCACTACCGCCGCCGCGCAAGAAGAGTCGCCGGCGGTAATCGTGGCGTACCCACGCCACCGTCCGCGCAGACTCCGGTCGACACCGGCGCTTCGGCGACTGGTGGCGCAGACATCTTTGGAGCCAAGGCATTTGGTGCTGCCGATGTTCGTCGCCGATGGCATCGATGAGCCGAACGCGATCGAGTCGATGCCGGGCGTGGTGCAGCACACAAGGGACTCGCTGCGCAAGGCGGCCGCAGCCGCGGTCAGCGCGGGCGTTGGTGGGCTGATGCTGTTCGGGGTGCCCCGTGCCGAGGACAAGGACGCAGGCGGAACCGCCGGCGTGGCCGAGGGCGGCATCCTCAACGTCGCGCTGCGCGACCTCGCCAGAGATCTCGGTGATGAGACGGTGTTGATGGCCGACACCTGCCTCGACGAGTTCACCGATCACGGCCACTGTGGGGTGCTCGACGCGTCGGGCCGCGTCGACAATGACGCGACCAACGCCCGATACGTGGAATTGGCTGTCGCGCAGGCGAATTCCGGTGCCCGGGTGGTCGGTCCCAGCGGAATGATGGACGGGCAGGTCGCCGCGATCCGCGACGGGCTCGACGCGGCGGGACACACCGACGTGGTGATAATGGCCTATGCCGCCAAATTCGCCTCGGCGTTCTACGGCCCGTTCCGTGAAGCGGTGTCCTCCAGCCTGAGCGGGGATCGCCGGACATATCAACAAGATCCGGCCAACGCCCGTGAGGCCATCCACGAGATCGAGCTCGACATCGCAGAGGGCGCCGACATCGTGATGGTCAAGCCCGCAATGGGCTACCTCGACGTGGTGGCCGCCGCGGCCGACATCTCACCGGTGCCCGTGGCCGCCTACCAGATCTCCGGCGAGTACTCGATGATCAGTGCCGCGGCCGCCAACGGCTGGATCGACGGCCGGGCCGCCGCGCTGGAGTCGCTCACCGGCATCCGGCGTGCGGGCGCCGACATCGTGCTTACGTACTGGGCGGCCGACGCGGCCGACTGGCTGGCGTGAGCGAGGGCGTGAGCGAAGGTAGGCCAGCAGACGTCGACACCGGCTTCTGGCTGTGGCTGGTGGCGGTGCCGTTGATGGTGGTGGGTTACCTGGTGGACCTGGCGAGCACACAGCATCCGCGCCCGCCAGCCGTCGTCTTCGTCCTCTCCGGAATGTTCATTTTCGTGATCGGCGCGGTCGTCGTCACGTTCCTGTTCCTGATGCGGCAGGGCTACCGGTGGGCGCGCACGGTGCTCACCGGCGGCGGGGTCGCCTCCATGGTTTATGCCGGAACCAGCCTGTTCTCCATTGACCGTCCGACGGCCGCTGCGCTGCTCTACGCGATCTGTGTCATCTTCGGCTCTGTCCTGATCGCGGGGGGTGTGTTCCTGCTGCACCGCAAGGACGCCCACGCCTTCTTCGTACGTTAGCGAACGTTAGGCTTGCCCGGATGTCAGCTCCTTTGCACCGCCCGCGGATCGTTGACGCCGCGTTCTGGTGTTGGCTGGCGGCCGCGATTCTGCTGGCCGCACTCGGTCTCCTGCTGGCGCTGAACAAGGCGAACATACCGGTCTTCCTGCGTGGTGCGGCCACGCTGTTCGTGGTCGCTGGTTTGGCGTTGGGTTACCTCGCGGGGCGAACACGGGCAGGGCAAAGCCGCTACCGTCGTGCCGCGGTGGCCCTCGCGCTGGCCCTTGTGGTGCTGCTGGCGATGTTCATCCTGGTCGGCGGTGGCGGCATCCTGTGGGTGTTGCCGATGATCCTTACGTTGGTTGGCGCGATTCTGGTGATGCGGCCGACGGCGCAGGAGTGGTTCCCGTCGGAGGCCAAACCATGACGCAGACCGGCGAGCAGGCCGACGTCTTGTTCTACGAGCCGGGCGCCAGCTGGTGGTGGGTGGCGGGGGGGCCGGTGTCGGGCATCGCGATGGTGCTGATCCAGATGTCGGCTGGATTGGGCTTTCAGTGGTTGGTGCCGACGGTTTTCTTCGTGTTGGTGACGAGCTTCGTCTCCGTCCAGGTCAAGGCTGCTCGGATCCACACGTCGGTGGAGTTGACGCCGACCACGCTGCGGCAGGGCGCCGAGCGGGTCCCCATCGATCACATCGTGCGGATCTACCCGGAGCCCAAGGGCAACGAGGAACACATGTGGATGTCGGCCCGTGCGCTCGGCGAGCTCACCGGCGTGCCGAAGGGCCGGACCGGCATCGGCGTCAAGCTGAGCAACGATCGCACCGCGCAGGCGTGGGCACGCAAGCACCGGCAGCTGCGGTCGCAGCTGGTCCATCTGATCGACGAGCGAATCCCGCCGGAGTCCAAGGCATGAGGCGCCCGATCGTCGAGCTGGTGGCGGCCGTCGTCGCGGCGGCCGCCGCAGTGTGGTGCTGGTTCGGTGCGCAGACGACCGTTACGGTCGCCCCGATACTGCCGGGCGAGCCGCAGACGACGTCGATTGCCTACAGTCCGCCGATGTTGGTGCTGATGCTGCTGCTGGCCACCGTCGCGGGTGTGCTGGCTGTCGTCGGCCTCACGGGTCTGATCGCAGGCGGTCGAGTCGATAGCCCGCCCTGAGCACAGCGTGAGGCCGATCACAGGTGCTTGGTACAAAGTTCGAAATTTGTAACACTGTTGCATGTGACGGAGTTGGCACGAACCGCCCAGCAGCTCGACGCGCTGCCCCTGGGCCCGCAGTCGCTGGTCTGGCGCTATTTCGGCGACAACCGGATGTACCTCATCGGCCCGCGGCCCGCGGTGCTGCAGAACATGCTCGCCGAACTCGGGCAGGGCGTCCTCGACCATTCGGTGTTCTTCGACGACACCGCTGCCCGGGTGAAGCGATCGCTGCCGCCGATCTTCATGACGGTGTACGGGAGCGACGACGACAACCCGGGCCTGCGGGTCCGTGACTTCCACACCGAGATCAAGGGCACGATGCCCAGCGAGGACGGCAGGGTCGAGCGGTACCACGCGCTGAACCCGGAGACGTACTTCTGGGCGCACGCCACGTTCGTCGAGCAGGTGCTGTACTTCGCCGACACCTTCGTCAAGCGCCTGCGCCGCGAAGAGAAGGAGCAGATCTACCTGGAATCGAAGACCTGGTATCGCCGCTACGGCGTCAGTGAGCAGGCGATGCCGGCCGACTACACCGACTTCGAGCGGTATTGGAACCGGATGATCGACGAGGTCGTCGTCGCCCACCCGACCGCGAAATACGGAGTTGGTTACGTCACGAAGGGATACCCGTGCCCGAAAGGTGTGCCGGCCGCGCTGTGGCGGGCGATCTCTGCGGTGGTCAACCCTGCTGCGGCGTTCCTGACCACTGGCGGCATGCCGCCGCCCACCCGCGAGCTGCTCGGATTGCCCTGGACCGAGCGCCAGGAGAGGCGGTACCAACGCTTCGCGGCGCTGTGGCGGTCGCGTCCGGTCAACTGGGTGTGGGATCATCTGCCGATGCGGCTGCGCTACAACAAATTCGCTCAAACCGGTTATGCGCGCGGCTGATCCGAGCACTGAAGCGATCCTCGACGCCGCTGTCGTCGAGTTCGAGAGGCATGGGCTGCGACGCGTCGCCCTCGAGGACGTCGCCCGGCGCGCAGGAGTCAGCCGCACGACCATCTACCGTCGGTTCGCCGGCAAGGACGAGTTGATAGCCGCCGTCGTCGAGCGCGAGAACGTCTCGCTGTTCGCCGATATCGCCGCCGAGCTCAAACAAGCCGGGCCGCAATCGAATTACTACGTCGAGGCGTTCACCCTATCGATCCTGCGGTTCCGTCGGCACCGCGTGCTGAACCGGATGATGACCGACGAACCCGCGCTGGTACTCGAGCTGGCAGGCAGACACTATGGTGCCGCGATCGACCGGATGGCCGACGCGCTTCGAGAGATTTTTCCCGAGGGGTTCGCTGAGCGCATCGGCGAACCCGCGGTCATTGAACTGGCCGACACGATTCTGCGCTACGCGGCGATGGCGCTGCTGCTGCCCGGCGCCAGGCCGCTCCACACCGCCGACGACATCCGCGCCTTCGCGACCCAGCACTTCCTGCCCAGCCTGCCGACCGCACTGCGGACGGTGCCCGCATGACAACACTCGACCGGATCGCGCCTGCCTTCATCGAGATGGCGCACTCGATCGTGTGGGCGTCGGTGGCCACCGTCGACGCGGACAGTCGCCCGCGCAGCCGGATCCTGCACCCCATCTGGGAGTGGGACGGCACCGACCTGTTCGGCTGGATCGCCACCGTGCCCAGCCGCGTGAAGCGGGAACACCTGGCCGTGCACCCCGAGATGTCGGTGAACTACTGGGCGCCAAGCCATGACACCTGCAGCGCGGAATGTCTGGTTGAGTGGTACTCCGACGACGAGACCCGAAAAGCGGTGTGGGACAAGTTCGCCAACGGGCCAGAGCCGGTGGGTTACGACCCGACGATCATCCCGTTGTGGAAGGACGGCCCCACATCCGACGCATTCGCCGCGCTGCGGCTCACTCCGTACCGGCTGAGGGTGATGCCCGGCACCGCGATGACGCAGGGCGAAGGCGCGGTCCTGCTCTGGCACTCGTGAGCGACGTCAGCGCGCTGCCGTTGGCACCGAAGAACCCGCTGTCGATTCGGCAACTGTTGAGGGCGGTGCGAAATCTCGACGCCGGACAAGAGGTGCTGCGCGATGCGGGCGGCACCGTCACCCGCATCCAGTTCGGCCCGAAGTGGTTGGCGCCGCCGGTGGTCGCGGTGTTCTCACCCGGCGGGATCCGCGACGTGCTGGGGCGCAACGACGCGTTCGCCGAGCGGTGCGTCGTGCACGAGGAAGTGCAGCATCTGGCGGGAGACAGCCTGTTCGTCCTGCGCAACGAGCCCTGGCTGCCCCGAAAGCGGGCGCTGCAACCGGTATTCACCAAGCCGAACGTCCGCAACTTCGGTGGTCACATGTCGCGGGCCGCGCAGGCGTTGTGCGACAGGTGGCCGGAGAGTGGGCAGGTCGACCTCGACGTCGACTGCCGACAGGTGACCATGCGGTCGCTTGGCCGCTCGGTTCTGGGACTCGACCTGAACGATCGCGACCATGTCATCGCCGAGCATATGCACGTCGCGTCCTCCTACACCGCCGACCGTGCACTGCGTCCGGTGCGCGCGCCGCGGTGGTTGCCGACGCCTGCCCGAGCCCGTGCGCGCGCGGCGGTGGCGGCGTTACGCAGCGTCACCGACGACATGCTGCAGGCGTGCCGCGCAGACCCGACGTTGGATGCGCCGCTCGTGCACGCATTGCTCGCGGCAACCGATCCCGAAACAGGGCGGTCCATTGCCGACGACGACATCGTCAACGACCTGCTGATCTTCATGCTGGCGGGTCACGACACCACGGCGACTGCCCTCACCTATGCGCTCTGGGTGCTGGGACACCATCCCGAGGTGCAGGACAGGGTGGCCGCCGAGGTGCGCGCGCTCGGCGATCGCGAGATCACACCCGACGACGTATCCCGACTCGGCTACACCGTGCAGGTGCTACATGAGGCACTGCGGCTCTGCCCGCCCGCAGCGGGCGTCGGCCGAATGGCCGTGCGCGATTTCGCGGTGGATGGATACCGGGTCCAGGCGGGCACCCTCGTGCTGGTGGGAATCTATGCCGTGCAACGGGATCCGGACTTCTGGCCGAGGCCGCTCGAGTTCGATCCCGACCGGTTCAGCCCTGAGGCCGTCAAGGCCCGCGACCGCTGGCAGTTCATTCCGTTCGCGGGTGGTTCGCGGTCGTGCATCGGCGAACACTTCGCTCGGTTGGAGACCACTCTGGCGTTGGCCACGATCGTCAGGTCGATGGAGATTCGATCGGTCGACGACGATTTCCCCGTTGAGGTTCCGTTCACGACGGTGGCGAAGGGGCCGATCCGCGCGCACGTCAGGGCGCGAACGTGAGCTAGCCTCGGGTCAGCAGCACGGCAAAATCGGGGCTACCCATTGCGGTACCTGCACACCGCCCATCAAACTCGGGGCTATGGCATACCTGAAGCCTCCGTGGTTCGTACGCAAGATCTTCAACAGGGTCGCGATGGCGACGGGAGTCGGCAACAGCCAGACGCTGACCGTCACCAAGCGTGTGAGCAAGCAACCGCAACAGATCCCGGTGGTCGTTCCCGAGGTCGGCGGCGTCAAATACCTGGTGTCCACCCGCGGGGAAGCCGAGTGGGTGAGAAACGTCCGCGCCGACCCGAACGTCAAGCTCGGCGACAAGAAGTACGTCGCCGCCGAGGTGCCCGTCGAGGAGCGGGCGCCGGTCATCGCCGCCTACCGGCCGCTGGCGGGAAAGGTCGTCGAGAGCTACTGGAAAGAGCTCCCGTCAGACGCCGACCACCCGACCTTCGCCCTCACCCCGGCTTAGGCTCGCCGACTTCTGCGTGGTGGTTGCGATCGGACCGCGATCGCAACCCTCATGCAGATCTCGGCAGCGCATCGATGGTTAGGTGACTTGATCAAGCAGCGAATGCGTGTCCTCGGCGCGGCGATGGTGCTGAGCATCATCGTGGCACCGACAGCGCCCGTGGTGAACGCCGAGCCCGTCCCGGCGACCGCAACGGTCCTCAGGGTGGTGGATGGCGACACCATCGACATTCGCGACGACGTGCGGGGCCGGCTTCGCATCCGGGTGCTGGGGATCGACACGCCGGAAACCAAGAAGCCCGGCTACTCGGTTGGATGCTGGGGACCGGAGGCCACGCAGTTCGCCCGCTCCAGCCTGCTTGGCCAGCGGGTCGCGATGGAGAGCGACCCGACACAGGACAGAACCGACCGGTACGGCCGCACGCTGGCCTACCTCGTGCGGGCGGACGGCTGGGACTACTCGGTTGAAGCTGCTCGCGCAGGCGCGGCGAAGTCGTACGTCTACGCAGGCGTGCCGGTCAGCCGCTATGACGCCATCGAAGGTGCGCAGACCGAAGCGCAGGTTGCTCAACGAGGGCTGTGGGGGCCGCCCTGTTGGGGTGACACGGCGTCGTTTCCTAGTTGAATCGGCCGCGCACCGGCCCGACCACTACACCCTGTAGTTGACGCATTCTGCCCTGCTGGAACACTGGTGGCATGTCCAGCACCGACGTCTCCGCGAAACTCTTCGCCGACGCGTGCGCCCTCATCCCTGGCGGCGTGAACTCGCCGGTCCGGGCGTTCACCGCGGTAGGCGGCACCCCGCGCTTCATCACCTCTGCCGAGGGCTACTGGCTGACCGACGCCGACGACAACCGATACGTGGACCTGGTGTGTTCCTGGGGCCCGATGATCCTGGGCCACGCCCATCCCGCGGTCGTCGAAGCCGTCCAGCGGGCAGCGGCCGGCGGCTTGTCCTTCGGGGCGCCGACGCCCACTGAGACCGAGTTGGCCGCAGAGATCATCGGCCGTGTCGATGCCGTCGAGCGGCTGCGGCTGGTCAACTCCGGCACCGAGGCGACGATGAGCGCGATCCGGTTGGCCCGCGGCTTCACCGGCCGCGCCAAGATCATCAAGTTCTCCGGCTGCTACCACGGCCACAGCGATGCGCTCCTCGCCGACGCGGGCTCGGGCGTCGCGACACTCGGACTGCCGTCCTCTCCCGGTGTCACCGGCGCCGCGACCGCCGACACAATCGTGTTGCCCTACAACAATGTTCCTGCACTTGAGGACGTGTTCGCCCGGTTCGGCGATGAGATCGCCTGTGTCATCAGCGAAGCCAGCCCGGGGAACATGGGCACCGTCCCGCCGTCGCCCGGCTACAACGCCGAGCTACGCCGCATCACCGCCGCGCACGGCGCGTTGTTGATCCTTGACGAGGTGATGACCGGCTTCCGGGTCAGCCGATCCGGTTGGTACGGGGTGGATCCCGTCGACGCCGACCTGTTCACCTACGGGAAGGTGATGAGTGGTGGGCTGCCCGCCGCAGCCTTCGGTGGACGGGCCGAGGTCATGGAGCGGCTGGCTCCGCTCGGGCCGGTGTATCAGGCGGGCACGCTGTCGGGTAATCCGGTCGCGATGGCGGCCGGGCTCGCGACGCTGCGCGCTGCCGACGACGACGTTTACGCGCGGCTGGACGCCAATGCCGACCGGCTGACCGACATGCTGTCGCGGGCTTTGACCGACGCCGGTGTCGCCCATGGGATTTCCCGCGCAGGCAACATGTTCAGTGTGTTCTTCACCGACGCGCCGGTGACCGACTTCGCATCGGCGAAGGCCAGCGACACCTGGCGCTACCCGGCGTTCTTCCATGCGCTGCTCGACGCGGGGGTGTACCCGCCGTGCAGCGCATTCGAGACCTGGTTCGTCTCGGCAGCGCTCGACGACGCGGCCTTCGACCGGATCGCCGCCGCCCTACCCGGCGCCGCGCGCGCCGCAGCGGAGGCCAAACCGGCATGACCGAGACCCAGACCGAGAAAACGATCGTGCACGTGATGCGGCACGGCGAGGTCTACAACCCGGACAAGGTCCTCTACGGCCGCCTGCCCGACTACCACCTGTCGGAAAGGGGTCGGGCGCAGGCGCAGAGGGTCGCCGACTGGCTGGCGGCTCGCGACATCGTCTACGTCGTCGCCTCGCCGCTGGAGCGTGCGCAGGAGACCGCGGGCCCGATCGCGGAGCACCACGGCCTGGCGATCGACACCGACGACGACCTGATCGAGTCGGCCAATATCTTTCAGGGCCAGAGGGTCTCACCCGGCGACGGCGCGTTGCGCGACCCACGTAACTGGTGGCATCTGCGCAACCCGCGTACGCCGTCGTGGGGCGAGCCCTACGAGGAGATCGCAGAGCGGATGACGGCCGCCCTGCATCGCGCCAGGAACAAGGCTGCCGGCCATGAAGCGGTGTGCGTCAGCCATCAGCTTCCGGTGGAGACGCTGCGAAGGTCCGTGACCGGAAAGCCGCTGCACCACTTCCCGACTCGTCGACTGTGCAACCTCGCGTCGCTGACCTCCTTCTACTTCCACGGTGACTCCTATGTCGGCTGGGGCTATGCGGAGCTGGCCGGGCAGTGAAGTGGTGGGTGGTCATCGCGAGCGCGGCGCTGGTCGTGCTCGCCGGATGCTCCACCGGTGATGACGCCGTCGCCCAGGGCGGCACCTTCGAGTTCGTCGCACCCGGCGGCAAGACGGACATCTTCTACGATCCGCCCGAAAGCCGCGGCAAACCCGGCAGATTGACCGGGCCCAGCCTGACGGACCCCGCCAAGACGGTCTCGCTCGACGACTTCTCGGGCAAGGTCGTCGTGATCAACGTATGGGGACAGTGGTGTGGGCCGTGCCGCACGGAGATCGGCCAATTGCAGAAGGTCTACGACGCCACCAAGGCCGACGGTGTCGCCTTCCTCGGCATCGACGTGCGTGACAACAACCGCGACGCCGCTCGCGACTTCGTGACCGATCGCAAGATCATCTTTCCGTCCATCTACGACCCCTCGATGCGCACGATGATCGCGTTCGGAGGCAGGTACCCGACCACTGTCATCCCGTCGACGATCGTGTTGGACCGCGAGCACCGAGTGGCGGCGGTGTTCCTGCGGGAACTGCTGGCCGGGGACCTGCAACCCGTCGTGCAGCGGCTGGCCGCCGAACCCGTTGCGCAGACATGACTCTGGACCGGGTCGACGAGTTGATGGCCAGCGGGCCGGTGGTGCTCGCCGCGCTCGTGGCTGTGCTGGCCGGCTTGGTCTCGTTCGCCTCGCCGTGCGTGGTGCCCCTGGTGCCCGGCTATCTGTCCTACCTGGCCGCGGTCGTCGGCGTCGAGGACGGTGTGGAGCCGTCGGGCGCGGTGACGGTCGCACGCAAGGCCCGGATCCGGGTGGCGGGCGCGGCACTGCTGTTCGTGGCGGGCTTCACCGCGGTGTTCGTCCTGGGCACTGTCGCGGTGCTCGGCATGGCGGGCACGTTGATCACCAATCAGCTACTGCTGCAACGCATCGGCGGTGTCGTCACGATCCTGATGGGTCTGGTGTTCGTCGGCTTCATCCCGCTGCTGCAACGGGATACCCGGTTGGCGCCGCTTCAGCTGTCGACGGTTGCCGGTGCGCCACTGCTCGGGGCGGTTTTCGCGCTCGGCTGGACGCCGTGTCTGGGACCCACGCTCACCGGGGTGATCGCGGTCGCGTCCGCCACCGACGGCGCCAACGTGGCACGCGGCGTGCTGCTGGTCACCGGCTACTGCCTGGGGTTGGGAATCCCATTCGTGCTGTTGGCCTTTGGCTCTGCGCGAGCCGTTCAGGGCCTGGGCTGGTTACATCGGCACACCCGTCAGATCCAGATCTTCGGCGGCGTGCTGCTGATCCTCGTGGGTACCGCTTTGGTCACCGGCGTGTGGAACGACTTTGTCTCATGGGTGCGTGACGCATTCGTCAGCGACGTCAGACTGCCGTTATGAGAAGGGCTTTCGCGCTGGCACGCAACACGTGGCGCACGCTGACCTCGATGGGCACCGCGCTGGTGCTGCTGTTCCTGCTGGCGCTGGCCGCGATTCCTGGTGCGTTGTTGCCGCAGCGCAGCCTCAATGAGGTCAAGGTCGAGCAGTACATCGCCGACCACCCGACGATCGGGCCGTGGCTGGACCGACTGCAGGCGTTCGAGGTGTTCTCCAGCTTCTGGTTCACCGCCATCTACGCTCTGCTGTTCGTCTCGCTCGTGGGCTGTCTCACCCCGCGGCTGCTTGAACACATCCGCAGCCTGCGCGCCACACCCGTTGCGGCGCCGCGCAATCTGGGTCGGCTGCCCAAGCACCACACCGCCGAGGTGGCGGGCGAACTCGACGCGGTCGCGGCCGCGGTGTCGGAGCGGCTGACCGGATGGCGGCGCATCACGCGCAACGAGGACGGCGTCGTCGAGATCTCGGCGGAGAAAGGTTATCTGCGCGAGTTCGGCAACATCGTCTTCCACTTCGCCCTCCTGGGCCTGCTCATCTCGGTCGCGGTCGGCAAGCTGTTCGGCTACGAGGGCAACGTCATCGTCATCGCCGACGGCGGACCGGGCTTCTGCTCGGCGTCGCCTGCCGCATTCGACTCATTTCGAGCGGGCAACACCGTCGACGGCACCTCGTTGAACCCGATCTGTCTGCGCGTCAACGACTTCGACGCGCACTACCTTTCGTCCGGCCAGGCGCTGTCCTTCGCCGCCAACATCGACTACCAGGAGGGCGCCGACCTCGACACGGACACATGGCGGCCCTACCGACTGAAGGTCAACGAACCACTGCGGATCGGCGGCGACCGGGTGTACCTGCAGGGCCACGGCTACGCGCCCACGTTCACCGTGACGTTCCCCGACGGTCAGACCCGCACGCAGACCGTGCAGTGGCGGCCCGACGATGCGATCACGCTGCTGTCCTCTGGGGTGATGCGGTTCGACCCTCCCGGCGGCACATATCCCGACGCCGCCGAGCGTCGCAAGCACCAGATCGCCATCCAGGGCCTGTTCGCGCCGACCGAGCAACTGCACGGCACCCTGCTGTCGTCGAGCTTCCCCGCGCTGAACGATCCAGCGGTCGCCGTGGACATCTACCGGGGCGATACCGGGCTGGACACCGGCCGGCCGCAGTCGCTGTTCACCCTCGATCCGCGCCTCATCGACCAGAAGCGGCTGACGAAGGCGGCGCGGGTGAACCTGCGCGTCGGGCAGGACACCCGACTGGATGACGGCACGAAGGTGCGCTTCGACGGCGCCGTGCCGTTCATCAACGTGCAGGTGTCCCATGATCCGGCGCAGGTGTGGGTGCTGGTCTCAGCGCTGACCATGATGGCGGGGCTTGTCGTCTCGCTGATCGTGCGCCGGCGACGGGTCTGGGTGCGAATCGCACCAGGTAATGCAGGTACCGTGAGCGTTGAGCTGGGCGGACTCGCCCGCACCGACAACTCGGGTTGGGGCGACG
>NZ_JAVHWK010000124.1:0-15479 GCF_032159775.1 Mycobacterium sp.
GATCGCGGTCGGCGCGCCGGCCAAGGTGGTGAAGAACCGCAAGCTGGCGTGGGATACGTCGGCGGCCGAACGGGCCAAACTGGCGGCCGCTCTCGCCGACATCGAGCGCAAGAAAGCCTCCCGCTGACTTTTTTCGTTGACTCTGCGTTGACGGCGCAGAAGAGCGAGCGGCGGTCGCCGTAGCCGCAGCATGAGCGTGCCCTGTTAGCACGTCTCCACGGTGATGGGGTGATACCAGCCGCCGCCGAACCGGTGGCCTTCCATGGGATCGTCGGGGTCGGTCAGTGTCACGCCGATCGAGGTTTCGCCATTGGTGACGGTCATGTCCTGTTCGGCGTCCACCGCCATTTCGAGTCGATACGTAACGGTCTGCTCGTGGCTCAGCGGAAACGGCGGCACCAGGTTCTCGGTGATGTAGTCCATGCCTGTTCCCTCACGGACGTAGGGCACCGTCACCCGGAATCGTATCGGCGGGCCGCCGGGCCGGACCGTGGTCTCGCCCTCCGATGCGACGGTGACGTCGACGGGCTTGGCGGTCGCCGGGGAGGCCGTCTGACTCGACGCAGACACCGGCCGTGCTGTGCTGGTCGCAGAAGAAGCGTGCGGCGCATCGGCATTCGAGCAGCCGACAGCGACCGCGACCATCGCCCCGATCGTGGCGCCAACGGTCATGTGGCGACGCAAGATTGTGTTCATGGGCCAAAAGTGTGCCTGCGGGCTTGGAGCATTCTTCTCGTGCCCTTCGATCGTCAGTGCGCCCAGTCGATTCCGAACGTGTCCGCCAACGCTGCCCGACCGTCGTCGGTCACCGTCACCGCGCGGCCCCGAGGTGCCCGCTTGGCCCAGCCGGCTGACAGGAAACGGTCCAGCACCGCCCGGCCCAGCGCCCCGGACAAGTGGTGGCGCTGCTCGGTCCAGTCGACGCAGTACCGTACGAGAGCCCTTTTGCCGAAGGGTATTTCGACACCGGCTCCGGCGAGGAAGTCGCGGCCGGTGTCGGTGAGCTCATAGTGGACATCGTGGCCTGGGCTACTCAGCGCATCGTGGCCGTCGCGGCTCGGCTCGAAACGGCCGTCACCGCCGACGAGCACCTCGCGGTCCAGCAGGCTGCCCATGATCTGCACACCGAGACGACCCGCGAGGTGGTCGTAACACGTTCTCGCGGATCGCAGCCGCGCGGCCCGGGTGCCTTCCCGCAAGGAGCGCACCGGGCGCGACGGCGCCAAGCGCACGAGGTGCTCGAGTAACGCGCCTACCTCGGGACCGGCCAGCCGGTAATACCGGTGCCTGCCGTGCGTTTCGACCACCAGCAGGCCGGCGTCGGTCAGCTTGCGGAGGTGGCTGCTTGCCGTCGGCCTGCTGATGCCCGCCTCGTCGGCGAGCACGCTGGCGGGAAGCGCGCGACCGTCGTCCAGGGCCAAAAGCACTGTGCACCGCGCCGGGTCGGCGAGCAGCGACGCCACCGCAGCGATATCGGCGTCCCCGCGTGCCGCAAGTTCGGCGACATCATGCATGGCACACCGCCCGGGTGCCCGAAGCGACCTTTTCTTTCCGTGCCCAGCGCAGCGCCACCAGGGCACCGAGTAGCTGGACGATGCCGCCGATCAGCAGCGCCGCCTGGGCGCCGATGGAAGCCATGGCACTACCCAACACCGCCACACCGACAGTGATACCCACCAGCCGGGCAAGATTCACCACGCCGGATGCCAGCCCGGCGCGCCGCACGGGGACGGCCGACATCGCCAGGCCGACAGCGGGACCCGTGTTGAGCGCGAGTCCCGCGCCTGCCAGCACGAAAGAGCACTCCAAAAGCTGGATGTCGCCGTGCGGACCGATGCCCGCGTACAGCAGCAGCCCGGCGGCCATCAGACACAGGCCCCCGGTCATCGGTAGTCGCGGGCCTGTGCGGCGCGCGATCGCGTTGACGACAGGGATGAGCACCAGATAGGTGACCGGCATCGGCAGGAACAGCAAGGCTGTCGTCAGGGCGCTCTGGCCACGTTGTTGTTGGAACACAAAGCTGTTCACCAGCAGCAGACCGTAGATGCCGAAGGTCATGGTGAACGTGGCGAGCAGGGCCGCGGTGAGCCGGCGGTTGCCAAACAGGTCCAACGGCAACATCGGCGCAGCGGCGCGCCTCTGGCTGATCACAAATCCCGCCAGTCCCGTGGCGGCGACGACGGCCAGTGCGACCAGCCACGCGACAGGCAGCGTGCGTCCCTCGACCAGGACGACCGTCAGCGTGGCGAGGCTGAGCACTGCCAGCATCTGACCACCGGTGTCGACCGTCGCCGCCTGGTCGTCCCGTGACTCGGGCAGATAGAGGCGCGTCATCAGGAGCGCCAGCAGCCCGACCGGCACGTTCAACCAGAAGATGTAGCGCCAGCCGACGGTGTCGGTCAGCACGCCGCCGAGGATCGGTCCGATTGCGGTGCTCAGCGCGGCGGCCATCGCCCACGCGGCGGTGGCACGGGCACGTTCGATCGGACCGGGGAACGCTGCGGCGGTGATCGCGAGACCCTGCGGAAGCATCAGCGCGGCGCCGACGCCTTGGGTCGCCCGCGCCGCCAGCAGCAGGGGTAGCGACGGTGCGGCTGCGCAGGCCACCGAGGCGACGACGAAGACGGTAAGGCCGAAGCGCAGCAGCCTGCGTCTTCCGAACCGGTCGCCGAGCGATCCGGCGGACAGCAGCAGCGCAGCGAACGTGATGTTGTAGGCATCGATGGTCCATTGCGCGCCGGAGATGCCGCCGCCGAGGTCGTCGCGGACGGCGGGCAGAGCCAAGTTGATGGCGTTGGCGTCCACCAGTCCGACGAAAAGGCCGAGGTAAGCCGCGATCAGCGTGAGGATTGACCGGTGGGGGATGCCGATGGTGTCCATATCCGCACGCTAGGTGCGAATTGATTCGATGGCGGTCGAATCCTCAGCGGTCGGGCAGCGCGTGCTCGACGATCAGCCGACGCGGATGCGATTGGCGTTCTCCGCGTTTGGCGGCCAGATACACCTGTGCCGTTTCGCCTGCGACCGTGTACCAGTCGAAGTCGGACGTCAACCGTTCCCGCGCCGCGATCGCACGCTGCTGCGCCGCCGCAGGATCATCGAGCACCGCCCGCACCGCCGCCGCGAGTGCCGCGATGTCGCGCGGCGGGAAGGACATGCCGGTGTGCCCGTCGATCACGGCCTCGCCGAGACCGCCGACATTCGACGTGACAAGCGGCGCCCCTGTGGCCGCCGCTTCCAGAGCGACGATGCCGAACGGCTCATAGTGGCTGGGGAGCACCGCGGCGTCGGCGCTGTGCAGTAACTGAACCAGACCCGTGTGGTCCACCCGCCCGACGAACGTTACCGCCTTGAGCACCTTGTGTTTACGCGCCTGCTCGACAAGCCATTCGTATTGGGTGCCGTCGCCGGCGACGGTCAGCGTGGTCCCCGGATGTGTCCGCCTGATGCGCGGCAACGCGGCGATCACGTCGTGAACGCCCTTCTCGTACTCCAGCCTGCCGAGATAGAGCAGATGCGCGGGCCCCTTGCGCGACCGCCGCCGCGCGAACGGCCACAGGCCCGCGTCGATTCCGTTGCGAATCACCGTGATCTCGGCGAGGCCGGGACCGAAGAGTTCGGTGATCTCGTCGCTCATCGATCTCGAACACGTGATGAGTGAATCGGACTCACGCACCAGCCACGACTCCACGGCGTGTACCTGTCTGCTGATCGGGCCCGACACCCAGCCCGAGTGCCTGCCCGCCTCGGTGGCGTGGATCGTGGAAACCAATGGCACGTCGTAATATTCGGCCAACGCGATGGCCGGGTGGCCGACCAGCCAGTCGTGTGCGTGCACGACGTCGGGGCGCCAGGGCTTGGTCCGTCGGCCCGAGGTCTTGATAGCCAGCCCGGCACGCGTCATCGAGTGACCCATGGCCAGCGCCCACGCCATCATGTCCGAGCCGAAATCGAATTCGTGCGGATCGTGGGCGGCCGCGACGACCCGAACACCCTCGCTCACCTCGTCGGTCGACGGATGTGTGCTGGCATCGGTGTTCGACGGGCGGCGGCTGAGCACGACGACCTCGTGCCCGTCGGCCGCGAGTGCCGTCGCCAACTGGTAGACGTGCCGGCCCAGCCCTCCGATCACCACCGGTGGGTACTCCCACGACACCATCAGGACTTTCATGCGCGGGGGAGCCGTCGTGCGTCGAGTGCGCCGAACAGGCCGTCGGCCCGGTTCCAGCCTGCTGCCAACCGCTCGGCCTGCTCGCGTCGGCCCGTCGCGAGCGCGCCCGCGATCTCGCGAGTGGCGTGTGCGTGCAGATGCGCCCGGTACCGGGCGTAGTCGGCCGCCGAGTCCTTGCTGACCATGAACGGCCAGTCGCTCGACACCGTGAGAAGTGTCTCCCTCAGGATCTGGTCGGCGACGATGTCGCGGGCGACCGGTTCGCCCACCGACGACTTCTGCTCGAACGCTTTGTCCACTGTGCTCAGCGCGGTATCGACGACCTCGGTGTTCAGCTGCACCAGATCGGCGACCTTCCCGCCCGCCCACACCGACCAGTCCTTGCCGGAACCCCAAGAGCTGGGCGGTAATTCGACCGGCATACCGGTGAAGCCATCGGCGACGGCATCGGACAGCGTGCCCACCCGGATGCCTGCGGCGGGCAGTGCGCGCAGCACCTTCTCCAGCCACACCGGCCCCTCGTACCACCAGTGGCCGAACAGTTCGGTGTCGAATGCGGCGATCACATGTGCCGGCCTGCCGATCCGGCCGCTCTCCGCGACGAGGCGGCGGTGGACCACATCGACGAAATCGGCGACATGGCCGTCGACCGCGTGCTCGGCCCGCACCGGATCGTAGGGCGCCTTGGCATCCGAGGGCACATTGCGGCCGGTGACGCGGGCGGGTTTGAGGCCTGTCACGTGGTCGTAGGTGTGGAAGTCACGGTAGGCGGCATGACCGGGATAGCCGGACTTCGGCGACCACACCCGGTAGCTGACCTGCAGATCACGGCCGAAGGCGATGACATCGGAACCGCCGACCGGACGGCCGAGCGCCGTGTCTCCGTGCAGCGAAGGCCCGTCCACCATGAAATGCCCCACACCGGCTGCGGCGTAATCGAATTCCATGCCGGGGGCGTAGGCGCATTCCGGCGCCCAGATGCCTGACGGCGTGTGCGCGAGGCGCTGGTGGGCGTCGGCCAGGCCCTCGCGCAGCGCGAACTCGCGCAGTCGCGGATTCATCAACGGCTGGAACGGATGTGACAGCGGTCCGCCGAGCAACTCGATGGTGTCCGCGTCGATGAGCTCGCGAAGCAGTGGACTGCCGCCGTGCCGCCACAGGGCGGTGAACTCGTCGAGCTCCCGGTCGGCCTCGGCTACCTCACGAACGCCGAACTGCCGCAAGGGTTCTTGAAGTGTGGTCGCCTCGTGTGCGCGTAGCCGCCAGTTGGCCAGCCAGTGGTGCATTCCCGTCAGGCTGTAGGGGTCGTCCAGTTGCGCGGTGACCACCGGCGTCATGCCGAGTGTCACCAGATGATGACGGTCTTCGGCGGCAAGTGTCCGCAGCACCCGCATCAGCGGCAGGTAGGCCGCCGACCACGACTGGTAGAGCCATTCCTCGCCGACCGGCCAGCGACCGTGATGGGCCAGCCACGGCAGGTGGGTGTGCAGGACCAGGGTGAAGAGTCCGGGGACCGGGTCACTCACGGCCGCACCGCGATCGCGACCAGGTCGAGACTGTCATCGATATCGCGGTCGCCCGCGTCGGTCAGGTCGAAGTCGTCGGTGCCCACCGACGCGACGTCGGTCAACAGGTCGTCTGGCCACGGCGCGTTAGCGAGGGCACGGACGATCTGGGCGTCGATGATCGAACCGCCGTGCTTGCGGTCCAACTCGGCCAGCGTAGGACCGTGGAACACACCCGCCATGCCCTCGAGCGCGAAGCCGGCCGACTCCAACAGCTCGGTGAGCTCGCGGGCATTGAGCTCACGGGTGTGAAACGGGTTGATCGGTGTATCGCTGCCGGGGGTGAAGGTGACCCGGTTGGGCGTCGACATGAGCAGCAACCCCGACGGCCGCAGCACCCGCAGGCATTCGGCGACGAACTGTGGCTGATCCCACAGGTGTTCGATGACCTGGAAGTTCACCACGACGTCAACCGACCCGTCAGGCAGCGGCAGCTGTGCGAGGTTGCCATGCCGCACGTCCACCCGCGGATAGCGGGCGCGCACATGGGTCACGGTCGCCGCGTCGTAATCCAGCGCGACCACCCGGCGCGCGACGTCGGCGATCAAGTCGGCGCCGTACCCCTCGCCGCATCCGGCCTCGAGAACGTCGAGACCTGCGCACCGGTCGCGTAACCGCTGGTAGACCACCTCGTGTCGGCGGAACCAGTAATTCTCCTCGGCCAAGCCGGGAATCGTGCGCTCCCCGGTCAGAGGCAGCGCACCCTCCGGCCCGGCCGGACCGTCGGTAACGAATGAGCTCATTGCAAAGGCAGGCTAACCCAGGAGAACGGTCGGCGGCCGGTTCGCGAACGGTTGGGCCGATTAGAGGCGGGTAAGGGGACGTCAGAGCACAAGCTCCGACCAGCTATGGTGATCGTGGAACTACCTTAAGTTACCGACGGGTAACATGGTGGTGAATGCTTCATACGCGGTAGTGGGGGCCGACCGCCGGTCCCCTATGAGGAGGACGAACCAGACTCATGACGAACATCGTGGTCCTGATCAAGCAGGTCCCTGACACGTGGTCGGAACGAAAGTTGTCCGACGGCGACTTCACCCTTGACCGCGAGGCCGCCGACGCCGTGCTCGACGAGATCAACGAGCGCGCCGTCGAAGAGGCGCTGCTGATCAAGGAGAGAGAAGGCGGCGATTCGACGGTGACCGTGCTGACCGCCGGACCCCAACGCGCCACCGAGGCGATCCGCAAGGCGCTGTCGATGGGCGCCGACAAGGCCGTACACGTGCTCGACGACGGTCTGCACGGGTCCGACATGGTGCAGACCGGTTGGACGCTGGCCCGCGCGCTCGGCACAGTCGAAGGTACCGAGTTGGTCATCGCAGGCAATGAGGCCACCGACGGCGTCGGCGGTGCGGTTCCTGCCATCATCGCCGAGTACCTGGGCCTGCCCCAGCTCACGCACCTGCGCAAGGTGACCGTCGAGGGCGGCAAGGTGACCGGTGAGCGCGAGACCGACGACGGCGTGTTCACCGTCGAGGCTCCGTTGCCCGCGGTGGTGAGCGTCACCGAGAAGATCAACGAGCCGCGCTTCCCGTCCTTCAAGGGCATCATGGCCGCCAAGAAGAAGGAAGTGACCACCCTGACGCTGGCCGAGATCGGCGTCGAGGGTGACGAGGTCGGTGTCGCCAACGCGGGCACGAAGGTCATCTCGTCCACCCCGAAGCCGCCCAAGACGGCAGGCGAGAAGGTCACCGACGAAGGCGAAGGCGGCACGAAGGTCGCCGAGTACCTGGTGGCCCAGAAAATCATCTAGCTAGACCTCACACACCCGAAACTCACGAAAGACCCAGAGGCAGAACTCATGGCTGAAGTACTTGTGCTCGTCGAGCACGCTGACGGTGCCCCGAAGAAGGTCACCGCTGAACTCATCACCGCCGCCCGTGCTTTGGGCGAGCCGTCGGCCGTCGTCGTCGGCAAGCCGGGCTTGTCCGACGGGCTCGTCGACAGCCTGAAGGCCGCCGGTGCGGCCAAGATCTACGTCGCCGAATCCGACGACGCGGACAACTACCTGATCACCCCGTTCGTGGACGTGCTGGCATCGCTGGTGGAGTCCGCCTCGCCCGCCGGCGTGGTGCTCGCCGCATCGGCGGACGGCAAGGAGATCGGCGGCCGGCTGGCCGCGCGCATCGGCTCCGGTGTGCTCACCGATGTCGTCGAGGTCAAAGAAGGGGGCACGGCCGTGCACTCCATCTTCGGCGGCGCCTACACCGTGGACGCGCAGTCCACCGGGGAGATCCCGGTGATCACCGTCCGCCCAGGTGCTATCGAGGCCGAGGCCGCCGACGGCGCCGGTGAGGTCGTCACCGTCGAGGTGCCCGCACAGGCCGAGAACGCCACCAAGATCATCAAACGCGAGCCCGCCGTGGCAGGCGATCGCCCGGAGCTCACCGAGGCCACGGTCGTGGTCTCCGGTGGCCGCGGCGTCGGAAGCGCCGAGAACTTCAGCGTCGTCGAGAATTTGGCGGACTCGCTGGGTGCGGCCGTCGGCGCGTCGCGTGCCGCGGTCGACTCCGGCTACTACCCGGGCCAGTTCCAAGTCGGCCAGACCGGCAAGACCGTGTCGCCGCAGCTGTATATCGCACTGGGTATCTCCGGTGCGATCCAGCACCGCGCGGGCATGCAGACGTCCAAGACGATCATCGCGGTCAACAAGGACGAGGAGGCGCCGATCTTCGAAATCGCCGACCTCGGCATCGTCGGCGACCTGTTCAAGGTCGCCCCGCAACTGGCCGATGCGGTGAAGGCCCGCAAGGGCTAGTCGGCCCAGCTGTTCGACAGCCGTGACGTGAGACCCCGGTGTGCATTTCGCACCGGGGTCTTACTCGTTGGGCCGCCGACGTAGGGTGACGACGTGGACCTGCTGCTCGGCATCGATATCGGCACGGGGAGCACCAAGGGCGTGTTGGTGGACATCTCCGGCAATGTTCTTGCCTCTGAGACGATCGCGCATTCGATGGACCTCCCACGGCCCGGCTGGGCCGAGATGGACGCCGAAGCGACGTGGTGGGCAGAGGTCTGCGCGGTCGCGGGCCGGCTCACCGCACAAACCCCTGCGGGAGCACGACTTGCTGCTGCATGCGTCAGCGGTGTCGGACCCTGCCTGGTGTTGTGCGACGAAGCTCTGCGGCCGCTACGCCCGGCCATTTTGTACGGCATCGACACCAGGTCAACAGCTGAAATCGATTCGCTGACCGCGGAATTCGGGGCGGACGCGATTCTGGATCAGGCGGGCACCGCATTGTCCAGCCAAGCGGTGGGCCCGAAGCTGGAGTGGGTGCGCAGGCATGAACCGGAGGTGTTCGAAAAGGCTGCGGGGTGGTACGGGTCCAACTCGTATATCGCGGCCAAGTTGACCGGCGAATACGTGATGGATCATCACACCGCCAGCCAGTGCGATCCGCTCTACACCACGCGTGCCTTCGAGTGGAACGACCGCTGGGCGCAACGCATTTGCGGTCATCTACCGCTGCCCCGGTTGGTCTGGCCCGCTGAGGTGATCGGGACCGTGCACACAGAGGCGGCCAAAGCCACCGGGATACCGGTCGGCACCCCGATCGCGGCGGGTACGGTCGACGCGTACGCCGAGGCGTTCTCGGTCGGCGTTCGTCACCCCGGCGATCAGATGCTGATGTACGGATCGACGATGTTTCTGGTGCAGATCATCGACAGCTATTACAGCGACCCTGTGCTGTGGACGACGGCAGGCGTCGAGCGTGAGTCACTCGCGCTGGCGGCGGGCACGTCGACGGCGGGCAGTCTCATCGGATGGCTCCAGTCCGTCACCGGCGGTGCGGATTTCGACACGCTGATGGCAGAGGCACAGGCTGTCCCACCCGGCAGCGAAGGTTTGTTGGCGCTGCCATACCTGGCTGGAGAGCGCACGCCGGTGTTCGACCCACAGGCCCGCGGAGTGTTCGCAGGCTTGACGTTGCGCCACGGCCGCGGTCATTTGTTCCGCGCCGCCTACGAGGGGATCGCGTTCGGCATCCGCCAGATTCTGGAGCGCTTCGACGACGCCCACGCCGGGCGGCGCACGGTGGCAGTGGGCGGTGGACTACGCAGCCCGGTCTGGGCGCAGGCCGTCAGCGACGTCACCGGACGCACGCAGATGGTTCCCGAGCAGGCGATCGGCGCCAGCTACGGCGATGCGCTGCTGGCCGCGATAGGGGCCGGGCTGGTGCCCGCCGATACCGACTGGGCCAAGATCGCCCGGGAGGTCAGCCCGGATCCACGCGTGCGCGACCTGTACGACGACCTGTACGGGACGTGGCTGCAGCTGTATCCCAGCACCCGTGAGGTCGTGCACCGGTTGGCCGATCAGCCCATCGTGTAGCCGCCGTCGACGGGGACGTCCACGCCCGAGATCATGCTCGCGGCGTCGGAGGCCAGCCATAGCACGGTGTCGGACACCTCGCGCGGAACAGCGAAGCGGCCCAGAGCAATTCGAGCAATCATCGGGGCAGCTTTCGCCTCATCACCCCACACCCGCTGGCCCATTTCGGTGAGTACCACCGTGGGGCACACCGAGTTGGCCCTGATGCCGTGGCTGCCGAGCTCCCGCGCCAGCACCTTGGTGGCCATCACGAGGCCGGCTTTGGATGCGCAGTACGCGTAGTGGTCGGACAGCGGCGCAAGGGCCGCGGCCGAGGCAACGGTGATGATCGAGCCCCCTGAGCCCTGCTCGACCATGGCCTTGCCGACCGCCGAGGCCAGCAGCGCCGGGGCGCGCAGGTTGACCACCATGGTGGCGTCGAACAGCGCCGGATCGGTGTCGATGGCCGGTTGCGGATGCGAGATCCCGGCGTTGTTGACCAGGATGTCCAAGCCGCCGAACGCGCCGACAGCAAGATCCGCCAGGTGCGCCGGCCCGTCTGGCTGTGCGAGATCAACTGCCGCCGTTTTGATGTCGACACCGAACTCATCGGTGAGCGCGTTGCGCGCCGCGGACAGTTCAGATTTGTCGCGACCGCTGAGCACCAGCGCGGCGCCTGCGGCGGCGAACGTCTTGGCGATGTCGGCGCCGATTCCCTTTGTGGCGCCGGTGATCAGCGCCCTCTTTCCGTCCAGACGGATGCCGGTCATCTCAGGAGGCCCTTTCTGCGATGGTCGGACTGGAGAGGATGTCCATCGCTGTCGCGGGGTCGGTGACGAGGTGGTTGAAGTAGCCGCCGCGCGCGGCCGCGATGATGGATTCCACCTTGTCCTTGCCGACCGCGACTCCCACGGTCACCGGAATGTGGCGAAGGGCCTCGAGTTCCAGGGCGATCAGCCGGTCGCTTCCCTCGAAGCCGACCGGCTCACCGTCTCGGTCGAAGAACCGCGAGCACACATCGCCGACGGCGGACCGCAGTGACGTCGACCCGGTCGGGACGAACTGAGGAATGTCCGACCGGATCAACGGCGGAGCGCCGACGCCCATCAAGGCACAGCGCGCATGCGGCCACAGGTCAAGTACCCGTTGGATACTGGGGTCGTTGAGCAGGGAACGGTACAGCTCGGGGCCCGGCAGTGCCGGTGCGAAAAGGTAGTTCGCGCGCCCGCCCACCCGGTTCGCCACCAAGCGGGTGATCTCGTTGGTCTGATACCACTCCTCGGGCTGATCGTTGCCGCCGACCGTGGGGGCCACGATGACACCGGGCAGCGGCGTCAGGTCGTGTTGGGCGACCTCATAAACCGTGCGGCCCGACGACACCAGGAGGACGTCTCCGGGAAGCAAACCTGCTTCGCTGAGCGCACGGCCGACAGCCGATGCCAGGGGCCGGCCCATGACGTCGACGATGGTCCGCCCGGCGCCGGGCGTCGGCAACGGAGTTGCGAGATAGACGTTCGCCAGGTTGAGTGCCCTCGCCAGCTGGTCGGCGAGATCGCCTGGGCGCGCCTCCGCAGGCGGCACCACTTCGATGCGCACGATGCCCTGCCGTTTGGCTTCCGACAGCAGCCGGCTGACGGTTGCTCGGCTGGTGCCCAGCTGGGCGGCGACCTCGGCTTGAGTGGCGTCTTCCTCGTAATAGAGCCGCGCAGCGGTGTAAAGCAGCGTGGCCGGAAAGTGGCTGCCTTCTGGTTCGGACGAACCGGTGTCGGGCGGCTGCTCGCTCGCTGCCGACGCTGCCGATCGGGGCATGGGCACGAGTATGGCACTGAACATCCGTTCTGGAAAGAATTTTACTGAACATTCGTTCTGGACAAATGTGCAAAATCTTCGATAGTGTGACTCCAACCACAGTCAAAGGAGCTGCTGATGACCGATCAGATCCCCGAGAAGATGCAGGCCGTGGTCTGTCACGGGCCGAAGGACTACCGACTCGAAGAGGTCGCGGTCCCCGTCCGCAAGCCGGGTGAGGCGCTGATCAGAGTCGAAGCCGTCGGCATCTGCGCCAGCGATCTGAAGTGTTACCACGGGGCCGCGAAGTTCTGGGGCGACGAGAACCGGCCGGCTTGGGCCGAGACCATGGTGATTCCCGGGCACGAGTTCGCTGGGCGCGTGGTCGAACTCGATGACGCCGCTGCATCCCGGTGGGGGATCGCGGTGGGCGACCGGGTGGTGTCGGAGCAAATCGTGCCGTGCTGGGAATGCCGCTACTGCAAGCGCGGTCAGTACCACATGTGCCAGCCGCACGATCTCTACGGATTCAAGCGGCGTACTCCCGGCGCGATGGCCAGCTACATGACCTATCCGGCGGAATCACTGGTACACAAGGTATCCGGTGATATTCCTGCTCATCACGCCGCTTTCACCGAACCGCTGTCGTGCTCGTTGCATGCCGTGGAGCGCGCGGGCATCACGTTCGAGGACACGGTGGTGGTCGCCGGTTGCGGGCCGATCGGCCTTGGGATGATCGCCGGCGCGCGGGCGAAGAGTCCGATGCGGGTGGTCGCCCTCGATATGGCACCGGAGAAGCTCGAGCTGGCCAAGGGGTGTGGCGCCGACATCACCATCAACATCGCCGAACAGGACGCTGTCGCGATCATCAAGGATCTGACGGACGGCTACGGGGCGGACGTGTATCTGGAGGGGACCGGCCATCCCTCCGCGGTTCCACAGGGCCTCAACGCATTACGCAAGCTCGGCCGGTACGTCGAATACGGCGTCTTCGGCAGCGACGTGTCCGTCGACTGGAGCATCATCAGCGACGACAAGGAACTCGACGTGCTCGGAGCTCATCTCGGGCCCTATTGCTGGCCCGCGGCGATCAGGATGATCGAGTCGGGCGTGTTGCCGATGGACAAGATCTGCACGCACCAACTGCCGCTGTCCGAATTCCAGAAGGGTCTGGACCTCGTCGCCAGCGGCGCGGAATCCGTCAAAGTCTCCCTGATCCCCGCCTGACGCGAAGGGCACCGACACATGAACCGAAACACCGGGCCGCAGATGTCGCGGCGAAACATGCTCGCGGCGTTGGGACTCGCCGGTGCCGCTGCGGCAAGCGTCCCGATCCTCAGTTCCTGCGGGGTCGGCGGCAAAGCCAGTCTGCCGAACGGTTCGGATTCAGTGACAGGCGGATTCGACTGGAAGAAGGCCTCGGGCTCGACGATCAACATTCTGCAGACCCCACACCCCTACCAGCTGTCGTATCAGCCGCTGCTCAAAGAGTTCACCGAACTCACCGGCATCACGGTCAACGTCGACCTTGTTCCGGAGGCGGACTACTTCACCAAACTCAACACCGAACTCGCAGGAGGTTCGGGCAAGCACGACGCGTTCATGCTCGGCGCCTACTTCATCTGGCAGTTCGGGCCACCGGGCTGGATCGAGAACCTCGACCCGTGGCTGAAGAACTCGTCGGCCACCAACGCGGACTACGACTTCGACGACATCTTCGACGGTCTGCGCACCTCAACCCGATGGGACTTCACCCTGGGCAATCCGCTCGGCACCGGTGGGCAGTGGGCGATCCCATGGGGTTTCGAGAACAACGTGGTCGCCTACAACAAGGCCTACTTCGACCAACGTGGCATCAAGAAGTTGCCCGACAGGCTCGACGACTTCATCCAGCTGGCGGTCGACCTGACCGACCGGTCGGAAAATCGCTACGGCATCTCGACCCGCGGGTCGAAGTCGTGGGCGACAATCCACCCCGGCTTCATGACGCAGTACACCCGCGAGGGCGCTGTGGACTACACGTTCAACGGGTCGGATCTGATCGCTGAGATGGACAGCGACAAAGCGATCGCGTTCACCGAGAAGTGGATCGAGATGCAGCACAAGGCCGGGCCGACGTCGTGGACGACCTACGACTATCCCAATGCCACGGGCGATCTCGGTGACGGCAAGGCGATGATGGTCTTCGATGCCGACAGCGCGACATACCCGAAGAACAAACCGGGTGCGAGTAAGGAGGCAGGCAATCTCGCGTGGTACCCCGGACCCGCCGGACCCGACGGCAACTACAAGACCAACTTGTGGACGTGGAGCTGGGCGATGAGCGCGAACTCGCGCAACAAGCTAGCTGCCTGGCTGTTCATTCAGTGGGCCACCGGCAAGGAATCGATGAACAAGGCCGTACAGGGCGGTAAGTATGCCGATCCGGTGCGAAAGTCGGTGTTCGACAACACCTTCAAGAAGGTCGCGGCCGACCAGGTCGGCTACCTCGAGACTTTCGAGACCATCATCGGCCAGTCGAGGATCCAGTTCACGCCGCAGAAGAAGTTCTTCGACACCACCCAGAACTGGGCCGTCGCGCTGCAGGACATCTACGGCGGAGATGATGCCGCCTCGCGTCTGCGCAGCCTCGCGAAGACCAACACCTCCAAGGTCAACCTCTAGGAGCTCTGGCACACATGACGACTCAAACCGACAAGGCGACGGCCACGTCGCCGGATCAGCAGCCCAGGGCGCCGCGTCGTGCGTTGCCCGAGGTGCCGAGCTGGCGACGCAGGCTACGGCCTTACCTACTGTCCATCCCAGCATTGGTGATCGTGGTCGGGATTCTCTATCCCTTCGTGGTCGGCGCCTACTACGCGTTCCTGAACTACGCAGCAGTGAACCCGGATCCGCATTTCATCTGGTTCGAGAACTTCAAATCGGTTCTCGGCGACCAGGTGTTCTGGCAGAGCGTTAAGGTCACCGCGATCTTCGCGGTGGTGGCAACAACCGTGGAGACGGTGCTCGGCGTCGGTCTGGCGTTGCTGCTGAACAGGTCGTCGATCATCGGCAAGGTCTTCGAGAAGGTGCTGATACTGCCGCTCATGATCGCTCCCGTAATCGCGGGCGTGATCTGGAAGCTGATGTTCAATCCGCAGTTCGGCATCCTCAACCACGTTCTGGGACTCGGCAACACCTTTGACTGGCTGTCGGGCACCAACGCGTTGTGGTCGGTGATTCTTGTCGATCTCTGGATCTTCACCCCGTTCGTCGCGATCCTCGTCCTCGCCGGTATGCGGTCGCTGCCCAAGGAGCCCTTCGAGGCGTCCGAGGTCGACGGCGCGAGCTGGTTCTACATGTTCCGCAAGTTGATGCTCCCCATGCTGTGGCCTTACATCCTGGTCGCGCTGATCTTCCGGTTCATGGACAACCTCAAGGTGTTCGACCACATCTACGTGCTGACCGCAGGCGGCCCAGGGGTGGCCACCCGGACACTGCAGATCGGCGCGTTCGAGGACTCGATCATCAACCTGAACTACTCCCGTGGCAGTACATACATGTTGCTGCTCTGGATCATCGTGTTCATCACCGCGCGCTACCTGGTGAGCGTGCTCGGCAAGGCGCAGCGTCGAGCTGCCGGAGCGGAGTCATAGGCCATGGC